>NZ_CBFHPP010000003.1:0-217611 GCF_965657785.1 Lentibacter sp.
ATGTCCCTCATCGGCGCGGTTGCGCTGGCTTTGCCAACATTTGGCATGGCTGACCCCGACGATGACACGCTGGTGATCAATGGCGATATTGCCATCACCACAAAAGCCCCAGCACCTGAGCACCTGTCAGACGTTCTTGATGAAGTGATGTCTGGCTGGCACTTTCGTTCCGACGAAACGCAGGCCATGGAAATGGACGATTTTGACAACCCCGGCATGATCTTTGTCGAGCAGGGTATCGAAATGTGGAACGCGGTCGAAGGCAGCGAAGGCAAGTCTTGCGCAAGCTGTCACGGCGAAGCTGAAGCGATGGCAGGCGTTAAGGCTGTTTATCCGAAGTGGAACGAGGCCGCTGGCGAAGTGCGCACAATCCAGATGCAAGTCAATGATTGTCGTGAAAACCGCATGGGCGCTGAGCCTTGGAAGACAGACAAAGGCGGCTCTATTCCGATGGAAGCACTGCTCGCATCGGTCTCTCGCGGAATGCCTGTCAATGTGGCCATCGACGGTCCGGCAAAAGCGACATGGGAAAAAGGTAAAGAGATTTACTACACCCGTTATGGCCAGCTCGAGCTCTCTTGCGCCAACTGCCACGAAGACAACTATGGCAACATGATCCGCGCGGACCATTTGAGCCAAGGCCAGATCAACGGTTTCCCGACATACCGCTTGAAAAACGCCAAGCTGAACGGCACGCACAGCCGCTTTAAAGGCTGTGTTCGCGATACACGTGCCGAGACATTCAGCCCGGGTGGCCCAGAGTTTGTGGCCCTTGAGCTTTATGTCGCAAGCCGCGGCAATGGTCTTTCTATCGAAGGCCCATCTGTCCGTAACTAAAACACCCGAAGCCCGCATCTCATCTGAGGTGCGGGTTTCTTTTTGTCAGAACGCATTAGGTTTTGTGCATATGTTGCCGCCAATGCCCGAAGGAAGGTTCTCCCGCCATGATTTCACGCCGCGATTTTCTCCAAGTTTCTATGGCCGCATCAGCGCTTTATGGCGCAAGCGGGTTTGGCAATTGGGCCCGTCTGGCGGCGCAGCAGGCGCTGACGCAGGACCAGCTGCTGGAGTTTGAAACCTATGGCAATGTCAGCCTCATTCACGTGACCGACATTCACGCGCAGATGAAGCCGATCTTCTTCCGCGAGCCAGAAGTCAACATCGGTGTGGGCGTCAACAACGGCCATGTGCCGCATATCACGGGCGCTGACTTCCGCAAGCTCTACGGGATTGCCGACGGGAGCCCCTCGGCCTACGCCTTGAGCTACAATGACTTCACCTCATTGGCGCAGCAATATGGCCGCGTGGGGGGGCTTGATCGCGTTGCCACTGTGATCAACTCGATCCGTGCTGATCGCCCTGATGCGCTGCTGCTGGACGGCGGTGACACATGGCACGGCTCCTACACCTGCTATCAGACCGAAGGGCAGGATATGGTCAATGTTATGAACGCGCTCAAGCCGGATGCGATGACCTTCCACTGGGAGTTTACGCTCGGCTCCGAACGCGTGAACGAGCTTGTGTCCAGTCTGCCGTTTACCTCCCTTGGCCAGAACATTTTTGACGCCGAATGGGACGAGCCAGCCGAGCTGTTCAAGCCCTATAAGTTCTTTGAACGCGGTGGTGTGAAGATCGCTGTGATCGGGCAGGCCTTTCCTTATATGCCAATTGCCAACCCGCGCTGGATGTTCCCTGAGTATTCTTTCGGGATCCGCGAAGATAATATGGCGGCCATGGTGCAGGAAGTGCGCGACCAAGGCGCCGAGCTTGTTGTTGTCTTGAGCCACAACGGCTTTGATGTGGACAAGAAGATGGCGGGCAATGTTGAAGGCATTGATGTGATCCTCTCCGGCCACACCCATGACGCGCTGCCCGAGCCTGTGCTTGTGGGCAAGACACATATCATCGCCTCAGGCTCAAACGGCAAGTTTGTCAGCCGTGTTGATCTGGATGTGCGCGACGGCGAGATGAAGGGCATCCGCCACAAGCTGATCCCGATTTTCTCGGATGTTATCACGCCAGATCAAGAGGTTGCGGCGCTGATTGATGCGCAGCGTGCGCCTTATGAGGACCAGCTCAAAGAAGTGATCGGCACGACCGACACGCTGCTTTACCGTCGCGGGAACTTCAACGGCTCTTGGGATGATCTGATCTGCAATGCGTTGATGTCGGAGCGCGAAGCCGACATCGCCATGAGCCCTGGCGTGCGTTGGGGACCGAGCATCTTGCCGGGTCAGGAGATCACGCGAGAAGACATTTGGAACGTAACTTCAATGACTTACGGCGAGGCTTATCGCTCCGAGATGACCGGTGAGTTTATCAAAGTGATCCTTGAAGATGTGGGCGACAACCTCTTTAACCCTGATCCCTATTACCAACAGGGCGGGGACATGGTCCGCATCGGCGGCATGGGCTACAAGATCGACGTGAGCAAGCCGCAGGGCGAGCGGATTTCGGATATGACGCTGCTTAAGACAGGCGAAGCGATTGACCCTGCGAAAAACTATGTTGTCGCGGGCTGGGCCAGCGTCAACGAAGGCACCGAAGGACCGCAGATTTGGGATGTGGTGGAAAACCACATTCGCAAACAGGGCACTGTGACGCTTGAAGAGAATACATCGGTGAAGGTTACGGGCGCGTAAAAGCTGCGCACCGGATTTATTTGGCCGATTTGAAAATAAAAACGCCCGCGTCATTTGCGCGGGCGTTTTGCTGTCTCGGGCGAGGTGTTTCGGCTTTCGCCGACCCGCTGGGGGGCCAGCCCCCCAGAGACAAAAGCCTGACGGCTTTTGTCTCATCCCCCCGGGATATTTGAGGCAAAAAGAAAGTGCGAAGGCAGATTAACGCTTCTGGCGGGCCATGAAGGCGAGGCGCTCGAAGAGATGAACGTCTTGCTCGTTTTTGAGGAGGGCGCCGTGCAGCTTGGGCAAAGCGTTGGCTGCGTCGCGTTTGAGGTCTTCGGGGGTGAGGTCTTCTGCGAGCAGAAGCTTGAGCCAGTCGAGCACCTCGGAGGTGGACGGTTTTTTCTTGAGGCCCGATTGATCGCGGATGTCATAGAACTGTGTGAGGGCCGTTGTGAGCAGCTGTTCTTTGATGGCGGGGTGATGCACCGCCACGATCTGGCGCATGGTGTCCATATCGGGGAAGCGGATGTAGTGAAAAAAGCAGCGGCGCAGGAAGGCGTCGGGCAGCTCTTTTTCATTGTTGGAGGTGATGATGATCACGGGGCGGTTTTGGGCGCGGATCGTCTCGCCTGTTTCATAGACGTGGAACTCCATGCGGTCGAGCTCTTGCAAGAGATCGTTGGGGAATTCGATGTCGGCTTTGTCGACTTCGTCGATCAAGAGCACGACCCGCTCGTCTGAGGTGAAGGCCTCCCAAAGCTTGCCTTTTTTGATATAGTTTTTAACGTCATGCACGCGCGCCTCGCCAAGCTGGCTGTCGCGCAGGCGGCTGACGGCGTCATACTCATAGAGGCCTTGCTGGGCTTTGGTGGTGGATTTGATGTTCCACTCGATCATCCTGAGGCCCAGAGCACTGGCCACCTGACGGGCAAGCTCTGTTTTTCCTGTGCCTGGCTCGCCTTTGACAAGGAGCGGGCGCTCCAGCGTGACGGCGGCATTGACGGCTGTCTTGAGGTCTTCGGTGGCGATGTAGGCCTTGGTTCCTTCAAATCTCATCTGCGCACTGCCTTCTTGATTGTTGATTTCCAGGGCAAACTAGCCGAGACGCAATTTCACCGCAATCTGATGTTATGGGGTAGTGACAATCAGCTTCCTTAGGGGTAAGAGCGGCGCAGAAGAAGCGCGCAGTGTAGGAGTGTAACCCGTGTCATTGACTCGCTCAAACGTAGGGGTAAAGGAAATGAAAGCAGAATTTTTTCTGCCCGATGATTATCGTCCGGCTGAGGACGAACCTTTTATGAACGAGCGTCAGCTCGAGTATTTTCGCAGAAAACTGATCACGTGGCGCGAGGAATTGCTGGAAGGCAGTCGCGATACGATTGAAGGGCTGCAAGAGAGCACGCGCAACATTCCTGATGCGGCAGACCGCGCCTCCGAGGAAACCGACCGCGCGCTAGAGCTGCGCACCCGCGACCGCCAGCGCAAGCTTGTGTCCAAGATTGACGCTGCTTTGCGCCGTATCGGAGAGGGCGAGTTTGGCTATTGCGAGGTCACGGGCGACCAGATTTCGCTCAAGCGCCTTGATGCGCGCCCGATTGCGACCATGAGTCTTGAGGCTCAGGAGCGCCATGAGCGCCGCGAGAAAGTCCACCGCGACGATTGAGCTGTGGATGGGGCTGACAAGAGATAGTAAGGCGTCGGAGCGGCTGTTCCGGCGCTTTTTTGTTTGGAGGCAAGCATGATCACGGGCTTGAAAACCTATATTATTGGCGCAGGCATTGGTGGGCTGGCTTTGGCGCGGGTGCTGGCGCTGCGGGGCGCGGATGTGACCGTTCTGGAGCAGGCGGGCGAGATCAAAGAGGTCGGGGCGGGGTTGCAAATTTCGCCCAACGGGCTGGCTGTCTTGCGCGCCATCGGGCTTGAGCCGGCGCTTGCGGAAAGCGGGGCTGTGCTGGCGGACACTGTGCGGCTGATGGATTATCGCGGGGCCGAAGTTGTCAGGCTTGATCTGACGCAGATGGCGCCGCAGAAATACCACTTTGTGCATCGGGCCGATCTGATCTCGCTTTTGGCGGAGGGGGCGCGCGCCGCTGGTGTCAAAATTCAGCTTTTGCAGAAGGTTGAGCGCGTCGAGGCGGGCCGCCCTGCGACGCTCATCATGCAAAATGGCGTGCGGCGGGAGGCCGATCTGGTTGTTGGGGCGGATGGGGTGCACTCGGTTGTGCGGCCTGTGCTCAACGGGGCGCGTGCGCCTTTCTTTACGGGCAATGCCGCGTGGCGGGCTGTTGTGCCAAACAGATGGGGCCGGGCGCGCGATGTGCAGGTTCATATGGGGCCGCGGCGACACCTTGTGAGCTATCCGTTGAGGGGGGGGGAGCTGCTCAATCTGGTGGCTGTGGAGGAGCAGCGCGACTGGCTTGAGGAGAGCTGGACGCAGGCGGACGACCCCGCCAATTTACGCGCAGCCTTTGCGGATTTTGCACCTGAGGTGCAAGAGATGCTGGGGGCTGTGGAGGAGGTCAGGCTGTGGGGGTTGTTCCGCCATCCTGTGGCCGAGCATTGGCATGGCGAGGGGCTTGCTTTGCTGGGCGATGCGGCGCATCCGACGCTGCCGTTTCTGGCGCAGGGGGCGGTTATGGCGCTGGAAGACGCTTGGGCTATGGGCGCGGCTTTGCAGGGGGCTGCGGGCCTCGGGCAAGGGCTTGCGCGCTATCAGCTTTGGCGGCGGGCGCGGGTGGAAAAAGTCATCAAGACGGCGACGGGGAACGCCTGGAAATATCACCTCGGATTTGGCCCGCTGCGCTTTGCGGCCCATAGCGCTTTGAGGCTGGGCGGGGCGCTTGCGCCACGGCGGATGCTGGGCCAGTTTGACTGGCTTTACGGCTATGACATTACCAAAGAACTGCCGCCAGAAAACAGGCGTTAACTTTTGCAAAACGGCTGATTCGGGGGGGGTGAAAAGCGTGCACAATGCGTGCACCGGGCGTGCACCGGCTGAACAGGTTTTTGCACACCACAAAAAAGCCGCCGTTCGTTAAGAGAGCGAACGGCGGCTTCATGTTCGGGGCCGATTATTTAAGGATTGAGCGGCCTGCATAGTGCGCGCTTTCGCCGAGCGCCTCTTCGATACGGATGAGCTGGTTATACTTCGCCAGCCGGTCGGAGCGCGCCAGCGAGCCTGTTTTGATCTGGCCGCAGTTTGTGGCGACGGCGAGGTCGGCGATGGTTGCGTCCTCGGTTTCGCCAGAGCGGTGGGACATCACGTTGGTCATACGGGCGCGGTGGGCCATATCGACGGCCTTGAGCGTCTCAGACAGCGTGCCGATCTGGTTGACTTTGACGAGCATCGAGTTGGCGCAGCCTTTCTCGATCCCCATGGCGAGGCGCTCGGGGTTTGTCACGAAAAGGTCGTCGCCGACGAGCTGGACTGTATCGCCGAGCTTGTCTGTGAGCGCTTTCCAGCCGTCCCAGTCGTCCTCAGAGCAGCCGTCCTCAATTGAGATGATCGGGTAGTCGGCGCAGAGCGCGGCGAGGTAGTTGACATTTTCGGCGGGCGTGAGCGATTTGCCTTCGCCTTTGAGCTCGTATTTGCCACCTTTGAAATATTCGGTCGCGGCGCAGTCAAGCGCGAGGTAGATGTCTTCGCCCGCCGTGTAGCCTGCCTTTTCGATCGACTTCAGGATAAAGTCGAGCGCTTCGCGGGCGGAAGCAATGTTGGGCGCAAAGCCGCCTTCATCGCCAATGCCTGTGGAGAGGCCAGCGGCGGTCAGCTCTTTCTTGAGGGTGTGAAAGACTTCCGCACCCATGCGGATCGCGTCGCGGATATTTTCCGCGCTGACGGGCATGATCATGAATTCCTGAATATCGATCGGATTGTCGGCGTGCTCGCCGCCGTTGATGATGTTCATCATCGGCACAGGCAGGGTGCGCGCAGAGGTGCCGCCGACGTAGCGGAAGAGGGGCTGGGAGCAGAAATCGGCAGCGGCTTTGGCTGCGGCGAGGGAAACGCCGAGGATCGCGTTTGCGCCGAGACGGGATTTGTTCGGCGTGCCGTCCAGCTCGATCATCACCGCGTCGAGCAGCTCTTGCTCGGTGGCGTCCATGCCGATCAGGGCTTCGGCGATTTCGCCATTTACAGAGGCGCAGGCCTCAAGCACGCCCTTGCCCATGTAGCGGCCCGCGTCCCCATCGCGCTTCTCGGAGGCCTCATAAGCGCCTGTGGACGCGCCCGAAGGCACAGCGGCACGCCCCATGGTTCCGTCCTCCAGAACCACATCGACTTCAACTGTGGGGTTGCCACGGCTGTCAAGGATTTCTCTGGCGTGGATGTCGATGATGATGCTCATGGCGAAAATGTTCCTCTGGTTGCGTTGTGCTGTTCATAGGGGTTGTGGCGCTGCGCGCAAGGACGGTAGCGCCAACATCACGCTATTAAGCTGCCTCACAGATGCGCCATGTCTGAGAGCGAGGTCGTGCCCTCCTTTGCCCCGCTTGGTCTTCCTCTTTCTAAAAATATCCTGGGGAGAGCGCGAGAGGGGCTAGCCCCTCTCGCTTGGGTCGGATTTTCGCGCAGCGAAAATTCGAAGCCGTCAGGCCGTCACTTAGGCCGCCACAACGGGCTTGTTCGCCAAGGTCTTCGCAAGTTTGCGTTCGCGCAGGACCGTATAGAGGCCTGAGGCGATGATCAGGGTAGCGCCGATGTAGGTTAAGGCATCAGGGGATTCGTTGAAGACGAGATAGCCGAGGATGATTGAAAAGAGCAGGCGCGTGTAGCGGAACGGCATGATGGCAGAGGCCTCTCCCATACGCATGGCGACGACGATCATGTAATAGCCGATGATGCCAAAAAAGACCCCGATCGCAAGAAAGAGCTCCGTGTCTGCGGTGAGGGCCACATATGGCTCTCTCGTGAGCATGAGCAGGGGGACGGCGAAGATAAAGGCGCTTGAGCCATAAAAAGAGACCACCATGGAAGAGGTCTTGGCGGGCACAAGCCGTGTGAGCAGATCGCGCGCGGCGATGCCTGCCACAGCGATGAGCACGAAGAGGGCGGAGGGATCAAAGCCGGCGAGGCCCGGGCGGATGATCACCAGGACACCGATGAAACCAGTGAGGATTGCGGCCCATCGCCGCCAGCCGACCTGTTCGCCCATAAAGAGCGCAGCGCCCAGTGTGATGGCCAGTGGAGTGGCCTGAAACACGGCCGCAACTGTGGAGAGCGGAACGAGCCAGAGTGATGTGATGAAGGCGGCGGCGGCGATGGTATCGGACAGGGTGCGCCAGAAGATGATCTTGGTGCGATAGCGCCGCGCAAAGACATTGACGCCCTGTGCTCGCGCCAGAAGGCCGAAAACGAGCACGGATGCGCCGCCGAGATAGATAAAAATCTGCCAGCGCGGCAGGCTTTGGGTGAGGTGTTTGATGAAGCTGTCTTCAATCGCAAAGGCCGCCATGGCGGCTGTGAGAAGGAGAATACCGCGCAGGTTGTTCATGGGGGGCGTCCGTAAATGTTATGAGGCTTGCTTCACGCAAAGTGGCGGGCGGCGCAAGCTCTTTCGCGTGTTAACGAGTTTTGGCGGCGCGGGAGATTGCGCTTTGGCTTTGCCAAATCGCGGCGGGGGCGAGAGGGGCGCGCCCCTCTCGCGCTCTCCCCGAGCGCGCTGCCCCGCCTGTGCCGAGACGGCGAGGGCGCGTCTGATTTGGGGTTTGGGTTTGGATATTTAAGGCAAAAAGAAAGGAGGTCGGGGGGGGGCTTGCGGCGGCGCGCGCGGCGGGGCAGGCGGGCGCTGGCGGTGTTATTTTTTGAGCGGCACGCCGTAGAGCTCGAGGCGGTGGCCTTTGAGGGTATAGCCGAGCTTTTGGGCGATGCGCTCTTGCAGGGCTTCGATCTCTTCATCGACAAATTCGATCACCTCGCCTGAATTCATATCAATCAGGTGGTCATGGTGCTCGCGCTCGGCATCTTCATAGCGGGCGCGGCCATCGCCGAACTCCAGCTTGTCGAGGATGCCTGCTTCGTCAAACAGTTTGACAGTGCGATAGACCGTGGCGATTGAAATTCCGGCATCCAATGCGGCGGCGCGGGCGTAGAGCTCTTCGACATCGGGGTGGTCATCTGAGTCTTGCAGCACGGCCGCAATGATGCGGCGTTGTCCTGTCATGCGCAGGCCTTTGGCTTCGCAGCGGGAAATAATTGTATCGGTCATGGCGTGGCTCTTTTTGGCGTGGGGCGGGTTTAGCCCAGCTCCCGGCTTTTGACCAGTGGGTTGGCGCTATACGTGAGCTGTCTTTGCATGGTTTGGACGGTTTGTCGGCTCTGTCAGTGTGAAGGGCAGGCCGAAAGGGGCGAGCGTGGGCGCGTGCAGCCTAGGAGCGGTGTCAGGCCAGGCGTTTGGCCTCTTGACCTTGGTGCGGCGGGCTGAGCAGATGGCCGCATGGAGCGTAAATCTCATATCGACATGGCGGGCGCGGCGGCGCTGACTGTTTTTGCTTTGGTGCTCGGGTTTAATCAGGTTGTGATTAAGCTGAGCAACGGGGGCTTTCAGCCTATTTTCATGGCGGGGCTGCGCTCGGCTTTTGCCTTTCTGGTGATGCTGGCGTGGATGCGCTATCGCGGGCTGCATCACGGGATACGGCGGGATCTGCTGTTTCCGGGGTCTGTTCTGGGCCTGCTGTTCACCTTCGAATTTGTCTGTCTCTATCTGGCGCTGGATTACACCACGGTGTCGCGCGCCTCGATTATCTTTTACTCGATGCCTGTCTGGCTCACGCTTGCGGCGCATTTTCTGTTGCCGGGGGAGCAGATGCGCGCGCCGCGTGCGATTGGGCTTTTGCTGGCGATGGCGGGTGTTGTCTGGGTATTGGCCAAGCCTTATGACGGCGCAGAGGCGAGCCTTGTGGGCGATCTTCTGGCGCTGGGGGCCGCCCTTGGCTGGGGCGGGATTGCCTTGTTTTTGCGGCTGCACCCTGTCTCTCAGGAGCGGCCTGAAGTGCAGCTTGTCTGGCAACTCGGGGTGTCGATGTTGCTATTGTTTGCATTTGCGCCCCTGTTTGGGCCGCTGACGCGGGAGCTGGCGCCGATCCATTGGGCGGGGCTTGTGTTTCAGGTTTTGGCTGTGGCGAGCTTTGGGTATCTCTTCTGGTTTGTGTTGCTCAAGATTTATCCCGCCTCTGGCGTGGCCTCGTTCAGCTTTCTCTCGCCCGTCTGTGGCGTGACGCTGGGCTGGCTTGTGTTGGGCGAGGAGATCGGGGTCGAGATCATTGGCGGGCTTTGTTTTGTCGCCGTCGGGCTTCTTCTGATCAACCGCAAGCCGCGCCTTGCGCGCTAGCGCGTGCGGGTCATCAGCATATAGGTTTCGCGCGCTTCAAAGCCTGCACGTTTGTAGAGACTCTGGGCGCGCTCGTTGTCGCGCGCGACTTCCAAATGCAGGGCTTTGACGCCGTGCTGTTTGAGGGCGGGGAGAAGCGTTGTGAGGGCTTCGGAGCCCATGCCGCGACCGCGGATTTTCTCGCGAATGAAAAACTCATCGACAAAGCCGTCGATCCCGCCAAGCTCGACCGAATAGCCCAAAGTGATCACGATATAGCCGACAGGGGCTTTGCGCGGGCCGATGAGGTAAACCATTCCGTGGGGGATGCCCTCAAGGAGCGGTGTGAGGGCGGCGCGGCGCTCATCCTCTGACAGGGAGATGTTGTGGTGGGCATGAAAGCCGGCGACCAGCGGCAGAAGCTTTTCCATGTCTTCCAGACCGGCGAGATGAAGCAGGTTCATAGGCGGGCCAGCCGCTCTGTGAGGAGGGCGAAGAAGCCTTCGGCGTCGATGCTGCCCATAAAGGTGCAGTTGGGCGCGCGGTCTGTGACGCGCCACCAGTCGGCGACCGTCATGCCGAGGGTCAGCTCGGAGTGCGTTTCGATTTCGACATTGACCTTGCGGCCTTTGAACAGATCGGGCTGCAAAAGGTAGGCTGTCACGCAGGGGTCATGAAGGGGCGCTCCGAGGGAGCCGTATTTCTCGCGGTCAAAGCGCTCGAAGAATTCTGTCATCTCGGCGACGGCGACCCCGACGGGGGAGCCAATGGCGCGGAAGGCGTCGTTGCGCTCTTTGGTGACGAGGGCCTTATGGGTCACATCAAGCGGCATGACTGTTATGGGCGCGCCAGATTTAAAAACAATATCAGCGGCTTGAGGGTCAACGTAAATGTTGAACTCGGCAGCGGGTGTGATGTTGCCGACCTCAAAGTAAGCCCCGCCCATGAGCACGATCTCGGCCACGCGGGCGGCAATATCGGGGGCGCGCTGGAAGGCTGTCGCGATATTGGTGAGCGGGCCGAGGGGGCAGAGTGTGACCGTGCCGGACGGCTCGCTGCGCAGGGTATTGATAATGAAATCAACGGCATGGTCGTCTTGCAAGGGCATGGTCGGCTCTGGCAGGACGGGGCCATCAAGGCCTGTTTTGCCGTGGACGTGCTCGGCTGTGACGAGGTTTCGCGCCAAGGGCCTGTCGCAGCCTGCGAAGACTTTAACATGAGGTTTTCCTGCCAACTCACAGATAATGCGCGCATTTCTCTCTGTCAGGGGCAGGGGGACATTGCCTGCGACACAGGTGATCCCGAGCACATCCAGCGCCTCGGGGCTGGCCAGCGCCAGAAGGATCGCCACGGCATCATCCTGCCCCGGATCGGTATCAATAATGATTTTACGTGCGCTCATCGGGGCCTCCAAAAGTTTGAGCGACCTTGGCAACAGTTCTGCGCACTGTCCAGCCAAGCATTGCAAATTGGCGCAAACTAGCCGAAACTTGCAGCGTGATTTGAGGGGGTGAACATAGTGCGTAAATTATATCTTCATGCGGGGGCGCATCGCACGGGGACATCGAGTTTTCAGCTCTGTCTTGCGGCCAACCGTTCAAAGCTTGAGGCCGAAGGTTATGATCTTGCCTATCCCGGGCGGGACGGAGCGCCAGGGGGGATGCTGCATCTGCGCCTGCCAAAACCGCGCCACAGCAAAGAGGATTTGCCCGAGTTTACCGCCAAAGTGACCAAGACCCTTATGCGTCATGTGACAGGGGACAGTGGCGGGCTTATTCTTTCGGATGAAAATGTGCTGGGATTGATCGTTCATTTCTTTTCTGGGCGTCTTTACCCTGCGCGGCGCAAGCGGCTTTTGGCCTTTCGCGGTGGGCTTGAGGCGATTGAAGCCGAGGTAGCCCATATTTTATTGGTGATACGCTCCTATGAGGAGCTGTTTGTCTCGGGGTATCGCAAGCACGCCGAGGACAATTCTGTGGAGCCTTTTGAGGCTATTGCCCAGACAATGACGGATTTTTCTGGGGGCTGGCCTGATACGATCAAGGCCGTGCAAAATGTGCTGAAGCCCGCGGCGATCACTGTGATTGAATATGGCGCGCGCGGGGAGAGCTCGGCACTTTTGGCGCGCCTTTTGGGCGCCGAGCCTGAGGCTTATGTGGAGCCTGAGGAAGACTTGAATGTCAGCGCGACGGATGCGGCGCTCGAACATTTGCAGGGGATATATCAGGCGGGAACAGAGCTTGAGCGCGAGGCGTGGCAGGCTGTGATTGCGCAATATGCCGATCAGGCAGAAGACCGTGGCTTTGCGCGGTTTTCGGCGGCGCAATCAGAGGCGCTGGCGGCGCGCTATGCGCAGGATCTGGAAGAGATCGGGGCGATGGAGGGTGTGACGCTCATCCCCTAAAAAAAGGCGCTCCGAAGGGGGGCGCCTCAGGTGTTTGTCGGCCAAGGGATTAGCCGTCAAAATCAACTGTTTCTGTGAGCTTGAGCGCCTCATCGCGCAGGCGGGCGAGATCCATCAGATTGACAGGATCGGCGACAAAGCCGCCCCAGCTTTTGACCAGCGTATCGGCTTCTGTGCCAGGGGCGATGGGGTATTCATAGTTTGCGTGAGCATAGATTTCCTGTGCTTTCGGCGAGGTGAGGAATTCCATCATTTTCAAGGCATTGTCTTTGTTTGGGGCGGCTTTTGTCATGGCGACACCAGAGATGTTGACGTGCGTGCCGGCGCCTTCAAAGACGGGAAAGAGCACATTGACGCTGTCGGCCCAGTCTTTTTGCTCGGGGTCGGCGAGCATCTGGCCCATGTAATAGGTGTTGCCGATGGCGATGTCGCATTCGCCTGCCCAGATCGCCTTGACTTGGGCGCGGTCATTGCCTTGGGGTTTGCGGGCGAGGTTGGATTTGAGACCTTCGAGCCATGTTTTGGCGGCCTCTTCGCCGTGATGATAGATCGCGGCGGAGGTGAGGGCGACATTATAGGCATTGGTGCCCGAGCGGGTGCAGATGCGGCCCTTCCACTTGGGATCGGCGAGGTCTTCATAGGTTGTCACATCGCTTTCGGCCACGCGGTCTTTGCTGGCATAGACAATGCGGGCGCGGGTTGTGAGGCCCCACCAGTGGCCTTCTGGATCATGGTAGATCGCGGGGACATTGGCTGTGAGTGTGTCGCTTGTGACGGGTTGGGTGAGCCCCGCCTCGACGGCGGCGTGCAGCCGCGAGATATCGACTGTGAAGATAAGATCGGCGGGGGAGCGCTTGCCCTCGGCTTGGAGGCGCTCAACCATGCCTTTTTCAAGGTAGGCGACATTGACGGCAATGCCTGTTTCGGCGGTGAAGGCGTCTGTCAGCGGTTTGATCAGTTCGGGCTGGCGGTAGGAGTAGATATTTACCTCCTCGGCGAGCGCGGGCGTGGCCATTGCGAGGGCTGCGAGGCTGAGAGCAAATTTGGGTAGGGGCGTCATGTGAGTCTCCGTTTCTGATGAAGCGGTTTTATCCTGACTTTTTTTGTCAGGTCAATACCTGAATTTTTATATCAGGTATTATTCAGGGGTGCGCTCTTCCCTCTTGGCGGCGGTCCAGAGCGCGTCCATCTCGGCAAGATCGCTCTCGTCGGGGCGCTTGCCGCGCGCGGCGAGCAGGGCTTCGACGCGGCCAAAGCGGCGCTCGAACTTGGCATTGGCGGCGCGGAGGGCAGCCTCAGGCTCAACGCCAAGGTGACGGCCCAGATTGGCCATGACGAACATCAGATCGCCGTATTCCTCTAAAATATGCGCGGGGTCGGCCTCGGCCTGCGCTTCGACAAGCTCTTGGGATTCTTCAAGAATTTTGTCGAGAACCTCGCGGGCAGAGGGCCAGTCAAAGCCGACACGGGCCGCGCGCTTTTGCAGCTTGTGGGCGCGCAAGAGCGCGGGCAGCCCGAGCGCGACGCCATCCAGCGTGCCTTTCTCGGACTTTCCAGCGCGCTCGGCGGCCTTAATCGCCTCCCAGTCGCGGGTCTGCTGTTCGGAAGATTTATCGCGGCTCTCTGTGCCAAAGACATGAGGATGTCGGGCGACCATTTTGTCAGACATGGTGTCGGCGACCTCATCGAGGTTAAACAGCCCCGCTTCTTCGGCCATCTGGGCGTGAAAGACCGACTGGAACAAAAGATCGCCCAGCTCGCCTTTCAGCTCGTCCCATGCCTCGCGCTCGATGGCGTCGGCGACCTCATAGGCCTCCTCGATGGTATAGGGCGCAATACTGGCAAAGCTCTGCTCGATATCCCACGGGCAACCTGTTTCGGGGTCGCGCAGGGCGCGCATGATTGCGCGCAGGCGTGGGAGGCCGCCGTTTGGAGAGTGAATAAGCGTATCGTCAGCCATTGCGCCTGCCTTTCGTTTGAGATTGAGTGGCAGGGTAATGCAGCGGGCGGGGGACGCAAGACATGGCGGTGATAAATCGGATCGCGGGCTTTTCTGCTGAGATGGCGGGCTGGCGACGCCATATCCATATGCACCCTGAGCTGGCCCTTGATTGCCATGAGACGGCGGGTTTTGTTGTGGCGCGGCTGCGCGAGTTTGGTGTGGACGAAATTCACGAGGGCATTGCGAAGACGGGTGTTGTCGCGATCATCAATGGCACGGGAGACGGCCCTTGCACGGGGCTGCGCGCGGATATGGACGCGCTGCCGATGCAGGAAGAAACGGGGGCTGAGTGGGCCAGCAAAGTGGACGGCAAAATGCACGCTTGCGGGCATGACGGGCATACGGCGATGCTTCTCGGCGCGGCGAAATATTTGAGCGAGACGCGCAATTTCACGGGCCGTGTCGCGCTCATCTTCCAGCCTGCGGAAGAGGCGATTGGCGGCGGGCGGATCATGGTGGAAGAGGGCATGATGGAGCGCTTCGCGATTGACGAGGTCTATGCGCTGCACACCGACCCCTTTGCGCAAGCGGGTGAGCTGCGCACCTGCGCGGGGCCGATTATGGCGGCGGTGGATGAATGGGAGATTACTGTGAAGGGGGTGGGCGGGCACGCGGCCTATCCTCATATGTGCCGCGACCCTATGGTGACGGCGATGCAGACGGGGCTGGCGCTACAGAGTGTTGTGGCGCGCAATGCCAACCCGATTGATCCCATTGTGGTGTCGGTGACGCAGTGTCATGGCGGCACGGCGAGCAATATCATTGCGGATGAAGTGAAGCTGAGCGGGACTGTGCGCACATTTAGCGAGACGAACCGTGACCTTGCAGAGCGGCGGATTGGCGAGATTGCCCGCGCGCAGGCGGAGAGTTTTGAGATGACTGCCGAGGTGGTTTATGAGCGCAGCTACCCCGCGACAGTCAACCACGCGGCGCAGGTGGAGAAATCGGCGCGCGTTGCGCGCGAGGTTGTTGGCGATGACATGGTGATCACCGATTTGCCGCCCGAAATGGGCGCGGAAGATTTCTCTTATATGCTTAATGCGCGGCCCGGAGCGTTTTACTTTTTGGGCCAAGGGCTGGGGCCGTCTGTGCACCATCCTGAATTTGATTTTAATGACGAAGTCGCCCCTATTGGCGCTTCGTTTTTTGCGCGTCTGATCGAGACGCTGCACAGATAAGGAGACGACAGATGGCTGTGATCAACCGTATTGCGGGGCTTGCCGAGGAGATGAAAACATGGCGGCGCCATATTCATATGCACCCCGAATTGGGCCGCGACTGTCACGAGACGGCGGCCTTTGTTGTGGAACGCCTCAAGGAGTTTGGCGTCGATGAGATCACCACGGGCTGGGCCGAGAGCGGGGTTGTGGCTGTGATCAACGGGCAGGGCGCGGGGCCGAGCATTGGCCTGCGCGCGGATATGGACGCGCTGCCGATGGAGGAGATCACGGGGCTGGACTACGCCAGTAAGACCCCCGGAAAGATGCACGCTTGTGGCCATGACGGGCACACCGCGATGCTGCTTGGAGCGGCAAAATACCTCAGCGAGACACGCAACTTCGCGGGCAAGGCTGTGCTGATCTTCCAACCTGACGAGGAGTTGTCTGGTGGTGGCGAGGCCATGGTCAAGGAGGGTATGATAGAGCGCTTTGGGATTGATGAGGTCTATGCGATCCACAATGGACCCGGCCTTGAGGCGGGGACCATTGGCACGGTTGCGGGGCCGATTATGGCGGCAGTCGACAGCTTTTATATCGACATTCAGGGCAAGGGCGGGCACGGCGCAATGCCGCATGAGAGCGTCGACCCTGTGGTGGCGGCTGTGGCCATGGTGCAGGCGATCCAGACGATTGTGAGCCGCAACAATGATGCGCAGGAGCGGCTTGTCGTCTCGGTGACGCAGATCAACACGGGGACGGCGACGAACATTATCCCTGACAGTGCAAGGATTTGCGGGACGGTGCGCACCTTTGACCCTCACGTGCGCGACATGGTGGAAAAGCGCATGGGCGAGATTGTGGCGGGGCAAGCGGCGAGCTTTGGCGTTTCGGCCACGCTTCAGTATGATCGCGGCTACCCTGCGACGGTGAATGACGCGGGCAAGACGGCTTTTGCGGCCGATGTGGCGCGTGAGATTGTGGGCGCGGCAAAAGTGGATGACGGTGCCAAGCCGATGATGGCGGCGGAGGATTTTTCTTATATGCTGAATGAGCGGCCCGGGGTTTATGCGTTTGTTGGCAATGGGGAGGGGGCGATGGTGCATCACCCCGCTTATGACTTTAACGACGAGATTGCGCCGATTGGGGCGTCCTTTCTGGCGCGGTTGGTTGAGAAGGCGGCACCGATTGGCTAAGGCCCTCAATGGGCCACGGCCCCACCCACCCACCCGCCGTAGCCCATTGAGGGCTGGCAGACCGACAGGAGAGGCCTGATGGCACTGGAAGACAGCAAGAATTTTGTGGACGAGGCGTTTACGCGCAGCTCTGACCGTGGCGTCAGCTTTGAGAACAGCTTTGGCGGGGCGCTTTCGTTTTTGCGCCGCCGTTACACCAAGGATCTGGCGGGTGTGGATATTGCCGTCACCGGCATTCCGTTTGACCAAGCGGTCACCAACCGCCCCGGCACACGGCTTGGCCCCCGCGCCATTCGCGAGGCGAGCACGCTGCAAAGCCCTGATGCGCCTTATGGCTGGGGGTATAACCCGCTGGATGAGCTGAATATCGTTGATTATGGCGATCTGGCGTTTGATTATGCCAATATTCCTGCCTTTCCCGAGGCGCTGACGGCGCATATCAGGGGTATTTTGCAGAGTGGCGCGGCCAGCGTGGCTTTGGGCGGCGATCATTACGTCAGCTTCCCGATCTTGAAGGCTTATGCGGAGAGATACGGGCCTATTTCGCTGGTCCAGTTTGATGCGCATACCGACACTTGGGCGGATGATGATATGAGCCGTGTAGACCATGGCACGATGTTTTACAAAGCCGTCAAAAGCGGGATTGTCGACCCGAAGACCTCTGTGCAGATTGGTATTCGCACAACCAATGAGGACACGCTTGGTGTCAATATCATTGATGCGCGGGAAGTTCATGCCACGGGGCCTGCGGCTGTGGCGGCCAAGGCGCGCGAGATTGTCGGGGCGCGGCCTGTGTATCTGAGCTTTGACATTGACGGGCTTGACCCTGCCTTTGCGCCTGGCACGGGCACGCCTGTTTGGGGCGGGCTGAGTTCGGCACAGGCCAGCCATATTCTGCGCGATTTGGCAGGGATCAATATTGTGGGGGGAGATATTGTGGAAGTCTCGCCGCCGTTTGACACCAGCGGGGCCACCGCGATTGCGGGGGCGCACGTGGCGATGGAGATCATCTGTTTGCTCGGCTGGAACAGGCTTGGCAAAGAGTAGAATGCCTTCGGCGAGGATATTTGGAGCAAAAAGAAAGGGATGGGGCGCATGAGCTGGGTTTTATGGGGGGTGCTGTTGCTTGGTGTGGGCTTTGCCTCTTATGTGCGGCTGGCGCCGCAGGAGGCGGCGCGCTGGCGGGTGACAGGGCCGATGGCGGCGCTTGGCGATCAGGCCGAGGCGGGCGGTTTTCGTGCGGTGCGCGCGTTTGAGGGCGATTGGGGCGCTGTTGAAGCCGTGGTGTTTGGCACGCCGCGCACGCGGGCGCTTGCGGTTTGGGAGAACCAGCGGCTTTATGTGACGCGTTCGGCGCTTTGGGGCTTTCCGGATTATACCACTGTGCGGCTTGAGGGCGGGCAGATCGAGATCTACGGGCGCTTGCGCTTTGGCAAGTCGGACCTAGGCGTCAATCAGGCCCGTATCAGGGGCTGGCTCGCTGATCTTAAGCTGTGAGCTCATGCAGCCCTCGGCGGTTTCGCGCCACATCGGGACATTGAGCGACATCTGGCACTGGGCTGTGAACATCCGCCCGCCGACCTGAAGGCAGATGCTTTCGCCAAGTTCGACGCGTGCGCCCGCTGTGTCAGTGCAATAACAATCAACGGTTTTGACGCCGATGTTTTGATCGGCAAATGAGGGGGCCGCGAGGGCCATGAGGAAGATGGCAAGGCGCGTCATGGCATGAGTATAGCACGAAGTCGGCGCTTGACCAAGCGGGCTGAATACCGCACATCGGAGCCATGGTTCCTTCAGAGCGTTTAGAACAGATCATCCAGCGTTTCCAATTCCTTGAGGCCAAGATGGCCGAAGGGGGCGGGGATATTGCGGCTTTGGCCAAGGAATATTCCGATCTGCGCCCTGTGGTGGAGGAGATTGAAAGCTACCGCCGTTTGATGGCCGATCTGGTCGAGGCCAAAGAGATGCTCGCTGACCCTGATATGAAGGCGTTGGCGGAAGAAGAGCTGCCCGCCTTGCGGGCGCGTCTGCCTGAGGCGGAGGCGGCGTTGCAGCTTTCGCTTTTGCCCAAGGATGCGGCGGACGGGCGGCCTGCGCTGATCGAAATCCGCCCGGGCACCGGCGGCGACGAGGCAGCGCTTTTTGCGGGCGATTTATTGAGGATGTATCAGCGCTACTCTGAGGCGCGGGGCTGGAAATTCGAGATTCTGGAGCTGAGCGAGAGCGAGCTTGGCGGCGTCAAGGAGGCTGTTGTGCGGGTGGCGGGGCAGGATGTCTTTGCGCGGCTCAAGTTCGAGAGCGGGGTGCACCGTGTGCAGCGTGTGCCTGAAACCGAGAGCGGCGGGCGCATTCACACCTCGGCGGCCACTGTGGCTGTTTTGCCTGAGGCGGAAGACGTCGATATTGTGATCAACGCAAGTGACATCAGGATCGACACCATGCGCGCGAGCGGCGCGGGCGGGCAGCACGTCAACACCACCGACTCGGCAGTGCGCATCACCCATCTTCCCAGCGGGCTGGTTGTGACCTCGTCGGAGAAGAGCCAGCACCGCAACCGCGAGATTGCGATGCAGGTCCTTAAGACGCGGCTGTTTGATCTGGAGCGTCAGAAAGTGCATGACGAACGCAGCGCCAGCCGCGCCGAACAGGTGGGTTCGGGCGACCGCTCGGAGCGGATCAGGACCTATAATTTCCCGCAGGGGCGGATGACGGACCACCGGATCGGGCTGACGCTTTATAGTCTTGGGGCTGTGATGCAGGGCGATCTGGACGAGACCATTGATGCGCTGATTGCAGACCATCAGGCGAGCCTTCTGGCGGAGATGAACGGGTGAGCGGAGCCACTGTGGGCGCGGCGCTGCGGGCGGCGGGCATGGCCCTGACGGAGGCGGGCATTGAGGGCGGTGCGCGTGATCTGCGGCTGTTGATGGCGTCTGTGCTGGGCATCGAGCCCGCGCGGATGACGCTGCATTTGCAAGACGATTTGCCCGTGGAGATGGCGGCGGCGTTTGAGGCGCTTGTACTGCGTCGGGCCGAACGCGAGCCTGTGTCGCATCTGATCGGGCGGCGCGCGTTCTTTGGCCGTGAGTTTGGCGTCAGTGCGGATGTGCTTGATCCGCGCCCCGAAACCGAGGCGCTTGTTTTGGCCGCGCTTGAGCGCCCGTTTGCGCGGGTGCTTGACCTTGGCACAGGGTCGGGCTGTATTTTGCTTTCGCTGCTGGCCGAGCGTCACGCGGCGCAGGGGGTCGGGGCGGATCTGTCGGCGGCGGCTTTGGCCATGGCGGCCCGCAATGCAGAGGCGCTTGGGCTTTCGCAGCGTTGTGACTTTGTGCAATCAGATTGGTTTGAGGCGGTTGAAGGGCTTTATGATCTGATCGTTTCCAATCCGCCTTATATTGCGCTGGATGAAATGTCGGCGCTTGCGCCTGAGCTTTCGCACGAGCCGCGTATGGCGCTGACGGATGAGGCCGACGGGCTTGGCGCATACCGGATCATTTGCGCCCGCGCTTCGGCTTTTTTGAAAGAGGGCGGGCGTTTGATTGTAGAAATCGGCCCGACGCAGGGCGCTGATGTGAGCGCCATGATGCGCGCTGCGGGGCTGCAGGATGTGCAAATACGGCCTGATTTGGACGGGCGGGACCGTGTGGTTTTGGGCTATCAGCGCGGTTAAACGGCTTTTTGCACGGATTCAGGGCATTTCGGCCTTGTGAAACATCTTCTGTCGTGGTTATTGAGGATGTGAGCGGTGGATGTCTTTAGGACGGTCCCGCATACACCCAAGCCAGAAATCTTTGGATTTGTTAAAAGTGCATTTTGCACGCCGCAGATCAAACAAAGGCCAATTAACAAGCTCAGGCTCTTAAAACATGAGATCATCTAAATCGCGTTCGCGATCAAAGAATAACCGGAACAACAACCGGCCGTCTGGAAATATTGTAAACCGCGTGTTTGACAGCTCGGGTCCAGAGGGAAAAGTGCGCGGCACGCCGCAGCAGATTATCGAGAAATACAACCAACTGGCGCGGGATGCGCAGCTTGCGGGCGACCGTGTGGCGACAGAGAACTTCCAGCAGCACGCCGAGCATTATCAGCGCTTGTTGAGCGAAGCCATGGTTGAGGAAAACGCCAAGCGCGAACAGCTTGAGCAGCTTCATCGCGAGCGTCAGGCCGAGCGGGACCGCGAAGCGGCCGAGCGTCGCGAGCGCCAAGAGCGCGAGAGCAATGCGGCAAGTGCCGCGAGCCATGAGGCGCAGGAGACGCGCGAACAGCCGCAGCCGCAAGCGCAACCACAGCGCAAGCCGCGCCGCGCCGCGCCTGTGAATGAGGCGCAGGACGCGCCGCAGCCCGATATTGCGCAGCTTGAAATGATGCGTGCGCCTGAAGACAGCGGGTTGGTTGAGACGCCCGAAAACGCGGAAGAGAAGCCGAAGCGCACACGAAAGCCACGGCGCAAGAAAGAAGATACGCCGTCAGACGATAGCGGATCACAAGCCGCAGAATAAAAGAAACCCCGCGCCAGACGCGGGGTTTTTTCTTTTTGGGGGCTTGGTTTTAGGGCGCTTTGATGGCGCGGGCGAGGGCGCAGAACTGTTCAAGCCCGATGACTTCGGCGCGGTCTGTCGGTTTGATGCCTGCGGCGAGGAGCCTGTCTTCCAGATCGGGCGCAAGGCCTTTGAGTGCGGCGCGCAGCATTTTGCGGCGCTGGTTGAAGGCTTTGGCGACCACGCGCTCCAGCGTTTTGGCATCGGCTTCAAAGCGCGGCTTTTCCAGCGCTTTGATATGCACCACAGCGCTGCTGACTTTGGGCGGCGGTGTGAAGGCTTCTGGCGGCAGGTTGAGCACAATGGCCGCATCAGAGCGCCACTGGGCGAGGAGCGCCAAGCGCCCGTAGGCTTTGGAGCCGGGGCGCGCGACGATCCGTTCGGCAACTTCGCGTTGGAACATCAGCGTGAGGCTGTCCCAGAACGGGGGCCATTCTGGCGGGGTGAGCCAGCGCACCAGAAGCTCGGTGCCAATGTTATAGGGCAGGTTGGCGGCGATCTGGATCGGCTTTGAGAGATGGCTGAGCGGGTCGACTTCTAGGGCGTCGCCTTCGATCACGGTGAGGCGTCCGTCATAGGCGGCGGCGATCTCTTCCAGCGCAGGGATGCAGCGGCTGTCTTTTTCTATGGCAAGGACGCGGCGCGCGCCTTCAGAGAGCAGACCACGGGTGAGCCCGCCCGGGCCCGGGCCGATTTCGAGCACATCGCTTTTGGACAAATCGCCGACATGGCGGGCGATCTTGGCGGTCAGGTTGAGATCAAGGAGGAAGTTTTGCCCCAAGGATTTGCGCGCGGAGAGCCCGTGGTTTGCAATCACGGCGCGCAGGGGCGGGAGGCTGTCGATCTGGGTCATGTGGCTGTGCCTTTGGCCATGGCCCACGCAAGGCGCAGGGCTTCTATGCTGGAACTGGGATTGGCGCGGCCTTGGCCTGCGATGTCAAAGGCGGTGCCATGATCAGGCGAGGTGCGCACGAAAGGCAGGCCGAGGGTCACGTTGACGCCGCGGTCAAAGTCAAGCGTCTTGATCGGGATCAGGGCTTGGTCGTGATACATACAGATGGCGGCGTCATAGCGCGCGCGGGCGGCTTCGTGAAACATGGTATCGGCGGGCAAGGGGCCTGCGATATCAAGGCCTGTCGCGCGCAGCGAGACAAGCAAGGGCGCGATCCAGTCAAGCTCTTCCTGCCCCATGGTGCCGCCTTCGCCTGCGTGGGGATTGAGGCCCGCCACAGCGAGGCGTGGCGCCGCGATATGGAACTGGGTTTGCAGGGCGGTGTGGGTGATCTCGAGTGTGCGGCGCAGGCTGGCGGGCGTCAGCGCCTTTGGCACATCGGCGAGCGCGATATGGATCGTAGCGGGAACAACCCGAAGCGTGGGGCTGGCGAGCATCATCACCACATGATCGACGCCCGCAAGATGGGCAAGGAACTCGGTATGACCGGGGAAGGCAAAGCCAGCCCCGTCTTTGAGGGCTTTTTTATGAATGGGAAGCGTGCAAACGGCGGAAGCCTCGCCTGACTGCACCAGCGCAACCGCGCGTTCGATAGAGCCGATGACGCCTGCGGCATGGGCGGGGTCGGGCTGGCCCGCAACACGGGCAGAACCCATAGGCAAGGGCAGCACCGGCAGGCCATGGGCCATGGCGGCGGGGGCCTCGGACGGCGCGTTGATTGCGATATAGCGGCAATCAACGGGCAGATGCGCAGGATCACCGATCAGAAAAAAGCTCAGCTCGTCCTTGAGGGCGTACCAGAGCATGGGGGCCAGCTCGGGGCCGATCCCTGCGGGTTCGCCACAGGTGAGCGCGACGGGCTTAGTATTCAATGATCCGCGCCTCGGAGCGCAGCTGGGCGAGGTAGCCATCGGCATAGCTGGCAAGGCGGCGGTTTTGCAGGCTGATCCCGATTTGGTCGCGATCGACGCCTTCGGCTTGCTTGGGTGTTCTGCCACAGAGCATCAGGAAGACAAGCGTTTGGCCGTCGGCGCGGGTGAGGGCCGTGGAGACTTCATGCTTGTCGAGCTTGGCAAGCTCCAGAGCGATGTCGGAGGGAATATCGGCAGGCGCTTTTGAGCCGCGCTCCAGCACCTCTTCGGGCTGGCCTTTGGCAACGCCATAGAGGTCATCACAGGTATCGACCGTGTTGGTGAGCTTGCGGGCGGTTGCCAGAGCGTCGGGGCTGCGCCCGCCTGCGATATAATAGGCGGCATATTCAATCGCCGAATAAATGGGCGTTGCGACTTTGCCTTCCTCGATCCCGCGCATTTGAAAGAGCGCAATCGCGCCGTCAATCGGGATCGGATCGCTGACCTGACCACGGCCAAGGCCGAGAATGATCGGGTGAAGCGCGGGGGGGAGGTTGGACAGGGGCATCCACTCCAATCTGCCGCCACGGGCGCTTGTGGCTGTGGCAGAATACTGGCGCGCGGCGGCGGCAAAGGCGCTTTCGGTTGTGATTTGGGAGAGCTCGTTGGCGCGCGCTTGGGCTGCGGCGGCCTCTGCGGGCGGAGCGGGAATGATGATTTCGGAGAGCAGCACACGGATGCTGTCTGTGGTTGTCGCGTTGAGCGCTTGGTCAATGTCGGTGTCGCCGACTTCAACTTTGGGGCCGAAGCGGGCGCGCACAAGGCTGCGCCAGGCGACGCCCGAGACAATGAAATCACGGAAGGTCTGTTCTTCGATGCCGCCCTGTTTGAGGGCGGCGAGGAACTCTTCGGTGCTCATATTGGCGCGGGCGGCGAATTCTGCCATGCCAGTGGTGATCTCTTGGCCAGCGGGCAGCACGCCAAGGGCTTGGGCGGCGTCGAGCTTGAGGCGCTCTTCAATCAATTGGGCGCGGGCTTCTTTCGCGGGGTCGCCCGGGGCGCGGAACATGGCCAGCATCAGGCTGCGCTGGTTGAGATCAAACTGGGTGATCACCTTGTCATTCACTTTGATCGCGGGGGCAAAGAGGTTTTGCGACTGCGCTGTGCTTGAAACTGTCACCGTGACGGCGAGAAGCGCGATAAGGAGCGAGAGAAGCGGTGTGCGCGTGATCATCAGTCTTAGTCCTTGCATTGGCGGGTATAGCTATTATCCCGCGAGCTTGCATTAAAGCCGAGAAGCCCGACCGTCAGGCTCATTTCGGTTGATGGTGACAGAATAGTCGAAGAGGTAAACCTGCGCGAGAGCGAAAGGTCAAGTTTCACACATTCATTTCGGTATTGGAGGCCAAGACCCGCCTCGGCGGCATGATCGACGGTTACATCATAGCGCATATTGGCGGTGCCAGCCCAATGGCGCGAGAAGCGGTATAGCCCGTCAAGCGACAGCTCGGAGACTGTCTCGGCGCGGTCCTCGGCGAGATCGGCGTCAAGCCAGACATAGCTTGCCCCGAGACCAAAGCGCTGGTGTTGCCATGTGGCGCGGGCTTCGGCCTTTGAGAGAGAGAAATCCGCGTCAAAGAGCGTGCGCGCTGTCAGGGCAACACCGCTTGTTGTGCGCAGTTGGCCTGCGACGAGCAGATCGGAGTTCTGGCCCGCAAGGCCCGAGGAGGCTGAAAACCCAAGCTCTTCGTTCTGCCGCAGGATCTGGCCCAAGGTCAAGGTGCTGTCCCAGCCGTTGGGGCCTGTGCGCGCCCAGTTGACCCCATAGGTCATCATCTGGCCGCGCTCGCGGCGGTCCGGGCTTGGGAAATGCGTCAGATCGAGCAGGTTGCCTTCGTCAAACTCGACGCGGGTGCTCTCGTCATTGGCGACATTCACAGCGCGTCCACCCACCCAGCCAAACTGCACAAAAGGCTCAAGCACATGATAGGCGCCTTTTTGTGAGCGCTTCGTCAAAGGCCAGCGCAGGGCGAGGGCGGCCATTGGCGTCAGCTGGGCTTCTGCTTTTGGCAGGGTGGCATCCTGATAGGTATAAAACTGATCGGCGGCGACGCCTGTAAAGACTTTGGCTTGCAGGCCCTGTGCGGTTGTCCAGCTGCGTTGCCAGCTGAATTCGCTGCCAAGGCGCACAACATCGCGCCCGTCAACCACACCGTCCAAATCGGCATCGGTATCTGTATCGGAATAGCGAAAATGGCTGTGCAGCGCGAGACCAAAGCGCAGCTCGCCGCCAAGAGCCTTGGGAAAGTAGCGCACTTCATGAGCAAGGTCGTTGATCAGCGAGGGGATGTTGCCGTTGATCTCGCCGACGCGCAGCGAGCGGTAATGCACCAGAGCGGCCGCCGAGTAGCTGTTGCGCTTGGCGCGGGTCAGGGCGATTTCGCTGGCGAGGCGGTCATTGCTGGAATAGCCGTAATCGACCAGATAGCTGTCATCTAGCGTGGTTTCTATCGAAAAGCCGAGCTTGAAATCATCGGCAATATCAAATGTCCCTTCGCCAAAGAGATAGGCGCGGGTGTCGCCTGGCACTTCGTCGTCGCGCGAGACCGCGCCATCAAAGGAGACAGTGCCGTTTGCGAAGGCTTGCCGATATTGAAACTCAAGGGTGCGCGCTTTTGTGCTGAGGTAGGGGGTGAGCGTCAGGTCGCGGTGATCGCCCATGCGGATGAAAAACGGCAGGCGGATCCCTGTGCCCAAGATCGAGGAGCTGTTGAGCGCAGGGATCATGAAGCCAGAGGCGCGTTTGAGCGTCGGATCGGGCAGGCGCAGGTAGGGCAGGTAAAACACCGGCACATCTTTGACACGTAGCTGTGCGCCCTCAAAGTAGAGCTGCTTTTCGGCCTGATCATGGACCACGCGGCGGGCGCGGATTTGCCAGAGAGGCGGGGTGCCATCGTTGCAGATGTGGCAGGAGGTCACCGCTGTTTTATAGAGCTGCGAATAGCGCCCGTTAACGCGGTTCATCTGGTAGGCGGCGAGCTGGACTTGTTGGTCGAGCACCACGCGGGCGCTTTTGAGCACGGCGTTTTGAAAGCCTGCGTCCATCTCGGCACTGGAGGCGACAACTGTGATGTTGCCACCGTCTTCAATGCGGATCGGGCCTTCAATGTTGAGCTGTCCTGTGGTGCGATCATAGGTGATTTTTTGCGCCACAATGCGGGTGTTGCCCGAGAGCGCCTCGACGCGGCCTTCGGCCACGAGGCGGGTCTTGCCATCAAGGTAGACCTGATCGGCGACGAGCATGGCGGGGGCCTCGGCCTGTTCTGCGCCGAGGGGCAGAGCGAGGCAGAGCGCGAGGGTAAGATGGCTCAAGAGGCGCTTCATCCCAATTCTCACCCGTCTTCCATATGCAACAATAAACCCCACGCCAGCAGAACCGAGGCGGTGGGCGGTGCCCAAGCGGCCAGCATCACAGGGATCTGGCCATTTTCACCGAGGACTTGCGCGAAATTTCGAATGTAGTAAAGCCCAAAGCCGAGCAAAATCGAGCTGAGCACAGCCATGCCTGTGCCGCCGCCGCGACCGTGGCGCATGGTAAAGGCTGCGCCGACCAGCACCATCGCCAGCAAAAAGAGGGGCTGGGCCAGCTCCATCTGGAGCCAGACGGCATGGCGGCGGGTTGAAAAACCCGCTTGGTCAAGCTGTTTGATGAAAGCGGGCAAATCCCAGACCGATATCGCGCTGGGGGCCCCGAAGCTTTCCAGGATACGCTCTTGGGTGAGTGTGGAAGAAATCCGCAGGGTTAGGTGGCGCGCGACATTGCCCTCGGGGTTGACCCCGGAGGAGAGCGGCCAGACGGTGGCATCGGTCAGCTCCCATGCGCCGGGCAGCAGGCGGGCCTCGGCGGCTTCGACGCGTTTGAGCGGGCCGCCTTGGGGGGCATAAGACAGAAAGGTCACATCATAGAGCACGGTGGCGTCCGGATTGGTTGTTGCGGCGCGGATGACAGTCTGGCCCTCGGCCCCGCCCTGACGCAGCCAAAGGCCTTCGGCGGAGAGCGACAAGACATCGACGCTGCCGTCGCGCAGCTCTTGGCTGAGGTCATGAAAACGTTTGGATGTGGCGGCGACAATCGGATTGAACAGGGCGACAAGCATCACGCCGATCAGAAAGCCCATGCTGGCAGGCGCAATCAGGGCGCGCAGGGCCGAGCGGCCCGTGGCCCGCACCACCACCAGCTCGGAGCTGCGCGCCAGCCCGAGAAACAGCGCCACGGTGGACATGATCATCACCAAGGGCACGATCTGGTAGAGACCTTGGGGCACATTGAGCAAGGACAGCGTGACAAGCCCCGAGAAGGGCACCTCGACGCCCTGAAAACGGCGCACCATTTCGACCAGATCAATCAAGGTTTGAAACAGGAAAAACAAGAGCAACAGGCCGAAGAACAGCCCGAGGAACTTGCGGATGAAATAGCCATGCAAGATCATGTGAATGCGGCCTTTCTGCGCCGCCATGCCGAGAGCGAGGGCAGCTGCCCCGCCGTGCGCGCCAGAAGCGCGGCGGCCAGAAGCAGCCCCAAGAGGGGCGGCACATAAAGCAGGGGCCAGCGCGCAGGGTTGGCGAGCACGGGGTCTGTTACCACGCTTTCAAGCACTTTGATCAGCACAAGCAGCAGCAAGGCGATCACGATCTGGCGCCAGACGCCAAAGCGCGAAAACCCGCCCGCGAGGAGCGTGGCAAAGCCGAGCATGACAACGGCCAGTGCAAACAGGGGCTGAGTGAAGCGGGCGTGCAGTTCTTCGGCAAAAACGCCCGCGCTGACACCTGTGCGGACCTGAATATGCACAGGGGATATGAGCAACTCATAGGTGCTGAAGTGGCGCAGCAGGGGCGTGACATTATCGTTGGTCTGGATGATGCCTTTGATCGCATAGGACAGGTCTGCAAAATGGGTGGTGTTGAGCTGCATCGCGGGCCGTGTGAGGCGCTGTGTCAGCCCGTTGATCATCACCAGTGTGGGGCCATTGTCTGTGCGCACAAGATATGCGGAGGCCGCGGTATGCGTCACGCTTTCGCTGGGGTCGCGGCGATCGGAGAGGAAGACATCATTCATCCGCCCGTCTGGTGCAATTTCGCGAATGTAGAAGGTGACCCCGTCGGTGGGGTGTAAAAACGTGCCTTCGGTCAGGAGCCGCGCTGTGACATTCTGGGAGATTTCGGCTTCGCGCAGTTGGAGCTGTTTGAGCGAGCTGGGGACCAGAACATTGGCGAGAACAGCGACCATAAGGCCAACGATCAGGCCGAAATAGACAACAGGCCGTGCCAGACGCCACGGCGAGAAGCCTGTCGATTGCATCACGGTGAGTTCACTTTCGGTGCTCAGGCGGTTGGTGACATAGAGGGCTGCGGCAAATCCTGCGATGGGCAAGACAATGCGGATCACCGAGGGCAGGGTGAGGGCGGTAAATTCGGCAAAGACCAGAGCGGTCTGCCCGTCGCCTATCAGCCTATCGAAGAGTTTGATCGCGCGGTTGATCCAGTACACCGAGACCAGAACCAATGCAAAAAAGCCAAACAAAACCATAATCTGCGACAGCATATAGCGGTCGAATCTGGCCACGGTATCCCCCTCGGATGGTGTAATAATAGGAGGACACTACTAGATGTGGCGGGGCAGGGTAAACTGCAAATCAGGACCAAAGGCCGCGACGGGCCAAAGGCGGCTCAAAAGCCGGGGTTTGGGCACTGGTCAAGGCGGGCGTGCCGCGCTACCACTTGGGCAAAGATGATATGGGAGAGAAACATGGCCGAGCTTGTGACATTTGACTTCAAAGACCTTGATCTGGAGGCCTTGGGCAGCGCCAAGGGGCGTGTGGCGGTTGTGGCCAGCCCTGAAGGGACGCTCGACAAGGCAGGACGGCGTATTGCGCGGCTCACCAAGGGCGCGCTGAAGCGGCTTGTGGAGAGCGAGCGTTTTGAGAAGGCCAAGGAGGGCGATGTTCTGACGCTGGGCTACCCTTCGGGGATGGAGGCTGACGCTGTTGA
Source organism: Lentibacter sp. (assembly GCF_965657785.1). Classification (GTDB taxonomy): domain Bacteria; phylum Pseudomonadota; class Alphaproteobacteria; order Rhodobacterales; family Rhodobacteraceae; genus Lentibacter. The sequence continues at coordinate 29,083 of NZ_CBFHPP010000003.1, forward strand.
TGTGGTCAAGCTCGCGCGCACGGCCAAGTCCGATATGACGCGTAAAGCGGGCGTTTCTTTGGCCAAAGCCAAGGGCAAAGCCGCTTTGACGCTCTGCCTTGGGGCCATGCCACGGGCGCATGAGGTTGTTATGGGCTTGGCGCTGCGGATTTATGAGTTTACCCCGCATAAGACAGCGGAAAAGGAAGCCGATGGCGCGATCCTTGTGATGTGTCCCAATCCTGAAGGCCTAAAAGCCGCAGTGGCAGACCCGCTGGCTGTGGCGCGCGGTGTGCATTTTACCCGCGATCTGGTCAACGAGCCTGCAAACCATCTGACCACAACAGAATTTGCCAACCGCCTTGTGGCGCTGGGCAAGCTTGGCCTTAAGGTCAAGGTGATGGAGGAGGATGAGCTGGCCACGCTTGGGATGCACTCCTTGCTCTCTGTCGGGCATGGCAGCATCAGCCCCTCAAAAGTCGTTGTGATGGAATGGCTTGGCGGCGAAAAAGACGCAGCCCCTCTGGCGCTTGTTGGTAAGGGGGTTGTCTTTGACACAGGCGGGATCAGCCTCAAGCCTGCCGCTGGCATGGAAGATATGACCATGGATATGGGCGGCGCGGGCACGGTTGCGGGCGCGATGCAGGCTTTGGCCGAGCGCAAGGCCAAGGCGAATGTGATCGGGCTTGTCGGGCTTGTGGAGAATATGCCCTCTGATCGCGCCACGCGACCGGGGGATGTTGTGACCTCGATGAAGGGGGACACCATTGAGGTGATCAACACCGACGCGGAGGGCCGTCTCGTTCTCTGTGATGTGATGTGGTATGCGCAAGAGACATATAAGCCTGCGGGGATGATCGACCTTGCGACACTCACGGGCGCTGTGCTTGTGGCGCTGGGCCATGAAAACACGGGTGTGTTCTCCAATGATGACGCCTTTTGCCAAAGTTTCATGAAAGCCGCCGAGGCCGAGGGCGAAGGCGCGTGGCGTTTGCCGCTGGGGCAAGCCTATGACGACCTGCTCAAGAGCCGCATTGCCGATATGAAAAATGTCGGCGGGCGCATGGCTGGCTCGATCACGGCGGCGCAGTTCTTGCAGCGCTTTGTGCAAGAGGGGCAGCCGTGGATTCACCTTGATATTGCGGGCACAGCCAGCGTGAAGGCAGAAACGGCCTATGCGCCGCTCGGCGCGACCGGCTGGGGCGTGATGGCGCTCAACCGGTTTGTGGCGGATGCTTTCGAGACGAAAGAGGCCTGACGCAAATGGGCAAGGCGATGTTTTACCATTTGACGCGGCGTCCGCTGGAGCAGGCGTTGCCGCAGCTTTTGGAGGCATCGCTTTCGCGTGGTTGGAACGTGGCTGTGCGTGGGGCCGAGCGCGCACGGCTTGAGTGGCTGGATGAGAAGCTTTGGGGCGGGCGGCCCGAGAGCTTCTTGCCACACGGGATGGCAGGCGGGCCGCATGATGCGCAGCAGCCTGTTTTGCTCACCGAGGGGCTTGATCTGCCCAATGGGGCGAGCTGCCTTATGGCGATTGATGGGGCCGCTGTGAGCGCTGAGGACGTTCATGCGCTTGAGCGGGTTTGCCTTGTGTTTAATGGCTATGAAGAGGAGGCCGTATCGGTGGCGCGGGGGCAGTGGAAGGCCCTGACGGCGGCGGGCTGTGCGGCGGAATACTGGTCTGAAGAGAGCGGGCGCTGGGAGAAAAAGGCCGAGAGCGAAGGCGCTTAACCATCAGTTGACTGGTCAGATCCTGCGGGACAGTCTGGCCGAGCTGCAACACCAGAGCTTCATCGCTCCTCAGAGGCAGATTGAAAGGCGCGACGAGATCGCCCTTTGCCAGAGCCGCCTGCACCAAGAGCAGATGCCCCATCAAGACGCCAAACCCCGCCTTGGCGTCGGCCAGAACCAAAGCATAGAGCGAATAGCGGGCAAGGTCTTGGCTGGCAGGCAAGTGCAAGCTGTGGGCCTTGGCCCAGAGTGGCCAGTCGTCCTGCCAGCTTTCATCATAGAGCAATGTCTCTTGCAGAAGGTCTTGCGGCGTGTTGAGGCGTGCGGCGACGCTGGGCACGCAGACTGGCAAGAGCCTGTCTTGGGCGAGAATGGTTTCGCGGGCTTGCCAGACGCGGGTGAAGCCAGAGCTGCGCGATATTGGGCAGGGTGGCGATATTGAGCGTTGGTTTGGGGCGGGCAGGCGGCGAGCAAAACTCTGCGGCAGGTGAGCTTTCTGGCCTGCGGGATTGGTCTGCCGATTGCGGTTGTGGCGGGCGATATGAACGGGCTTCGGATCGGCACGCCCGAGCTTGTGCGCTGGGGCATGACGGCGGCGGATGCGCCAAGGCTTGCCGCGTTGATCGCGCGCGGGCTTTTGGGCAATGAGGCCGAGGCTGTGGCGCGCGATGTTGCGGCGTGGCGCGGCGCGTTTGAGCGTGTGCATTTTGTGCACGGGAAGGTTCGCGCGCTGACGCGCGCGACCCGCTGGGGGCGCTGCCCCCAGACCCCCTTATTTGGTGGGGGCCAGCCCCCACTCCCCCGGGATATTTAGGGAAAGAGGAAGGCGGGGGCGGCTTTTTTTTGGGGGGGATGGGTTAGACGCCGAGGCGGTCGCGCAGGGCATACCATGTCATGGCCAGCGTGAGGAGCGGCGTGCGCAGGGCAGGGCCGCCGGGGAAGGGGGTATTGGGGATGCGCGCCATGGTATCAAAGCCTTCGGCTTCGCCTGCGATGGCATCGGCCATGAGTTTGCCTGCCTGTGTGGCTGTGCCGACGCCGTGGCCCGAGTAGCCCGAGGCAGAAAGGATGTTGGGCGCAAGGCGGGCGAGATAGGGCAGGCGCTTCATTGTGATGGCGAGGGTGCCGCCCCATGTGTAGTCAAAGCGGATGTCTTTGAGGTGGGGGTAGATGGCGCGCATGGGCTTGCGCACGGTTTTGTCGATATCGGGGAATTTGTAGCCGTAGCTTTCGCCGCCGCCGAAGAGGAGGCGGTTGTCTGACGAGAGGCGGAAGTAGTTCACCACGAATTTGCTATCGGCAACGGCGATGTCTTGGGTGAGGACGCGGGAAGCGTCTTCTCCGAGCGGCTCTGTCGCGGCAATAAAATTGTTGATCGGCATGACGCGGCCTGCGACGCGGCGGTTGAGCCCGCCGAGGTAGCCGTTGGCGGCGAGGATGACGTGGGTGGTGGTGAGGTGGCCTGTGTCGCAGCGCACCACGGGGTTGGCGCCTTCGTCGATCTGGTGGACATGGGTGTTTTCATAGAAGGTGACACCAGCGTTCGCAGCGGCGCGGGCGAGGCCCAAGGCGTAGTTGAGCGGGTGCAGATGCGCCGCCCCCATATCAAGCGAGCCGCCTTTGTAAGCGGGTGAGGGGCAGAGTGCGCTGAGGGCCTCTTCGCTGAGGGCGGTGATCTGGTCATAGCCATAGCGGCTCTGGAGGTGCTCGACATAGGCGTGTTCATGGGCGGTTTCTGAGGTCGAAAACGTCGCATGGGCGATGCCTGGTTTGAGATCGCAGTTGATGTTGTGTGTTGCGATCAGCTGTTTGACGAGGGTTTTGGCCTCTTCGGCCAGTTCCCATAGCTTGAGAGCTTCGGCTTCGCCGACCATTTTTTCAAGGTCGGTTTGCTCTACGCGCTGGCCAGAGCCGAGCTGGCCGCCATTGCGCCCTGATGCGCCAAAGCCGACGCGGTGCGCCTCTATGAGGGCGACAGAGTAGCCGCGCTCGGCCAGATGCAGCGCCGCCGAGAGGCCTGCGAAGCCGCCACCTATAACGCAGACATCGGCGCGTGCCGCGCCGCGCAGCTGGGGCGCGGGGGTGCGCTCATGGGCCGTTGCGGCATACCAGCTTGGCGGAAAGGCGCCTTGGGTGTCGTTTGAGTAGAGGAGGTTCATATCAGACGTTGAGCAAGAGGTGTTCACGCTCCCAAGGCGAGATGACGCCGAGGAACTCTTCGTATTCGGCGCGCTTCACGATGGAATAGACGCGGGCGAACTCCGGCCCGAGGATGTCGTGAAGGCCTGTCGCTTCGTCAAAAAGATCAAGGGCTGCGCCCATTTCGCGCGGGATATCCTCTTCGCCTTCATAGGCGTCGCCCTTGAACTGGCGGTCGGGGCGCTTCTCTTCGTTGAGACCTAGGAGGCCACAGGCGAGGGATACGGCGATACCGAGGTAGGGGTTGCAATCCATGCCTGCGAGGCGGTTTTCAACGCGGCGCGACTTGGGGCTGGAGAGCGGCACGCGGATGCCTGTGGTGCGGTTGTCGCGGCCCCATTCGAGATTGATGGGTGCTGCGTGGTCGCGCACGAAGCGACGGTAGGAGTTTACGTAAGGCGCGATGACCGCAATGGCGGCGGGCAGGTGATTCTGAAAGCCTGCGATATAGTGAAAGAACGCGTCGGTTTCGCCGCCCTGAGGACCAGAAAAGATATTCTGGCCTGTCTCGATATCCAGCACCGAGTGGTGGATGTGCATGGCAGAGCCTGGTTCGTCGGCAATGGGCTTGGCCATGAAGGTGGCGTAGCAATCGTGGCGCATGGCGGCTTCGCGGATGAGACGTTTGAAAAAGAAGACCTCATCGGCGAGCTTCACAGGGTCGCCATGCACGAGGTTGATCTCAAGCTGGCCTGCGCCGCCTTCTTGGGTGATCCCGTCGATCTCAAAGCCTTGGGCTTCGGCGAAATCATAGATGTCGTCGATCACGGGGCCAAATTCGTCAACGGCGGTCATGGAATAGGCCTGACGCGCGGCGGCGGGGCGGCCCGAGCGGCCCATCATCGGCTCGATCTTTTTGGCAGGGTCGATGTTGCGCGCAACGAGGAAAAATTCCATTTCGGGCGCGACCACAGGCTCCAGCCCTTGTTTGCGATAAAGCTCGACCACGCGTTTGAGCACGTTGCGGGGGGCAAATTCGATCGGGTTGTTCTTGCGGTCATAGGCGTCGTGGATGATTTGCAGCGTCCAGTCGCCTGTCCATGGTGCGGCTGTGGCTGTGCTCATGTCTGGCCGCAAAATCATGTCGCGCTCGATAAAGCCGTCCTCGCCTGCGGCTTCGCCCCAGTCGCCTGTGATGGTTTGGTAAAAGATGCTGTCGGGCAGGTGGAAATACTCTTGGCGCATGAACTTGGTGGAAGGCACGGCCTTGCCCCGCGCGATGCCCGGTAGATCGGAGATGATACACTCGACCTCGTCAAGGCGGCGGCCTTCAAGATAGGCTTGGGCGGCTTCGGGGAGTTTTTTTGTCCAGTCGTCGCTCATGCTGTGGCCTCTGCTGTTTGGCGCTTGAGATGTGCGACCATCATATCACGGAAAAGGCCGCGGTCTGTTTCTGTGTCGAGCGCGGCTTTGGCGGCGCTGAGCTGCTCTGGCGGAACGGCCCCGCCGCGATGGGCGATCAGCCCTGCGATGACGCCAGCGCCAAACTCGGGGTGGGGCTGGATTGTCAGGGTATTGTCGCCAATCATCAGCACCGCGTTTTCGCAATGGGCGTTGCCTGCGAGGACTTTTGTGTCGGCGGGTAGCGCGACGACCTGATCCTGATGCCATGCGTTTACGGCAAGTTTTTTGCCATCCATATCATAGGTTTGACGGCCCACGGCCCAGCCACCTGCGAACTTTTCGACCTTGCCGCCAAGGGCTTGGGCGATGATCTGGTGGCCAAAGCAGATGCCGACGAGGGGCTTGGCGGCGGCGCTGATCTCGCGGATCAGCGCTTCAAGTGGAGGGATCCAAGCGTGGTCTTCATAGGCGCCGTGTTTGGAGCCGGTGATGAGCCATGCGTCTGCGGCGGCGGCCCCGCTTGGGAACGCACCGTCCACGACATTGAAGGTTTCAAACTCAAAGCCCTCGCCAGCGAGAAGGCGGCGGAACATAGCGTCATAATCGCCTTCTGTTGCCAGAAGCTCGTCGGGGGCATGACCCGTTTGCAAAATACCGATTTTCATGTGTCACCTATTTGATCAAACCCAGACTATTGCGGCCCGATGAGCCGCGCAAGAGGGGCTTAAACAGTTTCCAGATATGTCATCCAATGGTCCTCAAGCGGGATGTCGGCCAGAAGCCGCAGCTCTTGGCGCTTGGTCATCACCAAGTTCTCGATCAACCGAGGATGGAAGATCTGCGCGATCAGCGGATCGCTCTCGAAGAGATCAATTGCGTCGGCCCAGTTTGTCACAAGCTCGGGGTGCTCGCTTTCATAGGCGTTGCCTGTGATGGGCGCGGGCGGGATTGCCTTGCGCTCGATGCCGTCGATGGCGGCGCCGAGGACGGCGGCGAGGTGCAGGTAGATGTTGGTGTCGCCGCCTGCGATCCGGTGCTCGATGCGGCGCGCGGCGGGCGGGCCTGCGGGAATGCGGATCGCGGCGGTGCGGTTTTCATAGCCCCAGCAGACCGAGATCGGGGCGTGTTCGCCTGGCACGATCCTGTCATAGCTCGGGCCGTGGGGCGCGAACACGAGGGTCGAGGCGCGCATGGCCTCAAGGCAGCCTGCCACGGCGTGGCGCAGGGTGTCGTTGCCTGTCTCGGAGCCGTCGTCAAAGACGTTTTTGCCGTCGGCGTCCACAACCGAGAAATGCACATGGAGGCCTGTGCCGGCGTCGCCTGCGAAGGGCTTTGGCATGAAGGTTGCGGCCATGCTGTGCTGGCGTGCGATGCCCTTGACCATGGTTTTGAAAAGCCAAGCGTTGTCAGCGGCTTCCATGGCTTCGCGGTGATTGATATCAATCTCGAACTGGCCTGTGCCAACCTCGGAAATCGCGGTTTGAGCGGGGATGTCCATCATTTCACAGGCGCGATAGAGCGAATTGAAGAACGGCTCGAAAGCGTCCAGCTCGGCCAGCGAAAGGATATTCGCGCCGACCAGCGGGCGGCCTGTGCGCGGGTTCTTGACCTGCACCGGCGTTTCGCCGCTGTCGTCGACAAGATAGAATTCCATCTCGGCTGCGGCGCGCACCTCCCAGCCCTTGGCGGCGTAGCGCTCCAGCACGCGCTCCAGCGCGCGGCGCGGGTCGCCTTCAAAGGGGGTCTGGTCTTCTTTGAGCATGGTGGCGGGCATGAGGTATGCGTCATCGGACAGCCACGGCATAGGCACAGTGCCGCGGCCCGTGGGCTGCATATACCCGTCGCGGTCGCCTGTTTCAAAGACCAGCGGGTTGTTGTCGATGTCGGCGCCCCAGATGTCGACGTTGAGAACGGAGAGGGGCATACGGACTGCGCCGTTTTCGACTTTGCGCAGAAAATCGGCGGGCAGGCGCTTGCCGCGCATCCGTCCGTTGAGGTCGGAGGCCGCGATACGAAGAGAGCTTAGGTCGGGTAACATGGGGTCGCCATAATTTGATCAAATCTTTGGGCACGATGCCAGAAGCCCCCCGTGGTGCGCAAGGGGTTTGATGAAAAGATCAGATTTGGGGCGGTTTTGGTGTGGTGACCGCGAGGTAATCTTGGCTTGGGATGGTTACCAAGGTCTTAAGGCCGAGGGCGTCGCGGGTAGGCGAATCAAGGGCCATCACGGCGGCGTCCATTGCGGCGCGCAGATCGGCTGCGTTTTGGGTCAGGCTGGTGATATAGGGCAGGGCCGGTGTGGGCGCGGTCCGGGCGACCACCTCGAGCGCCTCGCCAAGCGGGGTGTGGCGGGTCAGAAGCCGCCATGTCTGGGCATCCAGAGCGGCGAAATCGGCGCGGCCTTCGGCGACGGCGGCGGCAGACAGAGCGTGGCCGCCTGTCTGAAGAAGCGGGCCGTGGGCGAGGCCGAGACTGTCCAGATGCACTTTGGGCGCGGCCCAGCCCGATTGGGACATCGGCTCGTTGAAGGCAAAGCGCTGGCCTGACAGCTCCTTTAGAGCGGTGATCCTGTCGCTGCGGCGGGCGACAAACACCGAGTTATAGTGCCCCGCAGGGCAATCTGGCAGGCCGAAGTCAGGCGTGGCGACAAGCTGCACATGGCCATGCAGGCGCGCGCGGTAGGGGAAGCCGCAGGTTTGGGAGAGCAATAGATCAGGCGCTTGCCAATGATCCCAGAGATCGCCCCTGCGCAGGAGGGCGGCGGGGCCATAGCCGAGCACGGCGCGGATGGCTTGCCAGAAGCGATCATGCGCGCCGTGAAGCGCGGGCAGATCATACATCGGCAGAGAAGCGATCATGCGCCAGAGGCACGCTGGCGCGCGAGGTTGCTGTCACGGTCCGAGACGCCAAGCAGATTGGCGACCATGCGCAGAAGCGCGTCTTCGTGCTCGTCGCGGGCCTGATCGGCGAGGACAACAGACCAGAGCGCCTCAACCACGGCAATGCGCTCGTCATAGGGCACTGCGTCTTTGATGGCGCGGGTGAAACGGACGGTATCGGGGGCCTCGGCCTCCAGCGTTTCGGCCTCTTGGCGCAGGGCCTCTGTTTCGGCGGGAGAGAGCGCGTAGCGGCGGGCAATCACCTTGTCGATCTGGGCTTGCTCGGAGGCATCATAGACGAAATCGGCGCGGGCAACGCGCACCAGAAGGGCGGTGAGGGCAAGGCGCGCATCGGCGTCTGTGGCGGGGCTATCGGCTGCGCCAAGGAGGCGCTCGAAAAGTCCTTTGATCATGGATTATGCCTCTGGATCATAGCCTTCGACAATCACCACATCGGCGATTGAAGAGAGTTTGCGAATGGCCATGATCGCTTGAAATTGCGGGTCATGGTAGCAGGCGAGGGCCGCGTCATAGCTTGGAAATTCGATCACGACGGTGCGCTCGCGCCATTGGCCTTCGGGAGAGTCTTGCGCCCCGCCGCGCACAATGTAGCGGGCGCCATAGTCTTTGAAAGGCTCGACATTGCCGAGCTTGTAGGTGTTGTAAATTTCGGGGTCGGTTATGTCCAACTGAGCAATCCAATAGCCTTTTGGCATGGGAATTCCCTTCTTCACTCGTCTCAATGCCTCAACATGACCAGAAGCGTGGCAGCGGTCAAGGCTATGGGTGTGAAAGAACACAAGTTTGACGGCTTCGTGCCGCGCTCAGCCGTCATAGCCTTTTACGATCACCATATCGCCAATGGAGACGTTTTTGCGGATGTCAACGGCGGCTTGGTAGGCGGGGCTTTCATAGCAGGCCACGGCGGCCTCATAGCTTGGAAATTCGATCACAACGGTGCGGTTGCGCACCTGACCTTCGCGCACTTCCTGATCGCCGCCGCGCACGACAAAGCGCGCGCCGAACTCGGCAAAGGGGGCCGCATTGGCGGCTTTGTAGTCTTCATAGGCCTCTGGATCGGAGACATCGACGTGCGCAACCCAATATGCTTTGGCCATTGGTCTTTCCCTTCTGTTCATTGGCGCGCAGGCTGCGGCGGATGCCTTTGCGCGTCAAGCCGATTGTGGCTAGACGAGGCGGGAGGTTTCGACGGCGGCGCGCACGAAATCCGCAAACAGCGGGTGCGGGGCGAAGGGCTTTGACTTCAGCTCGGGGTGGAACTGAACGCCGATAAACCACGGGTGATCCTTCCACTCGACGATCTCGGGCAGGCTGCCATCGGGGGACATCCCCGAGAAGGTGAGGCCGCAAGCTTCGAGCTTGTCGCGATATTTCACATCGACTTCATAGCGGTGGCGGTGGCGCTCTTCGATGGCTGTTGTGCCGTAGACTTCGGCGACTTTGGAGCCTTCGGCCAGCGTGGCGTCATAGGCGCCAAGACGCATGGTGCCGCCTTTGTCGTCGGTTTCCTTGCGGGTCACTGTGTAGTTGCCCTGCACCCATTCTTTGAGGTGGTAAACCACGGGTTCAAAACGCTTTTTGCCGGCCTCGTGGTCAAACTCTTCGGAGCCTGCATCCTTGATTTTGGCGACGTTGCGGGCGGCCTCGATCACCGCCATTTGCATCCCCAGACAGATGCCGAGATAGGGCACTTTGCGCTCGCGGGCGAACTGCGCCGCCTTAATTTTGCCTTCGGTGCCGCGCTCGCCAAAGCCGCCGGGTACGAGGATCGCGTGATAGCCTTCAAGGTGGGGGGCGGCGTCGCCTTTGTCGAAGACTTCGGCATCGACCCAGTTCACATTGACTTTGACACGGTTGGCCATGCCGCCGTGCATCAGGGCTTCTTTGATGGATTTATAGGCGTCTTCAAGCTGGGTATATTTGCCGACGATGGCCACGTTGACTTCGCCGTCTGTGCTTGTGATGCGGTCTTTGACGTCTTCCCAGACTTTCAGCTCGGGCTTGGGCGCGGGGCTGATCTGGAAGGCGTCGAGCACGGCTTGGTCAAGGCCCGCTTGGTGATAGGCGAGGGGGGCCTCATAGATTGATTTCAAATCATAGGCGGGGATGACCGCCTCGGGGCGCACGTTGCAGAACAGCGCGATTTTGGCGCGCTCTTTCTCGGGGATGATCTGCTCTGAGCGGCAGACCAGCACGTCTGGCTGAAGGCCGATGGAGCGGAGTTCTTTGACGGAGTGTTGGGTCGGTTTGGTCTTTAGCTCGCCTGAGGCGGCAAGATACGGCAAAAGGGTCAAGTGCATGAAAATGCACTGACCGCGGGGGCGCTCTTGGGCGAACTGGCGAATCGCCTCAAAGAACGGGAGGCCTTCGATATCGCCCACGGTTCCGCCGATTTCGCAGAGCATGAAGTCGACTTCATCATCGCCAACGCCAATGAAGTCTTTGATTTCATTGGTGACATGGGGGATGACCTGAATGGTTTTGCCCAAGTAATCGCCACGGCGTTCTTTTTCGAGCACGGTGGAATAGACGCGCCCCGAGCTGACCGAGTCTGTCTTGCGGGCGGCGACGCCTGTGAAGCGCTCGTAATGGCCCAGATCAAGATCGGTTTCGGCGCCATCATCTGTGACGAACACCTCGCCATGTTCAAACGGCGACATGGTGCCTGGATCGACGTTGAGATAGGGGTCAAGCTTGCGCAGGCGGACGGAAAATCCACGGGCTTGCAGGAGCGCTCCGAGGGCCGCAGAGGCCAGCCCCTTGCCAAGAGAGGAAACAACACCACCCGTAATGAAAATGTAACGTGCCATGTGTGAAACTCCCGTGAATGCAGTGCGAAGGACGCTCAAAAATGCTCAGAAACGGCCTGAAAAGACCGCATCATCACGGGATTTGAGCTATAGTAGATTCGGCCCCGCTTGGCAATGGAGGCGCAACATAATGTTGCGCTTTTTAACGCGGGGTCAATTTGTAGTGGTCAGTCGGCGGAGGGAACGAGCGGCGCATCATCGCCCTCGGAGGGGGGCAGGAGCGTCTCTGTTGTGCTCTCTTCTTCCACCGCTTCAGGGGGTGTCACATCGCTGAGACGGTCAATGACGGAGCCGCCAGCGGACTTTTGCGCGGCGATAATTGTCAGCGAGATCGAGGTGCAGATAAAGGCAATCGCAAGGATCCATGTGACTTTGCCAAGGGCTGTCGCGGCTGCGCGCCCAGAGACACCGCCGCCACCGCCGCCGCCCATGCCAAGGCCGCCGCCTTCGGAGCGCTGCATAAGCACAACCCCGATGAGGGCCAAAGCCAAAATGAGATGGACGATAAGAACGACGTTTTCCATGAAATGCCCGATGCCTGAGACTGGTCTGGGCGGGTTTTAGGGGAAAGCCCCAAGGCGCGCAACCCGTGATCTTGGCTTGGATGCGGCAGGTTCTCTTTAACAGAGGGTTAAGCCTGCGGCAGGTAGGGTTAACGGGGCTTGGGAGCGGCGATTCTGGGGGGGTGATAAGCGTGCACCGGGCGTGCACCATGCGTGCACCGGGTGACTCCGCGTTTTGGGGCGGAAAAACAAGTAAACGCCGCGTGCGCAGGTGCGGCGGCGTTTAGGGAATATTCATAGGTTTCTGTCGGGGCCGTTTGGCCCACTTTGACGCTCTCTCGCCCGCTTTGGCGGCGGTTTGGAGCGCTTAAGGCTTTGGTAGGCTTTGCATGGCAGGATGCCGCTCAGGCGAACAGAGGATTGAAATGAATATTTATCACTGCGAGATTGATCTGCGCGACAATGCCAAGGCGCTGGCCTTTGCGGCCGCGCTTGAGGCGTGGATGGGCCATCTGCTGGCGCATCAGGTTATTCTGGGGTGGCGCTTATGCCGCCGCAAGCTTGGTTTTGGCGCGCCGCAATCGCGCGACTTTTTGCTTGAGATCGAAGTCAGGGACATGACCCAGCTTGATCAGGCGTTTCGCTATGCGGGGCAGGCCGATGAGGAGGTGGAGCAGCTTTATACCACGGTGCACCAGATGGTGGGGGAGGTTGATATCGGACTTTACCGCCCGTTTCCCGACCCCGAGCGCGCCGAGCGCATGGCCTTGATCTGAGCTTTTCTGCGCCGCCTCTGCCACCCCTCTGCGATGGTCTGCGGCGAATTAGGTGTTTCGCCCCGTCCCTCAGCGCGATATAGGAGCGCGGGTTTGACAAGAAACTCTAGGCAGAATCTGAGGGGGCCAGCATGGCAAATGTAGTGGTTGTCGGCGCACAATGGGGCGACGAGGGCAAAGGCAAGATTGTAGACTGGCTGTCTGAGCGCGCAGATGTGATTGCGCGCTTTCAGGGCGGACACAATGCGGGCCATACGCTTGTTATTGATGGCAAGGTTTATAAGCTTCATGCGCTGCCGTCCGGTGTTGTGCGAGGCGGTAAGCTGAGCGTGATTGGCAACGGCGTTGTGCTAGACCCTTGGCATCTGATCAACGAGATCGAGACGGTGCGCGCACAGGGTGTCGAGATCAGCCCAGAAACACTGATGATTGCGGAAAATACGCCGCTGATCCTGCCGATTCATGGCGAGCTTGACCGCGCCCGCGAGGACGCCGCGCGCAAGGGCACAAAGATCGGCACCACGGGGCGCGGCATTGGCCCGTGTTATGAAGACAAGGTGGGCCGCCGTGCGATCCGTGTGGCCGATCTGGCGGATGAAGCGACGCTGATTGCCCGCGTCGATCGCGCGCTGCAGCACCATGATCCGCTGCGCAAGGGGCTTGGCATCGCGCCTGTGGACCGTGACGCGCTGATCACGGCGCTGCAAGATATTGCCTGGAAGATCCTGCCCTATGCGGCGCCAGTCTGGAAAGTGCTGAGCGAGAAGCGCAAGGCGGGCAAGCGGATCTTGTTTGAAGGGGCGCAGGGCGCGCTTCTGGACATTGATTTTGGCACCTATCCCTTTGTCACCAGCTCCAATGTGATCGCGGGGCAGGCCGCCACGGGCGTGGGCATGGGGCCTGGCGCGATTGACTATGTGCTTGGCATTGTAAAGGCCTATACCACCCGCGTTGGCGAGGGGCCTTTCCCGACCGAGCTTGAGGACGCGGACGGCGAGCGGCTTGGCACGCGCGGCCACGAATTTGGCACGACGACAGGGCGCAAGCGGCGCTGTGGCTGGTTTGATGCGGCGCTGCTGCGCCAGACCTGCGCGACGAGCGGTGTGAACGGGATTGCGCTCACCAAGCTTGATGTTCTGGACGGGTTTGAGACGCTCAAGATCTGTGTGGGCTACGAGCTGGACGGGGAGCGGCTGGATTATCTGCCGACAGCGGCGGAGGCGCAGGCGCGCTGCACGCCGGTTTATGAGGAAATGAAAGGCTGGTCGGAGAGCACCGAGGGCGCGCGCTCTTGGGCGGATCTGCCGGCGGAGGCGATCAAATATGTGCGCCGTGTGGAGGAGCTGATCGACTGCCCTGTGGCTATGGTGAGCACCAGCCCCGAGCGCGAGGATACGATCCTTGTCACCGACCCGTTTCAGGACTGAGGGCTATGTTTGACACCCTGAGCTTCAAGATGCGGCGCTGGCTGGTATTGCTTCTGCTGCTGGTCGGGATGCCGCTTTATATTGTGGCGGCTGTCAGCGCGGTTGGCTGGCTGGAAAGCCTGTTCGGGCGGCTGCCTTTGCTGATTGAGCTGGTGGTCTATGTCGGCCTCGGGCTGGCGTGGATTTTCCCTTTCAAAGGGCTTTTCAAAGGGATTGGCAAGCCTGACCCTGACGCGGCACCCATCACATGGGACGACGAGCGCTAGGTGGTTGCGCTGCCTTCGGCATCGCCCGGGGGCGCGCGCCAGACCTGCGGCCTGGCGCGCACCTTGTGTCCTGTTACATCTGTTGTGGGTGGGGCGCGGGCGGAGTGGATATTTTTAGAAAGAAAAAGACAGGGGGGGGGCTTGTGAGGGGCTTCTTTGATCCGCTTGCGGGGCTTTGGCGCGGCTGCTAAAGGGATTTAAACCCGATGAAACCTGTCGGATACTGTAAGAGGCATCTTGTGACCAAGCTCCCGCCGAGGCTCGATATTCGCAATCTCAAGCGCTCTTTTGAGGGGCGTGTTGTGGTGGACGATGTGTCGCTCACCATCGAGCCGGGGCAGGTGACCTGCCTTTTGGGGCCGTCGGGCTGCGGCAAGTCGACCACGCTGCGCATGATTGCGGGGGTGGATATGCAGGACAGCGGGCAGATTTATGTGGATGGGGCGCTGGTCTGTGACACGGTGTTTCGCATTCCGCCCGAGCGGCGCAACACGGGGCTTATGTTTCAGGATTTTGCTTTGTTTCCGCATTTGAGCGTGGCGGAAAACGTGGCTTTTGGCCTTGGTGGCACGCGGGCAGAGAAGGCGGCGCGGGTGCGCGCGCTTTTGGCGCGGGTCGGTTTGGCGCGGTTTGAGGAGAGCTATCCGCACGAGCTTTCGGGCGGCGAGCAGCAGCGCGTGGCGCTGGCGCGCGCCCTTGCGCCGCGGCCGCGGCTGATGTTGATGGATGAGCCGTTTTCGGGGCTTGATAACCGTTTGCGCGACGAAATCCGCGACGAGACGCTGGATGTTCTCAAGCAAGAGGACACGGGCGTTTTGCTGGTGACGCATGAGCCTGACGAGGCGATGCGGATGGCCGATGAGATCGCTTTGATGCGGGCGGGCAAGATTGTGCAGCGCGGGGCACCATACAATATTTACAATGCGCCGCGCGACAAAGAGGCTGTTGGATTTTTCAGTGATATCAATGTGATCGACGGGGTGGTGCGCGGGGCGCTGACCGATACGCCGTTTGGGCAGTTTCTGGCACCGGGGGTGCCTGACGGGCAGGCTGTGGAGATTGTCATTCGCCCGCAGCACTTCAAGATCGATTTTGACCGTGACGGGCGCGGCCCTGATCCGACGCCGAGCGACGGGGCAGCGGCGCGGGGCGTTGTGGAGCGGGCGCGCTTTATGGGCAACGAGAGCCTTGTGGAGTTTCGCATGGATCATGACGGTTCAAAGCTGCGGGTCACGGTTCCGAATGTGTTCTTGCCCTCGGTGGGCAAGGCGCTCTGGCTGTCGATCCGCCGCGACCGCTGCTTTGTTTTTCCGAAGGTGGCATGAGGCGGCTTCTGCTTCTGGCGGGGGCGGGAGAGGCGCGCGCTGTGGCCTGCGGGCTGGCGGAGGCGGGCGCGCCGGCGGTGGCTTCTCTGGAGGGGTCTGCGCGCTTTTTGGGCGGGCTGGCGCTGCCCACGCGCTTTGGCGGATTTGGCGGCGCGGCGGGGTTTGAGCGATATTTGCAAGAGCACAGAATCGGTGCGGTGCTGGATGTGACCCATCCTTTTGCGGAGGCGATCAGCGCGCGCGCGGCGGCGATCTGTGCGGCGCGGGGGCTGCCTTATGCGCTTCTGTGGCGGCCCGAGTGGCGGCCTGAGCCGGGCGATGACTGGATTGCCCTGAAGGATGAGGCGGCGGCGGCGGCGCATATCCCTGCGGGGGCGACTGTATTTGTCGCCACGGGGCGGCGCGGCTTGGCGGGCTTTGCCAATTTGCGCGGCTGTGAAGTGATTGCGCGGCGGATCGGGGAGGCGGCGCCAGAGCCGTTTCCGTTTGCGGGCGGGCGCTATCTGGCTGGGGTGGCGCCGTTTAGCGTGGCCGAGGAAGAGGCGCTTTTTCAAGAGCTTGGGGTGGATTGGCTTGTGGTCAAAAACGCAGGCGGCGCGGGGGCGCGGCCCAAGCTTGAGGCGGCGCGCAGGCTTGGGCTTAAGGTCGGGATGATTGCGCGGCCCGCCCCGCCGCGCGGGGTGACGCTTTTGCGCACGGTGGCCGAGGCGCTGGACTGGGCGCTGGACTGGGCGCGCGCCCATGGATGAGCGGGTGATCCTTGGGGCTGAGTGTGTGGCCGAGGGCATGGCGTGGCTTGCGGGGAAAGACAGGCGCATGGCCGAGGCCTATCTGCGCACGGGGCCGCTGCCTCTCAGGCTCAAACCTGACGGCTTTGGCGCGCTTTTGAGTGCGATTGTGAGCCAGCAGGTCAGCGTTGCGAGCGCCCGCGCGATTTGGGAACGCTTGGTTGAGGCGGGCTGTGAGCGGCCCGAGGCAGTCGAGCGTCTGAGCGAGGATGCGTTGCGCGCGCTTGGCTTGAGCCGTCAGAAGGCGAGCTATGCCAAGGCTCTGGCGGAGGCGCGGATTGACTATGAGGCGTTGCGGGCGGCCCCAAGTGAGGACGTCATCAAGAGGCTGGTGGCTGTGAAGGGCGTTGGCACCTGGACGGCGGAGATCTATGCGATGTTCAGCCTCGGGCGCGCCGATGTTTTTGCCAGCGGTGATCTGGCGCTTCAGGAGGCCGCGCGGGTGCTTTACGGGCTGAAGGCGCGGCCCCGTGCGCGGGAGATGCGCGACATGGCCGAGGACTGGGCCCCTTGGAGGGCGGTTGCGGCGCGCCTGCTCTGGGCCTATTACAAAGAGATCAAAGACCGAGAGGGAAGCTTATGACACGTGCCTTGCAAGCCAGCCGAAGAGAACCAGTATCGGGAGAAACCCGGTCTGTTGTTGTGTTTTTACACGGATATGGCGCGAATGGCGCGGATTTGCTTGGTCTGGCCGACCCGCTGGGCGAGCATTTGCCAGATACGCTGTTTATTGCGCCTGATGCGCCCGAGGCCTGCGCGGGCGCGCCTATGGGGTTCCAGTGGTTTCCTATTCCGTGGATCGACAACTCCTCGGAGGAAGAATCAGAGCGCGGGATGCGTGCCGCTGTTGAGGATTTGAACGCCTTTTTGGACGGGATCCTTGTAGACGAAGACTTGCTGCCCGAGCAGATGGCTTTGGTCGGGTTCAGTCAGGGCACGATGATGGCGCTTGAGGTTGCGCCGCGCCGCGAAGAAGAGCTGGCGGGGGTTGTTGCGTTTTCGGGGCGTTTGCTGATGGCGGATGCACTCGCCGAGGAGGCTGTGAGCAAGCCGCCGATCTTGTTGATCCATGGCGATGCGGATGATGTTGTGCCGCCCCAGAGCCTGCCCGAGGCGGCGGAGGCGCTGCAAAATGCGGGCTTCAAAGAGGTCTATGCGCATATCATGAAAGGCACAGGCCACGGGATCGCGCCAGACGGGCTTTCTGTGGCGCTGGCGTTTTTGCGCGACAAGGCCAGCTTTTAAGCCGCTGATTTTATTTTGAATTAATACTTTGTTAACCCGAGCGTTCGGCGCTCGGGGCTGTCTCTTTACGCGTGGATTTTGCCGCGTTAGCCTTGATCTACGGGTCGTTTTCTTTGTGGGATGCAAGGGGCGCGGGCCGAGCGGAGGGCCAGCGAAATGAGGCAAAAACCATATGAGCATACACCCCCCTGACGGCATAAAGCCGACCGGAGCGCCGCAGCTTGGCGGCGCTGTGGCGACGCTTGTGCAGGAAATTACACGGCTGAAACTTGATCTTGAGGTGCGCAGAGTCGGGCTGTCGGCTGCGCCTGAGGCGCAAGAGGCACAGAAGCTGACCTCGGTGTTGCGCGATATTGTGCAGTGGATCGGGATCGCGATTGAAGTGGAGGAAACGTATGAAAAGCAATTCAGAGGCCCAAAGCCAGACACCCCAACTGAGCGTAACCTCGACCTTGACGCCGCGCGGGCTAGCATCGGCGGCAAGCTGGATCGCCTCAGAGCCGCCGCAGGTGCAGAGCGCCTTTCTGGGCAGCCTGAGTGAGGCCGAGCTTCTGGCGCTGCCGTATCTCTTCGAGTTTTGGGCGCTGCCCCATCAGCTGACACCCGAGGGGCATTGGCGCAACTGGATCATCATGGGCGGACGGGGCGCGGGCAAGACGCGGGCGGGCGCAGAATGGGTGCGCCGCTCTGTGGAGGGCGCGGGGCCGCGCGACGCGGGGCGCTGTGCGCGGCTTGCGCTTGTGGGGGAGACTGTGGCGCAGGTGCGCGAGGTGATGATTTTTGGCGAGAGCGGGATTATGGCCTGTTCGCCGCCTGACCGCAGGCCCGAATGGCAGGCGACCCGTGGGCGGCTGTTGTGGCCCAACGGGGCGGTGGCGCAAGTCTTTTCGGCGCATGAGCCAGAGGCTTTGCGCGGGCCGCAGTTTGACGGCGCATGGGTGGATGAGCTGGCGAAGTGGAAAAAGGCGCGCCAGACGTGGGATATGCTTCAGTTTGGTCTGCGTTTGGGCGAGGATCCGCGCGTTTGTATCACCACGACACCGCGCAACATCGGGCTTCTCAAAGAGCTGTTGGAGGCGGAGGCAACCGTGGTAACGCACGCCTCAACCGAGGCCAATAAAACCAATCTTGCCAGTGGGTTCTTGGCCGCAGTTCAAGCGCGTTATGCGGGCACGCGGCTGGGGCGCCAAGAGCTGGACGGGGTCTTGATCGAGGAGGCGGAAGGCGCGCTTTGGACGGCGGCGCAGCTTGAGGCGGCGCGGGTGCGCGAGCTACCTGAGATGAGCCGAATTGTCGTTGCGGTGGACCCGCCTGTGAGCGGCACGGCGCGCTCGGATGCCTGCGGCATTATCGTGGCGGGCGTTGTGGCCGAGGGGCCTGTGCAAGACTGGCGCGCCTATATTCTGGAGGATGTGAGCGTGCAGGGGGCCAGCCCGATGGCTTGGGCGGAGGCGGCTGTGGCGGCGATGCAGCGCTGGAAAGCGGAGCGGATGGTGGCAGAGGTCAATCAGGGCGGAGATCTGGTTGAGCAGGTGATCCGGCAGGTCGACCCGCTGATTTCATTGAGAAAAGTCCATGCCTCGCGGGGCAAAGTGGCCCGCGCCGAGCCGATTGCGGCGCTCTATGAGCAGGGCCGTGTGCATCACTTCACAGGGCTGGCGGCGCTGGAGGAGGAAATGTGCCAACTGACGATGCACGGGTTTCACGGCAAGGGCAGCCCTGACCGCACTGATGCGCTTGTCTGGGCTTTGAACGAGCTTTTGATCCTGCCGGCGAAGTCTCACATGAGCCCGCAGGTGCGCACGCTCTAGTTAAGAGTTCTTAAAGGTTTGGCGGCATCTTCACGATCAAGCTTTGATCTGGCCAGCTACATGAGAGTCGGATCGTAAGGTGTTATAAGTATTTGAGTAATCAGGAGCGCGGTATGACGGTATTTGACTTCTTTCGCAAGGCCGAGGCAGCGGCCCCGCAGCAAAAGGCGAGCGCGGCGGGCGGTGTGATTGCTTGGCAGGGCGCGGGCCGTGTGGCCTGGAGCCCGCGCGACACGAAGAGCCTGACGCGCACGGGCTTTGCGGGCAACCCTGTGGGGTTTCGCTCTGTGAAGATGATTGCCGAGGCGGCGGCGGCTTTGCCGCTTGTGTTGCAAGACAGCGCGCGCCGCTATGAAACGCACCCTGCTTTGACGCTTTTGAAACACCCCAACCCCGCACAGGGGCGCGCGGAACTGTTGGAGGCGCTGTACGGCCAGCTTTTGCTCACGGGGGACGCCTATATCGAGGCGGCAGGGGCCGACAGCGGTCTGCCGCAGGAGCTGCACGTTTTGCGCTCGGACCGGATGAGCCTTGTGCCGGGCAGTGACGGCTGGCCTGTGGCCTATGATTATGCGGTCGGCGGCAAGACGCACCGTTTTCATATGGCGCAAGAGGCGCCTGTGATCTGCCATATCCGCAACTTCCACCCGCAGGATGACCATTACGGCTTTTCGCCGATGCAGGCGGCGGCGCAGGCGGTGGATGTTCACAATTCGGCCTCGCGCTGGACCAAGGCGCTTCTAGACAATGCCGCAAGGCCCTCTGGCGCAATTGTCTATCGCGGGGCAGACGGGCAGAGCGGGCTGAGTGCAGACCAGTATGACCGCCTCGTGAGCGAGATGGAGGCCAATTACCAAGGCGCGCGCAATGCGGGGCGGCCTATGTTGCTGGAGGGCGGGCTGGATTGGAAGCCGATGGGGTTTTCGCCCTCGGACATGGAGTTTCAGAAGACCAAGGACGCGGCGGCGCGCGAAATTGCGCTGGCCTTCGGGGTTCCGCCGATGTTGCTCGGGATACAGGGCGATGCGACCTATGCGAATTATCAGGAGGCGAACCGCGCGTTTTACCGGCTGACGGTTTTGCCGCTGGCGGCACGGGTGACGGCGAAGCTGGCTGACTGGATCGGGCAGCATTCGGGGGAGCGCTTTGAGCTGAAGCCTGATCTGGACCAAGTGCCAGCGCTTGCCGCCGAACGCGATGCGCAATGGGCGCGGGTGAGCGGGGCGGGTTTTTTGAGCGAGGCGGAAAAGCGGGTTTTGCTGGGGCTGCCTGCGCTTGGGGAGGCGGGGGATGAGTGATCTCAGCCCGCCCGAGGCGGGGCTTGAGGCTTTGCTGCCCTATGAGGGCTATCGCGCGATGCTGCGGCATATCGAGCGGCGGCTCACCTCGCTTGAGCTGAGTGTTGCCGCGATGGAGACAGAGCGCGCGGTGAGTGAAGAAAAGCGCAAGTTTATGGTGGCACGGTTCAACCAGATTGACGGGCGGCTCGACAAGATCGACGGGCATATCGCGCGGCTGGTCTGGCTGATTATCGCGGCGATCATTGGCGGGTTTATGTCCTTTGTGATGCAGGGCAGCCTTGTGGGCGGCTGACATGGTTTTGGAGTAGAGTGATGGGTTATCAGACGGATATTGAACGCAAATTTTGCCGCCTTGGCGAAGAGATCACAGTGACGGAGGGTTGCCGTATCGAAGGCTATGCGAGCCTGTTTGGGGCCTGTGATCAGGGCGGTGATATTGTCCAGAAGGGCGCTTACGGGGCGAGCCTTGCGGCGCTGGCCGCCGAGGGGCGGCGCGTCAAGATGCTCTGGCAGCACGACCCCGCCCAGCCGATTGGCATCTGGGACGAGGTCCGCGAGGACAGCCGCGGCCTCTATGTGAAGGGCCGCCTGCTGGAAGGCACCCAGAGGGGGCGCGAGGCGGCGGCGCTGATTGAGGCGGGGGCGATTGACGGGCTGTCGATTGGGTATCGCACCAGAAAGGCGGGCAAAACGGACAAGGGCCAGCGGCTTTTGACGGAACTGGAGCTTTGGGAAGTGTCGCTTGTGACCTTTCCGATGTTGCCCAGTGCGCGGGTGGGCGCGAAGGGCGAGAGCCTTCACGCACAGGCTCTGCGCAATATGGCGGCGGCCATTAAGGATGCGCGCCAGCGGCTGGCGCAAGACTGACGCAGCAAACAGGAACCAGAAAGGAAACTCTTGATGAGTGACACCCAAGTTAAGGCTCGGGGCAAGGAAGCTGTGCCTTCCGCGCCTGAGACGAAATCAGCGACTGACGAATTTATGAGCGAATTCAACGGCTTTCAAAGCGACATTGCGAAACGACTTAAACAACAGGAAGAGCGACTGACCATGCTTGATCGGAAAACACAGACCCACAACCGCCCCCATCTTGCCCGCGCAAGCGCGCTTGAGGCCCCGCATCAGAAGGCCTTTAACGCCTATCTGCGCACTGGCGATGACGACGGACTGCGCGGTCTTGAGCTTGAGGGCAAGGCGATGTCGTCGGCTGTGGCCGCGGACGGCGGCTATCTTGTGGACCCGCAAACCAGCGAGAGCATCCGCTCGGTGCTTGAGAGCACAGCCTCGATCCGTGCGATTGCCAATGTGGTGCGCGTCGAGGCGAGCTCGTTTGATGTGCTTGTGGATCACTCCGATGTGGGCGCGGGCTGGGCGACAGAAACCGACCCCACAAGCGAGACAGGCACGCCGCAGATCGACCGTATTACCATTCCGTTGCACGAGCTTTCAGCACTTCCCAAGGCGTCGCAGCGTCTTTTGGACGACTCTGCCTTTGACATTGACGCCTGGCTTGCGGGGCGGATTGCGGAGAAATTTGCCCGCTCCGAGGCATCCGCCTTTATCAATGGCAACGGCGTTGACAAGCCCAAGGGGATGTTGACGCACCCCACGGTGGACAATGCCACATGGGCTTGGGGCAGTCTGGGCTATGTGACCACGGGCGTTTCTGGCGGGTTTGACGGCGGCGAAGCTGTGATCGACCTCGTTTATGCTCTGGGCGCGCAGTATCGCGCCAATGCGAGCTTTGTCATGAACTCGAAAACAGCGGGCGCGCTGCGCAAGCTGAAGGACGCGGACGGGCGCTTTCTGTGGTCGGACGGGCTGGCGGCGGGGGAGCCTGCGCGCTTGCTTGGCTATCCTGTGCTGATTGCCGAGGATATGCCTGATGTGGCGGCTGACGCTCTGGCCGTTGCCTTTGGCGACTTTAACGCAGGCTATACTGTGGCCGAGCGCCCTGATCTGCGGGTATTGCGCGACCCGTTCAGCGCCAAGCCACACGTGCTGTTCTACGCAACCAAGCGTGTCGGCGGGGATGTGAGCGACTTTGCTGCGATCAAGCTGCTGAAATTCGGCACCTCGTAATCCGCTGAAAGAGGGGGGCGGCGGGCCTGCCTCCCTCTGGCGCGCGGCGCTGAAGATCTGTGTTGCCAAGCTGTCCCCTCCGCCAACGGCAACAGCAGCGTCGCGCGCTTTTCGGAGGCGTAAACTTTGGAGAGACTCCATGATGTTAATTGAAGAAACCGCAGTGCCGAGCGCGGCCTTGCCAGTGGAGGCCTTCAAAGCGCATTTGCGCCTTGGCACGGGCTTTTCTGAAGACACGTTGCAAGAGCCCGTGTTGGCGAGCTTTTTGCGCGCGGCGATGTCTGCGATTGAGGCGCGCACGGGCAAGATATTGATTGAGCGTGACTTTTCATGGACGCTGAACGGCTGGCGCGACGAGACGGGGCAGGCTCTGCCTGTGGCGCCTGTGAGCGCGCTTCTGGATGTGATTTTTGTCAGCCGTCTCGGTGTGGAACACCCTTTGGCGGCGCATTTTTACAAGCTTGAGCAGGATATGCAGCGGCCCAAGCTTGCGCCTGTGGCCGGGGTCTTGCCGCAGGTGCCGACAGGCGGCGCGGTGCGGATCGGCTTCCGCGCGGGCTATGGCGCGACATGGGACGAACTGCCCGCCGATCTGGGGCAGGCGGTGCTTTTGCTGGCGGCCTATTATTACGAATATCGCAACGAAAGCAGCGTTGGCGAGGGCTATATGCCCTTTGGGGTCAGCTCGCTGATCGAGCGGTATCGCACGGTGCGTCTGTTTGCGGGGGCGGGCAAATGAGAGCGCCTTTATTGAACCGACAGCTTGTCTTGGAAAACCCTGTGCGCCTGCCTGACGGGGCGGGGGGATTTCGCATCACCTGGCAGTCGCTTGGCACGCTTTGGGCCGAGGTGAGCGCGCGCACGGGCCGCGAAACCCAAGGCGAGGCCGTGCCTTTGGCGCGGGTGTCCTACAAGATCCGTCTGCGGGCTGCCCCCGAGGGCAGCGGGATGCGCCCCAAGCCCGAGCAGCGGTTTGTGGAAGGCGCACGTGTTTTTCGGATCGTCGCGGTTGTGGAGGATGACCTCACGGGGCGGTATTTGAGCTGTTTGGCAGAAGAGGAGGTAGTGGCATGAGCTATGGTGTTTCGTCGGCCCTACAGGCGGCCGTTTATCAGGCGTTGATTGCGGATGCGCCGCTTGCGGCCCTTGTGGGCAGTGCAATTTATGATGCGATTCCGTCGGGCAGCCTGCCGTCGATCTATGTGGCGCTTGGGCCTGAAAATGTACTCGACAGCTCTGACAAGAGCGGGGGCGGGGCGCTGCATCTCTTCAGCGTCTCGGTGGTGACGGATGGTGCGGGCTTTCAGGCGGCCAAGGATGTGGCGGGGCGGGTGAGCGATGTGCTTGTTGACGCGCCCCTCACGCTGGCGCGCGGCAGCCTCATTTCGCTTGGATTTGACCGCGCGAGCGCCAGCCGCGAGGGCACAGGCGCGACACGCAGGATTGATCTGCGCTTTCGGGCGCGTGTGGAAGACGACAACTAACTTACAGATAACATTGGAGATTTCCCATGACGGCACAGAACGGAAAAGAACTTCTCATCAAGATCGACCTCACTGGCGATGGCCAGTTTGAAACCATTGCGGGCCTGCGGGCGACGCGGCTCAGCTTTAACGCCGAAAGCGTTGATGTCACCAGCCTTGAGAGCGCGGGCGGATGGCGCGAAATTCTGGGTGGCGCGGGCGTCAAATCGGCGGCGATTTCGGGCTCTGGCGTTTTTAAGGACGCGGCCTCTGACGAGCGCGCACGCCAGATCTTTTTTGACGGCGAGACGCCTGATTTTCAGGTGATTATTCCTGATTTTGGCACAATTGAGGGCGCGTTTCAGGTGGCTTCCATCGAGTATTCAGGAAGCTACAACGGCGAGGCGAGCTATGAGCTTGCGCTCAACTCGGCAGGTGCGCTGAGCTTCACGGCGGCGAGCGTGTGATGGGCAATCCCTTTGCCTCTGAAGTGGCGCTCGTCATGGACGGCGAGCGCCGTGTGCTCAAGCTCACGCTTGGCGCGCTCGCCGAGCTTGAGGCGGCGATGGGGGCTGATACGCTTGTTGACCTTGTGGGCCGCTTTGAGGCCGGCAGTTTTAGCAGCCGTGATGTCATGAAACTGATCGTGGCTGGCCTTCGCGGCGGCGGCTGGCAGGGGGCCTCAAGGGACTTGCTCTCTGTCGAGATCGAGGGCGGGCCGATGGCGGCGGCGCGGGCGGCGGCGCTCTTGCTGGCGCGGGCGTTTATGCTGCCTGAGGGGGAGGCCGATGCGCTTTGACTGGGCCGAGCTTCTCAGGCTGGGGCTGACCCGTATGGGCCTGAAGCCACATGAGTTTTGGGCGCTGACGCCTGTGGAGCTGATGTTGATGTTGGGGCCTGAGGCGCGCCTGCGCCCGATGGATAAAACCGGACTTCAGGCGCTGCTTGAGGCCTATCCCGATGCCACTGAGGTAAGAAAGAACGAGGAACACCATGAGTGACTTTGACGCTTTGGACGATATGGAGCTGAAGGCGGATGCGCTGGAGCAGAGCTTGGGCGCGGCTGCCGGGATGGCGGCGCGGTTTGATGCCGAGCTGCGGCAGGTGCGCGCGAGTTTTTCTCAAACGGGGCAAGAGGTTGCCACGCTTGAGCGCGGGTTGAGCCGTGGGCTGAGACGCGCGGTGGATGGCGTTGTGTTGGACGGGGCAAAGCTCTCGGATGTGCTTGGCACGGTGGCGCAATCCATGATCAGCGCGAGCTATTCGGCGGCTGTGAAGCCAGTGACCGATCATTTCGGCGGGCTGATTGCCAATAGTATTGGCAGTGTGATGGGCGGGATTTTCCCGTTTGCGCAGGGGGCCAGCTTTGCGCAGGGCAGGGTGATGCCGTTTGCCAATGGCGGTGTCGTGAGCAGCCCGACGGTCTTTCCGATGCGCGGCGGCACAGGGCTGATGGGCGAGGCGGGGCCAGAGGCGATTATGCCACTGGCGCGCGGGGCCGATGGCAAGCTTGGCGTCAGGGCCGAGGCGGGCCGCGCCATCAACGTGGTGATGAATATCACAACCCCCGATGCCGAAGGCTTTCGCCGCAGCCAAAGCCAGATCGCGGCGCAGATGGGCCGTGTGCTCGCCCGTGGCAACCGCAACAGATAGGAGAAAACCATGCAGTTTCATGAGGTTAGATTTCCAACGAGCCTGAGCTTCGGGGCGTCTGGCGGGCCAGAGCGGCGCACTGACATTGTGAGCCTTGCCAACGGGCTTGAGGAGCGCAACACCCCTTGGGCGCATTCGCGCCGCCGCTATGACGCGGGCATGGGGCTGCGCTCGATGGATGATATTGACGCGGTGCTGGCGTTTTTTGAGGCGCGGCGCGGGCGGATGCACGGCTTTCGCTGGAAGGACTGGACCGACTTTCAGACGGGGCGGCCTTCGCGCGAGGTCGGCTTTGAAGACGAGATCATTGCGATTGGAGATGAGGTTACGACCGTTTTTCCGCTTGTGAAGGTCTATCGCTCTGGCGAGCAGACCTATGCGCGCCCGATTGTGAAGCCTGTGGAGGGCACTGTGCGGATCGGTTTTTCGGGCGACGAGAAGAGCGAAGGGCTTGATTATACTGTAGATTATACCACGGGGCTGGTGACGTTTGTGCATCCGCCGAGCGTGGCTGTCGAGATCACCGCGGGGTTTCATTTTGATGTGCCTGTGCGCTTTGACAGCGACCAGATTGTCGCCTCGGCGGCAACATTTGAGGCGGGCGAAGTGCCAAATGTGCCGGTTGTGGAGCTTCGGGTCTGATGGGGGGCGTGAAGGGCGATCTGCTCGCGCATTTGCAGACGGGGATCACGACGGTGTGCCGCTGTTGGGCGCTGACGCGCCGCGACGGCGTGGTCATGGGCTTTACCGATCATGACGGGCCACTTGCTTTTGAGGGCATCCGCTTTCGGGCTGATACGGGGATGAGCACGACCACGCTTCAGCAGGCGACGGGCCTGTCTGTGGACAACACCGAGACCATGGGCGCGCTGAGTGATGCAGCCATCTGTGAGGCCGATATCGAGGCCGGGCGCTATGACGGAGCCGAGGTGCAGAGCTGGTTTGTGAACTGGGCTGATGTGAGCGTGCGCCACCTGATATTTGCCGGATCGATCGGCGAGCTGCGGCGGGGCAACGGGGCGTTTCATGCCGAGCTGCGCGGCCTCAGTGAAGCCTTGGGGCGGCCTGTCGGGCGCGTCTATCAGAAGCCCTGCACCGCCGTTTTGGGCGACAGGAGCTGCGGCTTTGACACGGGGCGCGAGGGCTATTTTGTCGAGCGCGCTGTCGAGGCCGTTGAGGAGGGCCGCGTCTTTCGCTTTGAGGCGATGACGGGGTTTGACGAAGCGTGGTTTGCTTTTGGCACGTTTGAAGGGCTGAGTGGCGCGTCTGAGGGGCTGAAAGGCGTTGTGAAGCGCGACTATTTTGAGGGTGCAACCCGTGTGATCGAGCTTTGGCATCCGATGCGCGCGCCGATTGTGGCGGGCGATCAGGTCCGCCTTGTGGCAGGCTGTGACAAGCGGATGGGGAGCTGTCGTGCAAAGTTTGACAACCTTCTGAATTTTCAGGGCTTTCCCGACGTTCCGGGGGACAGCTGGCTGGCCGTGCAGCCGCATAGCGCCGGCCAGACCGGCGGCGGGAGCAGACGCGCATGAGCGAGATTGCCAAAGAGGTGCTGACGGAAGCGCGGGCGTGGATCGGCACGCCGTATCATCATCAGGCCTCACAGAAGGGCGTCGGCACAGACTGCCTTGGCCTGCTGCGCGGGGTTTGGCGGCGTGTTTATGGCGCAGAGCCTGAGGCCGTGCCAGCCTATACGCCGGACTGGTCCGAGCCACAGCGCGAGGAGCGGCTCTGGGCGGCGGCGGCGCGGCATTTGCGGGCTGTGCCTTTGGCAGAGGCCGAGGCGGGGGATGTGCTTTTGTTTAGAATGCGCAGTGATGCTATGGCCAAACACCTTGGGATCCTGTCGGCCAGTGGGGCGGCGCCCAGATTTATTCATGCCTATTCGGGTCATGCGGTCTTGGAAAGCCCGCTCACCCCGCCTTGGCAGCGCCGCGTTGCGGCTTTGTTTCGTTTTCCTGAGGAGATCAGCTAATGGCAACCATACTTCTTTCTACGGCGGGTGCGGCGATTGGCGGCTCTCTGGGCGGCTCTGTTCTTGGCCTTTCGATGGCGGCGGTCGGGCGCTTTGCGGGGGCCGTGGCGGGCCGTGCGATTGACCAGAGGGTCATGGGGCAAGGCTCTGATGTGGTTGAGCATGGCCGCGTCGAGCGCTTTCGCCTCACCCGTGCGGGGGAGGGCGACCCTGTGGCGCAGGTTTACGGGCGGATGCGCGTGGCTGGACAGGTGATCTGGGCGAGCCAGTTTGCTGAGACGGTGACCACAACGGGCGGCGGCGGCGGCAAGGGCGCGCCTGCGCGGCCTGTGACCCAGAGCTTCAGTTACAGTGTGAGCATGGCGATCGGGCTGTGCGAGGGGGTGATCTCGGGGGTGGGGCGTGTCTGGGCCGATGGGGTCGAGGTCGACCCAGAAAGCCTTGGGATGCGGGTGTATCGCGGCTTGGCCGACCAGATGCCCGACCCGAAGATGGAGGCTGTGGAAGGCGCAGGACAGGTGCCTGCCTATCGCGGCACGGCTTATGTTGTGCTGGAAGAGCTGGCGCTTGAGCGCTTTGGCAATCGTGTGCCGCAGTTTGAATTTGAGGTCATGCGGCCCACGCAGGCGCATCTTGAAGATGCGGGCGAAGACATGGCCCATGCGGTGCAGGCGGTTGCTATGATGCCGGGCAGTGGGGAATATACGCTCGCCACGACCCCTGTTCGCTATGACTATGGCGCGGGGCAGGCGGCGCTTGCCAATGTCAATACGCCTGCGGGCAAGGCCGACTTTCGTGTCGCCACAGAGCGGATGGTGACAGAGCTGCCCAAGCTGAAGGCCAGCTCGCTGATTGTGAGTTGGTTTGGCGGCGATCTGCGCTGTGGGGACTGTGAGCTGCGCCCGAAGGTTGAGCAAAAGCTGCATGACGCAAGCGAGATGCCTTGGAGTGTGGCGGGGCTGACGCGGGGTCTGGCTGAAGAGGTCGTCAAGGACGCTGACGGGCGACCGCTTTATGGCGGGACGCCTTCTGATCAGTCGGTCATTGAGGCGATCACGCATCTGCGCGAACAGGGTCTTGAGGTGCTTTATTACCCATTTATCCTGATGGATCAGCAAGCGGGCAACAGCCTCCCCGACCCTTACACAGGCGCGACGGGCCAGCCAGCCTTTCCGTGGCGGGGGCGGATCACGCTGGCAGGCGAAAGCGGGACTGCCGCCGCCGATGCAGAGGTCGCGGCCTTCTTTGGCACTGCCAGCGCCAGTGACTTTTCTGTGGCCAATGGCGTGGTGACATACTCGGGCCCTGAGGAGTGGAGCTACAGTCGCTTTATTTTGCACAACGCGGCGCTCTGTGTGGCTGCGGGGGGCGTTGACAGCTTTTCTATCGGCTCGGAAATGCGCGAGCTGACGAAAATCCGCGGCGCGGCGGGCTTTGCTTCTGTGGCGGCTCTCAAGAGCCTCGCCACTGAGGCGCGCGCGCTCTTGGGGCCAGATGTGAAGATAGGCTATTGCGCAGATTGGTCGGAGTATTTCGGCTTTAACGCGGGCGGCGACCGTCTGTTTCATCTTGATCCGCTCTGGGCGGATGACAACATCAACTTTGTCGGGATTGACAACTATATGCCGCTCAGCGACTGGCGCGATGAGGCGGGCGAGGCCGACGAGGCCTATGGATCGATCTACAACCTTGAGTATCTGGAGGCCAATATCCTTGGCGGTGAAGGCTATGACTGGTTTTATCATTCGCCAGAAGCCCGCGCGGCGCAAATCCGCACGCCGATCGAGGACGGGGAACACTCCGAACCTTGGGTCTGGCGCTATAAGGACATTGTGAGCTGGTGGTCATCTGATCACCACGAGCGGGTGGATGGCGTGCGCTCTGACACGCCCACAGAGTGGATACCGCAATCCAAGCCGATCTGGTTTACCGAACTTGGCTGTGCGGCGATTGACAAGGGGACAAACCAGCCCAACAAGTTTCTGGACCCAAAATCGAGCGAAAGCAGCCTGCCGCATTATTCCAACGGGCGGCGTGACGACTACCTTCAGGCGCAATACTTGCGCGCGATGCACCGCTTCTGGGCGCGGCCCGAGAACAACCCTGTTTCGGTGGAATATGACGGCCAGATGCTGGATATGAGCCGCGCTTTTGTCTGGGCTTGGGATGCGCGGCCCTATCCGCATTTTCCAGCGCTGGAGGCTGTCTGGAGCGATGGCGGCAATTATGACCGCGGTCACTGGATTACGGGGCGGGCGTCATCGCGCAGTCTGGCTTCTGTTGTGGCAGAGCTGTGTGAGCGTGCGGGGATGACGGCCTATGATGTAGGCGATCTCAAAGGCGTGGTTGAGGGCTATGCTGTGGGGCAGGTGGAGGAGGCGCGCGCTTCGCTTCAGCCTCTGATGCTGGCCTATGGTTTTGACGCGGTCGAGCGCGACGGGCGGCTTGTGTTTTTGATGCGCGACGGGCGCATCGACCATGCACTGGAGGCGCGTGCTGTGGCGTTGAGCGAAGAGCTTGAGGCGGATGTGGAGCGGCTGCGCGCCTCGGAGGCCGAGCTTGCGGGGCGTGTGCGGCTGCGCTTTATCCAGAGCGGTGCCGATTTTGAGACGGTTGCCGAGGAGGCTGTTTTGCCTGATCAGGCCACACAGGCTGTGGCGGTCTCGGAGCTGCCGCTTGTGATGGGGCGCGGCGCTGGGCGTCAGATTGTCGAGCGCTGGTTGTCAGAGGCGCGGGTGGGGCGCGATACGCTGCGCTTTGCGCTGCCGCCCTCACGGCTTGATGTGGCGGCGGGGGATGTGCTGCGCCTCGGGTTTGAGGGCACAGAGCAGCTCTTGCGCGTTGATCGTGTCGAGATCGGGCGGGAGCAGATTGTCGAGGCGGTGCGGATCGAACCCGAGAGCTACAGCCCTTTGGATCTGATAGACGATGCGCCTTTGATGTCCGGATTTATGCCGGCTGTGCCTGTGTTTCCGCTGTTTCTCGACCTGCCGCTCATGCGCGGCGATGAGGTGCCTCATGCGCCGCATCTTGCGGTGACGGCAGAGCCTTGGCCGGGCACGGCGGCGCTTTACCGCTCAAGTGACGGGGAGGGCTATAGTTTTGACAGGTTGATCACGGCGCGCAGCACTGTGGGTGTGCTTGAAGCCCCTCTCAGAGCCGCCTGCGCAGGCCTCTATGACCGTGGCGCCGGGGTTAATGTGCGGCTGACGGCGGGGCATCTGGCCTCAGTCAGTGAGCTTGCGATGCTGAATGGGGCAAATCTGGCCGCGATTGGCGATGGCAGCCCCGAAAACTGGGAGCTGGTGCAGTTTCAAAACGCCGAACTTGTGGCCGAGAACACCTATCGGCTGACGCATCTTTTGCGCGGGCAACTTGGCAGTGACGCTTGGCAGCCTGCGGACTGGCCGGAGGGCAGCTATTTTGTTTTGCTTGACGGGCGACCCGAGCAGCTCGGTTTGCAGCCTGCGGAGCGCGGGCTTGGACGCTATTACCGTGTCGGGCCAGCGCGCCGTGGCTATGATGATCCGTCTTATACCACTGTTTTGCAGTCTTTTGACGGGGTGGGCCTCAGGCCGCTCAGCCCCTGTCATGTGCGGGGGAGTGCCGACGAGACCGGCTATCGGACGCGCTGGATCCGGCGGACGCGGATCGGGGGGGACAGCTGGGAGGCCCTTGAGGTTCCGCTCGGGGAAGAGAGCGAGCAGTATCTTGTGCGGGTCAGCCTTGGCGGCGTTGTGCGTCGGGAGACTGTTGTGACAGAGCCGAGCTGGCACTACTCTCAGGAAGATATGGCCTTGGACGGCGTTGTCGGGAGCGGATTTGAGCTTTCTGTGGCGCAACTCTCTTCAGTCTACGGTGCGGGCGCGTTTGGCACGCTTGATGTAAGTCTTTGAGGGGCACGCGAGGGGGGTGTTTGACGCGGCCAGTGGGACCTCTGGCCGCGTCTGTGCATTATTGCACATAGCTGTCGCGGGGATTTGGGTTTGTCACTCTCGTGTGGTTGGCGCTATATTGGGGCCGCAAGCGCAAAGGATAAAGTGATGCCGCAGCTCCAAACCAACCTCGCCAAGCTTGACCCTGTTTGGGCACAGATCAGAAGCGAGGCCGAGGAGGCCATCACGGCCGAGCCGCTGCTCGGCGGTTTGGTCCATGCCTGTATCCTGCATCATAACTCTATCGAGAAGGCCTTGGCCTATCGCATTTCGACAAAGCTTGCCTCAAGCGAGATGTCAGAGCAAATCTTGCGCGAAATTTGTGACGAGGCTTACGGGGCGGATGCCAGCCTTGCGATGAGTGCGCGCGCCGATATTGTCGCGGTTTATGACCGTGACCCTGCCTGTCACCGCTTTTTGCAACCGATTCTGTTTTTCAAAGGGTTTCAGGCGGTGCAGGCCTATCGTATTTCCAACTGGCTCTGGCGCGAGGGGCATAAAGACCTCGCCTATTTCTTCCAGATGCGCAGTTCGGAGTGCTTCGGGATTGATATTCACCCCGGTGCAAAGATTGGCAAAGGCATCATGATCGACCATGCGCATTCGATTGTGATCGGGGAAACCGCTGTTGTGGGGGACAATGTTTCCATGCTCCATTCCGTGACGCTGGGCGGCACCGGCAAGGAAGAAGAAGACCGTCACCCCAAGATTGGCGACGGCGTCTTGATCGGGGCGGGGGCGAAAGTGCTTGGCAACATCAAGGTTGGCAACTGCTCGCGGATTGCGGCGGGCTCTGTTGTGCTTGAGGATATTCCCGCGAAGAAAACTGTTGCCGGTGTGCCTGCCCGCATCGTGGGAGAAGCGGGCTGCGCGACGCCGTCGCAGACGATGAATCAGGTGATTGAACGCGGGTTTGACGACTGAGCCTTGGCGCTGATCCAAAGGCGTGCCTTTGGCACACAGGTTTGTGTGTGAGAGGGGCTTTGCCCCTCTTGGCCTTTGGCCAATTCACCCCAGGATATTTAGGGCAAAAAGAAAGACTGAAGGGCGTCTGCCGTCTCTTTAGGAGCGGTGTCGGGGAAGAAGTGCCCGCCCTGCATGGCTTGGCCTGTCACCTTTGAAAACCTGTCTTGCCATGTGCCGAGCACATCATAGGCTTTGGCCATGGGGCCATCGGCACCATAGAGAACAAGCGCTGGGATATCGAGCTTGCGCGCCATATCGGCGGCATCCATGGCGAAGTCGATCTCAAGGGCTGCGCGGTAGTCGTTGCACATGGCTGTGATGGTGTCTGGATCGCGCCAGCGGTCTCGGTAGGCCGCGAGCTGATCCGGGGCGAAATCCTCTAGGGCTGTGCTGCCCCAGCCTGTCAGGCAGCTTTCAAAGTAGTGATCGGGATCATGGCGGATCAGGGTTTCGGGAAAGGGCGCGGGCTGGGCCAGAAAAAACCAGTGGTAATAGGCTTTGGCGACGTCTTTGGAGAGGTCGCTGAGGAGAAGGTGGGTGGGAATGATGTCAAGAAGTGCGAGTCTGCTGATCCGTGCGGAGGCGTCAAGCGCCATGCGATAGGCGGTGCGCGCGCCACGGTCATGGCCGGCGAGCGCGAAGGTGTTATGTCCGAGATCGGCCATCAGCTCCAGCATATCACGGCCCATTTCGCGGAAAGAATAGGCCGCCACCCCTGTGGGCTTGGAGGAGGCGCCGTAGCCGCGCAGATCGGCTGTGACGATTGTGAAGTGCTCTGCCAGTTCGGGCGCGATCTCATCCCACATCGCGCGGCTTTGAGGGAAACCGTGCAGCAAAAGGAGCGGCGGGCCGTTGCCTTTTACATCATAGGCGATCTCGGCTCCCGAGCTTTTGAAGCGCTTCATTGTTTGGTCATTTCCTCGAGCACACGCGCCCAAGAGCGGATGCCTTTGTGAAAGCTTTCCAGATCGTATTTTTCGTTCGGGGAGTGGATCTGGTCGTCATCCTTGCCAAAGCCGATGAGCATGGCATCCATATCGAGGATATCCTTGAAGAAGCCCGCAATCGGGATCGAGCCGCCGCAACCGACATAGGCCGCCGCATCGGGCCATTCATCCGAGAGCGCCTTGCGGGCCTGCTCGAAGGCGGGGTGGGAGACCGACATTTGCGCGGCGGGGGCGCCTTTGTCGCCCTTGTAGGCCACCTTGTAATCAGAGGGGATATTTGCCTCCACATGGGCCTTGAGCGCGGCAACGATCTTGGCGGGGTCTTGCTGCCCGACGAGGCGGAACGTAAATTTGGCATGGGCTTTGGAGGGCAGGACCGTTTTGGATCCATCGCCCGTATAGCCGCCCCAGAGGCCGTTGACTTCGCAAGTCGGGCGCGACCAGAGCTTTTCAAGCGGGGTGCGCTCGACTTCGCCGCCTTGCTCGGTAAGGCCTATATCGCCAAGGAATTTACCATGATCAAAGCTGAGCGCCTGCCATTGGGCGCGGATCTCGTCGGAGAGCTCGGGCACATCATCATAAAACCCATCCAAGGTGATGCGGCCCGTCTCGTCATGTAGCCCTGCGATCAGGCTTGACATAACATGAAGCGGATTGCGCACAAGGCCGCCATACATCCCCGAATGCAAGTCGCGCTCAGGGCCTGTGATTTCGACTTCAATGCCAGCGAGGCCGCGCAGCATGGTGATGATCGCGGGCACGCGGCTTTCAAACAGCCCTGTGTCGCAGATCAGGGCGATGTCGGCTTTAAGCTCTTCGGCGTTGTCCTTCATGAAGGGAATGAGCGAGGGGGAGCCGCTTTCTTCCTCGCCTTCAAAGAAGAAGGTGATCTGGCAGGGCAGGGCGCCGTTGACCTCGCGCCAAGCGCGGCAGGCCTCAACGAAGGTCATGAGCTGGCCCTTGTCATCAGATGAGCCGCGCCCGCGGATCACACGGCCTGCGGGTGTGTCTTCAATTGCAGGGTCAAACGGGTCGCGGTCCCAAAGGGCGAGCGGATCAACGGGCTGCACATCATAATGGCCATAAAACAGGACATGGGGGCCGTCGCCTGCCACATGGCCAACGACCATCGGGTGCCCCGGGGTGTCGCGCTTTGTGGCTTTGGCACCGATGCTCTCAAGGTCGGCCACGAGCCAGTCGGCGGCTGTCTGGCAATGGGCTGCAAAGGCGGGATCGGTGGAAATGGAGGGAATGCGCAGAAGCTCAAGCAGGCGGTCTGTGGCGGCGGGAAGATTGGTGTCGATCTGCTCGAGCACGGCTTTGAGTGACATAGCGCTGTCCTTGGATTGAGGTAAGGTGATAGGAGCAAACCTAACTCGGGGCGCGGCAATGTCCAGACGAGAAAAGATGTAACAGAAAAGCTGGTTTTCTTGATCTGGGTCAAATAAGAAGCACGCGGCAAAATGTAGCCTGTCGCTCTAGGGTGGCGCGATGTAGAGTTATTCACTATTATGAATACGGGAATCTGCTCGCGCTCTAGCGAACACAGGACAAAAGACCAAAAGGGGATCGCGCGTGGATTATTCTGCCAAGCTCGACGAAGCGCTGAACAAACTGCACGAAGAGGGACGCTACCGGACCTTTATCGACATCGAGCGCAAGCAGGGCCAGTTTCCCCACGCGACATGGCGCAAGCCTGACGGGTCTGAGACGCCGATCACAGTCTGGTGTGGCAATGACTATCTGGGCATGGGCCAACACCCCGCTGTTATGGCGGCGATGCATGAGGCGATTGAAGCCACGGGCGCTGGCTCGGGCGGGACACGCAACATCTCTGGCACCACGGTTTATCACAAGCGCCTTGAGGCCGAGCTGGCCGATTTGCACGGCAAAGAATCGGCGCTTGTTTTCACGTCGGCCTATATTGCCAATGATGCGACGCTCAGCACTTTGCCAAAGCTTTTCCCCGGCTTGATTATTTATTCTGATGCGCTCAATCACGCCTCGATGATCGAGGGTGTGCGCCGCAACGGTGGCGCGAAGCGTATTTTCAAACACAATGATCTTGCGGATTTGCGGGCCAAGCTTGAAGCAGATGATCCGTCCGCGCCAAAGCTGATTGCATTTGAATCGATTTATTCGATGGATGGCGATTTTGGCCCGATCAAAGAGATCTGTGATCTGGCGGATGAGTTCGGCGCGATGACCTATATTGATGAGGTCCACGCGGTCGGTATGTATGGCCCCCGTGGCGCGGGCGTGGCCGAGAAGCTGGGGTTGATGGGCCGTATTGATATTATCAACGGCACGCTGGCGAAAGCCTACGGTGTGATGGGCGGCTATATCGCAGCCTCAGACAAGATGTGTGATGCGATCCGCTCTTATGCGCCGGGCTTTATCTTTACGACATCTCTGCCGCCAGCCATTGCGGCGGGTGCGGCGGCGTCTGTTGCGCATCTCAAGCAGGACCAAGGCTTGCGCGAGAAGCATCAGGAGCAGGCGGCCAAGCTCAAGCTGCGCCTGAAGGGCATGGGTCTGCCGATTATTGACCACGGCAGCCATATTGTGCCTGTGATCGTAGGAGACCCTGTGCACACCAAGGCGCTGTCGGATATGCTTCTTGAGAGCTACGGGATTTATGTTCAGCCGATCAACTTCCCGACTGTGCCGCGCGGCACGGAGCGCTTGCGCTTTACACCATCGCCTGTGCACGGTCCGCGGGAAATGGATCAGCTTGTAAACGCTATGGATGAGTTGTGGGCGCATTGTGCGCTGAATCGTGCCGAATTGGCGGGTTAAACACTCTGTTTCGTGCAAAATCCCTTGTGATGTGCTACCGATCGATCAATTAAAGGGGCAAGCCGCTGCTTTCGCAGCGCGATTCGCGATACGCGATAGGGGCAGCACGCATGATCAGGCGCAAAAGCAAGCGCAGCGATGCAAATGAGAACGTCGAACCACGCTGGTTCGATGATTTTGAATTGCGACTGGGCGATATCA
Source organism: Lentibacter sp. (assembly GCF_965657785.1). GTDB lineage: Bacteria > Pseudomonadota > Alphaproteobacteria > Rhodobacterales > Rhodobacteraceae > Lentibacter. Next base: position 65,509 of record NZ_CBFHPP010000003.1, read on the forward strand.
TGCGCGGCGAACGCGCAACGATGGGCAAATCCCTTCTCGATGTTCAGCGCGAATTGCGCATCAAGGCAGGCTATATTGCTGCCATTGAGAATTGTGATCCGGGCGCGTTTGACACACCTGGTTTCATTGCGGGCTATGTGCGCTCTTATGCGCGCTATCTCGGGATGAACCCTGACCGTGCTTTTGCCGCCTTTTGTGCGGAAAGCGGTTTTTGCACGGCGCATGGTATGTCTGATGCGGCCTCGTCCGTGCGCAAAGATACGAAACCTCCCAAACAAAAGAAGCGCTCTGAGCGTGACCCGATGTTTGAAGGGGCGACACCGTTTGCGCCCGGGGCTGAGTCGGTCTTCTCCCGCATAGAGCCGGGCGCTGTTGGGTCGCTCCTTGTTCTCGTGGCCTTGGTCGGGGCTTTGGGCTTTGGCGGCTGGACGGTTTTGAACGAAATCCAGCGGGTGCAACTGGCACCTGTTGAAAACACCCCTGATGTTTTGGCCGATCTTGACCCGCTGGCGCAGGTGCAAGCTGGTAGTGCAGACGGCTTTGGCGACATCAGCCCTGAAATGGCCTCCGCAGCAGACCGTCTTGACCGTCTTTACCGCCCTCAAGCGCTGGATGTGCCTGTTCTGGTGGCGCGCGATGCGCCGATTGTGACGCTTAAGCCAAACGAAAACGGCAGCTTTGCCAATCGCCCCGCAATAGATAGGGCCACGGGCGAAACTGTCGCGCCTGTGTCGCCTGAAGGCGTTCGGATTGTTGCGGCCCGCCCGTCTTGGGTGCGCATCAGTGACGCAACGGGGGGAGAGCTGTTCAGCGGCATTCTCAACACGGGTGATACTTTTGATGTTGCACAAACTGAGAGCGCAGCACCCGCCACGATCCGCGTCGGCGAAAGCGGATCGATCTATTATATCGTTGATGGTAAAACGCTTGGCCCGACAGGCCCACGCGGCGCGATCACAGAAGGGTTTTCGCTGGCCTCCGCCGATCTGGTCGCGGCACTGCCCGAAGCCAATCTGGCGCGCGACCTTGATCTCTCAACCGTTCTGGCAGGCCTAGGCGCGCCTTTGCCTCGCGATGTGGAGACTGTGCCGCAGGTGTTTGAGCAACAGCAAGGCGTTGTCACCGTAATAGCCACCCGTGAAGTCTGGCTGCGGGTGCGCGCCGCCTCTGGAACGATCCTGCACGAGGCTGTGATGCAGCCGGGCGATTTTTATACGGTTCCGCAAACAGCAGACCCTTCTACAATCCGCGCAGGCGACGCGGGCGCGGTCTATTTTGCGACCAACGGCAGCACCTATGGCCCTTATGGCGCACGGGGGGCCGTTGCCGACAATCTCAAGCTGACAGCCGAGACTGTGACAGCTGAGCTTGGCAAAGCTGACTGGGAAACCATCGAGCCACTGGCCCGTGCGGTGGCCCAGATGGACGCCGAGGGTGCATTTGGCGTGCTTGCCGACTAAGCCACGAGTTGCACAGTCATGGCTTTCTCCCTATGTCATGGCCATATCCGAGCTTGAGAGCATGAGGCCCCTATGTCGCTAAATCCTATCCGTCCTTGGCGTAACATTTACCGCCGCAAAAGCCGTCAGATTATGGTGGGAAATGTGCCTGTTGGAGGCGATGCGCCGATTTCGGTCCAGACCATGACCAACACACTGACGACCGACGCCAAGGCCACGATTGCACAGGTGCAGGCGGCGGCAGAGGCGGGGGCTGATATCGTTCGGGTCTCTGTGCCTGACGAAGCCAGCTCCAAGGCGCTTAAAGAGATTGTGCGCGAAAGCCCCGTGCCGATTGTGGCGGATATTCACTTTCATTACAAACGCGGGATCGAAGCGGCCGAGGCTGGCGCGGCCTGCCTACGCATCAATCCGGGCAATATCGGGGATGAGGCGCGTGTCGCCGAAGTGATCCGTGCCGCGCGCGATCACAATTGCTCGATCCGGATCGGCGTCAACGCGGGCAGCCTTGAAAAGCATCTGCTCGACAAATATGGCGAGCCTTGCCCTGATGCCATGGTTGAAAGCGGGCTGGATCATATCAAAATCTTGCAAGATCACGATTTTCACGAGTTCAAGATCTCCGTAAAGGCCTCTGATGTCTTTATGGCAGCTGCAGCCTATCAGCAGCTGGCCGAGGCGACAGATGCCCCCATTCACCTCGGGATCACGGAGGCGGGCGGGCTGACCTCTGGCACTATCAAATCCTCGATTGGCATGGGCAGCCTCCTGTGGATGGGCATTGGCGATACGATCCGTGTTTCGCTCTCGGCGGACCCGATCGAAGAGGTGAAGGTCGGCTATGAAATCCTGAAGTCGCTTGGCCTGCGCCATCGCGGCGTCAATATTATTTCCTGCCCCTCCTGCGCGCGACAAGGCTTTGATGTGATCAAGACGGTCGAGGCTTTGGAAAAGCGCCTTGAGCACATCAAAACGCCGATGAGCCTGTCAATTATCGGCTGTGTGGTGAATGGCCCGGGCGAGGCGTTGATGACAGATGTCGGCTTTACGGGCGGCGGCGCGGGCGCTGGCACGGGGATGGTCTATATGGCGGGCAAGCAGGACCACAAGCTTGGCAACTATGATATGGTTGATCATATCGTTGACCTCGTTGAAAAGCGCGCAGCAGAGCTGGACGCCGCAAGCGAGAGCTAGGCAGGGGCAGGTCTGCGCCAGAAAAAAGGCGCTCCCCAGTTGAGAGCGCCTTTTCGGTTTGAGGGATCATAATCCAAGGGTTTAGTTTGCGCGGATGGCGCCTGCTATTTCCTGCATCTGGGCGAGGGGCAGATAACCCCTCAGGATTTGATCGCCCATCACAAATGTAGGCGTCCCCGAGATATTGAGGCGCTGTCCAAGCGCACGGTTTTGCGCGATCACCGAAGTGACATCGTCACTGTCCATTTTTGCAAGAATGACGTCAGCGTCGAGCGCAAGAGAGCTTGCCAAAGCGCGCAAGACGGGTTCGTTTACGTCTGACTTGAGCGTGATCAAAGCGTCCGAAACCGCCTTATAAGCCTCATCGCCCGCAATCATTCGGGCCGCGATCGCAAAGCGGGACGACAAAACCGAGGCCTCGCCCAAAATGGGGAATTCTTTGACAATAAAGCGGATGTTTCCATCTGCTTCAATGAGTTGCGCCACTTCGTCATGGGCCTTGCGGCAATAGCCACAACGATAATCGACAAATTCGACAAGCGTCAGATCCCCTTCAAGATTGCCGCCAGCAAAAGAGTTGGCATCTTCAAAAAGATCCGCGCCGTTCACTTGCACAAGAGAGGCATCTGCATCCGCCTGTTGGCCGGCCTGACGCTCTTCCAGAACAGCGACCGCCTCCATGATCACCTCGGGGTTTTCCAACAGATAGGCGCGGATTTCGCCCTGAAAGGCGGCGCGCTCCGCATCACTCATCTTTTCAAGATCAAACGCCGCAAGCGGGCTTGTGAAAAGGCTTGCAACAAGGGCAAAGGCGGCTGTGTGTCTGATCATTTCTTTCTCCGTTGTGTATCGGCATTTTCAGAAGCTAAGAGCACATCTTGGGCACGTTGCCAACCGGGTGAGCCGCGTTTGAGCAGGCCAAGAGCGCGCTTGGCGTGAAGACTGGCGTCTTTTGGCCGGCCGAGCAACGCATAGCGTTCTGAGGTCAAGAGCGAGGCCATGCCGTTTTGCCCAAGTCGGGCATAAGCGCCGCCCAGATCGCGCAGGACCCGTGCATCACGCTGTTCCAGATTGGCCGAGCGCTCCAGATAGGGCAGAGCGGCTTTCGGGTTGCCCGACACAAGCAGGGCATGGCCGTATTGCCCAAGGATCAAAGCGTTCTTTGGCGCAAGCGTCACGGCTTTGCCATAGGCTGCGAGGGCCGCCTTATAGTTTCGACGTTCAAGCAGGATTTGGCCGTGTAACTCATGCAGATAGGGGTCTTTTGGCGCAGCGGTGATCAGGCGTTGCATCGCGCTGAGCGCCTCGGTTCCTTTCCCCGAGCGGTGCCAGGCGATTGCTTTTCGCATATCTTCGATGTCTTTATGCCCGCTGTCGCCTGCGCGGCGCAGGGTCCATTTGGGTGCACGGTAAAATGCGCCGAGCTTGCCTTTGGCGCGGGCAAACCAGTAATTGGCCGTGGGGTTGCTTGGAAAGCGGCCCTGATAGGCGCTGGTGGCGGCCTGCATGGCGCGCAAGCGGTCACGCGACAAAGGATGCGAGCGCGCATAAGGGTCTTGGCGCCCCGCAGAGAGAAGCTCTTGTCCGGCAAACATATCCATCACTTCGACAGACCCCTCAGGGTCAACCCCTGCGCGGGTGAGATAGCGGATCGCTGATTGATCGGCAGAGGCTTCCTCGGCGCGGGTGTGAGCAAAGAACGAGCGCTGTGCCGAGCTTTGAACGCCAATCCCGATGGCAAGTCCTGCGTCGGAATGGCCTGTTGCACTGGCTGCGGCGGCAAGCGCCATCCCGAAGGCCGCAAGATTTTGGGCGGCGCGCGCGTTGGCGGGGCGGCGGGCCAGATGACCGTTCGCGATATGGGCTGCTTCATGCGCGATGACGGATTGGAGCTGTTCGGCGGTTTCCAGCTTGAGCAGCAGGCCCGCATGAATGAAAATATGCTCACGATCAATCACGAAGGCATTGAGCGATGACGCATCCACCACCAAAACCGACATCCGCCCAGAAGGCAGCCCTGCCGCGTTGAGCACGGGGGTGGCGAGTTGTTTGAGGCTGTGCTCGATATCTGGATCGCGCAACAACGAGACGGCCCAAGCGGGCAAGGCAAGGGCGCACATGAGGCTTGCGGCAATAACAGATTTCAACAGGCTGCGCATTGACCTTACTCTTCACCCTCTTCAAAAGCTTTGGCCAGAGTAGGAGAAAAGTCATGCAGAACTCAAGGCGCGGTGCGGTTGATCCCTTTATTGTGATGGACGTGATGGAAGAGGCCCGCGCAGCAGAGGCGGCGGGGCGTAGTATTATCCATATGGAAGTCGGCCAGCCGAGCAGCGCGGCACCCAAAGGCGCGCGTGCCCGTCTTGGTGCAGAGATGGAGGTCTCGCCGCTGGGCTATTCGGTGGCGCTCGGCCTGCCAGAGCTGCGTGCCCGTGTGGCGCAACACTATCTTGAAAAACATGGCGTCAGCCTCTCCCCCGATCGGGTGATCATTACCTCAGGCTCCTCTGGGGCGTTTATCTTGGCGTTTACCGCCCTGTTTGATGCGGGCGCACGTGTCGGGCTTGGCGAGCCGGGATACCCGAGCTATCGCCAGATATTGAAAGCGCTGGATGTGGTCCCCGTCGGGCTGCCGACCAGCCTTGAGAATCGTTTTCAGCCGGTGCCTGAAGATTTTGCCACTGAAAAGCTTGACGGGCTGCTTGTGGCATCTCCTGCCAACCCATCAGGCACGATGCTGAGCCGCGAGGCGATGCAAGCCCTGATTGACGCCTGTGCCGCGCAAAATACCGCCTTCATCTCGGATGAGATTTATCAAGGCATTGAATATGAGGGCGAGGCCGTCTCGGCGCTTGAGCTGACGGATGATTGCTATGTGATCAATTCCTTTTCAAAGTATTTTTCGATGACAGGCTGGCGCGTTGGCTGGATGGTTGTGCCCGAGAGCCATGTCCGCCTGATCGAGCGGCTCGCCCAGAATATGTTTATCTGCGCGCCCCATGCGAGCCAGATTGCCGCCCTTGGTGCATTTGACTGTTCCGAGGAGCTTGAGGCCAATCTCAGGGTCTATACAGCCAACCGTGCCATGATGATTGAAGAACTGCCCAAGGCGGGGCTGCATAACTTTGCTCCGCCTGACGGGGCGTTTTATATTTATGTTGATGTCAGCCATATCACCCATGACAGCCGCGCGCTGGCCTCTGATATCCTGCAAAAAGCAGGCGTCGCCCTCACACCCGGGATCGATTTTGACCCCGCGCGAGGGCACACAACGCTGCGTCTGTCCTATGCGCGCTCAACCGAAGAGATCCGTGAGGGGCTACGCCGCCTTAAGGCTTATTTTACCTCATAGAAGCTTCCCTGACAGAGGCTTTCGCGCTATGCTCGCGCAAAAGAAACAGGCGGTCATGAGCGGTCCTTTCAAAGTCTTTATGTTGGTATGCGCCCTTTGGGGTGGTTTTATGACGCTTGCGCCAAACGTGAGTGCGCAAGCCCTGAGCGGCTTGGCGCGGGTTGACCCGTCTCAAAGCCACGCGGCCCAACGCGGCCAAACCGTGACACTCAAGCTCGCCTTAAGCCAGCCTGTGCCCTATCGCCTCTATACGCTCGATGCGCCGCGGCGCTTGGTCTTGGACTTCCGCGAGGTCGACTGGGCGGGTGTTTCCAAAGAGATATTCGCCAAGGCGAGCACTCTCACAGAGGTGCGCTTTGGCGGGTTTCGCCCGGGCTGGTCGCGGCTGGTGGCCGATCTGGATGCACCATTTGCGCTGTTGTCCTCCCAGATGAGCCGCGATGCCCAATCAGGGCGCGCCTTGCTCACGGTCGTTTTGAAAAAAACCAGCGCCGAGGCCTTCGCCGCCCAAGCTGGCCCGCCCAAAGGCGATGTCTGGCCTGATCCCGTCCCAACGCCCCAGCAAAAAGAAACAGGCCGGATCCTTGTGGTGCTTGATCCGGGCCATGGCGGCATTGACCCCGGGGCCTCGCGGAAAGGACAGACAGAAAAAGACCTCATGCTCACCTTCGCGCGTGAAGTTGCACAAGAGCTCAAGCGCCTGCCCAATGTTGACGTTCTTCTGACCCGCAATGACGACAGCTTTGTCTCTCTTGAGCGCCGTGTGGCTCTGGCCCATCAGGCAGGGGCCGATCTCTTTTTGTCGCTTCATGCCGATGCGCTCAGTGAGGGGCGCGCCCACGGGGCGACAGTTCATACGCTTGCGCAGGACGCGACAGATGAAGCCAGCGCGCTCTTGGCCGAGCGCCACGACCGCGCCGATATGCTCTCAGGCACAGACCTCAGCGGGCAGGATGATGTTGTGGCGGATGTGTTGCTTGATCTCGCCCGCCAAGAAACTCAGCCGCGCACCGAACGGCTCGCCAAAGCCATTGTCGGCGGATTGAAGCTCAAAGGGGCACCGCTCAACAGGCGGCCGTATCGCGCGGCGGCTTTTTCTGTTCTCAAAGCCGCAGATATTCCCTCGATCCTTTTGGAAATAGGCTTCCTCTCAAGTGATCGTGATTTTCAAAACATCATAAATGCAGAGTGGCGCAGGGCCATGGCCGAAGGCATTCGCGACGGTATCCAAGCTTGGATTATCTCCGATGAAGCGATCCGTCGTGTGGTGCGCCAATGAGGCGGGCGACAATACCGGATTTTGCGCGCGTCTTTGCACCCGTCTTGGCACTGGCGAAAACCAGCCCAGCCTCACTGTCAGTTGATTTTGACCTCGCACAGCCTTGGGCGTATAGACAGGGCGCGCGTATCAGGGGAACCATGTGTTAAGATTCTTGTTTTCGGCCCTTGGCGGCCTCTTCAGCCTTATCACGCTCGGTCTCATGGCCGTGGCGCTTTCTATTGGTGCGATTTTTTATATTTATGGTCAGGACCTTCCGAGCCATGAGAGCCTGTCGCAGTATCAGCCTCCCACGATCAGCAGGATTTATTCAGGCGAGGGGCGGATGCTTGACGAATTCGCGCGCGAGCGTCGCTTGTTTACCCCCGCAGAAGAAATTCCGCAGCTTGTGAAATATGCCTTTATCAGCGCAGAAGACAAAAACTTTTATGTCCACCAAGGCTATGACACCCGTGGCATTGCCTCTGCCGCAATCGACGCCTTGAAGGGCGGCAGTGTGCGTGGCGCCTCGACGATTACCCAGCAGGTTGTCAAAAATTTCCTGCTCTCCGCCGACCGAAAAGCCGAGCGCAAGATCAAAGAAATTATTCTCGCCACCCGGCTGGAGGAGACGCTGAACAAAGAGCGCATCCTTGAGCTCTATCTCAACGAAATTTTTCTCGGTCAAAACGCTTTTGGCGTGACCGCCGCCGCGCAGGCCTATTTCAACAAAACGCTGGGCGAGCTTGCCCCCCATGAGGCGGCCACTTTGGCCTCCATGCCCAAAGCACCGGGGCGGTTTCATCCTGTGCGCAACAAAGAGCGGGTTTTGCAACGGCGCAATTTTGTGCTCAAGGAGATGTTTGAAAACGGTTATCTGCCCGAGGCGGTCTACAAGGCAGAGCGTGATCTGCCGTTGCGCTCGGTTCAAAACGGCGACTTTGAGCCGTTCAAAGACGGGCTGCCACCGCGTGACTATTTTACCGATGAAATCCGCCGCCAGCTGTCCAGTGATTTTGGCGAAGAAGAGTTTTTCACAGGCGGTATGACCGTGCGCGCCACAATCGACCCCGAAATGCAGGCGCTCGCGGCGACGTCTTTGCAGCTGCAACTTGAGCAATTTGACCGCGAGGTTGGACTCTGGCGTGGCACGCGCAAAACCATTGGCTCGGAAAACCTTGGCCGTGAAGAAGACTGGCGCGCAGCGCTCGCAAACACGAATGTGCCGCGCGATATCCATCTCGCAGGAGATTGGCACCCCGCTGTTGTGCTCGAGATTGGCGCGCAGGCTATGCGCATTGGGGTTGAGGGCATTGTCGAGACAGAGGCCGAGCCCTTCACGGTCCCCCGTAAGGATATCTCATGGATCAAAGGTGATTTTGCCGCAAACTTCAAAATTGGCGATGTGGTGCTTGTGCGCCGTATGACCGAAGGCAAGGATGGCGAGGGCGCCTTTATCCGCTGGACCCTGCGCCAAGTGCCCGAAGTGCAGGGCGGCTTTATGGCGATGGATGTGAACACAGGCCGCGTGATCGCGATGCAGGGCGGGTTTTCCTATCAGCATTCTGTCTTCAACCGCGCCACACAGGCCAAGCGCCAGCCCGGCTCTTCCTTTAAGCCGTTTGTGTATGCCTCCGCGCTGGACAGCGGCTACACCCCCGCAACAATCGTTGTCGATGCCCCGATCGAGATCAACACCCCACAAGGCCTTTGGCGTCCGCAGAATGCCTCCAACCGGTTTTATGGCCCAACGCCCCTGCGCACCGGCATTGAACAATCCCGAAACCTGATGACGATCCGCCTTGCTCAAGAGGTCGGGATGGATGTTGTCGCCGATTACGCCGAACGCTTCGGGGTCTATGAGGGCATGGGCCGCTTTCTGGCCAACTCGCTTGGCTCTGAAGAAACTACACTCTACAAAATGGTTTCGGCCTATGCGATGTTTGCGAATGGCGGCCAGCGCGTTGAGCCGACACTGATTGACCGCGTGCAGGACCGCTACGGAAAAACCGTCTATCGCCACGATGACCGCGAATGCCCTGATTGTGCCAGCCCCACGCTGCCCCGTTCGCAAGCGCCACAGATCGTGAACAATCGCGAGCGCGTGATGAACGCCGTCACAGCCTATCAGCTGACGTCAATGATGACAGGCGTTGTCAGCCGAGGCACCGCCAGCCGAACCGTCAACCTTGGCGTGCCTGTGGCTGGCAAAACAGGCACAACCAATGACGCCAAAGATGTCTGGTTCATCGGCTTCACCAACAATATCGTCGCGGGCTGCTATATCGGCTATGACAACCCGCGCTCGCTGGGCCGTGGTGCCTCTGGCGGCGGAATGTGCGGCCCCGTCTTCCAGCGCTTCATGAGTGCGGCCATCCAGAAATACGGCGCAGGCAAGTTCCGCGCCCCGCAAGAATGCGAATTCATCAAAATTGACCGCTTCTCAGGCGCGCGCCTTTCTGACAGCGCCGAGGGCGACAATGTGGTGATCGAATGTTTCCGCGAAGGCGAGCAGATCGACTTTGGCATAACCTTTGATGGCGGCTTTGCCATGGGCGCCAATCTGCCGCTGGTGCGCGAAACAGGCTCCGCAAAACAGGTCACAACCTCAACAGGCAAAAAAGCCGTGGTCGGCCCCAAAGCCGGCTTTGGCACGCTCAGCTCTGGCGGCCTCTACTAAACCCGAAACCGCCCTGACCCTGCGCTTGCCGCTGGCTCGGCGCTGCGCTATCAGTCGGGCCTGAAATGTCATCCAAGGAAGCCCCATGCGCGCAGAAATTCAGGGTATTGTCGCCGAAATCGAAAAGTCACTGGCGCTTCTGGGCCAGCGGATGGACCGTGAGACAGCCCCCCACAGGCTCGAAGAGTTCAATGCCCGTGTGGAAGATCCAAGCCTCTGGGACAATCCCGAAAACGCCCAGACCCTGATGCGCGAGCGCCAGTCGCTGGTTGATGCGATGGAAAGCTATGACCGTATCGCTGCCGATCTGTCCGACAATATCGAACTGATCGAGCTTGGCGAAATGGAAGACGACGGTGATGTTGTTCAGGAGGCGGAAGACGCCTTGAAATCTCTCAAGAAAAAGGCAGCTGAAAAAGAGCTCGAAGCTTTGCTGGACGGCGAGGCCGATGCCAATGACACCTTCCTTGAGATCAACTCGGGCGCAGGCGGCACCGAGAGTTGCGACTGGGCCTCGATGCTCGCGCGGATGTATGTCCGCTGGGCCGAAAAGAAAGGCTATAAAGTCGAGCTGCAGGCCGAAAGTGCAGGCGAAGAAGCCGGCATCAAATCGGCCACATATAAAATCTCGGGCCATAATGCTTACGGCTGGCTGAAGTCGGAAAGTGGCGTGCACCGGCTTGTGCGCATTTCGCCCTTTGACAGCGCCGCCAAGCGCCACACCTCCTTTACCTCGGTGGGGGTCTATCCCGTGGTCGATGACAATATCGAGATCGAAGTCAATCCGGCCGACATCCGTATTGATACCTACCGCTCCTCGGGAGCAGGCGGCCAGCACGTCAACACAACTGATTCTGCGGTGCGGATCACACACGCTCCCACAGGGATTGTGGTGACAAGTTCTGAGAAATCACAGCACCAGAACCGCGATATTGCCATGAAGGCTCTAAAATCGCGCCTCTACCAAATGGAGCTTGATCGCCGCAACGCCGCGGTCAATGAAATGCACGAAAACAAAGGCGATGCAGGCTGGGGCAACCAGATCCGCTCCTATGTGCTGCAGCCCTATCAAATGGTCAAAGACCTGCGCACCAATTACGAAACCTCCGATACAAAAGGCGTCCTTGACGGCGATCTTGATGGCCTCATGGCGGCCACTCTGGCCTTGGATGTGGCGGGCAAATCACGCTCCGAAGCGCAAAGCGATAGCTGACCCCGCACCCCCCCCAAAAAAGCCGCCCCCGTCTTCCTCTTTCCCTAAGTATCCCGGGGGTGTGGGGGCTGGCCCCCACTGAAACCTGCGTGTGGGGGCTGGCCCCCAGACGCTGGTCGCCTTGTGCGCAGCACAAGGCGAAACGGTGCAATCCGCCTTGCACTCGGCGCAAACCCGCGCCAGCATATGCCAGGCGCGAAAAAGGATACGGCGATGAGTGAAATCACAAATATGACAGCCCTTGACCAATCACAGGCGATGGCCGAAGGGCAGCTCAGTGCAGCCGAACTGATGCAGGCAACCTTGCGTCAGATCGAAAAAACCAATCCCGAGGTGAATGCCATTGTCTCGCTGCGGGCCGCAGATGATCTGATGGCCGAGGCCCGCGCCGCTGATGCCGCGCCGCGCAAAGGCTGGATGCACGGTCTTCCGCTCGCCGTAAAAGATCTCGCCAATGCCAAGGGCCTTGCGACCTCGATGGGCAACCCGATGTTCGCCAAAACGATTGCCCCCAATGATGATCTGGTCGTGGCGCGGATGCGCGCCGCAGGCGCGATCATTATCGGCAAGACCAATACGCCCGAATGGGGCCTTGGCTCTCATACGTTCAATCCCGTGCACGGGGCCACGCACAACCCTTACGATCTGTCGCGCAGTGCGGGTGGCTCGTCTGGCGGAGCGGCGGCGGCTCTGGCAGCGCGCATGGTCGCCCTTGCGGATGGCTCCGACATGATGGGTAGCCTGCGCAACCCCGGCGCATGGAATAACGTTTACGGCTTTCGCCCGACATATGGCCGTGTGCCCTCCGAAACCGAGGGTGACACGTTCCTGCACCAGCTGGCCACGCTTGGCCCGATGGCGCGCACGCCGCGCGATATGGCAGCGCTGCTGGATACCCAGTCTGGCGCTGATCCGCGTCAGCCGCATGGCGCGCGCTATGATCTGACGCTGCCTGGCATCGACGCCTCTGTCAAAGGGCGTCGGATTGGCTGGCTTGGTGATTGGGGTGGCGCGTTTCCAATGGAAGCGGGCCTCATGGCCCACTCCGAAGCGGCTCTTCCCGAACTGGAAGCGCTTGGGCTTTCGGTGGAGCCTGTTCTGCCGCCGTTTTCGGCCGAAGCGATCTGGGAGAGCTGGATCACCCTGCGGTCTTGGGCCATTGCGGGAGGGTTGTCTGTCTTTTACAACGACGCTGCCAAGCGTGACCAGCTCAAGCCCGAAGCGATTTGGGAGATCGAGCGGGGGCTCTCTTTCTCGGCGATGGATGTGCACCGCGCCTCTGTTATCCGTTCACAATGGTTCAAGACCTGCGCCAGCCTCTTTGAGCGCTTTGATGCGCTCGTGCTGCCGACAACACAGCTTTACCCGTTCCCTGTGGAATGGACCTACCCCGAGGAGATTGCGGGGCAGGGGATGGACACCTATCACCGCTGGATGCAGATCGTGACACCCGTCGGCTTGCTTGGGCTGCCGTGCATCAATATTCCGCTTCAGATGGGGGAGAAGGGGTTGCCTGCGGGGCTGTCGCTCTTTGGCCCGCGCAACAGTGACGCTGCGCTGATGCAGCTCGGCGAAAGCTGGCATCAGGCCTATCGCTACGCTGAAAACCGTCCGCCGCTGGCCTGATCGGGCTGACCGCTGTCCATATAGCTTGCCATACAGGCTGCCCCATAGGCTGCCCTACACAAAAGATGAGTGAAACAAACATCTTTTTGAATGTCACCTTTGGGTCTTAGACTGTCATAATAGAGGTGGGGAGAGACAGATGAAACTCAAACAACAGGGTGTTGCAGACCTCGGGTCGGTTACGTTTTATGATTTGAAATCAGCGCTTTACAAGGGGTGGTCCGATATGCGCCGCGCCCCCCTCTACGGGTTTGTTGTCGCGAGTATTTGTGTTGCCTTCGGGTTTTTGCTGCTCTGGGTCACTCTCGCGACGGGCAAGAGCTATTGGCTGGTCTTCGCCGCCGTCGGCTTCCCCCTCTTCGGCCCCTTCACAGCGGTCGCTCTTTATGAAGTCAGTCATCGATTGGAATACGGCGAACCTCTTGTTTTTTCAGAGATTTTTGGCGTCGTTCTGGGGCAGGCGCGGCGTCAGCTGCCCTCGCTTTGTGCTATAATTCTGATGGTTTTCCTGTTCTGGTTCTTCCTCGCGCATATGATATTCGCGCTGTTTCTCGGCCTCTCCACGATGACAAATGTCTCCACTTCGCTCGATGTTTATCTAAGCTCTGACGGGCTGACCATGATCGCTGTTGGAACGCTCGTTGGCGCTTTGTTTGCGCTCTTGCTGTTCATGATAACCGTCTTTGCAATGCCCATGCTCTTGGACCGTGAAGTTGACTTTGTGAGCGCGATGATTGCCAGTTTCACTGCGGTTCAGAACAACCTGATTTTAATGGTTTTTTGGGGCGCCGTCATCGCTGTCATGACGTTTTTGGCAATGCTTCCAGCCTTCTTCGGACTTTACTTTGTCTTGCCACTTTTCGGGCACGCAAGTTGGCATCTTTACCAAGCGTCTCAAGCTCGCGCCTAGCGAAAGGCCTGTCCTGGACGCATGAGGCGTGCATGATACCCAGGCAGCTGGCTGACATCGCAAAACCCTGAATTGCGCGCCATTTTGAGGGCCTCTTTCCAACCCCCTTGAATATGTTCGACAACAAAGCGAACAACCCTCTTTCCCGTTATGCTCTCGGTTGCTGTTCGGGTCGCGTATCCCTCCCAGAAATTGTTATGAAAAGAAGGCGCTTGGGCAAGATAGCTGAAGGAACACGTGCTTGCGCCCCGCCGTGCAGCAATCAGCACAAGCCCTTGTTCTTGCTTGAGTGTTATGCCCCTGAACTCTCGGTTGTAAGTGGTGCTTGAGAGCCCTTGATCGTTCATTGCTTCTGGAAGTTCGAACCCGCGCACAAAGGCACGCCCGTCTTCCCGAAAGACCCAAAACATCCCGACAACAAACCTGTCATCCTCCACAAAGCTTGGCCTGCTAAAGCGGTAGAAGCCGTTTGGCAATTCGTCTTCTGTGACAGGATCAACCGTTTTCCCAAGGTAGTTTTGAACAGCGGGATGACCAAACAAATCGGCAGGCTTGTTTGTGATTTGCTCGACAGGTTCCAGCAGAATACGCGCATCCACATTGAAAAATGTGCATATTTTATGCAGCACATCGGGCCTTGGAAAGCTTTCGGCTGCAAGATATCGGTTAAACTGTGTGCGATTGATACCCAGCTCGCGACAGAGGCTCGCAACGGAGGGGAAAGGAGATGTTAACTTTTTCAGGTTATCTCCAAATACAGCTCTGAGCTGGACCGGATCAACAGAGTTTTTGGGAGAACGCGATGGGGGCACAGGCTTCTACTCTTTAAGATAACACAATCAACAGAATCCAATCTTACGCTTATTTTTCGAAAAAAGTAATATGAACTGCACCACTCTGATGCGATTTCACGTCTAGCATGACGCCAATTCGCGTCAAATGGGTTCAGGCAAGACACAATTATCAAGCGCACGACACTCTTTATGGAGTTCCGCTTTGTAATTTTTTTTCTAAAAATTATAATTGCGAAGGGTGTTTTTTATGATTGGGGTTTTCGATGTATGGTGTTGTCCTCTGGAGTGATCAGGCCGAGCAAAAAGCTGTGATCTGGTGCGAAGACCATGGCGATCTCGCCTATTATGGCGGCTCTGCCTCATCGCTCTTTGACGGACCTGTTCTTGACGCTGGCGATTTGATCGAATTTCAGCTCTTGGAAAGTGCCACGCTGCGTCTTGTGCGCAATCCAGAACTGATTGCCGAGCAACACGCTCCAGCAATTGCCGAACGCTTGAAAGCAACGGCAGACCCTGTCTCGTCACCGCTCCCTCAAAATTTGAAGGAGCGGCAGACAAGTATCTGTAATGTATTGCAATTCCCTGCGTTGCGGACAGCTTGAAACAGATTTAGCCGCTCGATCCCGTTAGAAATTGACGGTCCCGCGGGCCAGAGCCGCCACACCCGTTCTTGCCACTTCTGATAGCCCAAGAGGGCGCATCAATTCGCTGAACGCATCGATTTTTTCTGGTGTGCCAGTGATCTCAAACACGAAGCTTTCCAACGTGCTATCGACCACGTTGGCGCGGAAAATATCGGCCAGCCGCATGGCCTCGACACGTCGTTCGCCCGAGCCTTCCACCTTGAGCAAGGCGAGTTCGCGCTCAACAGCGGCGCCTTCCACAGTCAGATCATGCACCTCATGCACCGGCACGATCCGTCCGAGTTGTGCTTTGATTTGCTCGATCACCTGCGGTGTGCCTGTTGTCACAATTGTGATCCGCGAGCGGTGCCCCTCATGGTCGATTTCAGCCACCGTGAGGCTTTCGATATTGTAACCGCGCCCCGAGAAAAGCCCGATTACGCGGGCCAGAACGCCTGCTTCGTTGTCAACAACCACAGCCAGAGTGTGCGACTCAACATGGTCGCTGAAGGTTGGCCGCAGGTTGTAAGCCGAGTGCTTGTTAGAGCCTTTTTTAATATTGAGAGCAGACATAGTGCTTCCTTCTTTCGCTGGGTGCGCGGCTCAAACGAGCACAGCGCCGCTTGTGCTGATGGCGTCTTTGGTGCTGGCCTGCCCAAGGAGCATTTTGTTATGCGGCTCGCCTGACGGGATCATCGGGAAGCAGTTTTCATGCTTCTCCACAAGGCAGTCGAGAATGACAGGGCCGTCATAGGCGATCATTTCCTTGATGGCCTCATCAAGATCTTCAGGGTTATCAACGCGAATGCCTTTGGCTCCAAACGCTTCGGCGAGCTTCACAAAATCAGGCAGTGCTTCGCTCCAAGAGTGCGAATAGCGCTCGCCATGTAGCAGTTCCTGCCATTGGCGAACCATGCCAAGGCGTTCATTGTTCAGGATAAATTGCTTCACAGGTAGGCGGAACTGAATGGCTGTGCCCATCTCTTGCATATTCATCAACCAGCTTGCTTCGCCTGCAACATTGATGACCAGACTATCAGGGTGTGCCATTTGGACACCGATTGAAGCAGGAAACCCGTATCCCATTGTGCCGAGGCCGCCTGAGGTCATCCAGCGGTTGGGGTCCTCAAAGCCGAGATATTGCGCAGCCCACATCTGGTGTTGGCCAACCTCTGTGCAAATGTAGCGGTCATGATCTTTTGTCAGAGCCTCAAGTCGGGCAAGCGCGTGTTGTGGCTTGATGACAGACCCTGTCTGCTCGAACTTGAGGCAATCTACTTTGCGCCAGTCATTTATTTTGCCCCACCATTTCTCAAGAGCCGGACGGTTTGTTTTGCGTCCACGTGCCTTCCAGACTTTTAGAATGTCTTCCAGAACGTGACCCACATCTCCAACGATCGGTATGTCGACACGAATAACTTTGTTGATCGAGGAGGGATCAATGTCGATATGTGCTTTTTTGGAATTGGGGCTGAAGGCATCTAGACGGCCAGTGATGCGGTCATCAAAGCGCGCGCCGATGTTGATCATCAGATCACACCCATGCATCGCCATGTTGGCTTCATAAAGCCCGTGCATTCCGAGCATTCCGAGCCATTTTTCGCCTGACGCAGGATAGGCGCCAAGGCCCATGAGGGTCGACGTGATCGGAAAGCCTGTGGCGTCGACAAGTTCGCGCAAAAGCTGGCTTGCAGCGGGGCCAGAGTTTATCACTCCGCCGCCTGTGTAAAATACAGGCTTTTCTGCTTTTTCGATGGCGTCGACAAGCTCTTCGATAGAGGTCATGTCGCCCTTCACGGGCGGCTGGTACCGGCTCACCTTGGCTTTGTGTTTGGGGGTGTATTCGCCAGAGGCAAACTGCACATCCTTTGGAATATCAATCAGAACAGGACCGGGACGCCCCGAGGTTGCGACATGAAAGGCTTCATGCACAGTCGCCGAAAGAGAGGCCGTATCTTGCACAAGCCAGTTGTGCTTGGTGCAGGGGCGAGTGATGCCGACGGTGTCTGCTTCCTGAAAGGCGTCAGTTCCGATCATAAATGTTGGGACTTGGCCTGTCAGCACGACAATCGGAATTGAATCAAGCAAAGCATCGGTTAGACCGGTTACCGCGTTGGTTGCTCCCGGGCCAGATGTCACCAGCACAACACCTGGCTTGCCAGTTGAACGGGCGTAGCCCTCAGCGGCGTGCACAGCGCCCTGTTCATGGCGCACAAGGACGTGGCGAATGCCGTTTTGTTGGAATACTTCGTCATAAATTGGCAAAACTGCCCCACCAGGGTAGCCAAACACAACCTCTACGCCCTGATCCTTCAGGCATTCTACGATCATTTTTGCGCCGGTCATTTGACGTGACATATCTAAGCTCCATTCCAACTTCGTTATACGCATAAAAAAGCCCCCGATTTTCGGGGGCGCATGGGGTTACCTAAGGGTGTCCGTTACCGGCCCATGCGCCTTTTTCTCACGATGACCACTAGCTCTACCATGCTGGGTGCCTTTTGCTGCGTTTGCGAGACCTTAGAAGTGCTGGCTTGAGGCGTCAACCGCCAAAACCCGAATAATCGAACTCTGAGGGCGGGTTTTTTGTTCAATAGTTGCGTTTTGCGCCCTTATTTTGACAGAAAATCGAAAAACCGCGACGATATGCGGCATCCAACGCCACTTGATGGCGTCAGGGGTGCAAAAACGAGCGCTTGAATTATGGCTTGTGGCGGTGAGCTTGTAGATCGGGCAATGAAATATTTGCAACCTGCTCTGCGATGGGCGCGGTCGAGAGCGGGTGTGTGTCCACTTCGTGCTCTGAGGCGGTGCCAATCGGGCGCCACTCATTTTGTTTGAAGATTTCCAAGGCCGCAAAATTGGCCTTGTAGCCCATCTTTGGACTGCCAGGGACCCAATACCCCAAGTAAACATATGGCAAGTCGCTTGATCGGGCGATCTCAATATGATCCAGAATGATATATGTTCCCAAGGAGTGTTTTTCATAGTCAGGGTCAAAAAACGAATACACCATCGAGATGCCGTCTTTTAAGACGTCTGTCAGACAAACGGCCACAAGCTGTTTGGTGTCTTGGTCAACATATTCGATCACACGCGAGCGAATAGGTGTTTCCTCAATCATGGCTGCAAATTCGAAGACGTCCATATCGGCCATGCCGCCATCTGAATGCCTGCTGTCGAGGTAACGTCGAAAAAGCTCGTATTGGTCCTCTGTGGCCCATGGCGAGCTGACGCGGCGTTCAAGGCGCTGGTTACGCTTTAGGACGCGCTTCTGGCTTTTACTGGGCTTGAAGTCAGCCGTGATGATGCGGGCTGACAAGCACGCGGCACAATCTGCGCATGAGGGGCGATACAAGACATTTTGAGAGCGGCGAAATCCCTGACGGGACAGGCCGTCATTGAGCTGTTGGGCGCTCTCGCCCTGAAGAGATGTAAACAACTTGCGCTCCATCCTGTCTGCCAGATAAGGGCAAGGCTGGGGCGCCGTCACATAAAATTGGGGCGCAAACGGCAAAGTGTGTCGCATTTACCAGTGTCCTGTATGATCTGTGCAAACGATAACAACGAGTTGAAAATTCGCCAAGAATTGAATCTGGTTAAGCTTAATTAATAAACAAAATATAAAGCCAGTCCAAGAAAGCACAAAATACAACATGAAGACCGAAAGTGCAAAAGGCGTTCTGGCAATGATTGTTGCCTGTTTGATATGGGGGTTTTCCCCGCTGTATTACAAAATATTGTCCCATATCCCGCCGATTGAAATCCTCGCACATCGCACGATTTGGTCTTTTGTAATTTTTGCCGCGATTCTTACTTTGCAAGGCCGTGTTTCGGCATTGTTCGCTTTGTTTTCAACGCGCAAGAGTGTTTTGATCGTGGGGGTGGCCGCGGTCATGATTTCAACAAATTGGTTTGCGTTTATATTCTCAATTCAGGCGGGTTATGCCGTTGAGGCTGCAATGGGCTATTATATTTTTCCGCTTGTCGCCGTTTTGCTCGGCCGTGCTGTCTTTGGCGAGGCGTTGACGCGTCTGCAATGGGGAGCCGTATGCTTGGCGGCTGTGGCTGTCGCACTTCTGAGTTATGGCCTGGGTGTTGCGCCTTGGATTTCTCTGTTGGTGGCGGGGTCTTTCGGACTCTATGGGTTGGTCAAAAAGCGCCTGACTGCGGGGCCAGTTGTTTCTGTGACAGGGGAGGTCGCTTTGCTGGTGCCTGTTGCGCTTGCGGTCTTGGCAGTTGTGCATACGCAGGGACAGGGACATTTCGGGACAGCGGCTTGGGAAAACATCATGCTTATCTTCTCTGGCGTATTAACGGCGACACCCCTTATTCTGTTTTCATACGCAACACAGCGTAACAGGCTCTCTACCGTTGGAGTGCTTCAATACATAAACCCAACCGCCCAGTTTATTTGTGCGGTGGTCATCTTTGGCGAACCCTTCGGGTTTTGGCACGGTCTTGCCTTTGGGCTGATCTGGGTCGGCTTGGCGCTTTATTCGGCCTCAAGTCTGGCTCAGGAGAAGGCGCGCCGCAAATAAGCGGTCGCTTCGTTTACGCTTTTGCAAACTGTGTATAGCTTTTTGAGGCTTGGATCTGCAAAGCCTTCATCTATCACGTGATCAATCAGGGCAATCAGAGGGCCCCAGTAGTTTTCAGTGTTGAGTAAGAGGATTGGTTTTGTGTGGAGATCCAATTGTGCCCATGTGAGGACTTCGAAAAACTCGTCAAGCGAGCCAGCGCCACCAGGCAAAACAATGATTGCGTCAGCATTCATAAACATGACTTTTTTGCGCTCATGCATATTTTCAGTCACGATGAACTGTGTGAGATCGACTTTTCCGACTTCTTTTTTGAGCAGGTGGGTTGGAATAACACCAAATGTGTTGCCGCCTGCATTTTGGGCGCTGCGCGCCACGGCTCCCATCAGGCCGATGTCACCCGCCCCGTAAACCAGCCGCCAGTCTTCCTCTGCCAGAGCCGCTCCAAGGGCATTGGCGGCTTCACTATAGGCAGGAGATTTTCCTTCTCGTGAGCCACAATAGACACAGACAGAGCGGTTTTGCATGGCGGCCTCACTTTTAAGAGCTTGTTAACGGACTTCTTTTGACCACTCTTACCCATCTTGCTATGGTCGCTCAACCCGCAGGATGCGCGGCAAGGAATATTGGGGACTTCCATGAGCAAACTATCAGGTTTTATGGCGAGTAATGGGGCTGCGCTGGCCGCAACTGTGGCTGTGGTTTTGGGGCTCACGGGGATTGGCATTGTTTATAAAGACCAGTTTTTTAAGGCTGAGCCTGAGCCGAAACTAGAATTTGTGATCAAGCCCAATGATCAGCCCCAGCCTGACATCAAAGCCGAGGAGGATGCTGTTTCCAATACAGTTTCAAGCGGGCTTGCGCCTAAGTTTGATGTTGCTCGGGTTGAGCCGGATGGGCAGACCTTGATTGCGGGGGCGGCCTTGCCGGGGGAGATTGTTGAAGTGCTTCTGGATGGTTCGGTCTTGTTGGAAGTGCAGGCGGGCACAACGGGAGAATTTGTTGCTTTTGCTGAGCTTTCCGCTGATTCAAACGCGCGTGTCCTGAGCTTGAGAGGAAAAACCAGCGGGCAGGAAAGCCAAAATACGATTATTATTGCCCCGCTTCAGGCTAAAATAAGCGGTGTGGCAGAGTATGTGGCTGAGAGTATGGCAGGCAGTATGGCACGTGAAGAGACAGCCGAAACGCCAACCGAAACGCCCGTGGCTGTGCTTTTGGCGGGAGAAGATGGCGTCACGGTTTTGCAAGCTGCGGCGGCACCAAATGTGATGAGCCAGGTTGCGCTGGATGCGATCAGTTATTCTGACAGTGGCGAGGTCCAGCTTTCGGGGCGGGCGACCACTGAGGGGTTTGTGCGGGTCTATCTTGATAACCGTCCGATCAAAACCGACCGGATTGAAGCCAATGGGCAGTGGCGCTCGGATTTGCCAGATGTGGAAACGGGGATTTACACCCTGCGCGTCGATGAGGTCGATGCGGCGGGACAAGTCACAAGCCGTGTTGAGACGCCGTTCAAGCGCGAAGAGCCTGACAATCTTGTGCAGCAAGGCGGCGCAACGCTTGTTACGGTTCAGCCGGGGGCAACGCTTTGGGCGATTGCACAGAACAGATATGGCACAGGTCAGTTGTATGTTCAGCTTTATGAAGCCAACAAAGACCAGATCCGCGACCCCGATCTCATTTTCCCCGGTCAGGTGTTTGACATTCCGGAGTGAGGACCGCTGGCAATCGGCTTGAAAGGGGACTATCTCTGCGCCGCTATAGGCGAGAGGTAAGGTAAGCATGAGCAGCGATATCGAAAAACAAGAGCGTGCGTCTGGCTGGCGCACGATCAAGCGTGTCACCCCCTATCTTTGGCCTGAGGGTGAAAGCTGGGTCAAGCGCCGTGTTTTGATCGCCATGGCTGCGCTGCTGCTCTCCAAGGTGATTGCGGTTTATACCCCCGTTATCTATCGCGATGCTGTCAATGCCCTGTCGGGTGATGGGCTGTCTGATCTGATGCTTGGCGCTGTGGGGCTCACGGTTGCCTATGGTATGGCGCGGATTTTTGCGGCGGGATTTCAACAGCTCAGGGACGGAGTGTTTGCAGCTGTGGCGCAGAGGGCTTTGCGCCAGCTTGCGCTGGAAACCTTCACTCATATTCACAGACTTTCGATGCGCTATCACATCACGCGTAAAACCGGCGGCTTGAGCCGTATTATCGAGCGCGGTGTTAAGGGCGTTGATTTCTTGTTGCGGTTTTTGCTGTTCTCTGTTGGGCCGCTCATTCTCGAATTGGCGCTTGTGGCGGGCATATTCTTTTTCTTGTTTGATGTTTGGTATCTCGCTGTCGTGGTCGGGACAATTTCGCTTTATGTCTGGTTTACCTTCACGGTGACAGAGTGGCGGGTGAAGTTGCGCCGCGAGATGAACGATCGCGATACTGATGCCAATCAAAAGGCGATTGATAGCCTGTTGAATTTTGAAACAGTCAAATATTTCGGCGCGGAGCGACGTGAAGGCGCGCGCTATGATGAGGCCATGGCGGGTTATGAAACGGCCGCGATCAAGACCGCCTCATCGCTCGCTTTTTTGAACTTCGGGCAAGCGCTTTTGATCACCTGTGGCTTGATTGCAGTGATGGTCATGGCGGCGTTGGGTGTGCAGCGGGGCGATCTGACCGTGGGCGACTTTGTTATGGTGAACGCCTATATGATCCAGATCACCTTGCCTTTGAACTTTTTGGGCACGGTTTACCGCGAGATTCGCCAAAGTCTTGTGGATATGGGCGAGATGTTTGATTTGCTCGGCCAGCCTGCCGAAATCCAAGACGGGGCCAATGCCAAAGACATCAAAGTGTCAGGCGGCACGGTTGTGCTTGAGGATGTGTTTTTCGGATATGATGCGGCGCGTCCGATCTTGAAAGGGGTGAGCTTGCAAGTTGATGCGGGGGCGACTGTGGCGATTGTCGGGCCGTCGGGGTCTGGCAAGTCGACCATCGGGCGCTTGTTGTTTCGCTTTTATGATGTGTCCCGTGGCAGCGTGACAATTGACGGGCAAGATGTGCGCGATGTGACGCAAGAAAGCTTGCATGGCATCATTGGTGTGGTGCCACAAGATACGGTCCTGTTCAACGATACGATCCGCTACAATATCGCCTACGGGCGGGATGGTGCGACGGAGGAGGAGATTATTGCCGCTGCGAAAGCCGCCCAAATCCATGATTTTATTTCGGCTTTGTCCAACGGCTATGACACGGCAGTCGGCGAGCGTGGGCTAAAGCTGTCGGGCGGCGAGAAGCAGCGGGTCGGGATTGCGCGGACCTTGCTCAAAGACCCGCCTGTTTTGTTGCTGGATGAAGCCACGTCAGCGCTAGATACCGAGACCGAGCGCGAAATCCAGTCTGCCTTGCGACAGGCCGGTGAGGGGCGCACGGTTATTACGATTGCACACCGTTTGTCGACGATTGCGGATGCGGATGTGATTGTTGTTCTGGAAGATGGCGAAGTCGCCGAGCAGGGCACGCATGAGGCCCTCCTTCACCGTAAGGGGCGTTATGCGAGCCTTTGGGCGCGCCAAAGCAGTGACGAGGACGCCGCCTAAGGCGTCCTCGTCTGCTTTATTCGGCGGCCTTTATGTTGGCGCTTTTGAGGCTGCCTGACGGCTCTTCTGCGTCTGGCTCTTCTGCTTCGGGCTCGGCTGTCTGGGCGGCGTCATCGACCCTGTCCCAGATGATTTCTGGCGGGGCTATGCGCCGCACTGCTGTTTGCAGAGCCATGTCGCGCGCAACGCGGCTTGCGCTGCCGAGGGAGAGGGCTGCGAGGGCGCGGGCGGCCCAGCTCAGATAGGTCGAGATCCAGACACGCAAGGCGAGCATGGAGGGCGTGAAAACAAGCGTGAGCACTGTGGCAATGCCAAGGCCGAAGACGACCGCTGTTGCCAGTTGCTTCCACCAGAGCGCTGTCGGGCTATCAATCGAGTAGCCGCCATTGATAAAATCAAGGCTCAGGCCGAACATCATGGGCGCGAGGCCCGCCATTGTTGTTATGGTGGTGAGGAGAACGGGGCGGATGCGGTCTTCTGCGGTGCGCACGATGGCTTCGACGCGCGGCATATAAGAGGAATACTCCTGATAGGTATCAATCAGAACAATATTGTTGTTCACAACGATCCCTGCCAAGGCGACGATACCTGTGCCTGTCATGATGATCGAGAACGTCTGATCCATCACCAACATCCCGATGAGCACGCCTGCTGTGGACAGAACCACCGCCAAGAGAACGAGAACAGAGTTATAGACGCTGTTGAACTGGGCCAGCAAAATGATGAACATCAGGCCAAGGGCGCCCATAAAGGCAGAGCCGAGGAAGGCTTGGCTTTCGGCTTCGTCTTCCTGATCGCCGGTCCATTCCCATGCGACGCCGTCGGGAAGCGGGGTGTCATTGAGCCAGTCTGTGAGGGCTTCTATTCTGTTGGCTGGTGTCAGGGGGAGGGCTGCGAACCCTTCTCTTTTGCTTTTGACTTGTAGCTCTTCGTCGTCAGACCACTGTGCCGCAGGGATAAGACGCGTCTCGCCTGTCTCGGCGTTTGTCAGGAGCATCGTGGCGCTGGCGACGCCTGCTTTCACATCAAAATAGCGCATCTGGTCAGAGCGGTTGATTTCGGCGAGTTTGGCAACGGGTTTGCGTGTCAGGAAGTTTGACAGAGGGATCAACCCGTCTTTGGTGCGCAGCTTGAGGGTGTCTAGCGTGCTTAAGACGCGGTCTTGCTCGGGCAGGCGAACACGGATCTCGATCTCTTCATCAGAGCTGTCGACGCGCATTGTGTCCAGAAGAATGCCACGGGTGACGAGCTGGATCATGCCGCCAATGGTTTGCACGTCGGCCCCGTAACGGCCCGCTTCTTGAACGTCGACATCCAGTTGCCAGTCGATCCCGGGGAGGGGGAGTGTGTCTTCTTGCAGCGTCAGGCCTGCTGTTTCGTCAAACTTTTCCCGAACCAGAGACGTGGCCTTGATCAGGGTCTCCCAGTCATCGGACTTCAGCCGCAAATGAACCGGCTTGGCCGAGGCAGGGCCGCGCGACGCGGCGAGGATTTCGATCTTTGTGCCGGGGAGGGCGGATAGCTGTGCGGTCAGCTCGTCCAAAACCAGATCGCCGTCAAGATCGGGGCGCTCGCGACGGTCTTCCCATGGGATTGTTTCAAACTGGATTTGACCGATCGTATCCTTCGGGGGCTGGGCGCCGCCTGTGTTGGTGTTGAGGCCGCTGTCGCCCGCAAAGGAAAACGCATTGTCCACACCAGGGTGGGCGAGCACAATTTGCTCGGCGCGTTTGATCAGGGTGTCTTTTTGCTCCAGAGACAGGTTGCCTCTGGCGCGGACATAGACAATGGCCATTTCGGGCTCGGATTCGACGAAGAATTCTGTGCCGTTGTTGTTGGCTCCGTAATAGCCAAAAACGGACATCACGAAGAAAAATACGGCCGCCACAGACACGACGGGCATGATCGGGTTGCCTGTTATCAAATGAATGAACTGGCCGAAATATGTGCGCCTTCGCCCTGCGACGACGGCTTTCTTCTTCCACGTGACTTGGGCCGCGCCCAGTGTGACCGAGGCGGCAAAGCAGCCCAGCATAAAGAGGACGATCCCTGGCAGGAGTGACATCACCCCAGACGCCACAGGGCTGCCGCCAAAGAGATAGCCCGGGTTGAGCGTTTGCATGGCCCCCAGAAACACCATGTAAAGCGAGGGGACAACCAAGGCGGCCCGAAGCCACCATGGCGCTGCGGCGCGCAGTTTGTCGGACGTGTGCCCGAACAGGCGGCTCATGCGGCCTGTGACGCCGCCCATGACGGGGAGGTAGATCAAGGCCACAACCAAGGAGGCTGACAAAACAAAGATCAGCGTGACAGGCAGCATTCCCATGAATTGCCCCGGCACACCGGGCCAGAACAGCATCGGCAAAAAGGCACAGAGAGTTGTGGCCGTCGAACTGACAACAGGCCAGAACATCCGCTTGGCGGCCTCGACATAGGCGTGCATCGGACCTGTGCCTTCGGAAATACGTTTGTCAGCATATTCAACCACAACAATGGCGCCATCCACCAACATACCCACGGCCAGAATAAGACCGAACATAACAATGTTGGAAATCGTCACACCCATCAACGCCAGAAGCGCAAAGCAGAGCAGGAATGATGTTGGAATGGCGAAGCCGACAAGCAAGGCCGGGCGCACGCCCAGAGCGGCGAGGATCACAATCATAACCAGCGCAATTGCTGTTAGAACCGAGCCTTCCAGCTGTGAAATCATTGAGCCAACCACGCGGGATTGGTCATTGGAGGTTCCGACATAGACGGCTGATTGCAGTTCGGGCGGCCAGTCTGCATTGGCCTCTTTGACCACGGCTTTGACAGCGTCGGCCATATCCAGAAGATTGAAGCCTTTGCGTTTGACCACCTGAAGTGCCACCGTGGTTTCGCCGTTAAAGCGCGCGGTTCCCAGTCTGTCTTCAAAGGTCAGACGGATTTCGGCAAGATCGCCCAAAGTGACGATACGGTCGCCATTGACCTTAACGGGCAGGCTGTAAATATCTTGTGGTTCATCAAAGCTCGACGGGATTTTGACTGCAAAAGCTCCCGTGGCGCTTTCCACTTCGCCCGCTGCGATCAGCTGGTTGTTGTTGCGCACAACGTTGATCAGCTCGCCTGCGGTTACGTTATAGGCCTCAAGCTTGAGCGGGTCGATCAGGACTTCAAGCATTTCATCACGCTTGCCGGCAATGCCTGCCTCAAGCACGGCGTCCAAGCTCTCGATTTTGTCCTTTAGGTCTTCGGCCACGCGCGACATGGTGCGCTCGGGCACATCTCCGGTCAGATTGATGATCAGGACGGGAAATTCGGAAAAGTTGATCTCGTTGATCGAGTATTTTTCGGCTCCGTCAGGAAAGGCTGCTTCGGCGGCGTTCATGGCTTCGCGGACATCGGCCATGACGGCTGATTTGTCCCAGCCAAATTCAAACTCGAGGAAGACACCAGCATAGTTTTCTGCGGCGGTGGATGACATGGACTTTAGCCCGTCCAGATCGGCCACCTCGGTTTCGATCACTTTGACAAGCAGTGTCTCGCTATCACTTGCCGAGATGCCGGGGAAGGGCACAGAGACAAACAGCCCCGGGATTTGAATGTCGGGCTCGCCCTCTTTGGGCAGGTTTGCGTATGCGAAGCCGCCGACCAGCAGAGACAAGCCGATAAACGCCAAAATCATTCGGGCGCGGGATGCGGCCCAGTCAACCAAACCTGTCATTGTGCGATATCCTGATACTCAGGCGCGACAGGCACACCCTGAATGACATATTCCTGACCGATGATGATAATGTCGGCTTGCTCGGGCAGCCCTGTCAGCCAAACGCCCTTTGTGTCGTCGCGCAAGAGCGTGACCTCTTGAAACTGGGCGTTCATCTTCTCGTCCACAAGGCGCACGCCCAAGAGGCCGCTGTCATTCAGGGTCAGAGCGGATTGCGGGACCAGATGCGCGGTGCGCCCCTCGGCACCAATCAGGATTTCGGCGGTTTGGCCGTCGCGGATTGTCAGCTCAGGGTTTGGAACTTCAATTTCGACACGAAAGGTTCGGGTGAGCTGGTCGGCGCTGCGGCCAAGGAAGCTGACTGTTCCCGTGAGCAATTGCCCTGTTGTGAGGCGGCCACCAGCTTTTGCGCCGACTTTGACACGGTTGACCTGTGCCTCTGGCACGAAGCCGACAAGCTTGATCGGGTCAAGCTGAATCACAGTGGCGCAGGCGCCGCCCGGTTGAATAAGCGAGCCGAGCTCTGCCGTATCGCTTTCAAGCAGGCCTTTGAACGGCGCTTTGATCTCGAGGCGGGATATTTCTTTTTCTGATGCGGCGACGTTGGCTTGGGCGGATTCTATCGCCGCTTGAACGCCAAGCATTCCTGACTGAGCCGTTTTTAAAGCGGCTTCGGCAGACTTTACCGCGGCTTCTGCGCCGCGCACTGCCGCAGCTGTGGCAGCCACGCGCGAATCCGAGGCAAAGCCGCCTTTGGAGAGTTTGCGGGCGGCATTGTCATTGATTTGGGCTTCTTCGAGCTGGGCCTTGGCTTGTTCAAGCTGCGCGGCGGCGCGAGGAACTTGTGCTTCTGTCTGGGGAATGCGGGAGCGGGCTTCGGCCAGACGCGCTTGGGCTTCGGCGAGGCTTGATCTGCGGGTGCCTGCGTCGAGCTGGCACAGGATTTCGCCTTGTTCGACAAAGGTGCCTTTGCGCAGAGGTTCGGAAACCACCAATCCTGATGTTTCGGAGCGGACATCAACATCGCGGGCGGCTTCTGTTTGGCCGCGCAAAATGATGGCGCTGTCTATTTCTTGAGCCATGGAGCGAATGGCAATTACCCCCACGCGCTGGCGTGCATCGTCGTCTTCGACCACATCCTGAGAGGCTGACGGGCTTGTTTCTGTCTCTGTTGCATCTGTGCCTTTTGCAAAGCTCAAAAGGGCCTCTCGTTGAACGACGAGAAAGAATAGAAAGACAGTGACCAGAATGGCTGTCAGAATTGGGACTAACCGCATTGCGCGCCTCTTTGTTAGGTAGATGGCTTATATTTTAGCCCTTTGATTGGGTATACGACCCCAGAGTTTGGATAGATCAGTTTTGCTAAACTGTCTAGTTTAGTTTGGGCCTGTTGGTGTGTCTGCTGGTGTGTCTGCGCGGGCGGGGGCTGCTTCTGCTTCGGGCGGAGAGGGGCGTAGGATATGTGCCACGTGACGGCAGGTCTTGGCACTGGGCAGCCAAGGCTGTAAGAGGATCAAAAGCATGAGGGCCAAGGCGTGAGCGATACCGATAGTTTTATTGAGGAAGTGACGGAAGAAGTCCGTCGAGACAGGCTGTTTGCCTGGATGAAGCGGTATGGCTGGATCGTCATATGTGCTGTGCTGGTGATTGTTGGGGGCGCGGCTTTCAACGAATATCGCAAGGCGCAGATTACGGCCCAGACGCAAGCTTTTGGCGATGCTATTCTGAGCGCGTTGGACAATGATGATCCTGAGGCGCGTGCGGCAGCTTTGGCGACAGTCAGCGCGAGTGGCGCTGGTGCGCAGTCTCTTTTGGGGCTGCTCCAATCCAAAGAACAAATCGAAGCAGGCAATTTGGAAGCGGCGAAGCAGGTGCTTCAGTCGGTGTCAGATGACAGTGAGGCTCCGATTATTTACCGTCAGGTCGCGAGCTTCAAGCTTTTGTCTTTGCAGGCCGATGATCTGGATTTGAGTGACCGTCAGGCGGGCTATGAAGCGCTGATGGGGGGCAATCCGAACCTTCAAATTCTGGCAGAAGAACAGCTTGCTTTGATCTTGATCGAGCAAGGTAATACGCAAGAAGCGATTGCGGCATTGACGCGCATCGTTCAGAATGAGCAGGCCACGGCAGGGTTGCGCCGCCGGGCGACGCAGCTCATTGTTGCGCTTGGAGGCACTGTTCCTGACTTGGCGGACGTGCAAAGCGAGTAATGGGCTTAGACGCCTGAAAAAGGCCAGAGGGTGAACTCGATGAAGAAACATTTGCCAAGCTTAGGACCTTTCGTTTTGGGGGCTGCCTGTTTGCTCGCGTTGACGGGGTGTGAAGAGCCAGAGACGATCTTGGCGGGCAAGCGGGAAAATCTTCGCGCCGAGCAGAGCGACTCAAGCCTTGTGGTGCGTGATCCGTTCGCTCCAAATCTCAGCGCGCCTGTTTCCGTCGGCCCCGAGCAGGCGAATACCGCGTGGCTTCAGCGGCACAATAGCCCGAAGACCCGCATTCAACATCCCGCATTCAGCGGCGCGATTGTGCCTGTCTGGAGCGCAGATATCGGCTCGGGTGACAGCCGCTATGGTCGGATTACATCGGAGCCTGTGGTTTATAACGGTAAGGTTTTCACGCTTGATTCCGAAGCGCGCGTGAGTGCGACGAGCACCTCTGGGAGCGCGGTGTGGAGTGTGAGCCTTGTGCCTGAAAGAGACGCAGGCCGCGATGCAACGGGCGGCGGGCTTGCGGCGTCTGAGGGCGTGATATTTGTCACCTCCGGATTTGGCACTGTGACGGCGCTTGAGGCCGAAACCGGCGATCAGCTCTGGCAGCAAAAGCTGCAAGCCTCTGGCACAGGGCTGCCGACCGTGCGTGACGGGATTGTCTATCTCGTCGCGGGAGATGCTACCGCTTGGGCGCTCAGTGCCCAGAGCGGGCGCGTTTTGTGGCAATTGGGCTCGACGGCGGACAAGAACAACATTCTCGGGGGCGCGGCACCTGCTGTTTCTGATAGCCTTGTGGTTTTTTCCTTTGGCTCAAACGAGTTGCAGGCGGCCTTCAAGCAGGGTGGATTGCGTGTTTGGGACACTGTGATCTCTGGACAAAGGCGTGGATATACGCGCAGCCGTATCAGCGATATTACAGGAGACCCTGTAATATCGGGTGGGCGCATCTTTGCCGGCACACAATCGGGCCGCATGGTTGCGCTGGAGGCGGACAGCGGCGCGCGTCTTTGGACGGCAGAAGAAGGCCCTATGAGCCCAGCTTGGGTAGTGGGGGGCGCTGTTTTTCTGGTGTCTGATGGAAACGAACTTGTTCGGCTCGACGCAGACACGGGCGAACGGGTTTGGGGCACGAAACTGCCGTTCTTTACCAAAGACCGCCCCAAGCGTCAGAACACTGTCTTTGCCCATTATGGGCCTGTGCTGGCGGGCGGGCGACTGTATGTTACCTCCAGTGATGGCCTGATCCGCGCTTTTGATCCGACAAATGGCGTGTTGCTTCAGACAGGTGAGATCCCCGGTGGAGCCACCACAAGCCCGGTTTTTGCCGATGGCATGATGTTTGTTGTGAGCGGCAAGGGTCAACTTTTCGCTTTCCGTTGAGATGAAACTCGGATAGGTGCGGCTTTCCGCGACTGGAGCGCTTTTAGAATGAGCTTTACTTTGGCCATAGTCGGCCGTCCCAATGTTGGCAAATCAACCCTTTTCAACCGTCTGGTTGGGAAACGGCTTGCTTTGGTTGATGATCAACCTGGTGTGACGCGCGATTTGCGGGAAGGGGAGGCGAAGCTCGGCGATCTGAAATTTACGGTGATTGACACCGCAGGTCTGGAAGATGCGACCGATGACTCGCTTCAGGGCAGAATGCGGCGGCTCACGGAGCGCGCGGTGGAAATGGCCGATGCTTGCTTGTTTATGATTGATGCGCGCGCAGGCGTAACCCCGACTGACGAGGTTTTTGCCGACATTCTGCGCCGTAAAGGCTCGCCTGTTTTTGTTGCGGCCAACAAAGCAGAAGGCATGGCGGCGGATGCGGGCGTTATGGAAGCCTATGGCTTGGGTCTTGGTGATCCCATTCGGCTCTCCGCCGAGCACGGCGAGGGCCTCAACGAGCTCTATTCGGCGCTGATGCCACTTGCGGACCAATATGAAGAGCGCGCCAAAGAGGATGCGCCCGAAGTTGATGTGACCGTCCATGAGGACGAGGATGCGCCGGATCATACTCCGACAGTGAAGAAGCCGCTTCAGATTGCTGTTGTGGGGCGCCCGAATGCGGGCAAGTCTACGCTGATCAATAAAATTCTGGGCGAAGACCGCCTTCTCACTGGACCCGAGGCTGGTATCACACGCGATGCCATCTCGCTGACGCTGGAGTGGTCTGGCACGCCGGTCAGAATATTTGACACGGCTGGAATGCGCAAAAAGGCCAAGGTTCAGGACAAGCTTGAAAAGCTCTCTGTGTCTGACGGTTTGCGTGCGGTTAAATTTGCTGAAGTTGTGGTTGTTTTGCTAGATGCGGCCATTCCGTTTGAACAACAGGATCTTCGCATCGCCGACCTGGCGGAGCGGGAAGGGCGAGCTGTTGTTGTTGCCGTGAACAAATGGGACGTTGAGGACGACAAGCAAGACAAGCTCAAGGAGCTGAAAGAAGCCTTTACGCGTCTGCTGCCGCAATTGCGGGGTGCGCCGCTGATCACGGTTTCGGCCAAAACGGGACGCGGGCTTGAGCGCTTGCATGATGCTGTGCGCAAGGCGCATGATGTTTGGAACAAGCGCATTACCACGGCACATTTGAACCGCTGGCTTGATGGTATGGTGCAGGCGCATCCGCCGCCCGCGCCACAAGGCAAGCGCATCAAACTGCGCTATATGACCCAAGCCAAAACGCGCCCACCCGGATTTATTGTGATGTGTTCACATCCTGACAAAATGCCTGCGGCTTACTCGCGGTATCTTGTGAACGGGTTGCGCGAAGATTTTGATATGCCTGGCACGCCGATACGCCTGACCATGCGGGGGCAGAGCGATAAAAACCCCTACAAAGGCCGCAAGAAAGCGCCGCCCTCAAAGCTGCGCAAGCACACTCTGGGCCGCAAGAAAGACTAGCCTTTCAAGCCTTTCAGAAGGCCTATGAGCAGGTAGGTTATGCCAACTGCACAAAGGCCAAGCACGCTTGTGTTCAGCGGCTCCAGATTGCTGATGACAACTCCGATCAAGGCCCAAATGACAGCAAGGGGGTAGGAGAGAGACTTGGGGCAAGCCTTTTGCATGGCAACCGCAATGACGAGTGCAAGGAAGAGGCCAATATAGGCGGCCATTCCTGACGTGGTATAGCCATAGCCCGCCAAGAGAAGGCCGATCGAGACGCTTGACGCCGCTGTGAGCCAGCCTGCATAAGCGCCGATTGGCTCTCTTTGCCACCAGATATCCTGATCACTGGCCCGCAAAAACGCGGCGAGCGCGGCGAGGAGCATGATCCAGATTTGCACCGTGGCCCAGATCACAGATATCTGGGCGACAGCGATCCATGATGTGCCCAAAGCGAGGCTGATCAGCAGGGCGGGTCGTGCGGCATCCCAAGCGGGGTCATGTCTGCGTTTGAAAAAGCCAAACCCTGTGCCTGCGATAAGCCAGAGATACAGCACGCCCCAAATCGAGAAGGCATAGCCTGCGGGCTGAATCGGCGGATCAATTTGCGGCACAGGAAATTGACTGGCCTCAAATCCATTAAAGCCCGTTGTGAAAAACGGCGAGACGGCAAACAGAACCGCTGCTGCAAAGGTCGCGATGGGAAAATATCGGGTCATCAGATCAGGCTAGGCGCTAAACCTTATGGGTTCAAGACAGGGTTCCGTCAGGGTTCATAACGCTTTTGCCGCCGAGATAGGGCGTGAGAACGTCGGGAAGCTTGACCGAGCCGTCTTCTTTTTGGCCGTTCTCCAAAACGGCGATGAGGGCGCGGCCAACAGCCAGACCCGAGCCATTCAGCGTATGGACATATTGCGGCTTGCCGCCGTCGGCGGGCTTGAAGCGGGCTTGCATTCGACGGGCCTGAAACGCGCCACAGACAGAGACGGAGCTGATCTCGCGGTATTTGCCTTGGCCAGGCAGCCAAACTTCGATGTCATGGGTTTTGATCGCGCCAAAGCCGATGTCTCCCGTGCAGAGCACAACTGTGCGATAGGGCAGTTCTAGCTTTTCCAGAATGCCTTCGGCGCAGCGCGTCATGCGGTTGTGCTCTTCAAGGCTTTTGTCTGGGTGGGTGATCGACACCATTTCGACTTTCTCAAACTGGTGCTGGCGCAACATTCCCGAAGTGTCGCGACCCGCGCTGCCCGCTTCGGAGCGGAAGCATTGCGTATGGGCGACAAAACGGCGTGGGAGGCTGCTTTCTTCAACCGTCAAGCCATTGACAATATTGGTCAATGTGACTTCGGCTGTGGGCACGAGCCACCAGCCATTGGTGGTTTGATAGCTGTCTTCGCCAAACTTGGGCAGCTGACCTGTGCCATACATCATTTCTTCTTTGACGAGCACAGGGGTCCATGTTTCGGTCAGGCCGTTTTCTTCGATATGTGTGTCGAGCATAAACTGCGCCAAAGCGCGATGAAGGCGCGCAACGGAGCCTGACAAAACGACAAAGCGGCTGCCCGAGAGTTTGGCTGCTGTTTCAAAGTCCATGCCGGTTTTGACGCAGTCCAGATCAAAATGCTCGCGGGCTGCAAAGCCCAGCTCTTTGGGCGTTCCCCAGCTGTGAACCTCTGTGTTGTCATCTTCGTCGGCCCCGTCAGGGACATCAGAGTGCACCAGATTGGGCAGGGCGGCGAGCATTTCCGTGAGCGCTGCGTCAAGCGCCTTGGCTTCGGCCTGCATTGCGCCGACAGCGGCTTTTTGGGCGGAAACCTCATCACGCAGGCTTTCAAACAAGGCTGTGTCGCCTGAGGCTTTTGCTGCGCCGATATCTTTTGCGGCCTTGTTTTGGGCCGCTTGCGCTGTTTCGGCCGCCAAGATTTTGGTACGGCGCTCTTCGTCGAGCTTCAAAATCTGATCTGAGACAGGCGGAAGCCCTCGGCGCGCCATGGCGGCGTCAAAATCGCTGGGGTTTTCACGGATCACGCGAATATCATGCATCTCACTTGTCCTTTTGAAGAATGAGTCTTGTTGCCGCCTTATGACCGATTTTGCAGGCGAAGGTAAACGGGTGATTGTCGGTGGGCCTGATCGCCTTTGCCCATTGCAAACAATCGATATCGAGCATAGGTAGGTCTCGATTTAAAAGGGCTTTGC
Source organism: Lentibacter sp. (assembly GCF_965657785.1). Lineage (GTDB taxonomy): Bacteria > Pseudomonadota > Alphaproteobacteria > Rhodobacterales > Rhodobacteraceae > Lentibacter. The sequence goes on from NZ_CBFHPP010000003.1 coordinate 99,722, forward strand.
CCTCAACCAGACCACGACGGGGGCGTATATGAGACCTGGTGACTTGCTGATGTTGGCCGCGATTTTCGCGATTATGTATTTCCTGCTGATCCGACCACAGCAGAAGAAGATGAAAGAGCATCAACAGATGATCGAAAACATTCGCCGTGGTGATCAAGTGATCACGCAAGGCGGAATTGTTGGAAAAGTTGTCAAAGTGCGCGACGATGGCGAACTTGAAGTTGAGATTGCGGACGCTGTTAAAGTGCGTGTGATCAAGGGCACGGTTGCTCAGGTTTTGAACAAAACAGAACCAGCCAAAGCGTAAACTTTACCAAAGCACTCAAAAGACACGAGGCGGAGTCCGAATGCTTCAGATTGATAGATGGAAACGGGTTCTTATCTGGCTCGTGGTGGTTGCTGGTGTTTTGCTTGCTTTGCCGAACGGGTTTTACACCCGTGTCGAAACCCACAATGATGCGGTCAAAGCCATTGAGGCGGGCGGCACGGCTGCCGGCCTTGAGGAGCAGGCCGCACTTTGGCCGAGCTTCTTACCGTCTAGCTTGGTGAATTTGGGGCTTGATTTGCGCGGCGGGGCACATTTGCTTGCCGAAGTGAAAGTGCAAGATGTCTATGCTGCCCGTATCAAGGGCAGCTGGCCGGAAATTCGGGATCTGCTGCGCGAAGAGCGCGCAACTGTTGGCACGGTGCGTCTACAGAAAAGTGCGAGTGACGAGCTGCGCATAAAAATATCCAAGCCCGAACAGCTTCAAAACGCGGCCAGCCTGATCAGGGGGCTTGCGCGCCCCGTTTCGGGCTTGGCCGCGGCAGGAGCCAGCGATATTGAAGTCACTGTGGAGGGCGACGCTATTGTTGTGCGCCTCTCGGAGGCGGAGAAGATTGCCACGGATGAACGCACGGTGCGTCAGTCGCTTGAAATTATTCGCCGCCGTATTGACGAAGTGGGAACGCGCGAGCCAACCATTCAGCGGCAGGGCGCTGACCGCATTCTCATTCAGGTTCCAGGCCTTGGAAGTGCAGGCGAGCTGAAAGCTATTATCGGCACCACCGCGCAACTCACGTTTCATTCTGTTGTGAGCCGAGCCAGCAGCGCGGACGAACCCGCAGGCGCAGGGAACTATGTGCTGCCCTCGCTGGATGAAGAGGGCGTTTACTATGTGCTGGAGGAGGCTTCTGTTGTCTCTGGTGAGGATCTTGTCGACGCACAGCCCGACTTTGACCAAAACGGGCGGCCGGCTGTTTCGTTCCGCTTCAATACCTCTGGGGCGCGGCGCTTTGGCGATTATACCGCCGAGAATATCGGCTCTCCCTTCGCGATTGTGCTCGACAAGGAAGTCATTTCGGCGCCTGTCATTCAAAGCCATATCGCAGGCGGTTCCGGGATTATCACCGGTAACTTTTCGCTTGAAGAGAGCACAAAGCTTGCGGTTCTGTTGCGTGCGGGTGCTTTGCCTGCGGGGCTTGAGTTTTTGGAAGAGCGCACGATCGGCCCTGAGCTGGGCGCGGATAGCATTGAGGCCGGCAAGCTTGCCTGTATCGTGGCCTTTGTCGGTGTGCTGATCTTTATGGTCTTGAGCTACGGAACCTTCGGGGTTTTCGCTAATATTGCTCTTATTTTTAACGTGGTTCTGATCTTTGGCTTGCTCTCTATGTTGGGCGCGACTTTGACCCTTCCCGGGATCGCGGGAATTGTCTTGACGATCGGTATGGCTGTTGACGCCAATGTGCTGGTGTTTGAGCGTATTCGCGAAGAGTTGAAGTCTGCAAAAGGCCCAGCCCGCGCGATTGACCTTGGATATGAAAAGGCACTGTCGGCTATTATCGACGCCAATATCACGACCTTTATCACCGCCGTTATTCTCTATGCGGTTGGCTCCGGTCCGGTGCGTGGCTTTGCCATTACACTCGGGCTCGGGATTCTGACATCGGTCTTCACCGCCATTTTTGTAACGCGGCTGATTGTTGTGATCTGGTTTGAGCGCCGTAAACCCAAAACGATAGAGGTCTGAGCCATGCGATTGAGACTTGTTCCAAAAGAAACAAACGTGGATTTCTTCGCGCGTTACAAGCTTTGGCTTGGGATTTCGGCCTTTATGATGATTGTTGCGTTCGCGAGCTTTGCCTTGCAAGGGCTGAACTATGGTATTGATTTCAAAGGCGGAACGACAATTCGCACCGACAGCAGCCAAGAAATTGATATTGCCGCATACCGGAATGCTATCGAGCCATTAGAGCTGGGAGATGTCACGATCACCGAAGTTTTTGACCCGAGTTTCGGGGCCGATAAAAACGTCGCCATGATCCGTATTCAGGCACAAGACGGCGAAGAGGCGGTTACCACTGCTGTTATTGAGGCGGTGGAAAAAGCGCTTAAAGAGCAGGCTCCAGACATCACATTCAGCTCTGTCGAGAGTGTCGGGCCAAAAGTGTCTGGCGAGCTTATTCAGACGGCAATGATTGCGGTTGTGTTGGCGATTGGTGCGGTTCTGATTTACATCTGGCTGAGATTTGAATGGCAATTCGCTGTCGGAGCGGTTGTGGCCTTGGTGCACGATGTATTGCTGACCATCGGGATCTTCTCAGAGCTTCAAATCAGGTTTGATCTGGCGATCATCGCTGCGCTTCTGACCATTGTTGGCTATTCGCTCAACGATACGGTTGTTGTGTTTGACCGCGTGCGTGAAAACCTGCGCAAATACAAAAAGAAACCGTTGAAAGAGGTTATGAACATCTCGATCAATGAAACCCTCAGCCGAACCATGATGACGTCGGTCACAACACTCTTGGCGCTGATCGCCTTGTTTGTGCTTGGGGGAGATGTGATCCGTGGATTTGTGTTTGCCATGATCTGGGGCGTGATTGTCGGCACATATAGCTCTATTTTTGTTGCCTCAACAATATTGCTCTGGCTTGGTGTCAAGCGCGATTGGACGAAATCCAATGATACCACGGGCAATCAATTCGCCAATGTTGATGCCTGACCTGCTCCGTCAGGCTGTCGCGCTAGACAGCTTGGGCTGGTTGTTGGTGGTGGTCTTCTTGGCAGGCATGGTGCGTGGATTTTCCGGCTTTGGAACGGCAATGATTTTCATTCCGTTTGCCAGCAAAGTCATGGAGCCTGTTTCTGTTTTGATTGCGTTAACCGTGATGGATATTTTTGGCCCCATACCCAATTTGCCTCGTGCGTGGCGCGATGGTGAGCCCGCGAGCGTTGCGCGGCTGGGGCTTGCCACATTAATATCATTACCTTTGGGAGTTTACCTTCTCCTTGCTGTGCCGACAGAGGTGTTTCGATATGCGGTTTCGATACTGGCAATCGTGGTGCCGATTTCCTTGTTGGCGGGGCTGCGCTACCGTGGTGAGATTACACCAAAGGTTCTATATGCAGGGGGCGCAGTCGCGGGGATGACGGGCGGAGCCGTCGGACTGCCAGGACCGCCTGTTATCATGCTGTTTGCGGCCAGCACGAAGGCTGTGGGTGTGATCCGCGCCAATATTATGATGTATTTGTTTATCTTTGATATTTTCCTGTTGTTTTGGTTGGGTGTGAAAGGGCAGCTTGCCGTCTTTCCTGTTGTTCTGGGGCTTTTGTTTTTTGTGCCCTCAGTGGCCGGAAATGTCTTGGGCGCTGCCATTTTTGACCCTGCGCGCGAAAAGCTGTATCGGGGGATTGCCTATGCGGTGATTTTCACGGCGGCACTGACCTCACTACCTCTCTGGGATTGAAATATGAAACTCACTGAAATGCACTTTTCTGAAGCCCAGCCTGTCGAAAGCTATGGGGCTGGTTTTTTCAAAATCGGCGGGCAACGTGTTGAAGGCGGAATGCTTGTCGCAAATGAAAGCGTGCAGTCTTGGGCGGGTTATGAAGAGATAGAATCCCTCCTTGCGCTTCAAGGGCGGGTGGACGTTATTTTTGTAGGAACAGGCGCGGAAATTACGCATTTGCCGGCAGATATGAGGCAAAAAATAGAGCAAGCCGGCATGGGAATCGAAGTTATGAATTCGCCCTCGGCTTGTCGCACTTATAATGTGCTTGCAGCAGAGGGGCGGCGCGTCGCTCTGGCGGCGTTACCTGTCTGAGGATTGAAGAATGGAACTTCAGGTCGATAAACTCTGCGTTGCGCGTGGCGGTTTGGCTGTGTTGAAGGATGTGAGCTTTACAGTCAAGTCGGGCCAGGCGCTTGTGTTGCGCGGTCCTAACGGGATCGGAAAAACCACTTTGTTGCGCACGCTCGCAGGGCTTCAACCTGCACTCTCTGGTCGGGTTAGTCTTGAGGCGGAGGATATGGTCTATGCTGCTCATGTGGATGGCATCAAAACAACGCTCACGGTGAAAGAGAACTTGGTGTTTTGGGCGCAAATTTTTGGAACTAAGACCATTGATCAGGCGATTAACGCATTTTCGCTTTCCGACTTGATAGATAAACCTGCGGGGATGCTGTCGGCGGGGCAAAAACGCCGGCTTGGACTGGCGCGCCTGATGGTTACGGGACGGCCTGTCTGGATTTTGGACGAACCGACGGTTTCTTTGGACCTGACGGCCGTGGTTATGTTTGGAGATGTGATCCAGACACATCTGGAAGGCGGAGGGCTGGCCATTATGGCAACCCATATTGATCTTGGCTTGAAAAATGCAATGTCGTTGGAGCTGGGAGGCTATAAGGCAGTTTCGGCGCTTCAGGATGATTTTGACGAGGCGTTTTTATGATTGCTCTGCTGAATCGTGATTTGCGCCTTGCGATGCGGGCTGGCGGGGGCTTTGGCCTTGGGCTGTCGTTCTTCCTGATTGTTGTGGTGCTTATTCCCTTTGGCGTTGGGCCTGAAACAAGCCTCTTGGGGCGTATTGCGCCCGGGGTATTATGGGTTGCGGCGCTATTGGCGTGTCTCTTGTCGCTGGACCGGATGTTTGCGCTCGATTTTGAAGACGGCTCGCTTGATCTGTTGGTGACGTCACCTTTGCCGCTTGAGGGGATCATTACTGTCAAAGCGATTGCGCATTGGCTCACAACAGGCTTGCCGCTTGTTGCGGCGGCACCTGTTTTTGCACTTTTGATGAGCTTGCCGGCGAATGGCTATTTTGCTTTGGTCCTATCGCTTTTGATTGGAACGCCTGCGCTTTCGGTGATTGGCGCATTTGGGGCAGCCTTGACTGTCGGGATCAAGAGGGGCGGGCTTTTGTTGAGCCTTTTGGTCTTGCCGCTCTATGTGCCAACTCTTATTTTCGGAGCTGAGGTCGCGCGGCGGGGGGCTGAAAGCCAGCCCTATACATCTCCACTGTTGTTGCTGGCAGGGATCAGTTTTGCTGCGCTGGCTTTGCTGCCCTTTGCCAGTGCTGCTGTGCTGAGGGTGAACTTGCGGTGATGTGGCATCTCGGCACTGGTGTTTGGCAACAAATTCAGGCATGGGAATGCGTAACAAGGGAAGAGATCTATGGCGTCGATTTGGGAATATGCTAATCCGCTTAAGTTTATGCGCACAACGGAGGCTGCTCTCCCCTTTATCGGGTGGGCGGCGGCTCTGTGTCTGGTCTGTGGTCTTGTGTGGGGGTTTTTCTTCACACCTGACGACTTTCGCCAAGGCTCAACCGTCAAGATTTTTTATGTCCATGTTCCAAGCGCGATGATGGCGATCAATATCTGGGTTATGATGTTGATCACCTCTCTTGTCTGGATTGTGAGGCGGCATCATGTCAGCGCTCTTGCTGCGCGAGCAGCTGCGCCTATTGGGGCGGTTATGACGCTGATTGCGCTCTTTACGGGCGCGGTTTGGGGCCAGCCGATGTGGGGCACATGGTGGGCATGGGATCCGCGGCTCACCTCTTTCCTGATCCTGTTTTTGTTTTATTTAGGCTATATGGCGCTTTGGACTGCGATCGAAGACGACGATACAGCCGCCGATCTGACTAGCATCCTGTGTCTGGTCGGGTCTGTTTTTGCCCTTCTGTCACGCTATGCTGTGAACTTCTGGAACCAAGGCCTGCACCAAGGGGCGTCCCTGTCGCTTGATAAGAAAGAGAACGTCGCGGATGTCTTTTGGTATCCTGCGCTGGTGTCGATTGCTGGCTTTGTTCTTTTGTTCTTTGCTTTGGTGATTGTGCGCACAAATACAGAAATCAGAGCCCGCCGTGCACGGGCGCTTTTGGCGCGGGAGCGGCTGGGATGATGCCTGAACTTGGGAAATACGCAGTTGAAGTGCTTTCGGCTTACGGCGTTTCGCTGAGCCTTTTGCTGGCGCTTGTGGTGGGGAGCGTCATGCGTGCCCGCCGTGTGAAGGCCGAGCTTGAAGAGATCGAAGAGCGGAGTAAGCCACGTGGCTAAAATTTCTCCCGCCATGCTGGTGCCGCCTGTTCTGTTTCTGGGGTTTGCAGTCTTGATGTTAGAAGGGTTGAAGCTTGAAGACCCTAACGCCTTGCCATCTGTTCTGGAAGGCAAGGCGGCGCCTCATGTTGAGGTGTCTGCGCTTGGCGACCTGCCTACCTTCAGTGACGAGACTTTGAGCAGCGGAGGAGTTAAGCTTGTTAACTTCTGGGCCAGTTGGTGTGCCCCTTGCCGTGTAGAGCATCCTCATCTTGAAGCTTTGGCGGAGGCGGGTATTCCCATTTATGGCGTGAATTATAAAGATAAAGCGCCCAATGCCCTCAAGTTTTTGGCCGATTTGGGCAATCCTTACAAAGCGGTCGGCGCCGATGAGGCGGGGCGGATGGCGCTCAATTGGGGCGTTTATGGCGTGCCTGAAACCTATGTTATCAATTCAGACGGCGTCATTGTTTTGCGCTTTGCCGGCCCGATTACCAAACGTGCGATCGAGACTGAAATTTTACCCGCGATAGAAGCCGCAACCACGGCAACAGACGCACGCGACTAGGCCGCTTTGCTCTTGCTCTGTATTCCGTGTCCTGACAGTTGCACGGCCGATTTCAAGTAAATATTGATAATCCTTCAGGGTATTGGGCGCTGAAAAGGATTGGAAATATTGGGTGAAGGCGTTTCTATAGGGCGAAATATCACTGAAGAGGCTAGGCCATTGAAGACACCAGAGTATTATGCGCCCCAAGGCGGGCTTGCGCCTCAAACCCAGCTTTTGACTGATCGGGCTATGTTTACCGAAGCTTATGCCGTTATCCCCAAGGGAACCTTCAGTGATATTGTGACGAGCCTCTTGCCGTTTTGGAGAGACGCGCGCTTCTGGGTCATTGCGCGGCCTTTGTCTGGTTTTGCGGAGACATTTTCCCAATATATTGCTGAAGTTTTGCCTGGCGGCGGGAGTGAGCGGCCCGAAACCGAAGAGGGCGTCGAGGCGGTTCTTTTTATCGTTGAGGGGGCTATGACGCTCACCCTTGAAGGGCGTGAATACGTCATGGAGACGGGCGGATATGCGTATTTGCCGCCAGATGCGGCTTGGTCTTTGATCAATCATACTCAAGAAGCAGTAAAGTTCCATTGGGTGAGAAAACGCTATCAAGCTGTATCGGGATTGGACGCTCCTGAGAGTTTTGTCACCAATGAGACGACTATCGCACCGACAGCTATGCCAAATACAGACGGGAAATGGGCGACGACACGGTTTGTTGAGCCCAGTGATTTGCGTCATGATATGCACGTGAATGTTGTGACGTTCCAGCCTGGGGCTGTGATCCCTTTTGCTGAAACCCATGTGATGGAGCACGGTCTCTATGTCTTGGAGGGGAAAGCTGTTTACAGGCTCAATCAGGATTGGGTTGAAGTCGAGGCGGGGGATTTTATGTGGCTGAGAGCCTTCTGCCCACAGGCCTGCTATGCGGGGGGGCCAGGCCCGTTTCGCTATCTTTTGTATAAAGATGTGAACCGTCACATGAGCTTTCCAAAGCCTCTCTGAGAGTTCTGACCTATTCTCAAAGTAAAAAAATCGGCGCCATTGAGCGCCGATTTTCATTTTGTGCCTTAAGGCTGTCGGTTTATTTAAGCGATCCGCTGCCGTGGCCGGCGTGTCCGCCAGAGACCTCTTCTGTCGCCTCATCTGCCAATTCTTCTGGCAAGATCAGGTTCAGGATAATGGCAATGGCAGCCGCAGGCAGAAGTCCCGATGTGAGCAAGACCTGAGCGGTTTGTCCCATATGCTGAAGGGCGTTTGGCTCGAGTTGAAGGCCAAGGCCAATCGAGAGTGCGATTGCAAAGATCACCATATTCCGGCGGTTCCAGTTGACGTCCGAGAGCATCGAGATGCCTGCCGCGACAACCATCCCGAACATAACAATCACGCCGCCGCCCAAGACTTCGATGGGCACGGTGCGAATGATGCCGCCAACTTTGGGAATAAGCCCGCAGATGATCAGGAAAATGGCTCCACAGGTGACGACATGACGGCTCATAACGCCTGTCATGGCGATCAGGCCGACGTTTTGGCTGAAGGAGGTGTTTGGAAAGCCCCCAAAGATTCCGGCGATAGCTGTGCCGAAACCGTCAGCATATGTTGCGCCTTGGATTTCTTTGTCGGTTGCTTCGCGTCCAGCACCGCCTTTGCAGATACCTGAGACATCGCCCACAGTTTCAATCGCTGAAACGAAGGCCATCAGGCAGAAGCCTATGATGGCTGCTACAGAGAACTCAAAGCCGTATTTGAAGGGTTGCGGCATGGCAAAGACCGCCGAGCGCTCCCAAGATGTGGCAATTGCATCAAATGTGAGCATCCCGACTGCGAGAGCATATACATAACCAACGACCAGCCCGATCAGAACCGCTGAAATAGACAGCATCCCACGTGTGAAGAACTTCAGGCCCAAGGTCACAACAATAACCACCAGAGCGGCTGACCAGTTGAGCAGGGAACCGTATTCTGGCGTGCCCATGGCAGGAACGCCACCCGCAGCGTATTGAATGCCAACTTTGACCAATGCGAGACCGATCATTGTGACAACAAGGCCTGTCACAAGCGGGGGTAGGGCGAAGCGGATTTTGCCAATGACTGTGCCCAAGAGCGCATGAAACACGCCGCCGATCAAGACGCCGCCAAAGAGCGCGGCCAATGCGTCAACGCCTTTCCCTGCCACCAGCGGGATCATGATCGGCAAAAAGGCAAATGATGTGCCTTGAACAATCGGAAGAGCCGCACCGACTGGTCCGAGCGTAAGGGTCTGCAGGAGCGTTGCAACGCCGGCAAATAGCATCGACATTTGAATGAGATAAAGCAATTCAGGGAAGTCAGGGGAATTGGAGCCAAACCCAAAACCTGCCGCGCCTGCGACAATGATGGCAGGGGTCACGTTGGAGACAAACATCGCCAAGACGTGCTGTATTCCAAGCGGGATCGCCTTTGAAAGCGCGGGTGTATAATTCGGGTCCTTGAGTTGTTCTGGTGTCCCTATTGAAGTGTCAGCCATGGTATCCTCCTATTGACTGTTGGTCTGCCCGCTTCTTTTGGCGGGTGTTTTAATTATGGATTCACAATATATGGGGTAGAAAAAAGGAACTCTTCTAGATTTGGTGTATCACCAATGCGGTCGATAACGATGTATTGACCTGCTTCTTTGACGGGTGCGAGCACGCCATGCCAGACGTTGCGGTGAATATTGATCGTCTGATGAGGCTCTGAGAGAAAAACACGAGGGGTTGAAGGCTTGCCATCTTCATCATCCGCAACGCTCACCAGCATAGGAACCCCTGACAGGGGCACGAAGGCTTGGCTGCCATCGGGGTGGCGCTCCATCATATCTAATGTGTATGGAAACTGCCGCGCTTGGGCGTCAAAGATGCTGATCCCTGCGCGCCCTGATCCGAAGTCGAGTTTGGCAAGGTCGTGATGACGCCCGCAGAGGCCTTGATTGATAAGCTTGTCTGCGGCTCCGCTGATTTCGATCACATCGCCATAAGGGGCAAAGCTCTCTTGAGTGAGGGGGGCGGGGGATAAGTAAACGGTCATGAAAAATGATCCTGAAGTCGAAACTGAGCAATGCGTTCAACTTGACGGCAAGCTTCGGAAAACTCTTGATCATTTGCATTGTGAATGCGTGTTTTAAACGCCTCTAAGATCGTGGCTTTGGTGTGATCTCTCACCGCGATAATAAAGGGAAAGCCATGTTTGGCGACGTAATCGTCATTGAGCTGCATAAAGAGCTTTCGCTCATCATCACTGAGGTAGTCCAAGCCGGCACTGGCTTGCTCTGCTGTGCTCTCATCTGTCAGCTCTCCGGCTGCTGCAAGCTTTCCCGCAAGGTCAGGGTGGGCCTTCAAGACAGCCAAGCGTTCTAAGTGTGTGGCCGAGCGGAAGACACGGCAAAGTGCGTTGTGAACACCTGCAGCACAGTCATGGGCTGGCCCAAGTTCAAGCGCCCAAGCCCGCTTCGCGACCCATGGCGAATGTTCAAAAATACCGCCAAAGGCCTCGATAAAGCGCTCTTGGCTCATTGCACTCGGTCGTTCGGTGCGCGTGTGGGGGTGTGTTGCGGCCCAATGCTGTGCAATCTCAAGGCGGCGTGGGCACCACACATCGTCATGCTGTTGCAGGTGTTTGATAAAGCGTTTGAGGCCCGCAATTTTCCCCGGGCGGCCGATCAGGCGGCAATGAAGACCGACCGACATCATTGCGGGGCGGCCCTTTTGGCCCTCCTCATAAAGCGCATCAAAGGCGTCTATAAGATATTGGCCAAAGTCATCGCCTGTGACCCAGCCAGGCGCCGTGGCAAAGCGCATATCATTGGCTTCAAGTGTGTAAGGAATGATCAATTGGTCATGATCGCCGACCTCCAGCCAATAGGGGAGGTCATCATCATAGGTGTCTGAGATATAATCAAACTGGTGTGTTTCAGAGACCAGTCTAACAGTGTTTTCCGAACAGCGCCCCGTATACCAGCCGCGCGGCGCTGTGCCGACAACCTCGGTGTGTAGCCGTATGGCCTCAACAATGGCGCGACGCTCTTCGTCTTCGGGCATATCTTTGTGCTCAACCCATTTTAGCCCGTGACTGGCGATCTCCCAATCGGCGTCTTTCATGGCCTGAACTTGTTCAGGACTGCGCGCCAGAGCGGTGGCGACACCATAGATGGTCAAAGGGATGTCGGCTTCGGTGAAGAGGCGATGGAGCCGCCAGAACCCTGCGCGAGCGCCGTATTCGTAAATGGATTCCATATTCCAGTGGCGCTTTTCGGGCCATGGGGCTGCTCCGGGAATATCAGACAGAAAGGCTTCTGAGGCGGCATCTCCGTGCAAAACACAGTTCTCACCGCCTTCTTCGTAGTTGAGCACAAATTGAACTGCTACTTTTGCTTTGTTGGGCCAAGCTGCATAGGGCGCGTTTTGGCCATACCCCAGCATATTACGTGCGTACCGTTTCACTTGACGCCTCCGAGTTTTCTTAGTGTTTACTCTTAAACAATTCTTGAGACTTTATCTAAATTTTTGAAAGAGCTTTTTGTCGATTATTGGTGTAATGAGCGAGCCTAACGGCCATCAAGGCCTCGCAGAGGGAGGCGAAAATGACTGGATATCTCACAACACACGTTCTGGATACGGCGCTTGGGGCGCCCGCGGCGGGCCTCAAAATCGAGCTGTTCAGAATTAAAAACGAGGAGCGTAAGCACCTCAAGACATTGGTCACCAATGAAGATGGGCGCACGGATGTGCAGATTTTGCCGGAAGCCGAGTTTGAACTTGGCGTCTATGAGCTTGTCTTCCATGCGGGTGCGTATCTTGACACGCTTGGGATTGCGGCTCCATCCCCGCGGTTTCTGGATGTCATTCCGCTCCGTTTCGGGATGTCTCAAGCGTCGCATTATCATGTGCCTTTGCTGCTCTCACCCTTCGGCTATTCAACGTATCGGGGCAGCTAAGAGGGCATCGCGGCTGTTATGTGCTCAACCATGAAATCGATGAACAAGCGCGCTTTAGGGTCTTGGCGACGGCGGTGCATATAGAGGCAGGCGAGCTGGATGGGGAGCGGCGGCTCATCTTGCAAAACAGGGACCAGCCGCCCTTGTGCCAAATGCTCTGAGACTTCAAAGACAGGCTTGAGAATGATGCCATAGCCTTCCAGCGCCCAGTTGGTGAGAATTTCACCATGATCGGTTTCATACGGGCCAGAAACAGTCACCCGCTTTGTGCCACTCTGGGTTTGTAGCGGCCATTGAAACTCTGGCGCGCCAGGGTAGCGCAAATTCAAACAGTCATGCGCATCGGTTTTGAGATCGTCGCTGCTCTTTGGCAGGCCGCGTTTTTCCAGATAGTCAGGTGAGGCGCACAGCACGCGCGGGCAATCAGCGATTTTGCGAATGCGAAGATTGCTGTCTTGGGGAACGCCTAGAAAAAAGGCCGCATCAAGGCCTTCTGCGGCCAGATCAAGTTTGCGATCAGACAAGCGCAAGCGGATGTTAATGAGTGGATATTGCTCGTGAAACTTTGGCACAGCAGGGGCTATGAACTTTTGCCCAACGCCCAACGGCGCGGCGACATAGAGGGTGCCGCGTGGCGAACGGGTGATGTCGTTGATATCTGCTTCAGCGTCTTCGACGGCTTCAAGGATTTTGAGCGCGCCTTTGTAAAAAGTGTTGCCTTGCTCTGTCGGGTTTAGCAATCGGGTTGTGCGTTGAAACAGACGGACGCCCAAATGGTCTTCAAGTTGTGAAATTCTGGAGGAGGCAACGGCCGCCGAAATGCGCAAATCACGCGCTGCGGCAGACATATTCCCAAGTTCAAAAACTCTGACAAAGGTCTGGATGTTGTCTAGATAGGCCATCTATTATTTGACTTTTTTTGAAGCTCTTTGGGTGTTTTATGCAATACAGGATAAATCCTCAGTAAGCTAGTTAATAGGAAAGCGTCAAAGGAGCGGAAATGTACGAATTTGCAATTATGTGGGACTGGATCGGCTTTGCGATCCGTTGGCTTCATGTGATCACGGCTATTGCGTGGATCGGTTCGTCTTTTTATTTCATCGCGCTCGACTTGGGCTTGCGAAAGACACCTCATTTGCCTGTGGGGGCACATGGGGAGGAGTGGCAGGTGCATGGCGGGGGCTTTTACCATGTTCAGAAATATCTGGTCGCTCCGGAAAATATGCCTGACCATCTGACGTGGTTTAAATGGGAGAGCTATGCGACATGGCTTTCTGGCGCGGCGCTTCTCATGGTTGTCTATTGGGTTGGGGGGGAGCTGTATCTGATTGATGCGGCCAAAGCCGATATCAGCCTTTTGCAAGGTATCTTGATTTCGGCTGCCTCGCTCACTGTCGGGTGGATTGTCTATGACGCGCTTTGTAAATCAAAGCTTGGGGAAAGCCCGACTGTCCTTATGCTTTTGCTGTTCTTGCTTTTGGTAGCTATGGGCTGGGGATATAACGAGATTTTCACAGGGCGGGCCACGCTTCTGCATCTGGGGGCGTTTACGGCAACGATCATGACCGCCAATGTCTTTTTTATCATCATGCCAAACCAGCGCATTGTGGTGAAAGACTTGCAAGAGGGGCGCACGCCAGACGCAAAGTATGGCAAGATTGCCAAGCTCCGCTCGACCCATAACAACTATCTGACTTTGCCGGTTATTTTTCTGATGCTCTCAAACCATTACCCGCTCGCATTCGCCTCGGAGTATAATTGGGTGATTGCGGCGCTTGTTTTCCTGATGGGGGTGAGCATCCGGCATTATTTCAACTCGATGCACGCGGGCAAAAACCGCCCGCTTTGGACATGGCTGGTCACTGGGCTGCTCTTTGTTGCGATCATGTGGCTTTCCACTCTGCCACTGAAATTTGACACGCTGGAGCAGTCAGAGGCGCGCGCCTTGAGCACCACAGAGGAGATATTCGCGTCGGCAGAGGGGTTTGAAGAGGTGTCAGATATCGTGTTGGGCCGCTGTTCCATGTGTCATGCGCGCGAGACGTTTTATGACGGTGTGCCCCGTGCGCCCAAAGGCGTGCATCTTGAAACAACCGCTGACATCGCTGCCTATGCGCGCGACATCTATCTTCAGGCGGGTGTGACACGAGCCATGCCGCCTGCCAATGTCACCTATATCGAACCAGAAGAGCGCGCAGCGATTGTGCAGTGGTATCGCACGGCGGCAAGCCAGCTTCCGCTTTTGCTGGCCACACGCTGACGTCAGCGCCCCATCAGAGCGTCATCAAACGGGTAGGAGGTTAGGTTTTCATAGCCGTCTTCCGTGATCAGAACCTGATCTTCGAGCTTTATCGAAAAGTCGCCCCCGACCTCGCCTACGGCCGCTTCGACACAGAGCACCATGCCTGGCTCAAGCGCATAGTCAAAAGCGCCTGCGACGGCTTGGTCAGGGTAGGCCACAAGCGGCCACTCATCACAGAGTCCGACACCGTGCATCAGACAGCCGTATTTTTGGGCCTGAAACTTGTCGTCAAGTCTGTGGGTGTTTGCCGTCAGCTCGGGGATGGTCACTCCCGGTTTCAACATCTCCATATTGGTCATTATATGCTCATGGGCGTGCTGCATGGCATAGATCATATCGGCACGCGGTTTTTGATCGCCGATCCACCACGTGCGGCTGATATCAATGCAAATGCCGTAGGAGCCGATCAGGTCGGTATCAAAGGCGACAATCTCGTTATTCTGAACGATGCGCGGCCCGCATTCCTGAAACCACGGGTTCGTCCGCGGGCCCGAGGCGAGCAGGCGTGTTTCGATCCACTCTCCGCCGCGACGGATATTTTCTGCATGAAGCACGGCCCAGATATCATCTTCCGACGTAGAGCCGAGCGGCACATTCAGGCGCGCGAAATCTTCCATGGCTTTTACGGCGGTTTCACAGGCATGGCTTGCGCAACGCATGGCCAATATTTCATCGGGCCCCTTTACGGCGCGTGTTTTCTCGGTGACTTCTTCCCCTTCCATGATGTCAAAGCCCTGCGCTTCCAGAGCGCGATAGCCATGCAGCATCGCCTTATCAACGGCGAGCTTCTTATTGTCTCCTGAGTGTTCTGCCATGAGAATACGCACCTCATTGGCAAAGACATCTGCGGCGACATCGACTTTGTCGCCGCGATCAAAGTAGAAGAGGTCGGCACCAGAGCGTTGCTCTCGCACCAAAGGGTTGAACTCGCTTAGGAATGGAGAGTTTTTATAATCCCAGATCACCATATATCCGTCTGCACAAAGTAGCACGGCGCGAAACGGGTTGTGGGTATTCCAGAGCTGCATATTTGTGCTGTCGGTGGCGTAGCGAATGTTGAGCGGATCAAACATGAGCAAACCACCGTAGCCTCTTTTTACGATCGCTTGTGTCAGTCGTTCCCAGCGGAATTTGCGCATGGCGGCAAGGTTTGGCGGGGTCAGGCCTGCCTTTTCCCATTCGCCAAAGGCAAGTTGCGTCGGCCCGATTTCGACGCGGTTCTTGTCGTTTGGGGATCCATCGGCCAAATGAGTGCCTTTGCTCGGATCAATCTTGCGCGTATCGCGATAATGTTCGTTCATGTCATTGGCCTCCCGTTTCGAGAAGCTTGCGAACAAAAAGGGGGGGGCTGGCCGCTTGTTTGCGGCTTGACTGTGTCGTTTTCATTCTCATGTTTGACTGTTGCCTCTTGAAAAGCTGGTGTTGAAGCGTTCAATACGGCCATGATTTTGAACCAGAGCATTCCTTACGATCCATTATCCCCGAAGCCACTGCCCGGGATGTCGCCCCTCGATCCGAAGGATTGGCTGCGTGTGGATGAAACATATGCCGCCCAGCTGGCTGAAAAAGCTCGCGTTGTTGCGGCCGACAGAGACATGGTTCTGGCTTTAGATGAAGCGGCTCGCCCTGCGGCGGAAGAACTCTTGGATATGGTTGTTTCGGCGTTGAGCGACATAGACGGTTTCTATTTGCAAAACATGATGATGCGCTGCCCTGATGGTCGCAACGTGGCCGTTGATCGGGCAGACCCTATGCTGACGCTTTCAAGGCTGATTCAGGAAGACTTTTGTATTTTGCAAAAGACTGGAGATGAGCACGTGCTCACGGGGGCTGTGTTGTGTTTCCCTGCAAGCTGGTTGCTGGCTGAGAAGTTTATGCAGCCTTTGATCGGAATTCATGAACCCGTTGCCTCTTATGATGCGGACATAGCGCGGCGGGTTCAGCGGCTGTTTGATGGTGTGCGTGTGGCGCAGCCGCTTTGGCGGTTTAACGCATTGTGGTATGCAGACCCGGCTTTGCATCAGCCGCGCTCTGCCCATAGCCGCCGCGACGAGCGGTTTGTGGAAGCCGCACAATATATGCGCTCGGAGCTGCAAACGATCCGCCGTTTGCCAGAAACGGATGCGGTTGTATTTGGCATTCACACCTATGTTTTGACGCAAGACAGCCTGAACCGCCGAGCGGCTCTGGCGTAATTAACGAGGCTTGACAGTAGCTAACAAAAAAGGCCCGCCGTTTCTGGCGGGCCTTTCTCGTAATCAGGTCTGTTTAGCAGCTGTAATACATACCGAATTCCACAGGGTGGGGGGTATGCTCATAGTGCAAGACTTCTTCCATCTTGAGGGCAAGATAGCCTTCAATTTGGTCTTTCGTGAAGACATCACCTGCCAGCAGGAAGGCATGATCTGCCTTGAGGCACTCAAGAGCTTCACGGAGCGAACCGCAAACTGTTGGGATCCCTTCAAGCTCTTCGGCTGGAAGATCATAAAGGTTTTTGTCCATGGCTTCGCCCGGATCAATTTTGTTTTTGATACCGTCAAGGCCGGCCATCAAAAGGGCTGCAAAGCAGAGGTAGGGGTTTGCAGACGGATCAGGGAAGCGGGCTTCTACGCGCTTGGCTTTGGGCGATTCTGTCCATGGAATACGCACACAGCCTGACCGGTTGCGGGCTGAATAGGCACGCAGAACAGGCGCTTCAAACCCTGGGATCAAACGCTTGTAGCTGTTTGTCGACGGGTTGGTGAAGGCGTTGAGCGTTTTTGCGTGCTTGAGAATACCACCAATAAAGTAGAGCGCTTCTTGGCTCAGATCAGCGTATTTATCGCCTGCAAAGAGGGGCTTGCCATCTTTCCAGATCGACATATTTACGTGCATCCCTGTGCCGTTGTCGCCATAGATCGGCTTTGGCATGAAGGTTGCTGATTTGCCGTAGGCGTGCGCCACGTTGTGGATCACGTATTTATACTTCTGGATCTCGTCAGCTTGCTTTGTCAGCGTGCCAAAAATGAGGCCAAGCTCGTGCTGACAAGACGCCACTTCGTGGTGATGCTTGTCAACTTTCATTCCGAGGCTCTTCATGGTCGAGAGCATTTCAGAACGCAGGTCTTGTGCGTCATCAATCGGGTTCACAGGGAAGTAGCCGCCCTTGAGGCCCGGGCGATGGCCCGAGTTGCCCATTTCATACTCAGTGTCGGTGTTCCATGAGGCATCAACAGCATCAACTTCGTAAGATACCTTGTTGATTTTGTTTTCGAAACGAACATCATCAAAGATGAAGAATTCAGCTTCTGGCCCCATATAGGCGACATCACCAATACCTGATTCTTTGAGGTAGGCTTCGGCTTTTTGAGCTGTGCCGCGCGGATCGCGCTCGTAGGCTTCGCCAGTATCAGGCTCGACAATCGAGCAATGAAGGCAGAGCGTTTTTTCGGCATAAAATGGGTCGATATAGGCGCTTGCCGTATCGGCAATCAGTTTCATGTCCGAGTTTTCAATCGATTTCCAGCCCGCGATTGAGGAGCCATCAAACATAAAGCCTTCTTCGAGGAAGTCTTCATCAACCAGATCAACATCGACAGTTACGTGCTGAAGTTTGCCGCGAATGTCGGTGAATCTGATGTCGACATAGGCAACGTTTTCGTCCTTTAGCGTCTTGAGAACGTCTTGTGTGCTCATTCTCTTGGTCCTTTTCGTTTGCGGTAAGAAAGTAAATTAAAGCGCTTCTGGGCCGGTTTCGCCGGTCCGGATGCGTATGGCTTGCTCGACTGGGGAGACGAATATTTTTCCATCCCCTATTTTGTCTGTTTTGGCGGCGTCAACGATAGCTTCGACGGCTTGATCGACCAGATCGTCATCAACAACGATCTCGAGCTTCACTTTAGGCAGGAAATCAACGACGTATTCAGCGCCACGGTAAAGCTCTGTGTGGCCTTTCTGGCGCCCGAAGCCTTTGACTTCGATCACAGAAAGCCCCTGAACGCCGACATCTTGCAGCGCCTCTTTGACTTCATCGAGCTTGAAGGGCTTGATAATGGCTTCGATTTTTTTCATCACTCGGCCTCCTTAATCACGGTTCACAGCTTGAAAACACTTTTCACAGAAAGCCTCAAACGAATAGGATGCCTGATGAGCGTCATATGCGGGTCCAACCGATATGTGCCTATTTTTTGTGCGTTTAGATGTAAATTTAAGCGATTATGAATCCGCCTGTGCTGTCATATCTTCACTCCGATGAAGGCCAACGAAAGAAGCCCCTGATGAGCCGAACTCCAAGATTAATCACCCAGAAAAGCATCGGAATTGCTGAGCTGGGCAAGCAGAGAGATCATAAGTTCACTTACGGTCATGCGCTTATTGTGTCGGGTGGGGCGGGCAAAACAGGGGCGGCGCGGCTGGCTGCGAGAGGTGCTTTACGAATTGGGGCAGGGCTTGTCACGTTGGGCGTGCCTCATGAGGCGCAGTGTGAGGCGGCGTCACAGCTGACCTCAATCATGCTGACGGGTGTTGAGACGCAGGCTGATTTGCGTGACACTTTAACAGATGGTCGGATCAATGCCCTCTGTCTTGGCCCCGCCTTGGGGTTGGAGCGGGCCAGACGCCTGTTGCCTGAGGCGCTTGCGGTCCATCGTCCAACAGTATTGGATGCTGATGCCTTATCTGCCTTTGAGGCTGCGCCTGCGTCCCTGTTTGCAATGCTTCACGAAAGCTGTGTTTTAACGCCTCATAGTGGTGAATTCGGGCGTATTTTTCCTGATATCTTGGGAAAAGTGAGTGCGCTTGAGTGCTCTAGAGCAGATGGCGTCCGAGAGGCGGCTGCGCGGGCAGGGTGCATTGTTCTCTTAAAGGGAGTTGATACGCTTATCGCGACGCCAGACGGGCAGTGCAGCCTGCATAGCGCAGCTGGCCTGCGTGCTGCGCCTTGGCTTGCCACCGCCGGAGCGGGAGACGTATTGGCGGGGTTTATAACAGGGTTAATGGCGCGCGGCTTTACCCCGTTTGAGGCGGCCAAAACAGGCGTGTGGCTGCACGTTGAATGCGCACTTGCTTACGGGGCAGGGCTTATTGCAGAGGATTTACCTGAAGTATTGCCAGATGTTTTTAAAGCGTTGCAGGTTTAAGCCACAAGCCTGAGCTTGGAGAGAGTGCGCTCGCAAGCCAGCTCTAACCCGTCCACATAAATGATATGAGGCGCGTCAAAAACCAGCTGAAACAGCCGCGTTTTTTGATTGCCTAGATAGTGAAAAGACCTGCCGTCTATCAGGTGTTTCACAGGAATAAGAGCCGATTTTTCGCGGGCCGATACGTGCTTGTGCGCCTTGCGCAGCAGCAGTTTCTGATCCGCAGGTAAGATGACAGCCTGTTCAGGGCTGTTTCGTTCCAGAGCGCTACGTTCGACCCGCACCATTGGGCACAGAAGGTCAATAACCTCCATATGGCAAAGCGCTGCCATGCCTGTATCCCGAGTGATAATACGATCACCTTCTGTCAGGAATTCCACTGGCAAGGCGCCATCCTGTGTGAGGACCGTACTGCCAATCAATACGCCAGTGCTGTCGGACAAAGTCCGAGCCTGCGCAGAGTCTTCTGCTAAAAAGGGCTTCATTTTGCACCCGTATGTTTTTTACTGCCTCAATTATTAGAAAAGATACGGCAAGAAACTGTAAATGTCGCGTTTTTTTCGCCATACAGGCGCAATTTCCACTCGCAAATCGTTTTGCCCTTGGCTATACGCAGCCCTGTTGCGGGTGTGGCGGAATTGGTAGACGCACCAGATTTAGGTTCTGGCGCCTATGGCGTGGGGGTTCGAGTCCCTTCACCCGCACCATTCAAGAATTTCTTAACATCACATGAGACGATTGGTCGAGTTAGGGGATTGGTTGAATTGGGTGTGCTTTTTTTTGCGCTTCGAGGACCTCTTTAACCTGTCGGTATTCGGTCTCCATTGATGAGGAATACGACTGGTTATCCGCGTGCGTAGGCGTTGCACCTCGGAACAATCGCAGCGGAGTTCAGATCCCATTAAGCTGGGCGACATAGCACTCTGCCGCGACCAAACGCCGCCGATATGAGGCGCATGGGGGCGGTGGCAGCACATTATGAAAAGAGGCCCAGCCAAGCGGGCAAGGCCTCTTTTATTAAGTATGACGCTATTACGCTGCCGCCTTGACGGCCCTTTGCGTCATGACTTTGACCAGATGCGCACGATACTCTGAAGAGCCGTGCAAATCTGAGATCATGTTATCCGCCGCGAGAGCCAGCCCTTCGAGTGCGGGGGCAGAGAAATCAGCAGTTAATGCAGCCTCCGCCTCTTTCCATCGGAAAACCCCTTCGTTTGAAGCCCCTGTCACGGCCACGCGCACACCACTTTTGGTTTGGGCAACAAACACCCCAACCAGCGCAAACCGTGAGGCAGGTTGAACAAATTTTTGATAATTTGCCTTCTCGGGGATCGGGAACTTTACGGCAGTCACAATTTCGCCTTCGTCCAAAGCCGTTTCAAACATTCCTTGGAAAAAATCGTCTGCCGAAATTTCGCGCGTGTTTGTGACAATCGTTGCGCCAGTGCCCAAGGCGGCTGCAGGGTAGCAAGCCGCTGGATCGTTGTTTGCGATTGATCCACCGAGTGTGCCACGGTTCCGCACGGCAGGGTCGCCAATATGGGCGGCCAGATCCGACAGGGCTTTAAATGTCCCGTCTGCGGCCACGTCGGCGTGGCAGGTTGCGCCGCCAATGGTGAGAACGCCGTCTGAGGCGCACAAGCCCTTCAGTTCGGCAATCCCGCTGAGCGAAACCAGCTTGGAAGGGCTTGCAAGCCGCGCCTTAAGTGTCGGGATCAGCGTTTGCCCGCCGCTCAAGGCCTGTGCCTCATCTGTCAGGGCAGCGACAGCCTCTGCAAGTGTTTCAGGGCGCTCTATGTCAAATGCATACATCTGCTTTTTCCTCTCAAGCGTTTTGCATAGCCGTCCACACCCGGTGAGGTGTAACAGGCATATCAATATGGGTTACGTTTTTGCCGCCAGACTGCATGGCATCGATCACCGCGTTGATGACTGTGGGCGGGGAGCCGATTGCGCCAGCCTCACCACAGCCTTTCACGCCCAAAGGGTTGTGAGTGCAGGGTGTGCCCTGACTGTGATCTACCTTGAAAAATGGCAGATCGTCCGCGCGTGGCATGGTGTAATCCATATAGGAGGCACTCAACAGCTGACCGTCTTCATCGTAGGTGGTGTTTTCCAGCAGCGCCTGGCCAATACCCTGTCCAAGCCCGCCATGGACTTGTCCAGTCACAATCATCGGATTGATCACATTGCCAAAGTCATCCACTGCGGCAAAACGGTCAACACGGACCTTTCCTGTTTCCGGGTCAAGCTCGACTTCACAGCAATAGGCCCCTGAGGGGTATGTAAAGTTGGCAGGGTCATAAAACGCGGTTTCCTCCAGACCGGGTTCAATTTGCTCAAGGGGGAAGTCATGCGGAATATAGGCTTTTAAGGCGACCTCGCCGAACGGCACCGACTTATTGGTTCCGATGGCAGAAAAGACCCCATCCTCAAAGCTGATGTCTTTATCAGTGGCTTCCAGCATATGAGCCGCAATCTTTTTGGCCTTGGTGATGACTTTTTCAGTGGCGCGCACAACCGCCGAGCCACAAACCGCAAGAGAGCGCGACCCATAGGTGCCCATCCCGAACGGAATTTTGGACGTATCGCCGTGCACGATATCAATGCTCGCGGCATCAATGCCCAGCATATCGGCAACCACTTGGGGGAAGGCGGTTTCATGGCCTTGCCCGTGGCTGTGGGCCCCGACCATGACAGAAATATTGCCTGTCGCGTTCACCCGCACAGTCGCTGCATCATAAAGACCAACGCGTGATCCAAGGACACCCACAAGATTTGAAGGCGCAATGCCACAAGCCTCGATATAGGCATTTACACCCAATCCACGCAAAAGCCCTTTGGCTTCAGACGCTTTGCGACGGGCCGCAAAGCCAGAAAGATCGCCGACCGCCTCCATTTTGTCCATTAACGCGTCGTAATTGCCGCTGTCATACTCAAGACCTGCTGCGGAAGCATAGGGGTATTGGTCTGGTTTGATAAAGTTTTTGCGGCGCAAAGCGATTGGATCCATGCCCATTTCACGGGCAGCCATATCAATCACCCGTTCCAGAGAATAGGTGGCCTCGGGCCGGCCTGCGCCTCGGTATGCATCCACTGGTGCCGTGTTGGTAAAGACGGCTTTCACGTTTACATAGACGTTAGGCACTGTGTAGTTGCCGGCCATGAGCGTGCCATGCAAAAACGTTGGCGTGGCTGTCGAGAAGTTCGACAAATAAGCGCCGACATTGGCCAAGGTCTCTGTTCGGAACGCCAGAAAATGACCGTCCTTATCAAGCGCCAGTTCAATTGTTGTTACGTGGTCTCTTCCATGCGCATCAGTGAGGAAGGCTTCCGTCCGGTCTGCTGTCCAGGTTACGGGGCGGTTCAGTTTTTTGGCCGCCGCCAAGACGAGGGCTTCTTCACCGTAGTGATATATTTTTGAGCCAAAGCCTCCCCCAACATCAGGCGCAATCACGGTGAGCTTGTTTTCGGGAATGCCCAAAACAAACGCCGAAATAAGCAGGCGGGTCAGATGCGGGTTTTGGCTGGTGGTGTGCAGGATATACTCGTCATTGCCCCGGTGATATTCGGCGCGCGAACTGCGTGGCTCCATGGCGTTTGGCACCAGACGGTTGTTCACCAATTCGAGTCGAGTGACATGATGCGCGCTCTTGATGGCGGCATCAGTTGCCGCGCGGTTGTCTTCGATCCAGCCCCAGTCAAAGCACTGGTTGGTGCCGATTTCGTCATGCACAAACGTGGTGGCGCTTAAAGCCTCTTTCATGTTTACGACAGCAGGGAGTTCTTCAATATCGGCCTCGATGGCTTCAATTGCATCCATTGCCTGCTCTTTGGTTTCGGCAATAACGGCAGCGTAAGCATCTCCGACGTGGCGCACTTTACCGTGCGCCAGAACGGGGCGCTTTGGCTCGTGCATTGGCGTGCCGTCTCGCGAGTTGATGAGCCAACCGGCAGGGTTTCCACCCACTTCTGTGAAGTCATCACCCGTAAAAATTGCAAGAACACCAGGCATGGTAGACGCGTGGCTGATATCAATGTTTTTAATCACCCCATTTGCCACATTCGAACGGGCAAACACGGCCACTGCTTCACCAGAAGCTTGAATATCGTCTGTATAACGTCCCGCGCCAGTCAAAAACCTGACGTCTTCGCGACGCACTGTTGCTGCGCCAATTCCATCATCTTTGGGCATAATATATCCCCCCTCTAGAGTTATTATTCGGCTGCGATGCTGGAAACGTCTTGTCCAGACGCAGCAAGAACCGCTTTGACGATATTGTGATAGCCGGTGCAGCGGCAGATATTGCCCTCAAGATACGCACGCACTTCTGCTTCGCTGGGCTTGGGGTTTTCCTTTAACAAGGCTGCCGTTGTCATCACCATCCCCGGTGTGCAAAAGCCACATTGCAGGCCGTGATGGTCTTGAAAGGCTTGCTGAATAACGTTGAGCGATCCGTCTTCATTGGCCTGACCCTCAATTGTTGAAACCTCTGCGCCGTCGGCTTCTGCGGCAAACATCGTGCAGGATTTAACAGCCCGACCGTTTACATGGACCAAGCAAGCTCCACATTGTGATGTGTCGCAGCCAATATGTGTTCCGGTCAGCCTCAGATCTTCGCGCAAAAAAGCGGAAAGCAGGGTGTTGCCTCCGACATCACGCGAAACAGACACCCCATTCACGCTCATTGTTACTTTCGTCATCAGATTCCTCCCATTAAGTCTTTTTATAAAAGTGTCTTAGCCCCTAAGCCGTTTGAACCAGCCTTTTTTCTGAGTATCTCCAACACTTTGGTCACTCTCATGATCCTCAGCCTCCGTATCATCTGACGGGTCAGGTTCGCTTACGGCAGTTGAGAAATTTTCAAAGAATTGATCCGCCATTTTTTTGGCGAAACCGTCAATAATCCGGCTGCCCAATTGGGCCAGCTTACCGCCGACTTTAGCTTCCACATCATAGTGTAAAATCGTTGTATCATCGACCAGTTCCAGGCGCACATCTGCGGTGCCCTTGGCAAAGCCTGCTGCGCCACCCTTGCCCTCGCCGGTAAGCGTCAAGCTTTGGAGTGCAACCATGTCGCTGAGCACAACACTGCCCTTGAAAGTGGCTTTGACGGGTCCAACCTTCTGCACAACGGTTGCCTCATATCCGTCTTCGGCAGATCCACTTATCTCTGTGCATCCTGGCACAGATGCTTTCAATACATCTGGGTCAAGCAGTGCAGTCCAAACGGTTTCTCCATCAGCTTTGATGACCTGACGTCCACTTAACTTCATGACGCATCCCCTGGTTGTGCTTTTCAGGTTAGGCAAACTGGGGAACATGAGTCAAATAAAACTGCACTTTTCTGACAATTGGACGTTCTGTTTGAGGTGGTTTCTGACCTAATTGTATTAGGTGCAGGTCTAGATATCAGAGCAGAGAGTTGGGCTGTGAGTTATAGTGTGGCACCGGTTTGAGCTGAATACAGCTACAACATGATGGTCCCAGAGCCTATGAGATGTAATCATTCCGTCTGAACTGGTGTTCTGCCACATTACCTTTGCGTCTGGCATTTTGGCAAAAGCTTGTTCTCGTAAGCGACGCGGTCTGCTGTTGTTTTGCGGGTCAGCCTGCATGGTTGTGAGGTTCCCAACAGATATATAAGACTTCGAGGGTAGTGGTTTTATTTTGTGTGCAAAGTGATATCGGCCAGTCTCTCGAACTTATGGCTTCCTGCGATGCTGCCTAAGACCGCTGCTGCAAGCAAGCCGTTGCCTGACAAGTAACCGCTGTCTGAGCTGCCCGAGACACCGCAAGCGGCCCCTCCGCCCGCGTATAAATTGGGGATGGAGCTGCCGTCTTTTGTCATCACCCGAGCGGAAGTGTCAACGCGCAGTCCGCCCTGTGTGTGAAAGAGCGCACCCGTGACGCGCACACCGCAGAAGGGAGCGCAAAGAGCGGTGTCTCCGAAGGATCGTCCAAAACGGTCGGAGCTGTTTTGTGGGATGTCGGCAATTGTATTGCACAAAGCTAGAGCTGGCAGGCCAAGAGCATGGGCGAGGCCTTCGAGTGTTT
The DNA here is from genome assembly GCF_965657785.1 of Lentibacter sp. Taxonomy (GTDB): domain Bacteria; phylum Pseudomonadota; class Alphaproteobacteria; order Rhodobacterales; family Rhodobacteraceae; genus Lentibacter. The sequence continues at coordinate 125,002 of NZ_CBFHPP010000003.1, forward strand.
CGGCGCTTTTGATGGCTCCTTGTGCTTCGGCGCGTTTGAAGTCCTCAAATTGCCGCGCGATTGCGGCGATGCGACCATCAAATATGGCATAAGCCTCGCCATCTGGTTGGGACAGAACGGCGCGCGCGGCTTCGGAGTAGCCTTGCGCTTCGTTCCAGAACCGCTCGCCCGCGGCGTTGACCTGAACGCCGCCCTCTGTGATCGTCGCCCATGTAATGAGAATGCCATGCGGATGGGCGACGTTTCCGTGCCCTTGATAGGCCTCGAGATGTTCGGTTGCTGCGCCGATCTGATCTGCCCAAAGCACAGCTTCCCCACGGTTGCCGTCATGGCCAAACCAAAGCCCGTCTTCAATCTGGGGCATATGCTTTGACACCAGAGACCGGTTGCCGCCAAAGCCGTTGCAGGCAAGGATCAACTTATCGCAACCAATCGTCTCAATGCCGCCGTCTGGGCGCTGAGCGGCAATCCCGTGGACCGATCCATCTGCGAAATAGAGCGTCTCTGCACGGCGTTCGCAGATAATGTCGATACCTGCCCGCTCTGCGGCGCTTCGTAATGTGTCAATCAGTTCGCTGCCCGCACGCGTAGGGAGCCCGTGCATACGGCGGCTTGAGTGACCCGGGTAGTCAAAGTCATCAACGAGCGAGAAGGGGAGGCCGTGTGTTTCTGTTAACCAGTCTATCACCGGCGCAGCATTTTGCGCCAAAAGATCAACCAGATGCTGGTTGTTTTCTTGATGGGCCTTGGCCTGAATGTCGGCGGCGAACTGAGCGGCGCTATCTTTGACACCAGCTGCCTTTTGCAGTGTTGTCCCCGCAGCGGGGATCAATCCGGCAGAGAGCGCCGTGGAGCCTGACGGAACGGCATCGGCTTCGATCACCAGAACCTCTTGCCCAGCCTCGTTTGCGGCAAGTGCCGCAATCAGGCCACAGGCACCAGCCCCGATAATAAGGGTTTCCACAGCAAGATCAAAAGCCTCGGGTGGTGTCTTAACTGTCGGAGCCGTCATAACGTGCGCCTTTTTTGAGCATTTCAGCTGTGCCGATCACGGTGTTGAGGCCGTTGAAGTCAAACATTTGTTCGGCGAAGGGTTTGTTGGAGCCATGTTTGGCAAGGCTTTGATAATAGTCCTGTGCCGTGCGTGCGAGCGCCCGCACGATACCACCCGGAAAGATCACGATCGAAAAGCCAAGGCCTTCCAGATCATCCGCGCCTGTGATCGGCGTTGCGCCGCCTTCGACCATATTCGCCAGAAGCGGAATGCGTTTGGAGAAGCGCTCTGCGATGTGTTCAAGCTGGGCGCGGTCTTGTGGGGCCTCGATGAACAGCACATCTGCCCCTGCTTCAAGATAGGCCTCGGCGCGATCTTCGGCAGCTGTGAAGCCCTCGACGGCAATGGCGTCGGTGCGCGCAATGATGAGCGTTTCTTCAGAGGCGCGAGCGTCGGCCATGGCCGCAATCTTGCCGACCATTTCTTCAGCGGAGATCAGAGATTTGTCAGCCAGATGGCCACAGCGTTTCGGGTAGGTCTGGTCTTCCATTTGCAGCGCGGATGCGCCTGCTCGTTCATAAAGCCGCATGGTGCGTTGCGCGTTGAGAGCGTTGCCAAAGCCTGTATCGGCATCAATGATCACAGGCAGCGAGCTGCGATCTGCAATCAACGTCATAGTATCGGCCATCTCGGAGGCGGTTGTTAGCCCGATATCGGGCCGCCCCAGACGCGTATAGGCCACCGCGGCTCCGCTCAGGTAAAGCGCCTCAAAGCCTGCGGCTTCTGCAAGCGAGGCTGTCAGCCCGTCATATACGCCTGGGGTGACCATGATTTCTTTGTTCTGAAGGCGTGTCTTGAGGCTCATGATGTGCCCTCGATCAAGGCCAGCGCTTTGGCGCAGCTCATTTGCTTGGTGACCGTACCAAGCGAAAGAAGTGTGGCGTCATGCACCTCGGCTTTGAATGCGGCGCAGCCGTCTGTTAGCATAATGGTGTCGATGTTGCGCAGATGTGCATCACGCAGGGTTGAGGCTACGCCTCCATTTGTGACGATCCCACCGACAATAAGATGATCAATGGCTGTGGCACGCATCAGATATTCTAGCCGCGTTTGGTAAAACGCTGAATATGCCACTTTTTCGATCACAAAATCTGCGGGCTGAAGACTGTCCACAAGTGTGTGCCCGAAACATCCAGGGGCAAAATCACCCTTACTGAGGAAAGGGCGAAGCTCTTTCAGATGCGGGGCGATAAGAGGTTCGCCGTCTTTATCGGGGACCAGCGTGAACTGCGCAGAGAAATAACGGCCACCCTTGGCTTGAAGAGCTCGAGCCAGAGGCGCGATACGATCGGGGAGGGCGGTTATGCTTGCAGCACTTTGGCCGGCGCGCCCGTAGGCGCCTTCGGGATGGAGAAAGTCATTTTGCAGATCAATCGTCAGCAGTGCGGTGCGCGAAAGGTCCCATGTGCTTGGATCACTCATGATCGCTCCTCCAAAGGTTCGATTATTGTATTGCCGAAGCGGTCAACGCGGCCTTGCAAGTGAGGCTCAATCAGCACTGTGGTATCAGGCTGTGTCAGGATTGCGGGGCCTGTGATTATGGTTCCCACGGGCAAGGCAAGGCGATCATATATTGCGGTGTCATGCCACGTGTCACCAAAATGCACTTGGCGCTTCCCTATCGCTTTGGCGCTTCCTCCCTCTGATGGTGCTAGGGTGCTGAGGTCGAATTTGGGACGTTTACCCGTCACAGCGCTGCGCAGGTTGAGGATACGTCGCACGCCGTTTTGCAACAGCCTGCCATAGGTTGCTGTATATGTCGCATCAAAAGCCTTTTCGATCTCGGCCCGTGTCGGGGCTGTTACACTGTGCCCGTCGGTCTTCACCGTGAGGGGAACAGAAACAGTATGTGTTTGTCCGACGTAGGCCATATCGAGCTCAAAGCTTAGTTCGCGAGCTTCGAAGTTTGTGCGCGCGGCATCAAGTAACGCCATGCCTTGATCTGCGTGTGTTTGCATGAAATCGCCCAATGTGGCCTCATCCAGCGTCGCGACGAGTGAGTTAATGGTTTGTACAAAATCCTGCCGCATATCTGCAATGACGCAGCCCATTGCAGAGGTCACCCCCGGATAGCGCGGGACAATGGCCCGTGCGATGCCAACTTCAGCCAGCATTGCGCCCGAATGAAGCGCGCCACCGCCGCCAAAAGGCATAAAGGCAAAATTCTTCGGATCAAATCCGCGCTCGATACTGACAAGGCGGATTGCGCCAGCCATACGGCTGTTTGCAACTCTTAAGACTGCCTCGGCAGCTTCGAGTGTCGTGAGGCCCAAGGGGCGGCCCACGTGCTCATCAATCGCGTGGGCAGCGGCGTCGACATCAAGGCGTTCAAGCTTGCCGCCAATCGGATTGTCAGGGTCAATGCGTCCCAAAACAACATTGGCATCTGTTACTGTCGGGCGGGTGTTGCCAAGACCGTAGGCGACAGGCCCAGGGTTGCTACCTGCACTCTCGGGGCCGATGTTGAGCAAGCCGCCCTTGTCGACCCAAGCGATGGAGCCACCGCCTGCGCCAATCGTGGTGATCTCGATCATAGGGTTGCGCACGACCATGCCAAAATCAATCGAGGTCTGAGGCGAAAGCATGGAGTGCCCGTCTGAAATCAAGGATACGTCAAAACTGGTACCGCCCATGTCGCCCGTGATGACATTTTCAAAGCCTGCGGACTGGGCAATATAGGCCGCCGCAATCACACCCGCAGCCGGCCCCGACAGGGCCGTGCGAACAGGCAGACGGCAGGCCGTATCGACAGCCATAACTCCGCCGTTTGATTGCACGATCATGAACTCGCCATCAAAGCCACCAGCTTTAAGCGCATTTTCCAAACGGCCTAGATAGCCGGACACCTCGGGCTGAAGATACGCATTGAGGGCCGTGGTCGAAAACCGTTCAAACTCGCGGATCTCAGGCAATATCTCGGAGGATGCCGAGACGTGCTCATTGTGCCAAACCTCGCGGAGCACAGCGACTGCCGCATCTTCGTTTGCGGTGTTGGCATAGGAATTGGCAAATAGGATCGCGACCCCTTCGCAGCCATTGGCGTGCAGGGTTTTGGCTGCGGCGCGCACAGCATCAAGATCAACGGGGGTGCGCACTGTGCCGTCCGCCAGCGTGCGTTCAGGCACTTCAAGGCGGTTGCTGCGGTCTACCACGGGCTCGAAATCCCCGCGAAGACCCCATGTGCGGGGACGATCTCGGCGACGCATTTCGAGCACATCGCGCAGGCCTTGGGTGCAGATCACACCTGTTTTTGCGCCTTTGCGCTCCAGCAGCGCGTTGGTCCCTGCTGTCGTGCCGTGAACAACGACTGCAATTTCGGAAAGATCACTGACTTCACGCCCGATTCCGTCCAGAAACCCATCCGATTGATCTGGCCGTGTGGTGGGAACTTTGGCCACGCTGGCCGTGCCTTGGGCTTCGTTGAGAACAAAAACATCTGTAAATGTGCCACCAACGTCGACCCCAATCATAAGACCGCTCATGTTCTGCTCTCCCGCCAGTCTGTTCCGTAGGCGGCATCCGCCGCGGCTTCGCTCACCAATCCGCGTGCGACGTCGCGTGCGATGGCTGTATGGTTGCGCTCACCCGCCTTCCCATAGCCTCCGCCACCCGGCGTTTGTAGGCGCACGGCCTGACCTGCTTTTAGCTGTATCCCTCGCATTTTCGAGGCCAACGGCGGGCTGTGCCAGCCGTCATCCTGTTCGTATTCAAACGCATTTAGTGCGGCGTCATTGCCGCCTGCGATCCCCTTAGGGGCAAAGCGGCCACGCTCTCCGAAGAGGAAAGCCTCTGCACCGTTTTCCTCAAGCACTTCAATTTCATATATTGCGCCGATGCCGCCGCGGTGTGCGCCTGCGCCTGCGCTGTCTGGGCGCAGCGCCCATGTTCTGAACATGACAGGGTAGGCGGCTTCCAGAATTTCCAATGGTGGGATTGTGGCGGTCGAGATTGGCGCGTTGCCGTGGTTTAGACCGTCCGTCTCGATAGAGCCACCGTGCCCGCCGCCATAAAAGGAGAACATGACCCAAGGCTGGCCGTTCTTGCGCTTGCCTGCAATGGAGAGCGCGTTGATTGTGCCATAGGCGTTGGCCACGACCCGTTCGGGCGCTGCCTGTGCAAAGGCTGAAAACACCACGTCGATCATGCGCAAGATCGTTTCCGTGTAGCCGCCCGTCGGGGCGGGGAACTTGGCCGCCAAAAGGCTGCCTTCTGGCACGATCACTTCAATAGGGCGCATGACCCCGGCGTTTGCGGGCAGGGCGGGGAAAATATGTTTGACCGCCACATAGGCTGTTGCCACAGTTGTGGGCAGAGCAATGTTGACTGGGCCAGCGCATTGCGGGGCCGAGCCTGTGAAATCAAGGCGCATGGTGTCCCCGTTGATTTCGAGTGCGATTTTGATCTTGAGGGGCTCATCACTGATCCCGTCGTTATCGAGGTAATCCTCAGCTTCCCAGCGACCATCTGGTAGATCGGTAAGTTCTGAGCGCATGAGCGCCTCAGCACGGTGGCCCAGAGCTTCAAGTGCTGCTGTGATTGTATCGCCGCCGTATTCATCCAGCAGCTCGTCCATCCGCTTCACACCAAGATCGAGCGCGCCAAGTTGGCCATTCAGATCGCCCATCGCCGATTGTGGCAGGCGGGTGTTGCGCAGCAGAATGTCAATAATGTCCTGATTGAGCTTGCCTGCGTGTGCGAGCTTTACGGGCGGCAGGTTGAACGCTTCTTGGAAAACATCCGTGGCCGCAGGGTTATAATTGCCTGGAACTGCGCCACCCAAATCATGCCAGTGACCGACAGAGGCGAGATAACAGAAGAGCTTACCCTCCCGGTAATATGGGCGCACGAGGCGCATATCTGACAAGTGTGTGCCGCCGATATGGGCATCGTTGAAGATGTAAATGTCACCATCTTCCAAATCGCCATCCTTGGCGGCCTTCTCAATCACGGCTTTGACTGCGAAGGACATCACGCCAACGAAAATCGGCAATCCTGATTTGCCTTGCACCAGAGTGTCACCAGACACTGCATGATATAGCCCGTGGCTGGCGTCATGCGCCTCGGCGATAATCGGGTTGAAGGCCGCGCGAAACAATGTTGCGTCCATTTCATCGGCAATTTGTTCCATCCTGCCTGCAAGCACAGACAGCGTTATGGGGTCAATCTCGCTCATGTCGTTGCCCTCACTTCGGCCATATCGTTCCAAACATCCTGCTTGGTGATCTTTCCATCAATCACTTCAAACCGGTCAACAAAGCGGATGCCTTCAAAAGAGCTGTCATCATGGTATTCGCCTTGCAACGTGCCGCGGCAATAGACAACGGAGGCATCTCCTGCGCTCTGCATTGCATCAAAACCTTCGTAGGTTTTGGTGACAAACTTGTAGCGTGGCTTGGACCAAGCGATCAGCTCGTCAAGTGTCGTCATCGGTTCGGTGCCTGGGAAGGTCATTGTGAAACCTTCACCCAACACTGCGTTAGCTTTTGCCAGATCACGCGCTTCCATGGCTGTGAGGTAATTTTTGACGATCACCGTCGGGTCGGGCCGCGCCGCCGCTGGAACGCGCTGGATGCGACCGCGATAATAATTTTCAGTTGGTATGTCATGGATCATGACTGTGACAAGCTCTGGCGATGCGGGAACCACGAATCGCACGGCATCTGTAAGGGCTTCGCCAAGGCGTTGTTTTTCTTCTGGATTATAGCCTTCCAAAACGTGCAGCTCAACTACAGGCATCGCTGTCTCCTTCGTATAATTTGTATTACCTGTAATACATATATTGTATCTTGCCAGAATTTTTTTTTGGATATTTTGAATACTAATCCTTGCTTTTGGAAGGAACACATCTACGCTCACCCACGCAGAATTGGGGAATCATGGATGCGGGCTGAAGCTGTTCAGATATTGCCAGAAGGGGTCAAGGCGCGTCGCGTTTACCTATCTTTGCGGGACCAGATCACTGCTGGCGACTTGCGAGATGGCGAGACATTGCCGGGTGAGCAAAAGCTTGCGGAAGCCTTTGGTGTCAGCCGCGTGACAGTGCGTAGAGCGCTTGAAGCACTGGCGCAAGGCGGTCTGATTGAGCGCCGTGCTGGCAGTGGCACAAGAGTTCGGGCGCGCCCCGCAGCAGGCCAGCGCGCCGCGATGAATTTCAATACTCTGATGCCGCAGCTTGTCGAGATGGGTCAAAAAACGACAGCGCGGCTATTGTCTTTTTCGTATAGCGCTGCCCCTGATTTTGTTTCTTCTGCAATGGGATTTGAGCGGGACACAAAGGTTCAGATAGCAACGCGGGTCAGGTTTGCGGGGGATGTTCCGTTTTCTCATTTGACGACCTATGTTCCAGCCCAGATTGCGCAGAATTATTCAGAGAACGATCTAGCCACGACGCCACTGTTTCAGCTGTTGGAGCGCAGTGGTGTGAAGATAAAGGAAGCACACCAATCCGTCAGCGCAACTCTGGCTGGCCCTGAAGTTGCCGAGGCGCTTGAGGTCGAAGTTGGTTCTGCGTTGTTGTCTTTGCGCCGTGTTGTGCGGGATGTGAATGGCGCTGGTGTCGAGTATCTAGCGGGGCTTTACCGGCCTGATATGTTCCGGCTTGAAATGCCGCTCTCGCGTGTTGGCCACGGCTCTACGCGCCATTGGGAGCCTGCCATTGGTCAGGATGAGGGAGGCACGTGATGTCGATCCCGCAAACCATGCTGGACAAGCTTTGGGCTGCACACGAAGTCGTGCAGCGAGAAGATGGCGTTTCGCTGCTTTGGGTTGACCGTCATTTGGTTCATGAAGGCTCGCATCATGCTTTTGCCAAAATCAAAGAACGCCGGTTGCCTGTCGCTGAGCCTGATCTGACCTTTGCTGTCGTCGACCATTATGCGCCCACACGCGGGCGCTCAAAAATTGCTGATCCAGAGATATCACGCATGATAAATACGCTGCGTGAGAACGCGGCTGAAAACAATATTCGTCTCTATGATCTGGATGATCCAAGGCAAGGTATCGTTCATGTGGTCGGCCCAGAAGAGGGCCTGACCCTGCCTGGATTGCTGCTCAATTGTGGGGATAGTCATACCTCAACCCATGGTGCATTTGGTGCTCTTGCCTTCGGCATTGGCGCGACCGAAGTCGCCCATGTGCTTGCGACCCAGACGGTCTGGCAGCGCAAGCCAAAATCCATGAGGATTACCGTCGAAGGGGCTTTGAGGCCAGGCGTCTCGGCCAAAGATATTGCTTTGGCATGGATTGCAAAGCTTGGGACCGACGGGGCGCAGGGCCATGCAGTGGAATACGCGGGCGCTGCGATCAGAGGTCTTTCGATGGAAGGCCGTATGACGCTGTGCAACCTATCGATAGAAGGCGGTGCGCGCTTTGGTCTCATCGCGCCTGATGAGACAACTTTCGCATATATCAAGGATCGCCGCTTTGCCCCAAAAGGTGCGGCTTGGGAAACCGCCTGCGCAGATTGGCGCGGGCTGTCCGGTGACGAAGGCGCCGCGTTTGACCGTGAGGTGGCTCTGGATGCCTCCGAAATTGCGCCCACTGTAACTTGGGGCACAAGTCCGGAACAGGCGCTGCCAATAACGGCCTCATTGCCTGAGGCGTCTGATGTGCCGCCTGCCAAAGCAGAAGCGGCCCGTGCTGCGCTTGAGTATATGGGGCTCAAGGCTGGTCAGACGCTTGAAGGCACGGTTGTCGATCAGGTGTTTATCGGCTCTTGCACCAATGGGCGGATCGAAGACTTGCGCGCAGCGGCACAGGTTCTTAGGGGGCGCAAAGCAAAAATACCTGGTCTCGTGTCTCCGGGTTCGGCGCAAGTCAAAGCTCAGGCGGAGGCTGAAGGGCTTGACCAGATATTCACTGAGGCTGGCCTTGATTGGGTCGCCTCTGGATGTTCGATGTGCGTCGGGATGAATGGTGATCTTGTTGGCGAGGGAAAACGCTGTGCGTCCTCAACCAATCGCAACTTCAAAGGCCGCCAAGGCCGCGGTGCGCGCACGCATCTGATGAGCCCTGCAATGGTGGCCGCGGCTGCGATAACGGGAACGCTGACTGATGTGCGCAAACTTCTTGAGGGGCAGATCTGATGGCAGGGTGGAGCACGCATAGGGGCAGGGCGGTGAGCCTGCCGCAGGCCAATATAGACACTGACCAATTGATCCCTGCGCGTTTTATGTCAGTGCCGCGGGCGCAAGGTTATGGCCCCTATCTATTGCACGATCTGCGACGAGACGAAGCGGGTGATTTGAAGGCTGATTTCCCGCTTAATGCGCATGACGCAACCAGTGTGTTGGTGGCAGGTCGCAATTTTGGCAGCGGATCTTCGCGCGAGGCGGCGGTCTATGCGCTTATTGATGCGGGCATCCGAGCAGTGGTTGCGCCAAGTTTTGGCGATATTTTTGCTGCAAATGCTGTGAACAACGGGCTGTTGCCCGCTCAGATTGACGAGGCAAGCTGTGAGATGCTGGCTGACAAGCTTGGGGGCCGCTCTCAAGACATCGTGATTGATATTGGCGCGCGGAGTCTTCTGCTCGGCTCTATTGGTGCGCAGTTCGCGCTTGATGACAGTTGGGCGCTGAAACTGATCAACGGTTGGGACGACATCGATCTTACACGCAATCATGGCGTTGCCATTGCCGCGTTCAAAAACATTCGACATCAAACCACCGCTTGGGCCTGGCCCAGCGGAGCGGATTGAAAACCGCCATCAGCGCGGGAAACGGGGGCGCAAGCCTCAAAACAGTGGAGAAAGAAACGATGAAGATGAAACTACTGGGGAGCCTCCTTGCGGGGGCAACGCTCGTCGCGGGCACGCTCAAAGCCGAAGAGACAATCTCTGCGGTTCACGCCTTTCCTGAAACTCTGATTTATACCAAGAGCTTTTTGAGCTTTGTTGATAAGGTGAATGAAGCGGGCGCTGGCGTCATCCAGATTGATGTGCGCGGCGGGCCAGAAGCCATTGGTATGTTCCAACAGCCTGATGCTGTGCGCGACGGGATCGTTGATATGGTCTATACGCCTGGCTCGTTTTATGGCGGTGCTCTGCCAGAGAAAGACGCCATGGTGGCATCCAATCTGACAGCAGTTGAAACGCGCGCCAATGGCGGCATTGCTCTTATTGACCAGATCCACCAAGAGAAAATGGGCCTGAAGTATTTGGGCTGGTTTGACAGTGGTGTGTGCTACAATCTCTGGACACGTGAAGAGCCTAAGTTTGATGCAGCTGGCAATCTTGAAGTCGACGGCCTCAAGCTGCGCGGCAACAACGTTTATAACGCCTTCTTCACCAACTACCTTGGCGCGCAGGTCATCGATTTGCCAACAGGCGAAGTTTACTCCGCCCTCCAGCGTGGTGTTGTAGACGCAACAGGCTGGACGCAGATTGGCTTGATTGATCTCAAGTGGAACGAATTCCTGAACTACCGCATCGAGCCTTGCTTCTTCTCGACAGATCTCGGCGTGATTGTGAACAACGAAAAGTGGAACTCCCTGTCTGATGAAGCCAAGAAAATCCTTCAGGATGTCGCGATCCAGCATGAGAAAGACAGTGTTGAAGCCTTGCGCGCCAAGCGGGACGAAGACTTTGCCGCGCTTGATGCGGCTGGCATGAAGGTGATCTCGCTTCAAGGTGAAGCCAAAGCCAACTACCTTGGTGCGGCCCGTGAGAAAACGTGGGAGCGTATGAAAGAGGTTATGGCCGGACAGCCAGGCGGCACCGGAAACTATGATCGCTTGATTGAGCTGTTCTACGATCTTGACGCAGCAAAATAAGTGCTTTTGCAGGCCTGCCGCTTAGCGGTGGGCCTGCGTTTTCTTGAAAGAAGAGCCATGATCAACACCACATATAAAACGCTGCTCTACGGAATGGCCACTATTTCGGGCCTGACGCTGGTCTGGATTATGCTATCTGTGATCGCCTCTGTCGTGATGCGTAATTTTGGGCTTCAGCCTTTTGCATGGCTTTTCACTTCGGCTGAATATGGCCTTCTCTACATGACCATGTTGGGTGCGCCCTGGCTTGTGCGTGAGAAAGGGCACGTTCATATCGAACTGCTCACGGCGGCGTTGTCGGAAGGGCCGCGTCAATTACTGAGCCGCGCTGTCGCTTTGGCCTGCGTTGTGGTTTGCGCTATTCTCACTTGGAAAGGCATAGAGCTGGTTTTGACCAATCTTGAACGAGGTGATTTTGACACCCGCGCCTATTATTTTCCGCGCTGGTTGCTCACAATTGCTTTTCCGCTCTCATTTGGCCTGATGGCCATCGAATTTTCACGCTTCGTATTTGGCTCAGAGCTGATGCACAGCGGTGAAGCAGGGATACACGAATAATGGAATGGTTTGAGGCACTTGCCCTGCTATTGGGCACAATCATGCTTCTGATGGCTGTTGGTATGCCGATTGCTCTGGCCTTTCTGGCGGCCAATATCATCGGCGCATGGATCTTTATGGGCGGAGAGCGGGGCATCACCCAGTTGTTGAACAACGGCCTTGGCTCGCTGACAAAATATGCACTGATGCCGATCCCGTTGTTTCTGCTTATGGGAGAAATATTTTTCCATACGGGACTTGGCGGGCGGATGTTTACCGCGATTGATAAACTGCTGGGCCGTCTGCCAGGTCGCCTAAGCTATGTCACGGTTTTGGGAGGCACAGCGTTTTCAACCCTGTCTGGCTCCTCCATGGGCTCAACGGCCCTTCTGGGCTCTCTTATGGTCCCTGAGATGAGCCGTCGTGGCTACAAATCCCATATGAGCATTGGCCCGATCCTCGGCACGGGCGGTCTTGCGATTATCATTCCACCCTCTGCTTTGGCTGTGCTTCTGGCGACGCTGGCACAGATTGATGTGGCGGCGCTCCTCCTTGCGGGTGTGATCCCGGGCCTTGTGCTGGCCGGATTTTATATTGCGACGATCTGGATTCAGACCAAGATCGACCCGACGGCTGCGCCTGCGTATGAAGTCGAAGATCTTTCCTTGGCCACCAAAATCGGACTGCTCCTCAGGGAGGTAATCCCAATGGTGAGCGTGATGATCATTATCATTGTTCTTATGATACAGGGGGTTGTGACCCCATCAGAAGCCGCGGCCTTTGGCGTTTTGGGCGTGCTTGTCCTTGCGGCGCTGTTTCGTTGTCTCACGTGGGAGGCAATGAAAAAGTCTGTCATCGGGGCTTTGCGGGTAACGTTGATGGCCTATCTTATCGTGTTTGGCTCGGCAACCTTCAGTCAGCTTCTCGCCTTTTCGGGGGCCTCTCGTGGGCTGGTCAGCTGGGCCACCAGCTTTGATCTAGCGCCCCTTGCCATGCTGCTGGTGATGTTTGCTGTGCTCTTGCTACTCGGGATGTTCATGGAGCAGATCTCGATTATGCTGCTCACTGTGCCGATCTTTTTCCCGCTGGCCCAGACGCTCGGATTTGATCCGATCTGGTTTGCGTTGATCATGCTTCTCTCTCTTGAGATCAGTTTTACAACGCCACCCTTCGGGTTGCTATTGTTCGTGATGAAGGGGGTGTCCCCGCCGGGGACGACAATGCGAGAGATATACACCTCTGCCTTCCCATATATTTTCTGTTCTTTGTTTTTGGTGGTGTTGCTGATTGCCTTTCCTCAGCTAGCCCTGTGGCTGCCATCACTTTGAACTCGGACAATCCCGCGACTTGTGGAGGGTTCAGAACAGCTTTGCTTCCCGTCTCGGATGCATCATGGGGGCACCGCATTTTCAAAAATAGCCTCCAAAGCAAAACGCCGCCCCGAGAGGAGCGGCGTTTGTTTTTGTGACCTGGGGGCTGATTAGAAGCCGAGGCCTTCGTATTTCTTTTTGAACTTCGATACGCGTCCGCCAGCGTCGAGAAGGCGCGAGTTGCCGCCTGTCCATGCTGGGTGAACTGTCGGGTCGATATCAAGGGAAAGCGTATCGCCTTCCTTGCCCCATGTGGAGCGCATCTTGAGGATCGTGCCGTCTGTCATTTTGACGTCGACGAAGTGGTAATCGGGGTGGATATCTTTTTTCATGGTCTCTCTCCCGCTTACGCTTCTGCGCGTGGCTTGTAGTTGGTATCTTCGACGATGCGGGCTGATTTGCCGCGACGTGTCCGCAGATAGTAGAGCTTGGCACGACGCACACGACCGCGACGCACAACTGTGATCTCGTCGATGTTGGTTGAGTGGAGTGGGAAAACCCGCTCTACACCTTCGCCGAAGCTGATTTTGCGCACGGTGAACGAGCCGTCAATGCCTTTGCCGTTTTTACGGCTGATGCAAACGCCTTCGTAGTTCTGGACACGTGTGCGCGCGCCTTCTGTCACTTTAAAGCCAACGCGGATAGTGTCGCCTGCTTTGAAGTCAGGAATTTTTTTCCCGAGCTGAGCGATTTGCTCGGCTTCGATTTCTCTTAGAAGGTCCATTGACCATCTCCTAATTTTGCTCGCGGTTTATCCACGAAGTTTTCTCGCGTCCTGTCGCTCCGTGTCTTCTGTCGGGTCCGCATATTGCGCCCGCCGGAGTCAGTCCAACATTGCTTGTCATCTTGCTTGTGTAAAAAGCCGCGCCGAAGAAAACGCAAAGCACAAACAGCCCCGAGCCACAAAAGTGATTCCGAACTCGTGCCTTCTAGGTGCGATAGGTCTTTAGATCAAGGCTAATCTGTCGTTTTTGCGGCCAAAGCAGCTTGCCACATATCAGGGCGGCGGGCTTTGGTGAGGGCTTTCGACATTTCTTGGCGCCATTTGGCAATTTCGCCATGGTGGCCTGACATCAGCACATCGGGAATGTGACGTCCCTGCCATTCGGCGGGTTTGGTATATTGGGGATGTTCAAGGAGGCCATTGGAGTGGCTTTCCTCTTCTGCACTATCTGCATTGCCAAGCACCCCCGGGATCAGGCGCACAGAGGCGTCCAGAAGCGCTTGGGCCGCGATTTCGCCACCTGTGAGGACATAATCGCCCATAGACACCTCAAGGACGCCATAGTGCTCCAAAACCCGCTCATCGACGCCTTCAAAGCGACCACACAACAACGTCACACCTTTCCCCGCCGCAAGGCTCTTTGCCATCGACTGGGTGAACGGCTTACCGCGCGGGCTGAGATAGATCAGGGGCAGGGGCACTTGGGCACGTTGCTTGGCCGCTTCAATAGCTGCGCTGACCACATCGGCGCGCAAGACCATGCCCGCGCCGCCACCCGCAGGCGTGTCGTCTACGTTGCGGTGTTTGCCAATCCCGAAGGGGCGCAAGTCGATCGCATCAAGCTGCCAAAGCCCGTCTTTAAGCGCTTTGCCTGTGAGGCTCTGGCCCAAGACGCCCGGAAAACTATCGGGAAACAGCGTGATAACTTGTGCCGTCCATGTGTTTGCGAGCTGTTCGTCTTCCATCAAGGCGCGTGGCTTGAAGGAGGGGCGCAGGGTTTTGCGGCCATGCGATTTATGGGTGTGTTTGTCGGTATCAGTCATGGCAAAGCCTTAGCGTTCAAGCCGAAGTATGTCACGGGTGATAATGATCTTCTCATATCGTCTGAGGTAGCTCATCCCGAGAAGAGAGCCTTCAAGCTCTCCCTCGTTGACATAGGCGCGCAGATTTTGGTCCTGAAGCCCGTCAACATCAAAGGTTTCAAGGACCACAGGCGCAATACGGACTGTGCCGTTGGCTGTGTTGGCGGTATGAATATACGCAAGCTGATCGGGGCTGAGGCCTGCGCGGGTGGCATCTGATTGGCTCAGGACTATACCTGTCGCTCCCGTATCAACGACAAAGCGGATCTGAACGCCGTTGATCTGTGCCGTGAGATAGTAATGCCCGTTGGCTTCCCGCGGTAATTCTATCACGCCAAGGGAGGCGTCAACGCTTTGGGTGTTGCGAAAGGGAGATATGAGACGGTCACCAAAGCTATAAACGCCCAGCGCAATCGCAATCACCATCACCCAACGCAGCATTTCTTGCCCAAGGGGTGTCATGTGCTGTCGCTTCGGCCACACGCGCCAGACAACGAGGGCCACCAGAACGAGCGCGAGGATAAGAAGGCCAGTCCAGAGGTCCACTGCTCAACCGCCCGCAAAACCGAAGGCGCGCAGCCCATCAAGCACAAATTGGACCGCAAGTGCCGCCAAGAGCATACCCAGAAGGCGTGTTGCGACATTAATACCTGTCTTGCCCAAGGCGCGTTCGAGCAGGGCTGAAGCCTGAAGCGATAAAAACACCACAAAGAGCACCACGGCGACAATTCCGATGACGGCAAATGTGCCTGCGAGTCCGGGGGCTTGACCTGCCAATAGGATCACGGACGCAATCGCACCAGGGCCTGCGAGCAGGGGCACGGCCAGCGGAAAGACCGAGGGATCGTGACTTGGATCAGGCTCATCGCTTGCTTGGTCTTCACGCCGCTTGGTGCGCCGTTCAAACAGCATTTCAAGCGCTGTCAGAAACAGAAGAATGCCGCCTGCGACGCGGAAGGCAGGCATGGATATACCGATAAAATGCATCAAGGCTTCGCCAAAAAAGGAAAACGCGGCGAGAATGAAGAACGAAACAAGACAGGCTCTTAGCGCGATCCTGCGGCGCTCGGGCGTTGGGATGCCTTGGGTGATCGTCGCGAAGATCGGGGTGAGAGCGATCGGGTCAATGATCACAAAAAGCGTTGCAAATGCGGTGATGACAAAGGCGGATGTGATCATGCCTCTGCGGCCTCAAGCTTGGCGAGTGCGCCCTCCCAGAGCGCTTCGGCACGTTTGAGCGCGACTTTCAGTTCGCCATCTTTGCGCTGAAGCTCGGGAACGGCGTGTTTGCGCTCGGAGTAAAGCGTTGGATCGGCCAGCATCTCGTCCATACGGGCGCGCATTCGCTCAAGCTTTTCAACGCGCTCTTCGCATTTGCGGACTTCGGCGCGCAGCTCCAGAACAGACAAACGCGGCGCGCGTTTGGGCTTTGGCGTTTTTTGCGCTTCAACCTTTTTGTCTGATTTTTTTTCAGGCGCGCCAAGCAGGAGAGCACGATAATGTTCCAGATCGCTGTCATAGGGCTTCACGGCTCCGTCTTTGACGAGCCAGAGACGGTCGGCAACAAGGCTCAAGAGGTGCATATCGTGGCTGACGAGGATCACGGCGCCTGTATAGGCTGTGAGCGCCTCGACAAGGGCTTCACGGCTTTCGATATCAAGGTGGTTGGTCGGTTCATCAAGGATCAACAGATGCGGGGCATCAATCGTCGCCAGCATCAGCGAGAGCCGTGCTTTTTGTCCGCCCGAGAGCTTGCCAACAAGCGTTTCGGCTTGTTCGGCACCAATGCCGAAGCCCCCCAGCCGCGCACGCAGGCGCGCAGGCGTCTCGGAGGGGCGCAGTCGGCGGATGTGATCGATCGGGGTTTCGTCAATAAAGAGCTCATCGACCTGATGCTGCGCAAAGAAGCCAACGCGCAGTTTTGAGGAGGTGACCATTTGCCCCTTCATAAGCGCCAACCGACCTGACAGGAGCTTGGAGAGCGTTGATTTGCCTTCGCCGTTACGCCCCAGAAGGGCGATGCGGTCGTCCTGATCTATCCTGAGATCAAGATGGGAGAGGATCGCCTTGCCATCATAGCCAACCGAGCCGCCTTCAACGCGGATAATGGGCGGAGAGAGTTCTTCAGGCGACGGGAAGGTAAAGCGCTTGAGCGCCGCTTCCTCCGGGGTTGTGATCGGCTTGAGCTTGGCAATGGCCTTGATACGCGATTGCGCCTGAACGGCTTTTGAGGCCTTTGCGCGGAAACGGTCCACAAAGCTTTGAAGATGGGCCTTGCGGGCTTCGATCTTGCGGTTTTCGGAGGCGGCAACAGCAAGACGTGCGGCGCGCGTCTCGGCAAATGTATCGTAATTGCCTTGATAGAGCGTGAGCTTTTTGTCTTCCAAGTGCAAGATTGCCCCAACCGCTCGGTTGAGCAGGCCACGGTCGTGGCTGACGATCAGGACGGTATGAGGATATTTCGCCAGATAGCTCTCAAGCCAAAGCGCGCCTTCAAGGTCGAGATAGTTCGTCGGCTCATCGAGCAGCAAAAGGTCTGGCTCAGAGAAGAGAACCGCCGCCAATGCGACGCGCATCCGCCAGCCGCCTGAAAAAGCAGAACAGGGCTGGTGCATCTCATCGGCTGTAAAGCCAAGGCCACGCAGGATCGTCGAGGCGCGGGCTTCAGCGCTCCATGCGTCAATATCGGCGAGGCGCGTCTGGACCTCTGCAATGCGAGCAGGATCGGTGCTGGTGTCGGCAAGAAGCTCTGCGCGCTCCTTATCGGCGGCCAGCACGGTGTTGAGCAAAGATACCTCATTGCCTGGCACTTCTTGGGCCACGCCGCCAATGCGGGCACGGGAGGGCAAACTAAAGGAGCCTGTATCCAGAGGCATTTCACCTCGGATCACGCGGAACAGCGTGGTTTTGCCAGTGCCGTTGCGCCCCACGAGGCCAACTTTATGGCCTGTCGGAATGGAGACTGAGGCGTCCTCGATAAGGTTTCGGCCTGCGACGGAGTATGATATGTTTTCAAGCTTGAGCATTTGGGCGGCTTAGCAGAGCTTCGCGCGCCTTGCCAGTGCTGAAACAGCATGACCACAAGGCTTGTGAGAGGATCAAAAGGGGCGTAACGCTTGTGCATTAGAACACAGGTTAACAAACCATGCCCTCTGCCTCTGGCCCGCGCCGACCCAAGCTGATCACGCTCATTCTTCTGACCGCGCTCTCTGTCTTGTCGCTCAATATGTTCCTGCCCTCACTGGCGCAGATGGCCGCAAGTTTTGACGTAAGCTATGCTGTTATCTCGGTTGCGGTGGGCGGATATATGGTTGTGTCTTCCGGACTTCAGCTGATCATTGGTCCCTTGTCGGATATCTATGGGCGAAGGCCTGTTATCCTTGTCGGAATGGCGGTTTTCGCGCTCGCGTCTCTGGGGTGTTATTTTGCAAATGATGTCATGCTTTTTCTGGCGTTTCGGATGCTACAGGGTGCGGTGATTTCAGGTATGGTTCTGAGCCGTGCTGTTGTGCGCGATATTGCACCGCCCGAAGAAGCGGCGCGGCTCTTGGGAGTGATCGGCACCGCTATGGCGCTTGCACCCTTGATGGGGCCTGTGCTTGGCGGCTTTCTGGGCGAAACATTTGGTTGGCGATCCAACTTTATGGCCTATGCGCTGATGGGCGTGCTTATGCTGGCTCTGTCATGGCGCGATCTGGCCGAGACAAATCTTGCGCCGTCTGCAAGCTTCACGGCCCAGTTCCGCTCTTATCCAGAACTCTTTAGGAGCCATATTTTTTGGGCCTATTGCCTTTGTCTTATTGGTTCTGTTGGCGGGTTTTATGCTTTTCTCGGAGGGGCGGCCCTTGTCGGCGAGGGGCTTTTCGGGCTGACGCCCTCACAGCTTGGTATTGGCATTGGCTCGATCTCGGCAGGCTTCATGCTTGGAAATTTCCTGACAGGGCGGCTGTCGGGGCGTGTTTCGATGCTCAGGCTTATGTTGTGGGGGCGGCTCTCGGCGACGTTCGGGCCATTGGCTGTTATTTGTATCATGGCGCTTGGCGCTATGAATTTCTGGGTGATGTTTGCGGGGGCACTCTTTGTTGGTCTGGGCAACGGGCTGACTTTGCCTGCCGCCAATGCAGGGGTGATGTCGGTCAATCCACGGCTGGCAGGGAGCGCCTCGGGGCTGTCTGGCGCGATCACCATTCTGGGCGGCGCAGGCGCAACAGCGCTCACAGGTGCGCTCGCGGGTGGCCCGCTTGGGGCATATGTTCTCCTTGGGCTGATGGCCGCAAGCTCGGGGTTGGGGCTTCTGGCCGTGCTCTGGATCGGACGGCTCGAGCGGGTTTAACATTCGCTTTTCAAAGTGGATGCAGCGTGATAGCAGAGCGCCAAATCAACACCTAGCAAAGCAATAGGAGCCTTAAGCACATGGCCATTCAACGCACATTCTCAATCATCAAACCAGACGCAACAAAGCGTAACCTTACAGGCCAGATTGCGGCCAAATTCGAGGCCGCTGGCCTGCGTATTGTTGCATCAAAGCGCATCCAGCTGACACTGGCGCAAGCACAGCAGTTTTATGGTGTGCACTCGGAGCGTCCGTTCTTTGGGGAGCTTTGTGAATTTATGATTTCGGAACCGATCGTGGTTCAGGTTCTGGAAGGCGAAGATGCGATTGCCAAGAACCGTGAAGTTATGGGCGCAACAAACCCTGCCGATGCCGCCGAAGGCACGATCCGTAAGGAGTTTGCTCTTTCAATAGGTGAGAACTCGGTTCACGGCTCGGACGCACCAGAAACAGCCGCAGAAGAAATCGCATTCTTCTTCTCGGGTCTTGAGCTGGTCGGCTAAACTAGCCTTTCCTCTCCACCACCCCGATTGCATCAAGGGCCGCCTCAAGCCGAGTGCGGCCCTTGTCATGTCCGGTGGCTTTCAAAGCGTCAAAACGCTTGCGAAGCTCTTGTTTTTCCTTGCCTTTACAGTCGTTCCATGGCCGCCCTTGCAGGGCCATATGCAGCACATAATAGACGATAAAATGAGGCCGCGCGCCAGCTTCGAGAAGCCGCGCATAGGCAGCGTCTGCGCCCATGGTCTGAAACGCCTCGACCGAAGAAACCCCCGCATTCTGGAGCGAAAGCTCCATGGCGGGGCCGATATTGCGCAGGGTTGAAAGCGGCGTTTTCATGCGTTGAGGCTATCTCAAATGCGGCCAGAGGTCATCTTAAAGTGAGGCGTAATCGGTTATGACTGGAGGCTTCGCGGGAGGCTGATTTCGGGTTTGTTTCGGGCTTGGGCGCGGTTTTTGCGATTTTGGCATAAAAACCTCCTTTTTGCAGAGTTTGAAAATAAATTTCAAAAAAATTTTGCGTCAAACAACCGGCCAAAATAAGGCGAAACTGTGAAACGCTGCGGGCCGTGACCTGTGAGGCACAATTTTTGCGAAAAGAGGGGGTTTGAACGCTTGACGCGGGGAGGGGGTGCGCATATGACCTCCCTCACGCTTTGGAGCATCCGAAGTGTTGCAGTGAGCGGTTGTAGCTCAGTTGGTTAGAGTACCGGCCTGTCACGCCGGGGGTCGCGGGTTCGAGCCCCGTCAACCGCGCCACACTGCACACGTTAGGATGCCCCGTTGCTGATGCGCGGTTGTAGCTCAGTTGGTTAGAGTACCGGCCTGTCACGCCGGGGGTCGCGGGTTCGAGCCCCGTCAACCGCGCCACTTTCTTCCTTGTAAGGATCAGACGATGCGAAAGGCTTTGAAACATATTTCATGGCCGATTTCGCTTCTTTTGGCCCTCACATTGGGGCTGGCGCCCTTCTTTCCCGAGCCTCACATCTGGGAGAAGCTGAAGCTTCTCGCTGCGGGCGCGCTCAGCGCTCCTGTTGATATCTTTGATCTTTTGATGCATGGCGCGCCTTGGCTGCTGCTCGTGGCAAAGCTTGTGGAATATGCCTCGCGCTCAAAAAATTGATTCTCATTTTCTGCGCCAGCGGATAGTCTGAAGAAGACGCCCAAAAACAGAGCGAGCAGAGTAATGAGTGACACGAATTCCCATAATATCGCAGCCGTAACCATGCTGCGCGACGACCTTTTTTATCTGAAGATTTGGCTGGCCTATTACGGCGAGATGCTGGGGCGGGAAAACTGCTATATCGTCAACCATGGCCATACGCCCGAAGTTGCTGAAATGGCCAAGGGCTGCAACATTATCGGCATTCCCGGATACCACCACAAAAACTTTGATATGAAGCGCTGGCGGCTTCTCAACAACATCGTGCAGGGGCTGAACGCCTATTATGACCACGTGATCGTGGGGGATGTGGACGAGCTTGTGGTGCTTGATCCCGATCTTGGACGCCTGCCAGACTGGCTCAGAAAGCAAAAGCTGCGCCAAGTCATCACACCGCTTGGGCTTGAGGTCATCCACAGGATTGATCTTGAGGAAAAACCGATTGAAAACAATGTCCTCGGGCCGCGCTCTTATGTCAGGCTTGCGCCCTATTACTCCAAGCCCTGTATCCTCTCGACGGGGGTCAAAATCGCCCGTGGCGGGCATTATACCCAGTATGACCAGATCAATTCGCCTGAGGGGCTTTACCTCTTTCATCTCAAATATTGCGACTTTGCCGAATACAGCCGCGCGATGGACCGTCGCAATGCAGTCACCGAAGAGATCGGGCTGGGCAAAAAACGGACCTCGATTGGCGGGCATTGGTTTGCGGATGCGCGCGGGGAGGACCGCGAGACATTTGAGCGGATTGGGGGCTATGCGCTTCAGGAGGGCTTTGACACCCGCGCTTATCGGAAGGTTATGATCGAGAGTTTTGAGCCACGTGGCGACACCGGCTTTTATCAATTTGACCGTCCGCAATATGAGCTTCAGTTCAAGCTGCCCGAGCGGTTTGTCGGGCTGTTTTGAGGCGGGGTCGTGTGCCGTTAAGGCGCAGCGTAGGGCTGCGTTAACTTTTGACAGAGCTGGGTGATTCTAGGGGGGTGATATGTGTGCACATCCCGTGCACCATGTGTGCACCGCCAAAACAGCGTTTTTGCGAAAAGCCCAAACGTAAACGCCGCGCACGGTCTGAGAACCTTTGCGCGGCGTTTGTTAATCTTTGAGGCCCTTTTGCGCTTAGGCGAGCATTGCCATCGGATTTTCGAGGTTGTCGACGATATGCTTGAGGAGTTCGGCCCCAAGCGCGCCGTCAATCACGCGGTGATCGACCGACATTGTCACGGACATGACTGTCGCGACTGTGACTTGACCATCGTCGCCCACAACGGGCTTTTTCACACCCGCGCCAACGGCCAGAATGCCTGCGTGGGGCGGATTGACGATGGCGTCGAAGTTGTCGATGCCCATCATCCCAAGATTGGAGATGGCGAAGCTGCCTCCAAGGTATTCGTGCGGCGCAAGCTTGCGGTCGCGCGCGCGGGCGGCGAGGTCTTTCATCTCGGTGGAGAGCGTAGAGAGCGACTTCATCTCGGCGTCTTGCAAGACAGGTGTAAAGAGGCCGCCTTCGATGGCGACGGCCACGGCGACATCTGAGGCTTTCATCTGAAGCACACGGTCGCCCGCCCAGACGGCATTGGCCGTGGGCACGGCTTGCAGCGCGAGGGCTGTGGCCTTGATGATGAAGTCGTTGACCGAGAGTTTCACGCCACGGGCCTCAAGCTGTGTGTTGAGCTGGGCGCGGAAGCTGAGAAGCGCATCAAGCTTGATGTCGCGGCGCAGGTAGAAGTGCGGCACGGTTTGCTTGGCTTCGGTGAGGCGGGCGGCAATGGTCTTGCGCATCCCGTTGAGGCTGATTTCTTCATACTCGCGGCCCTCATAGGCGCGGGCGACCATATCGGCGCTTGGGCTTGAGGGCATGGCGGCGGGCGCGGCGGCGGCGGCGGACGCGGCGGCTTGTGGCGCTGGCGCGGCACTTGGCTGTGCGTCCATCACATCGGCTTTCACGATCCGGCCTTTGGGGCCTGAGCCTGTGACAGTGGCCAGATCAAGGCCCTTGTCAGCGGCGATCCGGCGCGCGAGGGGGGAGGCGAAGATGCGCGTGCCGTCTTTTTGAGGCGCGGCGGGGGCTGGCACGCTGGCGGCGGCTTGGGGTGCGGGTGTGGCCTCGGCTGGAGCGGCTGGTGCGGCGGCGGCTTTGGGGGCAGGGCTTGCGCCCATATCCGAGGCGCTTTCGCCGTCTTCGAGCAGAACGGCTATGACCGTGTTGACCTTTACGGCCTCTGTGCCTTCAGCAACCATGAGCTTGCCGATGACGCCTTCGTCGACGGCTTCAAACTCCATTGTCGCTTTGTCTGTCTCAATCTCGGCGAGAAGATCGCCCGAGGCGACGGTATCGCCTTCTTTGACGAGCCATTTGGCGAGCGTGCCTTCTTCCATGGTGGGAGAGAGGGCGGGCATGAGGATTTCTATTGGCATGATCGCGCTCCCTTAGCGGTAGGTGACTTGTTTGACGGTGGCGACGACCTCATCGGTTGTCACCAGCGCGTGTTTTTCAAGATTGGCAGCATAGGGCATGGGAACGTCCTTGCCTGTGCAGCTCAAGACGGGCGCGTCGAGATAATCAAACGCGCGGGTCATGATGGTTGCGGCGAGGTGGTTGCCCATGGAGGCGACAGGCCAGCCTTCTTCGACGGTGACGCAGCGGTTGGTTTTCATCACCGAGGCGATGACTGTGTCATAATCAATCGGGCGCAGGGTGCGCAGATCAATCACTTCGGCTGAGATGCCCTCTTCGGCGAGCTTTTCGGCGGCTTCCAGCGCGTAGGTCATGCCGATGCCGAAGGAGACGATTGTGACGTCTGTGCCTTCGCGCCAGATGCGGGCTTTGCCAAACGGAACTGTGAAGTCATCCATGACCGGCACATCAAAGGATTTGCCATAGAGGATCTCGTTTTCAAGGAAGATCACAGGGTTGGGATCGCGGATCGCGGTTTTCATGAGGCCTTTATAGTCAGAGGCCGAGTAGGGCATGACGACCTTGAGGCCCGGGATCTGCGCATACCATGCGGCATAGTCCTGTGAGTGCTGCGCACCAACGCGGGCGGCGGCGCCGTTGGGGCCACGGAAGACCATAGGCGCGCCCATCTGACCGCCGGACATATAGAGTGTCTTGGCGGCAGAATTTATAATATGATCAATGGCTTGCATGGCGAAGTTAAACGTCATGAACTCGACAATCGGCTTGAGGCCACCAAAGGCTGCGCCGACACCGATCCCGGCAAAGCCGTGCTCTGTGATCGGCGTATCTATGACGCGTCGGGGGCCGAACTCTTCGAGCATCCCTTGGGAAATTTTGTAAGCACCTTGGTATTCGGCGACTTCTTCGCCCATCAAAAACACTGTGTCGTCACGGCGCATCTCTTCAGACATCCCGTCCCGCAGGGCTTCGCGGACGGTTTGCTGCTTGAGTTCTGTGCCTTCGGGCCAGTCGGGCGCGAGATTGGCCACAGGCGCAGCTTCAGGCGCGGCGGCTTTGGCAGCGACGGGTGCAGCAGCGGCAGGGGCGGCAGGCGCTTCGGCGGCGGGGGCCGCAGCCGCAGCCGCAGCCACAGGCGCGGCGCTCATGTCTTCGCCCTCTTCGCCAATGAGGGCGATCGGGGTGTTCACTTTGACGCCTTCTGTGCCCTCGGCAATCAGGAGTTTGCCGATGACGCCTTCGTCGACGGCTTCAAACTCCATCGTGGCTTTGTCGGTTTCGATTTCGGCAAGAATATCGCCCGATTGGACGGTATCGCCTTCTTTCACCAGCCATTTGGCGAGCGTGCCCTCTTCCATGGTGGGCGAGAGGGCGGGCATGAGAATTTCGATGGCCATTGTATGTGTCTCCCTCAGGCGTCTTGTGGAATTTCGGCGGCGTAAATATCGGTCCAAAGCTCGCTCAAATCGGGCTCGGGGCTTTCTTTGGCGAAGTCGGCAGAGGCGTTGACCACGGCCTTGATCTCTTTGTCGATCTCTTTGAGCTCATCCTCGCTGGCGTGTTTGCCTGTGATCAGCATCTCGCGGATGTGCTCGATACAGTCCGATTTCTCGCGGATTTTCTGGACTTCTTCGCGGGTGCGGTATTTGGCGGGATCCGACATGGAGTGACCGCGATAGCGATAGGTCATCATCTCGAGAATATAGGGGCCTTTGCCAGCGCGGCAGTGCGCGACGGCCTTTTCGCCCGCGTCTTTCACGGCCAGAACATCCATGCCGTCAACGGCCTCACCGGGAATGCCAAAGGCGACGCCGCGGGTGTGGATGTCGGGGGAGGAGGTCGAGCGCTGCTGGGAGGTGCCCATGGCGTATTGGTTGTTTTCGATCACAAACACGACAGGCAGCTTCCAAAGCGCGGCCATGTTGAAGGTTTCATAGACCTGACCTTGGTTGGCGGCACCGTCGCCAAAGTAGGTAAAGGTGACGTTGTCATTGCCTTTATACTGGTCGGAAAAGGCAAGACCCGCCCCGAGCGGCACTTGTGCCGCAACAATGCCGTGGCCGCCGTAGAAGTGCTTCTCGGCGGAGAACATATGCATCGAGCCGCCTTTGCCCTTGGAATAGCCGCCCTCGCGGCCAGTCAACTCGGCCATAACGCCGTTTGGATCCATGCCGCAGGCGAGCATATGGCCGTGATCGCGGTAAGAGGTGAGGCGCTTGTCGCCCTCTTTGGCAGAGGCCTCAAGCCCGACCACAACGGCCTCCTGGCCGATGTAGAGATGGCAGAAGCCGCCAATCAGGCCCATGCCATAGAGCTGACCTGCTTTTTCCTCGAATCGGCGGATCAGAAGCATATCGTGGTAATAGGCTTTCAGCTCTTCTGCCGAAGTGTTTGATTTGGCTTTGGTTTTGCGGGTGGCCATAGGCGTACGCCCCTTTCGTAAACAGATAGTTTAGCGTTAAACCATTTGTTACACGAAATTATCTTGCGTGGCGAGATTTATTTTGACGCAGGCGGATTGAGGGCGGCGTTTTGCCAGACGGCGGGGTGAGGTGGGCAGGCGGGCTTTAGCTAGGGGCCAGCCCCCCAGACCGCAGTTTAGCTGGGGGGCCAGCCCCCCAGACCCCCCGGGATATTTCGGGCAAAAAGAAAGGCGGGCGGCGGTTGGAGGA
Organism: Lentibacter sp.; assembly: GCF_965657785.1. GTDB lineage: Bacteria > Pseudomonadota > Alphaproteobacteria > Rhodobacterales > Rhodobacteraceae > Lentibacter. The sequence goes on from NZ_CBFHPP010000003.1 coordinate 150,621, forward strand.
TCTGGGGTGGGGGCGAGGCTGAGGCTGAATTGGGAGTGGAGGTGTGGAAGGAGGATCTGGGGGGCGATGAGGACCTCTTGGGGTGTGAGGTTGCTATCGGGCGCAGCCAACGCAAGGCCGATCTGGCAGGTGCAGTTTTTCTGAGACTTGGCAGGTGCGACATCAACGGCGATCAAATGCAGACGGCGCGCGTGCGGCGCGGCGCTCTGGGGCGCGGGGAGGCGGTATGACATTGGGCAACACTCGGATCTTGGGCGCGTGTTGATGTCAGACGGGCAGGCGCGGCTATCTAGCGCTGGAGCGATGAGTTGCTCGGGGCGGCGGGCTGCGCGGCAGTTGGCCTAGCGGATGACGATTTCGTCGGCGCGCACGTAGCCGAGGATGTCGCGGGCGCGTTCGGAGAGGAGGTCAAGATCGAGGTAGTCGTCAGAGAGGCGGGTGGTGAGGTTTTCCATCCGCGCGACACGGGCCTCTAGGGAGGCCAACTCGCGGGCGAGGGTTTTTTGCTCGGCCATGATTTCGGCATGGCGGAAGAGACCGTAGTCGCCCTGAATGGCGGCGAAGGTAAAATAAAGCGTCAAACTGAAAGCAACTGCGAAAAATACCAATGGCCCGAGGGCGGGCGTTTTGCGGGATGTCATTGTCTGCCTCATTGCGCGGTTGCGCTTTTGTCGTGTGGCCTCTGTCGGGCTGGATAGACTTTGGCACAGGGCGCGGGGAAATGGAAGCTGTGACGCGGGGTTTTCGTTGGCTTTCATGTGGTTGCGAGTCCTTATTGCCACAAATGGTTTGGTGGAGGCTTGGATGCAGACCTATGGCGATTATGAGGCGCGGGTGCGTGCGAGCTTTGCGCGACAGGCGATGATGTCGACGCTTGGCGTCGAGATTGTGTCGGTGGGCGCGGGGGAGGTTGTGTTTGAGATGCCCTTTGCGGCAGATTTCACCCAGCAGCACGGGTTTTTGCACGCGGGGGCGATTACGACTGTGCTGGATTCGGCGGCGGGGTTTGCGGCGCTGTCTGTGATGCCTGAGGCGGCCGGTGTCTTGACGATCGAGTTGAAGAGCTCGCTGATGCGGGTGGCCAAGGCGGCGCGGTTTCGCTTTCACGGGCGGGTGCTGAAGGCGGGGCGCTCGGTCTGTTTTGCCGAGGCGGTGGCTTACGGGCTGGAGGGGGAGGAGGCTGTGGAGGTGGCACGGCTGACGGGGAGTATGATGGTTGTGAGCGGGCGTGAGGGCGTGAGCGGGTGAGGCTTTAGGGCAAGTGGGGGAGCAGGGCCCCGCGCTGCAGGACAGGCGGGTCACCTTGCCCCGCACCACAGATCAGTCGGGGGACCAGTCCCCCGCACCGCAGGACAGGCGGGGGACCAGTCCCCCGCACCCCCTGGGATATTTTTAGAAAGAAAAAGGAGGGGTGCGAAAAAGGGGGCGTGGAAGCGCGTGTTGAGTGGAAGGGGGGTAGAAAAGGCGGGGGTTAACCGCCGAGGGCGGCGACGCCAGGGAGGGTTTTGCCTTCCATCCATTCCAGAAAAGCGCCGCCGGCTGTGGAGATATAGCTGAAATCATCCGCCACGCCTGCGGCGTTGAGGGCGGCGACGGTATCGCCGCCGCCGGCCACTGTGACGAGCGCGTCGTTGCGGGTGAGGGCGGCGGCTTTTTGGGCGGCGGCCAGTGTGGCGGTGTCAAAGGGGGCGATTTCAAAGGCACCGAGGGGGCCGTTCCAGATCAGGGTTTTCAAGCTTTCAAAGGCGGTCAGGATCGCGGCTGTAGAGGCTGTGCCTGCGTCAAGGACCATCTGGTCGCTGTCCAGCCGTGTTTCGGGGCCAAGCGGGAGCGTTTCAAAGGGCGCGCCTGCTTTGAAGGCGCGCGCGACGGCACCGTCTTGTGGCAGAATGATCGTGCAGCCTGTGGTTTTGGCTTTTTCCATGATCTCGCGGGCGGTGTCGAGCATATCGGCTTCGACCAGAGAGGCGCCAAGTGCGGCGCCTTCGGCCATAAGGAAGGTATTGGCCATGCCGCCGCCGATGATCAGCACATCGAGTTTTTCCACGAGGTTTGACAGAAGGTCGAGCTTGGTGCTGACTTTAGCACCGCCCACAACCGCGCCGACGGGGCGTTTGGGCTTGGCGAGGGCGCTTTCAAGTGCTGTCAGCTCGGCCTGCATGAGGCGGCCTGCGCAAGAAGGCAAGAGGCGCGCGACACCCTCTGTGGAGGCATGGGCGCGGTGGGCGGCGGAGAAGGCATCATTGCAATAGACATCAGCGAGGCCTGCGAGGCGCGCCGCAAAGGCGGGGTCATTGGCCTCTTCGCCCGCGTGAAAGCGGATGTTTTCGATCAGGATCACTTCGGCGGCGCGGGCCTCTTCGGGGAGGTTTTCGGCGGCCTCCAGCGTCTCGACGAAAGACACTTTGCGCCCCAGCGCTTTTTCGAGCGCGGGCAACACGACCCGCAGGCTGAGATCGAGCACGGATTTGCCTTTGGGGCGGCCGAAATGCGCCACGAGCAAGGGCGTGCCGCCTTTGGCAAGGATCGTCTCGACTGTGGGCACAATGCGCTCGATGCGGGTGGCGTCCGAGACGAGGCCGTTCTGGACGGGGACGTTGATATCAACCCGTGTGAGCACGCGTTTGCCCTTGAGATCGAGATCGTCCAGTGTCATCCAGCCCATGCTGTGCTCCTTGCTGTGTCTTATGCCTGTTTGGAGTGGGGTTTCGCGCGATTGGCGGCGCGCGTCAAGCGTGGCATCGTCGTGGCATCGTCTTTGGGCGCGGGCGGGCTTGCCGAGCGGCGCTTTGGAGCTTAGGTATCTCTCCAATCATTTTGACCAGATCCAGTAAGGAGCGCCTGATGGCCGACTATAAAGACCCCGAAAACACAATCTTGATCGAGCTGAAGGATGGCACGGTTGTCATCGAGCTGATGCCAGATATTGCGCCTGCGCATTGTGAGCGCATGAAAGAGCTGGCGCGCGCTGGCAAATATGACAACGTGGCGTTTCACCGTGTGATTGACGGCTTTATGGCCCAGACAGGCGATGTGGAGCACGCCAATATGGAAGTTGATTACAACCCCGGCCGCGCGGGCACGGGTGGCTCTGATCTGCCTGATCTGCCTGCAGAATTTGGCCGCATCCCGCACGCCCGTGGCAGCATTGGTGCGGCGCGCTCGGCCAATCCGAACTCGGCCAACAGCCAGTTTTTCATCAACTTTAAAGACAATGATTTCCTCAACGGTCAATACACTGTCTATGGCCAGGTCACGAGCGGTATGGAGCACGTGGACAAAATCGAGCGTGGCGAGCCGCCGGTGAATCCGGATCGGATGATCTCGGTGAAAGTGGCGGCCGATGCGTAAGTTTGGCTATGTAAGTGTGGCGGCCGCGTTTTTGGCCGCCAGCCCTGCCTTTGCCACCGGCCTCAAAGTCGAGGTTGCGGGCGAGGCCAATGGCGTGATCCTGATCGATTTGCTGGAGGATGTTGCCCCCAAGCACGTGGAGCAGATTGCTGCGCTCGCGGCAGAAGGCCAATATGACGGGGTGGCGTTTCACCGCGTGATTGAGGGCTTCATGGCGCAGACGGGGGATGTTGTGAATGGCAAGATGGAGGGTGGCAATATGGCCATGGCGGGAACGGGCGGCTCGGACCGCGCGGATCTGCCTGCGGAGTTTTCCGACATTCCTTATGAGCGTGGTGTCGTCGGGATGGCCCGTTCGGCCAATCCGAACTCGGCCAACAGCCAGTTTTTCATCATGTTCACCGAGTATCCTTCGCTTAACGGGCAATATACCGTTGTGGGCCGTGTGACGGAAGGGCTTGATGTGCTGGATCAGATCAAGCTGGGCACAGGGCGCAATGGCGCTGTGTTGGGGGCGCCTGATTATATGAAGAGCGTGACTGTCACCGAGTGATATGACGCGGTGATCACCTTTGCGTGGGGCGGCTAGGCAAGAGCCGCCCCATCGCGCAAGCTTTCTGTGACAGATCGGGAGGCTGCTATGAGATTTCTTTATATTACAGTGTTTGCGCTTTGGGGCGCGGCGGCGGCGGCGGACCCGAGCTTTTGGAAGCACGCGTGGCCCAAGACCGACTTTTCAAAGACGAGCGTTGAAAACTGGGTTGAGATCATGTCGGGGGGGCCTGGCAGGGACGGTATCCCTGCGCTCAGTGATCCCGAGTTTGTGACGGTTGCGGCGAAGACGGGGCTGGGTGCGCGGGAGGCTGTGATCGCGCTGGAGCTGTCGGGCGAGGCGCGGGCCTATCCGCTGCGCTATCTCATGTGGCACGAAATTGTGAATGACGAGATTGCTGGTGTGCCTGTTGCGGTGACGTTTTGCCCGCTGTGTAACTCGGCGGTGAGCTTTGATCGTCGCGTGGGCGGGCAGGTGCTCACGCTTGGGGTGACGGGGAAGCTGCGCGCCTCTGATATGGTGATGTATGACCGTGAGAGCGAGAGCTGGTGGCAGCAGGCGACGGGCCTTGGCATTGTTGGCGAGATGACGGGGGTTGAGCTTGGCACGCTGCCAAGCTGGATGGAAAGCTGGGAGAGCTTTCGCGCGCGCAACCCCGAGGGGCTTGTTATGGCGGAGCCTGAGCATCGGCGGCCTTATGGGCAGAACCCCTATGTGGGCTATGACAGCGCCGCGCGGCCGTTTCTCTATTCGGGTGAGACCCCGCCGCATGGGATACATCCTCTGATGCGTGTGGTGCGTGTGGGGGAGCGGGCTTGGCCCATGGACAGGCTGGCGGAGGCGGGAGAGCTGCGCGAGGCGGGGGTTGTGATCAGCTGGCGCGCGGGCAAGGCCTCGGCCTTGGACAGCACCACGCTGGCGGCGGGGCGCGATGTGGGCATGGTGCGGGTGCGGGACGCTTCAGGGCAAGATCTGGCGCATGATGTGATGTTTGCCTTTGCTTATCATGCCTTCTGGCCTAAGGGCGCATGGATGCTGGGGGAGTAGGGATTGCGCACCAGACGCGCCAAAAGAGGCGGGGGATCTGTCCCCCGCACCACAGAAAAAGCGGGGGACCAGTCCCCCGCACCCCCTGGGATATTTTTAGCAAAAAGAAAGGGTTAGACGCTTAGGTGGATGTTGAAACGGGCGCGCAGGGCGGCGTCTGTGGCGGGGTCAAAGGCAGAGCTGGCGCGGCGCGACAGGATCTCGTGTTTGCGCGCGGTGGCTTTTTCCACGAGGTCTGGCTTGTCTTTTTCGACCCACTCCTTGGGCGAGGTTCTGTCGCCCAATGTCGGGTAGACATGGTCGGTTTGCATCCTTGAGAGGGTTCCGTCTGTGCCGAGGTAGTGGCCCGGGCCGCCGAGGCAGACTTCGCGCATTTGATCCAGCGCGAGGGTGGTGTCATCGACTTCGATGCCGCGCACGCAGCGCTGGGCCTGGCCTATGAGATCATCGGCGAGAATGAGGCTTTCATGGCAGAAGCCGAGCAGGGAGGCGTGCATTCCTGCGGCCTCATAGACCATGTTGCAGCCTGCGAGGCCAGTCATGACGTTGGAGCACATCTGCTCCCAGCCTGCCTGCATATCAGGCAGTTTGCTGTCGCTTGCGCCGCCTGCGGCGCCGCCGGGGAGGCCGTAGAACTTGTGCATCTGGGCGCAACCTGCCGAAAGCAGCGCTTGCTCGCCTGAGCCAACGGTCATTGCGCCTGTGCGCAGATCAAGGCCGAAGGGCCATGTGCCGAAAATGGCCGGGTGGCCGGGGGCGATGGCGTTGACATAGACGATGCCGGCGAGGCATTCGGCTGTGGCTTGGACAATCGCGCCTGCGATGGTGCTGGGCGCTGTGGCCCCCGCCATGCCAGCGGAGAGGAGCAGCACGGGCATACCGCCTCTGATACAGGCTTCCATGACTTCGCAGGCTTCGGTGGCGAATTTCATGGGCGGGACGACGAAGCAGTTTGAGTTGCTCAGGAAGGGGCGCGCGCGCCAGTTGCTTTCGCCGCCTGCGATCATGTGCAGCATCTCAAGCGCGTCGGGCACGAAGGATGGCTCTGTGAAAGAGGTTCCGATGTGTTTGGTTGAGCCAGCGCAGCAGGCGTAGATGGTGTTGAGGTCCATCTCGCGGTTGTCGGTGATGTCGCGGCAGACCATGGGGCGCTGGATGAAGTGGACATTGTCAAGCTCATGGGCGATCCGCGCGGCGTCGTGCAGGTCTTGCACGGTGCTGTGGCGGTAGCTGCGCCCGTCGGGTTCGACCATATTCACGGCGGCACCTGCGGTGCCGTAGTGGACACGTGCGCCCTCAAGCTTGAGGTCATGGGCGGGGTCGCGGCCAAAGAGGGTGATCGAGGTGGCGGCTTTGGCGAGCATATCTTCGACAAGGGCGCGGGGGAAGCGGATGCGCCCGTCCGCGCCGAGGATTGCACCTGCGCCTGTGAGAATTTCGACGCCAGAGGGGGGCGCATCGCAGAGGCCGATGGTTTCGAGCGCCTCAAGGGCGGCCTCGTGGATTTTGAGCACATCGGCATCTGTCAGGGGCTTGTAGCGGCCACCTTCCATACCCGCGCGAATGGGGCGCGTTGCGGCATCCAGCGGCGCGGCACGGGCGGCGCGGCGGGCGTTGCGGCCACCAGAGCGGGCGGATGTTTTGATGGGTGTTTGATCAGTCATGGGAGCGGTCCTTTGGACGGGGTGTTGCGGGTTTGAGGATAGGATCAAACGCGAAACGGGCCGCCACGGGCCGCGCGGCCACGCTCTGCACCAATGGTGCGAACAACAAGAGAGATAGTGCAAAACGGAGCCTGCATGGCGCGCCTTTCAAGGTCTATGACTTGAGTAGGGCGTTTTCGCAGAGGCGATTCTGTCTTGAGTGCGACATTCTGTCGTTTTTGGGCCAGGTCTGGCCAGGTCTGATCTGTGCAGACCTGTGCGGCGCACGATTGAGGGCTGGGTTATGTGGCGCTCCAGACGGCCATTGCCGTTCCGCCCGGTTCTTTGAACTCAAAGCGTCGCCCGCCCGGGAAGGCATAGATCTCGGCCGTGATCTCGGCCCCTGCGGCGCGTATTCTATCGAGCGCGGCTTCCAGATCCTCTGTTTTGAGGACAATCAGGGGGGCGCGCAGGGCGGCGCGCTCAAGGCCGCCGCCTGTGCCTGCGTTTTGAATATCGCGGTAGTCGGGGCCATAGGGCACAAAGCTCCAGCCGAAAGCCTCGGCAAAGAAGCTTTCTGTCGCTTCCAGTCGGGGCGAGGCAAATTCGACATAGTCGATCTTGAGGGGGTGCGGCGCGCTCATGGCCTGAGCTTAGGCGAGGGCGGCGCCAAAAGCCGCGATTTCTTTGATGGCGGCTTCAAAAGGCGCGTCGGGAATGGTCATGGCGATGCGCACATGACCTGCGGCGGCGCTGCCGAAGCTTTCGCCCGGCATCACGGCAATGGCGCGTTCCATCAGGAGCTTGTCGGCGAAGTCATCGCCCGAGAGGCCCGTCGCGCGGATATCGAGCATGAGATACATCGCCCCCGAGGGCTTTGAGAGGCGGATGGCGTTCTGGCCCTCCAGCGCTTTTTGGGCGAGGGCGCGGCGGCGCTGGAAGGGGGCGCCGATCTCGGCCTCAAAGTCCTCGCCAAGGCCCAGCGCGAAGAGGGCGGCGCGCTGGGTGAAGCCTGCGACGCCGTAGTTTGTGTTTGTCAGAAGGTTGAGCACATGGCCCATGGCCGCCTCTGGTCCGACGAGCCAGCCGACGCGCGAGCCTGTCATGGCGTGGCTTTTGGACATGGAGCCGACCACCAATGTGCGCTCTGCCATGCCCTCAAGGGCGCGGATCGAGATATGCTCGCCCTCCCAGACCTGTGTGTCATAGACTTCATCGGAAATCACGATGAGGTCGTGTTTGATGGCCACGGCGGCGATGGCCTCAAGCGTTTCGCGGTCATAGACTGCGCCTGTAGGGTTGTTGGGCGAGTTGATCAGCAGGGCTTTTGCGCCCGAGCCTGCGGCCGCAACATCAAGGGCCTCGAATGTGGGCAGAAAACCGTTGTCGGCCTCGGCTGTGACCGCCAGTGGCACGCCGCCGACAGAGCGGATCGTGCCGGGGTAGGTTGCGTAATAGGGGTTTATGTAGAGGGCTGTGTCGCCTGCGTCGAGCGCGGCGCGGAAGGCCGCAAAGAGCGCGGCTTGGCCGCCCGCTGTGATCAGCACATTGTCAGGTGTGGTGATCACCCCCGTGCGCGTGGTGAGGCGGGTCGCGACCGCTTGGCGCAAATCCTCGATGCCGGGGACCATGGCATAGCCTGTGGCGCCGCCGAGGGCGGCGGCGTGCATGGCCTCAAGGATGCGGGTGTCGGTTTTGATATCGTGCTCGCCGATGGTCAGCTCGGTGATGTGATGGCCCTCGGCGATCATCTTGCGCGCTTTCACGAACAGATCCCAGCCGTCGGAGCCGCCGCCTGTGATGGTTGTGATGGTGTTGGACAAGCGCATAGGGGCCTCGCAGCTGTTAGGGTGAGTCTCAAGTTGGCCCATGGGCCAAGCTTTGCGGCTCAATGTCAACTCGGGGGGCGGTTTTTCTTGGCAGGGGGGCGCGGATCGGCTATCGCTCGATTTATGAGAAGAGAGATTTGCAGTATTTGTTGCATCATCACCTGCTGAGAGATCAGGCGGGCCGTTCTTCTTATTCCATCTCATTGTGTAAGTTGTTAAGCCCGCCAGAAGAGCGCAGTTGCGCGCATGAGGGCCGACTATGACACCGAACCAGACGACCGGGATCAAGCTATACAACACCAAGACCCGCAAGAAGGAGGTCTTTACCCCGTTCAAAGCGGATGATGTGCGGATGTATGTCTGTGGGCCAACGGTTTATGACCGTGCCCATATCGGCAATGCGCGCCCTGTGATTGTGTTTGATACGCTCTATCGCCTGCTGCGCCATGTTTACGGGCAAGAGCAGGTGACTTATGTGCGCAATTTCACCGACGTTGACGACAAGATCAACGCCAAGGCCGCCGAGACGGGCCGCACGATTGGCGAGATCACCGAAGAGACGATTGCTTGGTATCTGGAGGACATGGCCGCCGTGGGCGCGCTTGAGCCTGATCATATGCCGCGCGCGACGGGCTATATTGGCGAGATGATCGCGATGATCGAGACGCTGATCGAGAAGGGCCATGCCTATGCGGCGGAGGGCCATGCGCTGTTTCGGGTGCGCTCTTATGAGGCGTATGGCGCGCTCTCGGGGCGGGATGTGGACGATATGATCGCGGGGGCGCGTGTGGAAGTTGCGCCCTATAAGGAAGACCCGATGGATTTTGTCCTTTGGAAGCCCTCAAGCGCGGACCAGCCGGGGTGGGACAGCCCTTGGGGCCGTGGACGGCCTGGCTGGCATATTGAATGCTCGGCGATGGCGAAGGCTCTGCTTGGCGAGACTTTTGATATTCATGGTGGTGGGCTTGATTTGCAGTTTCCCCACCATGAGGACGAGATCGCCCAGAGCTGCTGTGCCAACGGAACCAGCGAGATGGCGCGCTTTTGGATGCACAACGAGATGTTGCAGGTCGAGGGCAAGAAGATGTCCAAGAGCTTGGGCAACTTCTTCACGGTGCGCGACTTGCTTGCGCAGGGTGTTCCGGGGGAAGTGATCAGGTTTGTGTTTCTCTCTACGCATTATCGTAAGCCGATGGACTGGACGGAGAAGAAGCGGGAGGAAGCGGAGAAGACGCTGAGGAAGTGGACGCTTGCGCTTACTAGCGATGGACTGATTAACAAACGTCTGGGAGATGGGGCCGCAGATCAAGGCGTGATAGACGCTATTTCCGATGATTTGAATACACCGCTGGCGATTGCACGCTTGCATGAATTATTCAAAAGCGCCGAAACGGATAGTGACTTAGCCAACTTCAAGGCCTCATTGGTTTTGTTGGGGTTAGGGGAGCGAGTTAATCTTGGTGCTTCGAAAACCTTCTCAGACATTGTGGTAAAAGCCCAGTTTCCAGAGCTTCAGACACTTTCGGACAATTTGGCAGTTGCACGAGACGAAGCGATGAAAACGAAGGACTTCAGTGAAGTCGATAGGCTCAAAGCGGCGTATATCGAGGCTGGCTTGGAAGTCAGAATGAGCAAAGCTGGAGTTGATGTATTGAGAGGCGAAAGCTTTGACGCCGCAAAGCTGGAGGGGCTGCTATGATGCTTTTCACCACAAAGGGCAGCCCCCGACCGCGGGTGGGGGTGAAGCCCCCGCCCATGGGGGCGGTCGGGGGCTGTCCGTGCCAAGAGCACGGACGAGGAGCACCTCATGACTGAGCGTCTTTACATCTACGACACAACGCTGCGTGACGGCCAGCAGACCCAAGGCGTGCAATTTTCCACGCCTGAGAAGCACCGCATAGCTGCGATGCTGGATGAGCTGGGGGTCGATTATATCGAAGGCGGCTGGCCGGGCGCAAATCCGACAGACAGCGACTTTTTCAACGAAGCGCCCAAGACGCGGGCGCGCTTTACCGCCTTTGGCATGACCAAGCGGGCAGGGCGCTCGGCGGAAAACGACGATGTGCTCGCCGAGGTGATGAACGCGGGCACAGACCATGTCTGCCTTGTTGGCAAGACCCATGACTTTCATGTCAAAACGGCGCTCGGCATCAGCCTTGAGGAGAATGTCGAGAACATCCGCGCCTCTATTGCTTATGTCGTGGCCGAGGGCCGTGAGGCGCTGTTTGATGCCGAACATTTCTTTGACGGCTATAAGGCCAACCCTGCCTATGCGCTTACCTGCCTGAAGGCTGCAATTGACGCGGGCGCGCGCTGGGGGGTGCTGTGTGACACCAATGGCGGGACGCTGCCCCATGAGGTCTATCAGATCACCCGCGCGGTGATCCAAGCGGGGGTCGCGGGCGACAAGATCGGCATTCACACCCACAACGACACGGAAAACGCCGTGGCCTGCTCTTTGGCTGCGATTGACGCGGGCGCGCGGCAGGTGCAGGGGACGCTCAATGGCCTTGGAGAGCGCTGTGGCAATGCGAACCTGACGACGCTCATTCCAACGCTGCTTTTGAAAGAGCCCTACGCCAGCGCCTATGAGACGGGCGTGAGCCACGCGGCACTGTCAGGGCTGAGCCGTATCAGCCGCACGCTCGATGATATTCTCAACCGCGTGCCGATGCGTCAGGCGGCCTATGTGGGGGCAAGCGCTTTTGCCCATAAGGCGGGGCTGCACGCCAGCGCCATTCTGAAAGACCCAAGCACCTATGAGCACATTGCGCCCGAGAGTGTGGGCAATGCGCGCATCATTCCGATGTCCAATCAGGCAGGCCAAAGTAACTTGAGGAAGCGCCTAGAAGACGCTGGCCTCAAAGTGAAAAAAGACGATCCGGCGCTGGGGCTGATCCTTGATCAGATCAAGGCCCGCGAGGCCGAGGGCTATACTTACGATAGCGCTCAGGCGAGTTTTGAGCTTCTGGCGCTGCGTGCGCTCGGGCAGATGCCCGACTTCTTTGAAGTGAAGCGCTACCGGGTCAGCGTCGAGCGGCGCAAGAACAAATACAACCAGACGGTTTCGCTGTCTGAAGCGGTTGTGGTGCTCAAGGTTGACGGCGAAAAGCGCCTCTCGGTGAGCGAAAGCATGGATGAGACAGGCTCTGATCGCGGGCCTGTGAATGCGCTCGCCAAGGCACTGGCCAAAGACTTGGGCCGCTATGGCGAGGTGATTGCCGATATGCGGCTGGTCGACTTCAAGGTGCGCATCACCCAAGGCGGCACAGAGGCCGTGACCCGTGTCATCATTGACAGTGAAGACGGGCAGGGGCGGCGCTGGAGCACGGTTGGCGTTTCGGCCAATATTGTGGATGCCAGTTTTGAAGCGCTGCTGGACGCGGTGAATTGGAAGTTGTTGCAAAGCACATGAGCACGCAAGAGACAGATCATATCGCCGCCAGTATTTCTGCCTGTGCGGATATCGTTCACAAGGGCGACCCCGCACGCTTTCGCGCCGCCATGGCCGCGCCGCTTGGCTTGCGCGAAAAGCTTTTGGTGCTCTATGCCTTCAATGTCGAAGTGGCGCGCGCGCCTTGGGTGACGAAAGAGGCGATGATCGCGGAGATGCGCTTGCAATGGTGGCATGACGCCTTGGGCGAGATCGCCGCAGGCGGGGCTGTGCGCCGCCACGAGGTTGTGACGCCGCTCGCCGAACTTCTCACACCTGATCAAGCGCTTGGCTTGCAAAGCCTGGTTGAGGCGCGACGGTGGGATATCTATCCGGATGCTTTTGCCGATGAGGCCGCCCTTTGGGCGCATTTGCACGCGACCACAGGCGCCTTGATGCGCGCAGCGCTCGGGCTGGCGGGCGCCACAACAACGCCAAAGCTTGATGAGGGCCTCAAAGCGGTGGCGCTGGCGGGGTGGCTGACAGCTGTGCCCGCCCTGATCGCACAAAACCGCCACCCTTTGCCTGAGGTCTCGGAGGGCGCCATTATCCGTCTCGCCTCTGAAGCGCTCGCAAAACTCAAAACAGCCCGCAACCAGCCCCTCCCCAAGCTGGCGCGCCGCGCCCTTCTGGCGGGCTGGCAGTCAGAGCCTCTGCTCAAACTCGCCTGCACCGAGCCAGAGCGTGTGCTGAACGGAACACTTGAGCTGGCCCCGTTCCGCGCCCAGCTCCGCCTCGCACGGCTTGCTCTCACCCACCGCTGGTAGGTCTTTTTCTTTCTGAAAATATCCTGGGGGTGTGGGGGCAAAGCCCCCACTTGCAACTGTGTCTGGGGGCAAAGCCCCCAGTTGGTCGGATTTTCGCGAAGCGAAAATTCGAGGCCTAATCTTTGGGCCGCAACACCAGCCAGATCAGCGCGCCGCCTGCAAGCATCAGAAACGGCGCCATCGCCAGATTGACCGAGACCCAGCCCGCCTGAGCCGATGTGCCCGAGCAGTTCATCAGCCCGCCCGAGGCCAATGACGCCACAAAGACCCCGCCAAAGACGATCAGGTCGTTCATACCCTGCACGCGGCCGCGCTCGTGGGGGGCGTGGCTGCCCGCCAGCATTGTGGTTGCGCCGATAAAGCCGAAGTTCCAGCCGACCCCCAAGAGGATGAGCGCCACAAAGAAGTGCTCCAGATCAACGCCCATGAGCGCCACAGCGCCCGCGGCTGCCAGAATAAACAGCCCGAGTGCGACGATCTTTTCCGCCCCGAAGCGGGCAATCAGGTGACCCGTGAAGAAGCTCGGCACATACATCGCCAGAACGTGCGCGGTGACAACATAGCCTGCGATAAACTGGAACTGATCGCGCAGTGACCCTGCGGGCACCACCCCTTCGATCCAAGCGGGGATATCGGTTTCGCCGCCGACGCCACATCCGACAACGGCCAGAGGGGTCGAGGTCATGACAAGGTTCATGAGCGCATAGGAGACCATGGCCGAGATGATTGCCACAGCCACCACAGGGGTTTTGAGCAAGTCAACCCGCGAGCGCCCGCGCGGCGCATCATGGGCTGGCACGGCCGGTTTGGGGATGTCCAGAAACAGAAACAGAATCGAGCCAAGGATATTGACGGCCATCACGGCAAGGTAGGTTCCGACAAAGGGCACGGCCCCGAAGGCGAGGGAGGAATAATTGCCAAGCTGCGGGCCGATAATGGCCGCAAGCAGCCCGCCGGCCATCACATAAGAGATCGCTTTGGGGCGATAGGCATCAGAGGCGGTATCGGCGGCGGCAAAGCGGTAAAACCCTTGCGCAGACATATAAATGCCCGTGATGAAGCTGCCGAGCAGATACAGCCCGAAGGAGGCATGATAAAGACCAAAGGCGGCGATCGCTGCGCCGAGCGCGCCTGCGAAAGCCCCGAGCATAAAGCCTGCGCGCCGCCCGTAGGCCTGCATGAACCCGCTCAGAGGCGTTGCCGCGAGCATGGAGCCCAGCACGATCATCGAGATCGGCAGGGTGGCAAAACAGAGGTTGGTCGTGAGCATTTGGCCTGCGAGGCCGCCGACTGTGAAAATCATCGGCATTTGCGAGCCGAGAAGCGCTTGGGCAAAAACCAAAATCCAGACATTGCGCTTGGCGCGGGTGTGGCTCTCTTGGTTGTTAACGGGTGAAGCTGTTTGTGTCATGGAGACTGGCTAGCCCCTTTTGGAGGGCCTCGCAAGCGCCATGGCGGCGGCTGTCAGCGCTAACGCAGGCATTTTTCAGCCGCCGCGGCGCTATTGCGTCTTTTCACTTTGCTGCATAGGGCTTAGATAAGGTGGGCAAAGTTACGGCACAGCGCCCAAGCGCGCGCCGACCAAGGGAGAAAGACATGCTCAACAATATCGGCCTGCCCGGCCTTCTTCTCATCGCTGTTGTGGTGCTCGTGCTGTTTGGCCGCGGCAAGATTTCGTCGCTTATGGGCGAAGTTGGCAAAGGCATCACCGCCTTCAAAAAAGGCGTCAAGGACGGCACCGAAGAGCTTGAAAGCCAGATGGCGGATGAGGCCAAGGACGTCACGCCTGCCGAAGACAAAGACAAGGCGTAAGGCTTTATGTTTGATCTTGGCTGGACCGAGCTTCTGGTCGTTGGCATCGTCGCGCTGATCGTCGTTGGCCCCAAGGACCTGCCTGTGCTGTTTCGCAGGGCGGGGGAATTTGTCGGCAAAATGAAGGGCATGGCGCGTGAGTTTTCCACCGCGATGAACAATGCCGCCGACGAAAGCGGGATGCGTGACACGGCCAAAAGCCTGCGCGATATTGCCAACCCCTCGAAAATGGGCCTCGACGGGATCAAGGACGCGGTGAAAGACGCCGCCAAATGGGACCCTGAGAGCGAGACAGGCAAGCTTGCCGCCAAGCGTCAGGCCGAGCGGGACCGCATGGTGGAAGAGGCCAACGCCTCGGCCGCCGAGACCGCCAAGCAAGTGCGCGAGGCCCATGCGGCGCGCGAGGCTTCCAAGAACGCCAAAGCCGCACCCGCACAGAAAGCCGCCGCCAAAAAGGCCGCGACGACGAAAAAGCCCGCCGCCAAGACGGCAGCGAAAAAGCCTGCCGCGAAAGCGGCGCCCAAGGCGGTTGCGAAACCAGCGGCCAAACAGGCTGCCAAACCTGCCGCGAAAACGGCGTCTAAACCTGCCACAAAACCTGCCGCGAAAAAGCCCGCTCCCAAGACCAAAGCCAAAGCGAAGCCTGCTGGAGATAAAGCATGAGCCAGTCCGACACGCCCGACGATATGGACGCCTCCAGCGCGCCGCTGATCGAGCATCTGGCCGAGCTGCGCACGCGGCTGATCCGCTCTGTTCTGGCGTTTATTGTCGGGATTGTTCTGGCCTTTACCGTTGCCGAGCCGATCCTTCAGTTCCTTCTGGCCCCGATTGAGGAGACTCTGCGCAATTTGGGCGACCCCTCGCCAACGCTTCAGTATACCTCGCCGCAAGAATATCTTTTCACGCTGTTTCGCATCTCTATGGTGTTTGGTTTTGCGCTCGCCTTTCCAGTGATTGCCTTTCAGATGTGGCGCTTTGTGGCGCCTGGTCTTTACAAGAACGAGCAGGGGGCATTTTTGCCCTTTATCATAGCCTCGCCGCTCATGTTCCTGCTCGGCGCGTCCTTTGCACAGTTTGTTGTGACGCCGCTGGCGATGCAGTTTTTCCTTGGCTTTGCCGACGTCAGCTCGATCTTTGCCAACCTGATGGCGCGCACCGTCGATAGCCTGCCCGTCGCCGCCGCTGTTGTGCCCGAGACGAGCGAGGGCGTAAAAATCACCTTTTTCGGGAAGGTCAACGAGAGCCTTGATATCACTCTGAAATTCATCATTGCCTTCGGGATGTGCTTCCAGTTGCCTGTGCTTTTGACCCTGATGGGCAAGGCGGGGCTTGTGAGCGCCGCGGGCCTTGGCGCGGTGCGCAAATATGCGATGGTGGGGATTTTGCTCTTGGCCGCGCTGGTGACCCCGCCTGATGTGGTGACCCAGCTCATTCTGTTCACCGTGGTCTATGGCCTTTATGAAGTCTCGATCCTGCTGGTGGGCCGTGTTGAGAAAAAGCGCGACGACAAGCTGCGCGAAGAGGGCTATTTTGACGACGAAGAAGAGTTTGACGATCCCTTGATGCGCGAATTTGACGAAGATCTGGCCGCAGAAGAGGCCGCAGAAAAAGCCTCAGAAGAAGACGATGACGGCATGGTGGACAAAAGCTCGTGAGTGAGGAGCTGGCCCGCATTGCCGCTGCGCTTGAGCGGATCAGCCCGCCGTCTGCTGCCGCGCCTGACTTTGCGAGCGCTGACGCCTTTGTCTGGCAGGTGGAACCGGATCGGCTTCAGCCCGTGCCTGAGGTCAGCCGTGTTGATCTGTCGCTGCTGATCGGCGTGGAGCGCTCGCGCAATACCCTGCTGGAGAACACCCGCCAGTTTGCCAAGGGGCTGCCCGCCAATAACGCGCTCCTCTGGGGTGCGCGGGGGATGGGCAAAAGCTCGCTCGTCAAGGCGATCCATGCCCAGATCCTGACAGAAGGGCTGCCGCTCAAGATTGTCGAGCTGCAGCGCGAAGACCTGCCCAGCGTGACGCGGCTTCTGGCGCAGCTGCGCGGCGCTGCGACGCGGTTTGTGCTGTTTTGCGACGATCTGTCGTTCAGCCATGATGATGAGCACTACAAGTCGCTCAAAGCGGTTCTGGACGGCGGGATCGAGGGGCGGCCCGAAAACGTGATCTTTTACGCAACCTCAAACCGCCGTCACCTGATGCCACGCGATATGATCGAAAACGAACGCTCAAGCGCGATCAATCCGGGCGAGGCGGTCGAGGAAAAAGTCTCCCTCAGCGACCGCTTCGGCCTCTGGCTCGGCTTTCACCCCTGCACACAAGACGACTATCTCGCGATGATCCGGGGCTATTGCGCGCATTTCGCAATCGCTTTTCATGAGGATGAGATGCGCGCCGAAGCGATTGAGTGGCAAGCGACCCGTGGCGCCCGCTCGGGCCGTGTCGCTTGGCAATATGTCACCGATCTCGCGGGTCGTAAGGGCGTCCGCCTCAGCTAACCCTTTCTTTTTGCCTTAAATATCCAAGCGTGCCAGCCCAGCCTTTGCACGCTATCGGTCTACGGGTTTGCCTTGCAAAGTGCGTCGGGGGAGTGCGAGGGGGCTGGCCCCCTCGCGGGGTCGGATTTTGCGAAGCAAAATTTGAAATCACTGCAAATAGGGCAGCGGATCGACGCTTTCAAAGCCTTTGCGCACCTCAAAGTGCAGATAGGCTGACTCGCCTGCGCGCACGGTGGCAAGCTTCTGGCCGCGGCTGACGCTATCGCCTTTTTTCACAGCGATATTGCCCACATTGGCATAGACCGTGAGCAGGTTGTCGGGGTGTTTGACCACAATGATCGGCACCTGATCGGCGTCGGATGTGATGGCGGCAACGGTGCCCGCCTCGGCGGCTCCGATCGGGGTGCCTGAGGGGGCCGCAATATCGATGCCTTCGTTTTTGCCTTTGGCGTAGTCACGGATGATCTTGCCGCGCACGGGGTAGGCAAATTTGCCTTGGCTGGCGGCTGCGGTTTGGGTTTTGCCAAGGTCGGGCGTTGCGGCGGGCTCGGCGGCGGCGCTGGCGCTGGCGCTGCGGCTCTCGTCTTTTGGCAAAGGCGTGACAGCGCTAGGCGGCACAGGCGTTGGCGAGCCGGCGCCCGGCTTAGGAACCTCCTCGGTTTGGGCTGCTGCGGCTTTGAGCGCCGCGGGGGCTTCGGCGAGCGGTGTCGGGATCAGGAGGAACTGACCCTCGCGGATGGAAAAGCTGCTGTCCAGACCGTTCCACTCCGCCAGCGCGCGCACCGAGGTGTTATAGAGCCGCGCCACGGTATAGGCGGTTTCGCCGCGCACGACTTTGTGGCGGATCGGCTCGATGCCGCGCTGTGCCGTGACGGCTTCGGCGGCAGGCGGCGTTGCGGTGGCGGGCTGTGTTGCGGGCTGTGTCGCTGGGGCAGGCTGTGCGCGCGCGATGGCGCCTTCGGCCAGCTCTGTGATGTCGACTTCGGGGGGCTGGATCGGGCCAGTGGCAGCCGCACCCGTCGCAGGCGAGGGCTCTGAGACGCGATTTGGCAGCGCGATGATTTCGCCGACGCGCAGGCTGTCGCCTGTTTGAATGCCATTGTAGCGGGCCAGTTCGGCCGGGTCTGCACCGATCCGCGCGGCCAGAGAGGCCAGCGTATCGCCGCGTTCGGCCACGGCGACTTGGTAGTTGGGGTAGGAGATAATCCCTCGGTTGTCAGGGCTCGGGCGCGCGGCGGTGGCATTGCGCGCGGCGTCTGATGTGTCTGCGGCCGAGCCGAGCTTGCCGCGCAGGTCAAAATCGAGCGGGCGATCACATCCTGCCAACAGGGCAAGAGCCGTGCTTGCGGCCAGTAGTTTCAGTCCTAACCCTTTGGTCATCTCGATATCCTCACACCTGCTCTTTGTGTCCAGAGCTTTTGTTACTTGCACGGTCTTGCCCTCAAGCGTCGACCTCAGGCTTCTTTTCCAAGCCCCTCCAGCAGGGGCACAAAGCGCACGGGGCGCAGTTCTTCATAGTCAAACCCGTCGTCATTGCGGCTCACCTTGATCAGGCTTTGCACCGCATCAGACTGCCCGACGGGCACAATCATGATACCGCCGATTTTGAGCTGGGCCAAGAGCGGGCCGGGGGGATCTTCGGCAGCGGCGGTCACGATGATGCGATCAAAGGGGGCCTGATCGGGCAGCCCGAAGCTGCCGTCGCCCGCCATGGCGGTGACATTGGTCAGATCAAGGCGCTGGAACAGCGCCTGGGTTTCGCGCACAAGGCGTCTGTGGCGCTCGATTGTATAGACGCGGCGCGCCAGCAAGCTCAGGATTGCGGCTTGATAGCCTGAGCCGGTGCCGACCTCGAGCACCTTGTCGCGCGGACCGACCTCCAGCGCTTGTGTCATCAGCCCCACAACCGAGGGTTGGGAAATGGTCTGGCCGCAGGCGATGGGCAAGGGGGTATCCTCATAGGCGCGCTCTTCAAAGGTGCCGCGCACGAAGTGGCCGCGATCCATCCGTTCCATGGCCGCGAGCACGCGTTGATCAATCACGCCTTTGGAGCGCAGCGCATAGATGAACTGCATTTTCTGCTCTTGGAGGTTTGCGGCAGGCTCTGTCATGTGTTGAGGTTCGCGAATTGGGTCAGCATATCATGCGCCGTCAGATCGGCGCGCATCGGGGTGACGGAGATATAGCCCTCAAGATTGACATCCGCATCCGAGCCGGGCGTGACGGGCACGCGTTGGTCATGGCCTTTGATCCAGAGGAAGCGGCGGCCCGAGGGCGACAGATGTGGCTCGACCCCGAAGGTGACGCCTTGGCGGAAGCCTTGAACGGCGACGCGGCTGCCTTTGACGCCAGCGGCGGGAACGGGGGGGAAATTGACGTTGTAAAACAGGCGGTAGTCCTGTTGCTCTTCGGGCTGTGCGGCAAGGAGCTTGCGCAAAAGTGCGGCGCCATGGACCTCGGCGGCCTCAAAGGGATTGTCGATCTCGTAGTTGTCCGGGCCAAGATATTGCGAGAGCGCCACGGCGGGCAGGCCTTGCAGGGCCGCTTCCATGGCGCCGCCCAGCGTGCCTGAATAGAGCGCGTTTTCAGCGGAGTTGTTGCCACGGTTGACGCCTGAAAGGACAAGATCGGGCCGCTCGGGCAGGATGTCATGCAGCCCCGCCAGAACACAATCGGCGGGCGAGCCTTCGGCGGCAAAGCGCTGCTTGCCCATTTTTTGCACCATCATCGGATGGGTATAGCTGATGCAATGGCCGACGCCCGACTGTTCAAACGCAGGCGCGACAACCCAGACCTCGCCCTTTGGGCCCGCGAGGTCCCATGCGATTTTTTCGAGCGATTTGAGGCCCGGAGCATTGATGCCGTCGTCATTGGTGAGAAGGATACGCATTTGGCCGCCTGTGCTGTTTTTTATGTGAATAAAGGAGGGGGGGCGACAGGGCAAGGCACGGCTTTGGACGGGGGCGCAGACGGGGGCGTAATAGAGTCGTTTATGCGACAGTGGTGAGGGCACTCACCCGACGCTTTGCGCCGAGGGCGCGTGCGGCGGGGCAGCCCCCCGCACCTCGCTATAGGCGGGGGACCAGTCCCCCGCACCGCGTTACAGGCGGGGGACCAGTCCCCCGCACCCCCTGGGATATTTCTGGAAAGAGGAAGTTGGGAAGGTGCGCGGCGGGAGGCGTGGGCGCGTGTTAGCTTTGAAGGGTGGCGAGCAGGCGTTTGGCTTCGGCGGCAGGGGGCGCGAGCGGCGCGCGGTCTTCGCCCGGGAAGAAGCGTGCACGCAGGGCTGTGGCCAAGGGCTTGGGCTTCAGGATGTGGACTTTGGGGCCTGTTTTGACGGTTTCAGCCTGCCAGCTGCGCGCGAGGGCGATCTGGGCTGTTTTGGTTGTGCCATAGGCGCCAAAGAATTTCTCGCCGCCATGCGTGTCTTCAAAGAAGAGCGCCTGACTTGTCGGTGTGAGTAGGGGCGAGACGTAGCCGATCAGGAGGCCTGTGGCTGTGAGATTGATCGCGACTGATCGTTCCCAGCCTTTCATATCCATGTGATCGGCGGGGGAGAGCGGAGCCGTATGCGCCGCCGTATGGGCCCAGATGTCGACCGTGCCCCAGCGGTCATAGATCGAGCGGCAGAGCTGGCCCATCGCATCGGTGTTGGTGATATCCATCGGCGCGAGTGTGGCTTCGCCGCCCTTGGCTTTGATTCGGTCGTCCAGCTCTTCCAGAGCGCCTGTGGTGCGCCCGACCGCGACGATATGATGGGTCACGCAGAGGGCTTCGGCGAAGGCGGCGCCAAGGCCGCGTGACGCGCCGGTGATGAGGGCGATTTTGTCTGTCATATCCGTAGCTTTCGTAGCGATCTTAAGGCAGTTTTATTCGGCGGCTTTCATCTCGAAGCCTTTTGAGACCATGTCTGTGGGCACGACGGGATACTCGCCCGAGAAGCAGGCATCGCAATATTGCGGGCAGCTCTTTTTACGACCTTCGGCTTCGCCAACGGCGCGGTAGAGGCCGTCAAGAGAGATGAATTTGAGGCTATTTACGGCGAGGTGCTCGCGCATTTCCTCTTCGGACATGGTCGCGGCGAGGAGCTTTTCGCGCTGTGGGGTGTCGACACCATAAAAGCAGGGCCAAGCGGTAGGCGGAGAGGCGATCCGAAAGTGGACTTCGGCGGCACCGGCATCGAGGATCATCTCCTTGATTTTGCGGCTGGTGGTGCCGCGCACCACCGAGTCATCCACAAGAATGACGCGCTTGCCCTCTATGAGAGCGCGGTTGACGTTGAGCTTCAGGCGCACGCCCATGTTGCGGATGCTTTCGGTCGGCTCGATAAAGGTGCGGCCCATGTATTGGTTGCGGATGATGCCCATGGCGTAGGGAATGCCGCTTTCTTGGGAAAAGCCGATGGCCGCTGGTGTGCCAGAATCCGGCACGGGGCAGACAAGATCAGCCTCCACGGGGGCTTCGCGGGCCAGCTCAACACCGATCTGGCGGCGGGTTTCATAGACCGAGCGGCCGCCGATGATGCTGTCGGGGCGAGAAAAATAGACGTGCTCAAAGATGCAGAAGCGTGGCTTCTGGCGGCGGAAGGGGAAGCTGCTTTCGACTTTATCGCCTGTGATGACGACCATTTCGCCTGGTTCTATCTCGCGCACATAGGTGGCGCCGATGATATCGAGCGCGCAGGTTTCAGAGCTGAGCACCCAGCCGTCGCCGATCTGGCCGAGCACGA
The DNA here is from genome assembly GCF_965657785.1 of Lentibacter sp. Taxonomy (GTDB): domain Bacteria; phylum Pseudomonadota; class Alphaproteobacteria; order Rhodobacterales; family Rhodobacteraceae; genus Lentibacter. The sequence goes on from NZ_CBFHPP010000003.1 coordinate 172,276, forward strand.
GCGGGCGCACGCCAAGTGGATCGCGCACGCCGATCAGCTTGGTGCGGGTCATGGCGACAATCGAAAACGCGCCTTCGACGCGGCGCAGGGCGTCTTCCATCCGCTCGGGGATGTTGCGCTGCAAGCTGCGGGCCATCAGGTGAATGATGCACTCGGAGTCAGAGCTTGACTGGAAGATGCTGCCCCGTTCGATCAGCTCGCGGCGCAGGGCGTCGGCGTTTGTGATGTTGCCATTGTGGGCAATGGCCGCGCCGCCCATGGAGAACTCGCCAAAGAAGGGCTGCACATCGCGGATGGCAGCGCCTTTGGAGCCAGCCGTCGAGTAGCGCACATGGCCGATCGAGAGCGAACCCGGGAGGGTTTCCATCAGGGATTGTTTGGTAAAATTGTCGCGCACATAGCCAAAGCGGCGCACGGAGTTGAAGTCGTGATCAGGATGGTAGGAGACGATGCCGCCAGCTTCCTGACCGCGGTGCTGGAGCGCATGAAGGCCCAGAGCGACGAAGTTGGCTGCGTCTGTCACGCCGGTGACGCCGAAGACCCCGCATTCTTCTTTTAGTTTATCGTCATCAAAGGGATGCGCGAAGAACGGTTTTGCAGAGGTCAGCGGCGATGAAGAGTTGGGCACGGCGGGCAGCTCCGAATCCTGAGGACAGATTTGCCCCTTCATAAGGCGCGCGCGCGGCTATGTCACCCAAGGATACGACAGTTTGATGACTTCGGGCGTATTATTGGGCGCAGGTCGAGACCAGCTCTTCATATTGCTGGGTGATCCAGCCCAAGGCTTGCTCGGGGTCGCGCTCCTCGATTGCGCCTGTCATTTTGCCAAAGACCCGTGCCGAGCGGCTGTCATCAATCGCTGCGATGTCCTGACTTGTCACCACCGTTTCATAGACAAAAAACGCAATCGCTACGAGCAGGATGCCCCGCGCCACGCCAAAGAGGAAGCCAAGCCCCTGATCCAGCCCGCCAAGGGCCGAGCGCTGGATGAGCGAGGAAAACAGGGGCGTAAAGAGTGCGGCAATCACGAGAACAAGCGTGAAAATCGCGGCCGCGCCTGCGATCATGGAGAGTTCGCAACTGTCGGAGATGAGCTTGCCAACCACGGGCACCTCCTTGACCAGAGGCTGCACTTGCGGCGCGAAGAGAAAGGCCAGAAAGGCAGAGAGAACCCAGCCCGCGATGGCGAGACCCTCGCGCACAAGGCCGCGCGAATAGGCGAGCAGGGCCGAGACCACGATGATCAGGGCGACCGCGCCGTCTATGATTGTAAAACCTTCCATAGTCACTCTCTTCTTTCTGTCTTGCGCGGGGTCTTAGCCTGCGCCGAAAATATCGCCAACAAAGGCCGTTAGATCCTCATAGCGTTTGGCTGTGAGTCCCGAAGTTGCCGGGGCCTTATCCCCCTTTGGCATGATCGCGGTGGAAAATCCAAGTTTTTGCGCTTCTTTTAACCGGTTTTCTGTTTGGGATACGGACCTGAGCGCGCCTGAGAGGCTGATTTCGCCAAACACGACGGTGTCTTTGGGCAGGGCGGCATCTTCGCGGGCCGAGAGCAGCGCGGCGGCGACGGCAAGGTCGGCGGCAGGCTCTGTGACTTTGATACCGCCTGCGACATTGAGGTAAACATCCAGCCCCGCAAAGGGAATGCCGACGCGCGCCTCAAGCACCGCGAGGATCATGGCGAGGCGGGAGCTGTCCCATCCCACGACCGTGCGGCGCGGCTGGCTATGGGGAGAGGGGGCGACGAGCGCCTGAAACTCGACCAGAACGGGGCGCGTGCCTTCGATCCCTGAGAAAACAACCGAGCCGGGCGATGGCTCGCCGCGCTCCGATAGAAACAGCGCCGAGGGGTTTTTGACCTCTTGCAGGCCAGCCCCTGTCATCTCAAACACGCCGATTTCGTCAGCCGGACCAAAGCGGTTTTTGACGGCGCGCAGGATGCGGAACTGGTGGCCGCGCTCACCCTCAAAATAGAGCACTGTATCGACCATATGCTCGACCACACGGGGGCCAGCAATCTGGCCGTCTTTTGTGACATGGCCCACGAGGATCACGGAGACGCCTTTACGCTTGGCAAAGCTCGTCAGCTCGTGGGCGGCGGCGCGCACTTGTGAGACGGAGCCGGGCGCGCTGTCGACAGTGTCGACCCACATGGTTTGAATGGAATCAATAATGGCGAGTTGGGGCTTTTCAGCCTCAAGCGTGGTCAGGATATCGCGCAGGTTTGTTTCGGCGCCAAGCTTCACGGGGGCATCCTTGAGGCCAAGGCGCTGTGCGCGCATCCGCACTTGGGCGGAGGCCTCTTCGCCTGAAATATAGATGGTTTTCAGGCCTTGGGAGGCAAATTGCGCAGCCGCTTGCAAGAGCACGGTGGATTTGCCGATCCCCGGATCGCCGCCGACAAGGATCGCCGAGGAGGGCACAAGCCCACCGCCGAGCACGCGGTCAAGCTCGTCCATGCCGCTGATGGTGCGGGGCGGGGGGGCTTCATTGGTTGAGAGATCGGTCAGGGCGACCTGCCCGCCCCGTTTGGAGCCGATGGATTTGGAACTTGAGCCTTCCGAGAGCGGTTTTTCTTCCACAATCGAATTCCATGCGCCGCAAGCGTCGCATTGCCCCGCCCATTTGGGGCTGGAGGCGGCGCAGGCGGTGCAGACGTATTGGAGTTTCTTTGCCATTTTTCGGGTATGTCCGAGCGCTGCGCTGCCGTCAACCATGACCGCATCTCAGGCTTAAGGGCGTGCAGGCCGCTATTCGGCGGCGCGGGGCAGGCGGGTGACGATGTCGCTCTCGGCTTCCAGCTCGACCATGGAGATTTTGCCAAGCTCGGGGAGCACCGCGTGCAGCTCGTCGCGCAGGCGCTCAAGCTGGCTGGCGGCGACGCTTTCTTCCAGCTCGACCTCATGCAGCCAGTGCTTCAGCTCGGTGGCGACAAGCTTGGCGGAGCTGATGCGGCTGTTGAACTGGTCCACCTCGGTCTGGCGCTGGCGCAGGAAGTCGCGGGCGCGGGAGAGGGCCTCATCGGAGTAGGTCTGGGCGAGCTCTTTGGAGATATGGCTCATCTGTGCGGCGGCCTCCAGAACCTCAGGCTCAAGTGCGCCAAGATCGGGGTGGTTGCGCAGATAAACGAGGCGCTCGCGCACAGAATCAAACTCCGAGCTCAGCTTGAAGGCATTGGCGCGGTCCGCCGTATGGGCATAGTGATAGGCGCGGGCGACATCCTGCATTCCGAGCTGAAAGGAACGGTGCGAGGTTTCAAGCGCGAGGATGCGTTTGTTGGAGGGCAAAAAGAAAACCAGCAGCAGGGCGAGGCCTGTCAGGCTCGATTGCGCCCATATGCCTGCGTTTACAATCGGTTGCCCTGCAAGGCTCAGAGGTATTTCGAGCCAAGGCACGACACCGAGGGCACTCAGACTTGTATATGTCAGAGCAAAAACCGCAGCCATAACAACTGTTGCGAAGGCCAATCGGTGCAGCAGATAGGCGATGACGCGCAGGCCATGCATGAAGGTAACCATGAATCCCCCCCGGAACTCGAAAACTCATATGAGCGAAATACTGCCGACAGTTTTCCAAAAAATTGGACGAAAAAACAAGGTTTTTGGTGTGTTTGGCGTGAAATAGACTGTTTGAGCTCTATTTATCGCGGGCTTTTGCGACAATCAGGGGCGTGTCCAGCGATTGTTTCGTGCGTAAACTGAGCGCAAGGGAGGCCAGACTGCAGGCTGTGAACAGGTAAAGCCCCCAAGCTGTCTCAAGGCGACCAACGCCGATTCCTTTGGCGAGGGTGATGTAAAGCGCGACCAGAAAGACGTCAGCCATGGCGAACCGGCCCAGATGTGTGAGCGTGGGCAGGACGGCGGGCGTTAGCAGGCCAAACTGCAAGAGGGCGAGGCCGAGGGTCTTGAGATAGGGCAGAACGAGGGCGAAGAGCGCGACGATCAAAGCGAGGCCCTTATCTGTGCTCCAAAGCGACTGAAGCCCCGAAAGGAGCGAGATTTCACTCAATGTGAAGAGCGGCAAGAGGCCCGATTTCATCAGGGGCGCGCACCATGCGACGGGAAAGAGCACAAGCAACGACAGATTGGCGAGGCGTAACAGCATGGGGGGCTCCTTGAGGCTTTGCGCCGCGGCTGCGCCGCGTCGCCGGGGCGGGGGGCTCTGCCCCCCAAATGCAAACCCTTCGGATTTGCATTCTCCCCCCGGGATATTTTTAGAAAGAAAAAGGGGTCAGAGAGATTTTGGCTAGCGGACGGCTTCGATCGGGCCTGTTGCGCGGCCGTGAATGAATTGATCCAGATAGGGATCGCCCGAGGTGTCAAGCCGGCTTACGGGGCCGCTCCATTTGATCACCCCGTCATGAAGCATGGCGATTGTGTCGGCAATGGCGCGCACAGAGCTCATGTCGTGGGTGATGGTCATGGCGGTGGCACCCATCTCGGTGACGATCTCGCGGATGAGTTCGTTGATGACGCCTGACATGATCGGGTCAAGGCCAGTGGTCGGCTCGTCAAAGAAGATGATCTCGGGCTCGGCGGCTATGGCGCGGGCAAGACCGACGCGTTTTTGCATTCCGCCTGACAGCTCGGAGGGGAAAAGATCGGCGGTTTCGGGCTTGAGGCCGACGCGGCGCAGCTTTTCGATTGCGATTTCGCGGGCCCCATGTTTTGGGCGCTTGAGTGCGCCGCGCAACAGGCGGAAGGCGACGTTTTGCCAGACGGGGAGGCTGTCAAACAGCGCGCCGCCTTGAAAGAGCATTCCGAAGCGGGCGAGGAAGGCATCGCGGTCGCCTGTATGAACGTCTTGCCCCTCCACTGTGATCTGGCCGCTGTCGGGCGTAACAAGGCCAAGGACGGATTTGAGCATCACGGATTTACCTGTGCCCGAGCCGCCGATGATTACCATGGAGGTGCCTTTTTCGATGGTCAGGTTGACGCCTTGCAGGACTTGCTTCGGGCCGAAGGATTTATGAACATTTTCGAGCGTGATCATGAGGTAAAGAAGGCCTCTGTGAGAAGGTAATTGGCGGCGAGGATCATCACGCTGGCGGCGACCACGGCGGCTTTGGTGGCGCGGCCGACGCCCTGTGCGCCGCGGCCTGAGGTCATACCGTAGTAGCAGCCCATGGTGGCGATGATGAAGCCGAAGGCGGCGCCTTTGATGAGGCCTGAGGTGACATCCCAAACTTCCAGAAAATCGACGGTGTTCTTCAGGTAGGCCGCTTCGTTAAAGCCAAGGCGGGTCACGCCGACGATATAGCCGCCCATGATCCCGATGGCGTCGCCCACGGCCACGAGCACCGGCACCGCCAGTGTGGCCGCAAGCACGCGCGGCAGGGTGAGGTATTTCATCGGGTGGGTGGAAAGCGTTGTGAGCGCGTCGATCTGCTCGGTGACTTTCATGGTGCCGATTTCGGCGGCGATCGAGCTGGCCACGCGCGCGGCGACCATGAGGCCGCCCAAGACGGGGCCGAGCTCGCGGACCATACCGATTGCGACAATCGAGGGCACCACCTCTTCGGCGTTGAAACGCGCGCCGCCAGAGTAGATCTGGAGCGCAAGCGCGCCGCCTGTGAAGAGCGCGGTCAGGCCGACGACGGGCAGCGAGAGCCAACCGATCTGCACGAGGGCGATCCAGAGTTCGCGACCATAAAACGGCGGGCGAAAGAGATGTGTCACCGTATCAAAGGCAAAGAGCGCGACACGGCCCATGGCGGCGAGCGCGGCCAGAACGGCTGTGCCGAGGGCGGCGAGAGGAGAGAGAAGGAGGCCCATGCGTGCTTTATCCGCCAGAGTAGCGGCGCGTGTAACGGGCGCCGAGAGAGGTGAGAATTTCATAGCCTATGGTGCTAGCGCCCGTGGCCAGCGTATCGACGCCTTGTTGGCGTCCCAGAAGGGTGAGCGAGGCGGGAGTCTCGGAGAGGTGGGTGATGTCGACTGTGATCAGATCCATCGAGACGCGGCCCAGTAGGGCGCATTCGCGCTGGCCGTAGTAGAGCTTGGCTTTGCCCGACAGGGCGCGGATCAAACCGTCGGCATAGCCTGCGGCGAGGGTGGCGACGCGTTTGGGCTGGCGGGCGACATAGCCCATATTATAGCCGACACTTTCGCCGGCCTCCACATCGCGGACCTGCACAACGGGCAGCTCGAGATAGGCCACGGGCAGGGCCTCTTTATAGGGCGCGCCGCCGTAGAGGCCGACGCCTGGGCGGATCATATCAAAGTGGTAGTCTGCGCCGAGGAGCGTGCCCCCTGTGGCGGCGAGCGAGCGCGGCACATCCAGTCCGTCGGTCATTTCTTTGAAGACGCGCAGCTGCTGTGGCGACATGGCTGAGGCCGGCTCATCGGCGGAAGAGAGATGGGACATGATCAGCTTGGGGCGCTGTGCCATGACCAGATCGCGCAGGGCGGCCCATTCGGCGGGCTCCATGCCAAGGCGGTTCATGCCTGTGTCAAGCTGCACCCCGAAGGGCGCATCGGGCAGGGCCTCAAGCTGTCGCTGGAGTTGCTCGATCGAGTTGAGCAGGGGCACGAGGGCAAGATCACCGATCATATCGGTGTCGCCTGCCATATGGCCTGAGAAGATGTAGATCGTCGGGCCATCCCCGAGCGCGCGGCGCAGGGTGGCAGCTTCCTCGGCGGTGGCGACAAAGAAGCTGCGCGCGCCCGCTTTGGCCAGAGCGCGCGCGACGGGGCCAACGCCCAGCCCGTAGGCATCGGCTTTGACCACGGCACCTGCCTCGGCCTCTGTTAAAGCTTTGAGCGCGCGCCAGTTTTGCACGAGGGCGTCAAGATCGATTGTGAGGGTTCCGCTTGCCATGGGGACTTGTCGGCAGAGCGACCTCTAAGGTCAAGGGGGAAACTGTCGCGGCGTTGCAAAACGGGGGTTTCGCAGGTTTGCGGGTGTAGGATTGGGGCGCTGCCCCAAACCCCGGGATATTTTTGGAAAGAAAAAGGCCTTATGGGAGCGGCTTTTGAGGCGTGGCGGCCGTCTCGGCGAGGCGGGAGCCGTCTGTGCTGCCCCGTATCGGGGCTGAGCGCGGCGTGAGACCGATGGCGCGGGCGGCCGTCTCGGCAAGGGTGACTGCGGTCATATCGTCTTTGAGCCAGTCGTGCATATTGCGATACTGCGGGGTGATTTCGCAGGTGAGAGTGGCGCTTGGCTCGGTGAGCTGCACCGTCTCCACCACGCTTTGCAACAGCGCGCCCTTGGCTTTGAGGCCGTCACGCTCAAAGTCGCGCAGAATGAACGTCAGCGTGGCTTGGGCGGCGTTGCCTGTCAACTCTGCGGCCATGATGAAGCCGTCGCGGCCAGCGGATGCAGGTTGTATTGGGGGCTTTGCCCCCAGACGCAGGTTTTACAGGGGGCTTTGCCCCCAGACCCCCAGGATATTTTGGGCAAAAAGAAAGATGTGTGTGGTGAAGGGGGGGGCGAGACGGGCTTAGAACTGGTCGCCGCCGCCGTTTTGCTGCCAGGGTTTCACGAGGTTGCCAAAGCGGGTGAACTGGGCCTCGAAAGACAGCTCGACCGTGCCGATGGGGCCGTGGCGTTGCTTGCCGATGATGACTTCGGCCTTGCCGTGCAGGCGACTCATGCGCTCTTGCCACTCGGCCATTTTGTCAAGCTCGTGATCGGAGGGCTTTTCGCGCTCGGCGTAATATTCTTCGCGGAACACGAACATCACCACGTCGGCGTCTTGCTCGATCGAGCCTGATTCGCGCAGATCCGAGAGCTGGGGGCGCTTGTCTTCGCGGCTTTCGACCTGACGGGAGAGCTGGGAGAGCGCGATCACGGGGATCTGAAGCTCTTTGGCGATGGCTTTGAGACCCATCGAGATTTCGCCGATTTCTTGCACGCGGTTCTCAGAGGTGCCGCGCACGAGCTGGAGGTAGTCGACAATGATCAGATCAAGCCCGTGGGTGCGCTTGAGGCGGCGGGCGCGTGCGGCGAGCTGGGCAATCGGGATGGCCGCTGTATCATCAATGAAAAGCGGGCAGGCCTCAAGCTCTTTGGCGGCGTCCACAAAGCGGCGGAATTCGCCCTCGTCCATGTCGCCCTGACGGATTTTATGGGAGCTGATTTCGGAGGCTTCGGCGAGAATACGGCCCGCGAGCTGTTCGGCGCTCATCTCAAGGGAGAAGAAGCCGACCACGCCACCGTCGACCGCGCCTTCGGAGCCGTCGGCGAGCTTGCCGCGTTTGTAGGCTTTGGCCACATTATAGGCGATGTTGGTGGCCAGCGATGTCTTGCCCATGGAGGGGCGGCCTGCGAGGATCAGCAAGTCGGATTTGTGTAAGCCGCCGAGCATTTGATCCATGTCGATGAGGTCTGTGGAGATGCCTGCGAGTCCGCCCTCGCGCTGGTAGGCGGCGTTTGCGACATTAACAGCGTCCGTTACAGCCTTGAGAAAGCTTTGAAATCCGCTTTCGGTTTGGCCTTGCTCGGCCAGTTTGTAGAGCTGTTGTTCGGCCTCCACGATCTGCTCTTTGGGCTCGGAGGCGACATCGACCCGCGCCGCTTTGGCGCTGATTTCCTGCCCCAAGGCGATGAGATCGCGGCGGATGGCGAGATCATAGATCAGCTGGGCATAGTCGCGCACGGCGAAGGCCGAGATGGCCGCCCCTGCGAGGCGGGCGAGATAGGCGGGGCCGCCAAGCTCTTTGAGGCCGTCGTCATCTTCAAAGAAGGCTTTGAGCGTGACGGGGGAGGCGAGATTGTTTTTGGCGATCCGCGCGGCGGCGGTTTCAAAGATGCGGGCGTGCACGGGGTCATAAAAATGTTTTGGCGTGATGATGCTGGCGATTTTGTCGTAGACATCATTGTTTGTCAGCAGTGCGCCAAGGAGCTGTTGTTCGGCTTCAATCGAATGGGGCACGGATTCTGGCGAGGAGACTTCGGCACCTGTGGCGTTGAAGGCTGCGATTTCATTCATGCCGTGGTCTTTCTCTTTGGGGCAGGTGATGAGGCTTTGTAGGGGATCGGGGGGCAAAAGGCACTGTGTAAAGAACTGTGGAAAGACCTGTGGGGAAGTCTTGGGGTAACTCGGGCGGCGCTGTGGGCGTGCTTTATAGGGTAGCATAAAGAGCGGATGCCACCAAATGATGTGGCACCCTGTGATTCTCGTGGGGCTAAAACAGGCCTGCCTGTGGACAACTATTTTGTTTCCGTTTGGTTTGGCGGGCTTAGGGGCGTTTGACGGCTTATGTCTTGTTTTCGGCCTGCCATTTGCGTGGATCTTTTAAGAAGCGCTCGACCTCGGCCAGCGTCTCCTCAGAGAAGGCCTCTTGGGCGCGGGCCTCTTTGAGCACATCCCACCATGTGCAGAGGTGATGCAGGGCGACGCCGTGATCGCCGAGGGTTTTGGTGGTTTCGGGGAAGATGTCGTAATAAAAGATTACCGCGGTATGGGCACAGGTAGCCCCTGTCTCGCGGATTGCGTCAACGAAGCTGAGCTTTGAGCCGCCGTCTGTTGTGAGGTCTTCAACGAGCAGGACGCGTTCGCCCGCGCTCATCGCACCTTCGATGCGGGCGTTCTTGCCGTAGCCTTTGGGCTTTTTGCGCACATAGGTCATCGGCAGGGCCATACGCTCGGCCACGAGGGCGGCGAAAGGAATGCCTGCAGTCTCGCCGCCTGCGATATTGTCAAAGGCTTCAAAGCCTGCGTTGCGCATGACGGTAACGGTGAGGAAATCCATCAGGGTCGCGCGGATGCGCGGGAAGCTGATCAGCTTGCGGCAGTCGATATAGCTTGGCGAAGGCAGGCCCGAGGCGAGGGTATAGGGCGTCTCTGTGTTGAAGTTGACGGCACCGATTTCGAGCAGCATACGGGCTGTGAGGCGGGCGATTTCGTCGGGTGTGGGGTAGCTTGTCGGGATCATGATCAGGCCTTTGCGCTTGGGGAGGGGGCAGGAGCCTCCGGCGGGGATATTTGAAGAAAGAAAAAGACTTAGGGGGCCGACCAGTAGATCGGCCGGCCGGGGGCGAAGACTGTGACCGGATCCTCGCCGTTGGCGATCTCTGTCGGGAAGGTCACGGGCGTCTCTGAGCGGGTGAGGGTCAGGGTTTCGCTGTTGACGGGCAGGCCGTAGAAGGCTGGGCCATGCAGCGATGTGAAGCCTTCGAGCGCGTCAAGAGCCCCTGCGTCTTCGAATGTTTGGGCGAGACAGGCAAGGGCGACGGGGGCCGTGAAGCAGCCCGCGGCGCAGCATTCGCTTTCTTTGGCGTGGGTCGGGTGTGGGGCGCTGTCTGTTCCAAGAAAGAAGCGCGCATCGCCTGATGTTGCGGCTGCCAGAAGCGCTTCGCGGTGGTTGCGGCGCTTGAGGATCGGCAGGCAGTAATAATGCGGGCGCAGTCCGCCGACGAGCATATCGTTGCGATCGAGCATGAGGTGCTGAACAGTGATGGTGGCACCGAGGCGTTCGGCGTTGGAGGTGACGTAGTCGACCCCGTCTTTGGTTGTGATGTGCTCCATGATCACGCGCAGATCGGGCACGGATTTGCGGATCGGGTCGAGCACGCGGTCGATAAAGACGGCTTCGCGATCAAAAATGTCGATATCGCGGTCAGTGACCTCGCCGTGCACGCAAAGGGGGCAGCCTATTTCTGCCATACGCTCAAGCACGGCCTGAACCTTGCTGAAGTCCGCGACACCCGAGGCGGAATTGGTTGTGGCCCCTGCGGGGTAGAGTTTGACCGCAGAAATCAGGCCCGAGGCATGAGCGGCGGCGAGATCATCAGGGTCTGTTTCTTCGGTGAGATAGAGCGTCATCAACGGGGCAAAGCGCGCGCCTTCGGGCAGCGCGGCCAGAATACGGGCCTTGTAGGCCTTGGCATCGGCCCCTGTGATCACGGGGGGCACGAGATTGGGCATGATGATGGCGCGGGCGAAATGGCGCGTTGTTTCGGGCAAAACGGCGGCAAGCATTGCGCCGTCGCGCAGGTGCAAGTGCCAGTCATCGGGGCGGGCGAGGGTGAGCGTTTGTGTCATGGCTTGCCATTTACACATATTGCGCGGGGAGGGCTAGAGGCTTTGGGCGGCGTTTGGCAGGCTTAGCTGTCGGCGGCGTCAAGCTCGGCCAGACGGGTTTCCAGACCTTTGAGGCGGCGCTCAAAGGCGGGAACCGCGCCCATGCGGGTGGTGACATTTTTGCAAAGCGCATAGGCCAGTCTGGTGCGGCCCTTGTCATCCAGAGCGCGCAGCAGATTGCGAAGATACTGGCGGTCTTCGCGGCGGGCGCGGGCGAGATTGGCAAAAATCTCAGGCGTCAAGCGCCCCACGCCGGCCAAAGCGATTAGGCGGGAGAGGATTTTCATATTGCGCAGGCTGAATTGCAGCGCGCCGCCAGCATGACGCAGGCGCAGCTTCTGCACATTGGGGCGCGTGAAAAGCGCGGCGTGCATGGCGTCTTCGGTTTCTTCCGGATCATAGATCACAAAGGCCTCTTCGGCGGCATCTATCATGTCGGGGGCATAGCCATAGCGCGAGGTGAAATCTTTGCGGCGTTGGTCGGGAAAGCGTTCGTCCCATTCGGTGACGCGCGGATCAAGGCTCGCTTGGGGCTGTAGGGCGAGCACGCGCGCGCCCGGAGCGGCTATGGAATAGGCGGCGGCGGCATAGCCACCGGGGCCTGCGCCATAAAACAGAACGCTGTCGAAGGCTTCAAAGAAGCCGTCATCGCTGAGATCATCAAAATAGCCATAAATCTCGCGTTCGCGAAACCAGGACTGTCCGTCGGACATCACCGAGAGCGAGGACCAGCCCAGAACTTTGGCGATCTCCCAGCCTAGAGGGTGGGCATTGGGCGAGATCCGCTGAATAGCGTCATAACTCTCAAACGTGACCAACAGCGTTTCGCCCCCTGCGATATAGGAGGAAAAATGTTTTTTGCCCAAGGGCTGAAAATGGCCGTTCTCTTCAGAGAGCTCCGCCAGAGCGGTGAGCCAGTCGCGCTTGGACATCTGGGCAAGCGACGCTTGAAGTGTTTGTGCCAGATCCTGCATATCTCAATACCTTTTTCGCGGGTTTATCCCGCGCTTGAGACGAAAATTACCGAGGGATTGGGGCAGAAATGGGGAGGAGACGTGCCATTTTAATGCTGATCCGTGGCGGTTTATGGGGCTTCTTCGGCGGTGGGTGCTTTCAAGGCATGGCGGATCATCAGATTGGCCAGAGCCTGTGGCACGGGGCGGGAGGGCGGCGTCTGAAGGAGGCGGCCAAAGAGGGCGCGGTAAGGCTCAAGCTCAAGCAGCTGGGAAAAGCGGGTCTGACGCCATGTGACGGCAGTGTTGTGCAAGTTTGACAGGGTTTCATCGGCGTGTAGGGCGGTCAGCTCGGCTTGAAAGGTCGTGTCGAGCGCCAGAATGCTGGTATCTTCATCGGTGTTGTAATTGCGCTCGACCCAGTAATCGACATCGAGCCTCTGCGCCGAATGGACGGCGCGGCCACGGTCGGCCTTGACGACAAAGGCCTCCATGCTGCCAAGCGCGTAGTGATTGAGCTGCACGAGGGCATAATTGGAGCGGCCATAGCTGGAAAAAATCCGCTGCGTTTTGAACGGAGCGTCCAGTTCGCGGCCCTCGCCATCAAACCAGCGAGAGGCAGCGAGCCTGTCTGTGTCGGGCTGGCGGGGGCGGTGGACCCCGATTTTGTCGTAGGTTCCGTCGTTTTTGTAGAGCGTCTTGAACATCGCCGCGCGCCACGGCCATGTCATCACCACGGGGGCGGCGCGGGTGAACTGTCGGGTGACGGGGGTGTCGCGAAACTGGATCTGATCGGCATTGCCAAAGAGCCGCCATGTGAGCGTTATGGCGCTGGCCTCGGGCAGGGCGGCAAAAAGCGCCGCGAGCGTATGATCTCCCGTGTGGATATTGACAAATTCGTCGATATCCAGCGCCAAGATCCAGTCGGCCTCGCGGGCGAGCCTGTGTTTTGAGGCCAGCTTGAGGCCTGTGAACTGGATGCCGCCCTTGTCATAAGGGCCGTCATTGCGCAGGTGGGTCAGCAGACCGAGCGCCTCAAGCCTGTCAAGCATGAGGTCTGTGCCATCGTCACAGTCATTTGAGACCACAAGGAAATCTGTGAAGCCCACAGCCCTGTGATGCGCCAACCATTCCAAGAGGAAGGACGCCTCGTTGCGCAGGGTCAGAACCGCGAGCGCCTTCACTTGAGCGGCCAGTCCTTGCGAAAACACACAACTTTCTGATCTGACCAGCGCGGGAAGTAGCTGAGGCCCGCGGCGTGCATCGCGTCAAAGACCGCGCGCACGCCAGCAGCGCCGATCCATTGCGGGTGCAGCTCGATAATGGCGGCGCGCAGGCCGTCATATTTGAGATGTGGCAGAAGCTCGGCCTCGGCGCCTTCGATATCGCAGATAAAGACGTCAGGCTTCACGGCGCGAAAGACCGTGTTGAGGCCGAGCACTTCGACCTCCTCAACCGATTTCACCGGCTGATTGGTCACCTCAGGCGACAGGGAGGAGGCGAGGAAGTTTTCGCGCACATAAAAGCTCTGCGGCTTGCTCTTGCGGGGGGCAAGGAGGGCGTTGTGGGTTGTGACGGTTGTCACCTCGTTGAGCCTGTGCATCTGGTCTTGAAACTGGATCAGATGCGGGTTGGCCTCATAGGTATGAATGGCCTTTACGTTGCGCTTTTTGGCCAAGAGCGTCGAGACAAAGCCGATCCCGCCGCCCAGCTCGAGCACTGTGTCGCCATCGGTCACACACTTCAGGGCGGCGTCGACTTCTTTGGCCTCATAGCCGTTGAGGCGCAGGGCGCGCCTTAACTTCGGGGTCATCACGGCAGGGTCGCGCGGGACCATAACGCCGCGGGAATGCACAACGGGGAAGTCTGTGTCGGGTGTTGCTGAACCATCCATCTGTCAGCTCTCCATATCAAGAGCGAGGGCATAGGCCACCCGCTCGGTTTCGCTCAGTTTTACTTTCAGGGCTTGGTCATAGAGGTCTTGGAACTCTTGCATCTGATGCAGCTCTTGCACCTTGTTTTCATGCCACTTGAGGCCGTTTTGATGTAGTTTTTTGAGGGTCTTGTCTGTCATCAGGCGCTCGTATTCGGCGCGGGCGCGGGGCAGGTTGCGCTTGATTGTGACGTCTTTGTAATCACACCAGTCCATACGGATCCAATAGTTTAGCCCGATGGAGCGATCGACGTGTAGGGCGCGGCCACGCTGGCGCTTGATGAGAAAGCTCTCGGCAGAGCGCAGCGCATAGTGATTGAGCTGAACAAGGTCATAACCGATTGTTTTTTTTGAGCTTCTCCAGCCGCCTTTGATATAATCCTCGGTTACATCCTTGCCCGAGCCATTGACCCATTTGAGCGCATCACGCTTCTCTTCGATGATCTGATTGGGCCTGTGGCAGGAAATTTTGCGATAGGCGTCAAGGTTTTGAAACATGGATTTGAAGCCCCAAACGGTGTGCGGCTTGGGGCAATATTTGGGGGCGCAGGCTTCAAACTGCTCGATCACGAAATCATCAGAAAGCTTGTGCACGTTGTTATGGCCAAACAACCGCCATGTCATGGCGATATTGGTGGCGTTGCCCGTGGCTTTGAATAGGTCGCTCAGGGTGCCGTTGCCAGTGCGCACATTGATGAACTCGTCGACATCAATATGAATGATCCACTCGGCGTTTTTGATCAGCGGCTCGCTTTGGGAGCTGTTGAGCGCGTATTGCTGGGGGGATTTGCCCTTCCATTTGTTGTTGTCACGGTGTTCCAGCACGCCCATCTTTTGCAAATGGTCAAGCAACTCGGTTGTGCCGTCTTCGCAGCCGTTGGTGTAGATCAGGAAGTTATCAACCCCCATGGCGCGGTGATAGGCGACCCATTCGACAATATAGGGCGCTTCGTTTTTCATGCAGCCGACAATAACATTGCCGGTGTTGCCATTGGGCAGCTTGCGCATCGGCACTTCAGAATAAGGGGCGGCAAGCTCTTCTTCTTTCACGCGGCCCATGTCGTTGTGGGGGCGGATGTGCGTGGAGACGACGATCTGGTGGTTGACCTTGAACATCTCCAGAAATTCGCCGCGTTTGTCAGAGGTGCCGCTTTGGTGCTTTTCCTCAAGCTCGGCATCTATCGGCACAAACTCGGCCAATCGTGTGGCGCTGTCTTCCTGATCGGCCGAGAGCGCTTTGATATCGTCAAATGTGGGCGCGTGTTTGCGAATAAAATGCGTTGAGGCCGACATATATTGCGTGGCGCGCCAGCCGTCTGTCATTGCGGGCTCATGCCACAGCGTCGTTGGCTTGGGCGGGGTAAACCAGCCCTCTTGCAGCGTGTCAAAACGCTTGGTCAGGGCGGCATTGTCGGCCTTGAAGCGGTCAGCAACGGTGAACAGCGCGCCCGCATCGATCACAGGGCCGCGCACGCGGTGTGGGTAGATCAGCTTTTTGCGCATATCAAACGGCATTGAAAGTTCTTTGGCCTGCATATAGCGCACGAAAATATCGTTGAGCTGTTGGGCGCGCGAGAGCGTCTCGGCACTTGGGCTTTTGTCGGGCACGACGGCCTCGATCTGGCCCATGGGAATATCTGTGCCAAGAATTTCATTCAGCTCGGTGGCGCCCTCTTCGGAGCCGAGACGCTCCATATCGAGCGAACGCAAGTGGACATTGCCCTCTCCAAAGACCTCTTCCCAATGCTCCAGAAGGGCTTTGTAATCGACCCAGAAGGGAGGGAAGTGAATGTCGTTGAACTCTGCCGTGAGCGGGTTGGGCTTGGTGCGCATGGCGAGCGCATCGTCCCACCAGTTGTCTGATTTTGCCAGCTCCAGCTCCAGATCAAGTGAGAAGCGGCGGCCATCCATCACGGTTTTTTCGTAGTTTTGCAAAAGAGCTTTGCTTGGTTCATCGACATAGGCGTGAATCTGGATGTCGTCGCTGAAAGGCGCAAAGAACGCGCGCAGGCGCTCAAGCTCGCTCTTTTTGTGCATGAGCGCGCCAAGCTGGCCCGAGCTGATCACCAGATGCTCAGGCGTCTCGGCCTCAAGTGAGGCGGCGATTTGAGATTGCAGGTGTGAATAGAGCGCTTGCTGGGCGGCGAGCATCTCAAAGCCGCGCAGATGACGCACAAGGCCAACCTCGGAATTGGACGAGCAGGCCATATAGATGCGAATGTGGTTCCAGTCGGGGCTGAAAACCTTGTGTTTGGCCAGAAGGGCGGACTTTTTCTTGAGCACGGTGCGAAAGCGGGCTGTGCCGTAGTCTGTCGGGCCGATGATCAGGCTGATTTTCATGCGTCTCTCGTCTTTATACTGGCTGCTTGGCGGTGGCATTTGCTTGCGCGGGCGCAGGGGCGTTGAGGGCCGCCAAAGCCTTTGGGCGGGCCGAGACGGACGAATGTGAGCGCCCCCCTCATATGGGCAGCCCTATGAAGGCGCGCAGCTCTGCTTCGGCGGGCGGGTAGGGCGAACAGGTCTGAAGCTGTTTGCGCATGGCTTGATAGCTCTCTTGGGCCATCAATTCCTGAAGCTTGGCCTTATGTTGTGCGACGCACGCGTCATGTAGCTCGGCGATGCCGTCGAGGGCTTTGAGGCGCTCCATTTCGGCTTTGAGCGGCGCAGAATAGCGCAGGATGCTGTCGTCAAAATAGGCGTTGTCGTTGCGCTCGCGCCAGTAGGTGTCATCAAAGTCGCGGAACTCGCGGTTGACATCTCCCCGGTCATTTTTGACGAGATAGCTGTCAAGCGAGCGCAGCGCATAGTGATTGAGCGTGGCAAAGTCGCGCGCGCCCTTGGTGGGAAACTTGCGAATGCGGCGCTTGTTGGCGCGTTTGATAAACTGGATCGGAACAGGGCGACCCGAGCCATCGGTCCATTTGGGCTGTTTGCGCCTGGGGATATTCTCGTCATGGAAGGGGCGATGGGCGCCAAAGTAATTGAGCGGGAAATCGGCGCGCACGAGGGATTTGACCTCGATTGCCATCTCGTTGGTCCAGATGTCGGGGTTGTGACTGCGCAGGAACTGCTCGATCACGGGCCTGTCTTCATAGGCCTCAACCCCGTCATTGGCAAAGAACTGGAAGGTGAGCGAAATCACTTGCGGATTGCCGCAAGCCTCGATCAGGGCGGGGATCGTGTGATCTCCGACATGGATATTGAGAAACTCGTCAACATCCGCGACCCAGACCCAATCGGCCTCTCTGATCGCTGGCTTGCGCCGCGACTTCTTGAGCGCTTCCATCTGGTAGTTGCGCCCCTCGGCGGGGTTGGGGAGGTGATTGACGATGCCATGCTCTTCCAGCTTGGCGAGCAGGTGGTCTGTGCCGTCGGTGCAATCATTGTGATAAAACAGAAAATTCGTCACGCCGATGACGCGATTGAAGGCGATCCATTCCAGAAGGAAAGGGCCTTCGTTCTTGACGCAGGTGAGAGCTGTGATGCGCATTATTGGCACCAAACCGGTGATACACACCAAACTCGCAAGCCAGCTCGAAAGCCGGAAAAATATAACATGGGCTGCCCGCCTATTTGTGCCGCGCCTTTTGGCATTATGGCATCTGATTGTTTCTATAAACTATGTCATCTGACGCATTATCCGTCAATCTTTGGTCGGTTCATCAGATAAATATGTGTGATTTTAACAATATTGGAAACAATCAGGCCACACATAATGAATTTGATATGTGTCAAGTCGTGGGGGAGGGTCTTCTGATATTCCAATGGCGGAATGTAACAGGAGGAAACACCATGACACTGGACTGGAAGATTGGCGGCGTGCTGCTCGGGGGAGTCTTTTTCCTCGCCGTGCTGCTTGTGAAGCCGATTGGCGTGAGCACGCAATTTGTCATTTTGAATGGCATCATTGGCGACGTTGTGAACAGCGAGCTTGTGACCAAAACGGACGAGGGTTATACCTCAACCAACGCCTATCTGGCAAAATCGGGCGGCAAATATGCCAAATCCGTCGCCAATCCGCTGAACTATTCGTTTATTTTTGTTCTGGCGATGATGGCGGGGGCTTTTGCCTCCACGCAACTTCGCGGCGGACTTGAGAGCTCAGAGCGCAGCATCCCTGAAATCTGGCGCAACACCTATGGAAACAGTCAGGCAAAGCGCTACGCGGTGGCCTTTTTGGGCGGCTTCGTCGTTCTGTACGGCGCGCGCCTCGCGGGCGGCTGCACGTCTGGCCACATGATGAGCGGGATGATGCAGACGGCTGTGTCGGGCTATCTCTTTGCAGCGGGCGCTTTTGCGGCGGCTGTGCCTGTGGCGTTGATGATGTATCGGAAGGAGAGCTGAGATGGAAATTCTACTCGCAATTGTGATTGGCGCAGCTTTTGGCGCGGTGCTTGATCGGATCGGCGCAACCAACCCGACCTATATTGGCCGTATGCTGGCGCTGACGAACCTGAACCTGATGAAAACCATTCTTTTGGCGATTGGCACAGGCTCTGTCCTGATGTTTGGCGGCCAAATGATCGGGCTTGTGGATGTTGGGCATATGAGTGTGAAAGCGGCCTATGTCGGTGTGTTTATCGGCGGGCTGATGCTTGGCGCGGGGTGGGCGGCTTCGGGCTTTTGCCCGGGCACGGGCGTTTGCGCGGCGGCCTCGGGGCGCAAGGATGCGCTGTTTTTTATCGCTGGTGGCTTGCTTGGCGCCGCGGCCTATATGATCACCTATCCCGCCTGGAAAGCCAGCGGTCTGCTCGACGATGTCATGGGGGGCAAGACCACGCTTGGCGCGGTGCCTGGCGCAAAATTTGACGGGCTAACGGCCATGTCGGGCGATATCATCGGCATCCTGATGGGGTTGGCGTTTATCGTTGTCGCTTTCGTGTTGCCCGAGCGGATCGGCGGCGGCGGCGTGGCTGTGCCTGCGGAGTAAGGGTCGAAAGACCTATGTGTGAGCGGCCTGCGTTGAAAAGCGTGGGCCGTTTGCTTTTGGCGTGTAAAGATCGGGGCTCTGCCCCAGTTTCAAAAGCCAAGAGCTTTTGAAACATCCCCGGGATATTTCTAGCAAAAAGAAAGGTCAGCCGGGTTTGCGGGCGATGAAGTCAACCAGGGCGGAGCGGCCGGCGTGGCCTGTGCCTTCCTTGATCTCGGCCTCATAGGCGCGGCAGGTGAGGATGTCCCAGCCTGTGAAGGCGTCTCTGAGGAGCTCTTCTGTATACATATTTTCCGCAGAGGGCGGGCCGCCCGTCTTGAGAGCGATCTGTTCGGGGGTGTAGCCGTGTAAGAGCATAAGGCCGGCGGGCTTGACGGCGGTTTTCATACGCTCAAAGAGGGCCGCGCGCGCAGGCGGCCCCATGAACTGGATGAAGATTCCGAGAACCATGTCATAGGCCTGTGGGAACTCATAGGCGAGGACATCGACCTCGCGAAAGTCAACGGTCACGCCGCGCGCGGCGGCGAGGGCTTCGGCCTTGGCAATGGCCGAGGGGGCGTATTCAAGCGCTGTGACCGAAAGGCCTTTTTCGGCGAGAAAGACAGAGTTTCGGCCCTCGCCATCGGCCACGCTCAATGCGCTCTGACCTGCGCCGAGCAGCGCCTCATGGGCGTTCAGAAAGGCGGCGGGCTTTGTCCCGAAAACATAGTCAGGGGTGGCGTAGCGCTCTTCCCACATGAGAGGGTCCTTTCAAATGCAAAACGCCCCGCAGCTCAGGCGGGGCGTATCGTATTGGCTTTGGTGTTTGATCATTTGCTGGCGGTCGGGCCGATCAGCATCACCATTTGACGGCCTTCCATCTTGGGGAAGTTCTCGATCTTGCCAAGCTCAAGCGCAATCACGTCATCTGCGATCCGCTCCAGAAGCTCGCGGCCCAAGTTCTGGTGGGCCATCTCGCGGCCACGAAAGCGCAGCGTGACTTTGACTTTGTCGCCTTTTTCCAGAAATTTGACCACGTTGCGCATTTTGACGTCGTAGTCATGCGTGTCGGTGTTCGGGCGGAACTTGACCTCTTTGATCTCGATGATCTTCTGCTTTTTGCGGGCCTCGGCTTCGCGCTTCTGCTGTTCGTATTTATACTTGCCGAAATCCATGATTTTGCAAACCGGCGGGTTTGCATTGGGGGAGATCTCGACAAGGTCGAGTTCTGCCTCTTCGGCCATAATCATGGCTTGCGCGGGTGTCACGACACCTACGTTCTCGCCATCGGCGCCGATCAGACGGATTTCATTGCTTGTGATACGGTCATTGACGCGGGGGCCAGTGTCGCGCTGTGGAGGCGCGTTATGAGGTCTACGGGCTATGGTTTTGTTCCTTGTGTTGTTGACCTGTCTAGTCGATGGGCAAGGTAGAGCGCCCATGAGGCGGATTCAAGCGGCAATCGGCTGATTTGAGCTTATTCTGAGCGCTTTCCCCTTGTTGCTTCCGAAACTCTTCGTCATTTGGCAGATTGAGCGCGCGTCAGATGGATCTGGGCGCCCGAACCTAAGGGGAAAGAGTTATGAAGAATTTACTTTGGATCGTATTGGCGGCAATTGTTTTGGGCGTCGGCTACTATGTGTATTCGGGCCAGAGCGTGAGCGAAGCCGTTGAAAGCGTCACCGAGACGGTGACAGAGGTTGCGCCTGTTGAGGCCGTTACGGAAGCGGCCGAAGGCGTTGCGGAAGCCGTTGAGGGCGCTGTGGATGCGGCGACAGAAACAGCAACCGATGCGGCGGCAGCCGTGACGGAAACTGTTGAAGCGACAGCGGATGCCGCGACCGGCGCCGTTGACGCCACAACAGAGGCGGCGACGGAGGCGGCCAGTGCGGTCAGCGAAACTGTCAGCGAGGCGGCAGAGGCCACAACCGAGGCGGCCAGCGATGCGGCAACCGCTGTCACCGAGACAGCGACAGACGCCGTGGAGGCCACAACAGAGGCCGCGACAGACGCAGTGGCGGCCACAACAGAAGCGGCCAGTGACGCGGCAACGGCTGTCACCGAGACAGCAACGGACGCAGTGGAGGCCACAACAGAGGCCGTGACAGAAGCCACAACAGAGGCCACATCCGAAGCAAGCGCTGCGGTCGAGGCGACATCTGAAGCGGCGACAGATGGCATGGCAGGTCTTGGCGAATTGCTCACACCTGAGGGGTTCAATTTTGAAAAAGTCTCAGAGATGATCGACGGGTCAGACAAGATCAATGCGATGCAGAAAGGCCTTCTCAAGAAAGGCGTGGAAGCAGCGCAGAACAACCCTGACGCGCTGAAAGCGGTTCTTGAGCAAGTGAAAGCCGCAATGGGGATGTAAGCCCCGCGCAGTTGGCGACCAAAAAGAAAGCCCCGCTCGGTTGAGTGGGGCTTTTTTGATGGGCTGAACTGTCAGCTGGCTTCAGTCGAGAAACGCTTTTTCGACCACATAGGTCTTGGGATCAGAGTTCGCGCCTTCTTCAAGGCCGTAATCTTCCAGCATTTCTTTCAATTCAAGATTGAAGGCAAGATTGCCGCAGATCATGGCGCGGTCGTTTTGCGAGCAAATCGGCGCAACGCCAAGGTCTTTAAAGGCTTCGCCCGAGCGCATCAGATCGGTGATGCGGCCCATCTTGGGGCTGTCTTCGCGGGTTGTGGTGGGGTAATATTTGATTTTCTTCCAGAAGCCCTCACCGATCACTTCGTTGAGCAGCTCGTCTGTTTTGAGGCTTTCGATGATCTCGGCACCATAGGTCAGCTCGCCCGCTTCGCGGCAGGTGTGGGTGATGATGACCTCGTCATAATCGCCGTAGGTTTGCGGCTCGCGCAAGAGGCTTGCGAAGGGCGCAAAACCTGTGCCTGTGGCAAAAAACCAGATCCGCTTGCCAGGCAAGAGCGCGTCATGCACAAGCGTGCCCACGGGCTTGGGCCGCAGGATGACTTCATCCCCGACTTTGATATGCTGAAGACGCGAGGTGAGCGGGCCGTCCTGAACCTTGATCGAGTAAAACTCAAGCTCTTCGTCCCAGCTCGGAGAGGCAATCGAATAGGCGCGCAAAAGCGGCTTTTGCTTGCCTGTTTTTTCGTCAGGCGCGCCCATGAGGCCGATCATGACAAATTCACCCGAGCGAAAGCGCATTGAGGCGGGCCGTGTGCAACGGAAGCTGAACAGGCGGTCTGTATAGTGCTTGACTTGGGTGACGGTCTGCGCGTCGGGCAGGGTAGGCGTTTTGATCGGCTTGGCCTCGGTCATTCGGCTTATCTCGTTCATGATGTCTCTGATCGGCGGTTTAAACCGATATCCTCTAGTAAGCTTTGATCTATGTCAGGTGAAGGGCAAATCAGCCGCGCAGGCGGGTCTGATAGTCATGTGCCTGCCAATCGGCGCGAAAAAGCCAGCTGTCCTCTGGCTGGCGCTTGGCATCGGCCTCTGAGATTTCGACTTCGTCAAAGCCTGCCCGCCGCGCCATAGCGTATTGATCGGCGATGAGTTGGCCCGCCGCGCGCAGGCGGCCGCGATAGCCCATCAGGCGCAGCTGGCGTGCAAGGCCAAAGCCGCGCCCGTCGGCAAAGCTTGCAAAAGCAATGCGGATGAGGCGTAAAGACGGCAGGCGCGCGGCGATCTCCTCAAGCGTGGCATCGGACGGCAGATCAAGGCCTGCGCCGTTTTCGCCTGCGATTTCGCGGGGGTTGTCTGTAAAGCCGTGCGGCCAGTCTTCGGGCGCAAAGCCACTGTCGCGAATAAGGGTCATGGGGTGTCTCCTTGGAGCGTGGGGGAGGGCAGGTGAATGCCGCATTCTGTTTTGGCGCGGTCTTGCCAGCGGCCCGCGCGGCCCGCGGCAGGGCTTGTGCAGGGCGCGCAGCCGAGGGAGCCATAGCCTTTTGCCGTCAAGGGGTGGCGCGGCAGATCATGGGCATCAAAATAGGAGGCGATTTGTTTGGGCGACCAGTTCGCCAGCGGGTTCAGCTTTATACGGCCTGTGCCGTGCTCGGCCTCAAAGAGCTCAAGCGTGCTGCGCGCCCCGCCTTGGAAGTGTTTGCGCCCCGAGGTCCAAGCGGCATAGGGCGCAAGGGCCGCCTGCAACGGCGCGGTTTTGCGCAGGGCGCAGCAGGCCTCAGGATCAGAGCGGTGAAGGCTGTCTGTCGGGTCTGTGAGCGAGGTGTCGGCCCGAAGAGTCTGCACATTGCCAAGCTGAAAGCGCGCGGCAAGCTCGGCCTGATAGGCCAATGTCTCGGGAAAGAGCAGCTCTGTATCAATAAATAGAATAGGGGCCTTGGGCGCGATCTTGGACAGCATATGCAAAAGCACAGCCGCCTCGCCGCCAAAGGAGGACACAAGCGCTGCGCGCCCCAGTAAACCATTTGCAAAGACTTCTTTGAGAAGCGATGCCGCAGGCAAGCCTGCAAAACGCAGGTTGAGCTGCTCGGCCTTGGCGGCAAGGTTACTCTGCAGCATGGACCAGCTCCTTAGCCTTGGCGTCAGGCTCATACAGAGCCGCTTTGAACGGGGCTAAACCAAGGCGGCGAAACGCCTCAAGAAAGCTCTCTGCGCGGCTTTCGCGCAGGGCCAGATAACAGCGCAGGATACGCTCGATGGCAGGGACGATCTCCTCATAGCTAAAGCCCGGCCCCGTGCGGCTGCCAAGCGCAAGATCTGTCCCGTGATCGCCGCCAAGGGTGATCTGGTAGCTTTCAACGCCCGCACGGTCGAGGCCCAAGATTCCGATATGGCCGACATGATGATGTCCGCAGGCATTGATGCAGCCCGAAATTTTGAGCTTCAACGGCCCGATGTCATGCTCAAGCTTAAGGGCGTCAAAGTGCTGCGCCAGCTCTTGGGCGACGGGGATGGAGCGCGCCGTGGCGAGGGCGCAATAGTCCATGCCGGGACAGGCGATAATATCGCTGAGGAGGCCGATATTGGCTGTGGCAAGGCCCTGCGCTTTCAACGCGGCATGAAGCGCGGGCAAATCGGCGCGCGCGACATGGGGCAGGATCACGTTTTGCTCGTGAGAGATGCGCAAGGCGTCATAGCCAAAGCGCGCGGCAAGGTCGGCCAGAAGGCGCATTTGTGTCGCGCTGGCGTCGCCGGGCGTCTCGCCGTGGGCTTTGAGCGAGACGGTCACGATGGCATGATCGGCGCGCTTGTGGCGCGCAAGGTTGGTATCGGCCCAAGCGCGAAATATGGGATCAGCGGCATAAGCCACCTCATAAGGCGCAAGCGGCGCTGCGCGAAAAGCGGGCGGGGCAAACTGCGCGCGGATATCGGCCAGAAGCGCCTGATCAATGCCGCTGAACGTGGGGCGGATCAGCGCAAAGCGCTCCTCCACACGGCGTGCTATCTCTTCCAGCCCGTGTTCATGCACAGTGATCTTGATGCGTGCTTTATATTTGTTGTCGCGCCGCCCCAAACTGTTCCAGACCGAGACCACGGCCTCAAGATAGGGCAGAAGATCAGCTTCGGGGAGGAAGTCCTTGATAATCTTGCCAATCATCGGCGTGCGCCCGAGGCCGCCACCGACCAAAACTTGATAGCCAAGCGCGCCGTCACGGGCCACAATCCGTAGCCCTATGTCGTGCGCGGCGGTCACCGCGCGGTCCTCTGGACTGCCTGTCACTGCGACTTTGAATTTGCGCGGCAGGAACTGAAACTCGGGGTGGTCGGTGCTCCATTGGCGGATCAGCTCGGCAATGGGGCGCGGATCGGCCAGCTCGTCGGCGGCCGCACCTGCGAAGTGGTCAGCGGTGACATTTCGGATGGTGTTGCCTGAGGTCTGGATCGCGTGCAGACCGACGCGGGCGAGATCATCGAGCATATCTGGAATATCGCCAAGCTTGGGCCAGTTATACTGGATATTCTGACGGGTGGTGAAATGGCCATAGCCTTTGTCATAGGTCTCGGCCAGATCCGCAAGCGCGCGCATCTGGGCGCTGCCCAGCGTGCCATAAGGGATCGCCACGCGCAGCATATAGGCGTGGAGTTGGAGATAGACGCCGTTCATCAAGCGCAACGGCTTGAATTCTTCCTCCGTCAGTTCGCCCGAGATGCGCCGCGCAACTTGTGCGCGAAACTGCGCGTTGCGTGTGGCGAGAAAGGCTCTGTCAAAGTCGCTGTAGTGATACATCTCAATAACCTTCTGCTTGTTTGCCGTGAAAGCGGTTGGAGGGGCCGCGCGTGCGAAAGGCCTCGCGAAAATGCACAGGGGATGGCGCTCCGTCTGTGAGACTCACGGGCATGAGATATGCGCCGACAACCTCGGCAGGGTTTACCGAGAAGAGCCGCTCCTCGGCGACGGCCTCATCGGTGAAGACTTCGGCCTCGGCCATGGTTCTGGCCCAATGGCCATGAGCGGTTAGGTAAACCACATCGCCCTCAAGGAGCGCATTGGCTGTGATCAGGCTCGGCGTCATTGTGCGACCTCCTGTTTGAGGGTGGGGGGCGCAGCATCGCGCGGCGCGAGGCCCAGCAGCGTGAGCGCAGGGCCAGTGAGCGCGGCCTCTGCCAAGGCGCTCGGCAATTGGCCAAGCGTTGTGGCAATGATACGCTGGTTGGGCAGGCTTGCGTTTTCGACAAGGCTGACAGGGGTGTTGGCCGTGGCCCCGTGCATCAGCAAACGGCCCTGAAGAAAGCGCGCGGCGCGCTTGCCCATATAGATGGCGGCGACTTCGCCTGTGCGCGCGAGGCTTTTCCAGTCCTGATCGGCATAGCCCTGCATATCATGACCCGTCACTAGCCGCGCCTCGGTGTTGCGGCCCCGTTTGGTGAGGCTCTGGCTGAGGGCGGCAGCGGCGGCGGAGGCCGCTGTGATCCCCGGAATAATGCTGAAGGCAATGTCACGTGCCTCAAGGGCCTCGATCTCTTCGTCCAGACGCGCAAAAACCGCAGGATCGCCGCCCTTGAGGCGCAGAACCTGCGCGCCCGCGGCGGCGTGCTCTACAATAAGCGCGTTGATATCGGCCTGCGTCATGGCCGCGCCAAAGCCTTCCTTGCCCGCGTTGAGCATCAGCGCCTCACGGCGCGCCAGCTCCAGAATGGCAGGAGAAACGAGGCGGTCATAGATCACCACATCCGCCTCATGGAGCGCGTGGCGCGCCTTGAGCGTCAGAAGCTCAGGATCGCCCGGGCCTGCGCCGGCAAAGATCACATGGCCCTCGGCGGGGCCTTTTGCGAGGTGCTGCGCCAGCAGGCTGTCCAGCGCGGCTTTGGTCGCCGCTTCGCCCTTGGCAATACTGGCGGGGCCAGTCTCGGAGTAATAGTCAGACCAGAACGCGCGGCGCGCGCGCCCCATGGGCAGAGCTTCGGCCGCGCGACGAAAGGCCTTGCCGATCCGCGCCAGCGCGCCAAGCGAGGCGGGCAGGCGGGCCTCAAGATCAGCCTTGATCTGGCGTGCGAGCACAGGGGCGGCCCCTTCCGTGCCGATGGCAATGGTCACGGGGTCGCGATCGACTATGGCGGGGGTGATGAAATCGCTTCCCTCAAGGCTGTCGACGATATTGAGCAAGACACGCGCGCTTCGGGCGAGCGTTGCGGTCTGGAGATCTTGGTCTTTGTCCTCATCGGCGGCATAGACGAGGGCGGCCCCTGCGACATCCTCGGCTTGCAGGCGGCGACGATAGAGCGTGAGCGCGCCCGCCTCGGCCCATGCGATAATGTCGGGCGCCGCCTCGGGGGCGAACACCGACAGGTCAGCCTCTGTTTTCAAGAGCAGGCGCAGCTTGGCGAGCGCCGCCTCGCCGCCGCCAGAAAGCACAATGCGCGCAGCGCGGGTGTTGAGAAAAACGGGGTAGTGTTGCATGGCGTTTGTCCTTAACGTTCTGCTTGAATATAGAAAATTGTTCCAATATGACGCTAGTGGCTGCGGCGAATAAGGACATATGTTTCAATTCGCGCGGCACGCATGATGAGCGTTTGGATATGAGAAGGAAGCGGGAATGTCTGTTCGTCTGGATGAGCTGGATCGGAAAATTCTGGCGGAGCTGCAACGCGACGGGGCGCAGTCTCTGGACGAGATTGCCACCCAAGTGGGCAGCTCGAAAACCCCTGTGTGGAACCGGATTCGCAAGATGAAAGAGAGCGGTGTGATCCGCCAGCAGACGGTGCTTCTGGATGCGGAGGCGCTTGGGCTTGAGGCCTGTTTCTTTGTGCTCATTCGCACTAGCGAGCATGAGAAACACTGGCAGGATGCCTTTTTGCGGGCGCTGCACGAACGGCCCGAAGTGATGGAAGCGCATCGTTTGGCGGGGGATATCGACTATATCCTGAAAGTGCGGGTGGCCAATGCACGGGCCTATGATGTGTTTTATCAGGCGCTGATTTCGGAAGTAAAAATTCACAATGTGACGGCGCTTTTGTCGATGGAAGAGATCAAGCACACGACGATGTTGCCGCTCTGATCGGGCTGGACTTTCAGGCTTGCGCCGACTGCGTCGTCGCTTGAGCGAGAGGGGCTTTGCCCCCCTCGCGCTCCCCCCAGGATATTTTCAGAAAGAAAAAGACAAAGATGCTGTTTGGTCGGGGGGCGGTGGGGCCTGCGAGAGGCTTTGCAAGGCGCGCTGCGAAGGCTATGCAGGGCCTATGAGGCAAAGCATTCTGATCAGGTTGGGACTATGGGGCGCGTTTTTGGCGCTGGTGCTGGCTGTGAGTTTTGGCGTGTATCGCTACGGGCTCGGGCAAGCGATGGAGCAACTGAAGGCTCGCGGACAGGCTGACCTTGCCTTGGCGGGAGACCGCTTTGCCACCCGTTTGCAACGCTATCAGGAACTGGCCGTCATGATGGCCGATCATCCGAGCCTTGGGGCCTTGACGGGGCAGGGTCTTGGAGAGGCGCAGCGGCGCGAGGCGGCTGAAGATTTTTTGCGCAGTGCGGCGGATAAGACGGGCGCGCTGGCGCTGGCCTATGTCAGCCGCGACGGTGCCGTTTTGGCCGAAGCGGGCGAGGCTTTGGGCGCTGAGGCGCTGACGGGGCCGTGGCGCGCCCGCGCGGTGCAGGGTGCGCTTGGCACAGGGCATGGCATCGTTCAGGGCCAGACGGGTCCTCGGCGGGCATATTTTTATGCTGCCCCTGATTTTGGCCGTGATGGTCGCGTGCGGGCGGTCTTGCTTGTTGTGGTGGATATCGACGAGCTGGAATATGGCTGGCGCTCAAGTTCGCCAGCTGTGTATTTTACCAATAAAGACGATCAGGTCTTTATGGCCAACCGCTCCGAACTTGTGTTTGCAAAGGTGCGGGCAGAAGACGCGGGGCTTGTGCTGCTGGACGGGGCGGAGGGGCGCATTGTGCAACGCTTGCAGGGCGGCGAGGAAATCTGGGAGCTGGCGCTTGGGCCATACATCCCCCGCCGGGCGCTGCATCTGACCAAGGAACTGCCTGTGATGGCGATGCGCGCGGAGGCGCTTGTTGATGTTGCGCCTGCCGAGCGGCTGGCCGGGTTGCAGGCCTTGGTTGTGGCGGCGGTTCTGGTGGCCTTCGGGGCGATCCTGTTTCTGGTCACGGAGCGGCGGCGCACGCTTGTCTCGGCCAATCGCCAGCTTGAAGCGCGGGTTGAGGCGCGCACGGGCGAGCTGCGCCGCGCGCAGGCCGAGCTTGTGCAGGCGGGCAAGCTCAGCGCCTTGGGCCAGATGAGCGCAGGGATCAGCCACGAGCTGAACCAGCCGTTGATGGCGATCGGGCAGTTTGCCGAAAACGGCGTGCGCTTCTTGGCGCAGGGCAAAAGCGGGGTCGCCGAGGACAATCTCAGGCGCATCTCGGCGCTCAGCACGCGGGCGGCGCGCATTATCAAGAACCTCAGGGCTTTTGCGCGCAATGAAAGCGAGCCGATGGGGCGAATCGAGTTGGGCGCTGTGATCGGTGCGGCGGTGGAGCTGAGCGAGACGCGCCTCAAAGAGGCGGGGGTTGTGATGGACTGGCGCGCGCCTGACGGGCCGCTCTATGTCAAGGCGGGCGAAGTGCGGCTGGGGCAGGTCTTTGTCAATCTGATCGCCAATGCTGCGGATGCCATGCAGGGGCAGGCAGGGGAGAAGACCATCCATATCACCACGCAGGCGTCGGAGCGGCTGATCGTTGAGGTGCGCGACACGGGGCCCGGGATCAGCGACCCCGAGAAGATATTCGAGCCGTTTTACTCGACCAAGGCGGTGGGCAGCGCCGAGGGGATGGGGCTTGGCCTGTCGATCTCTTACGGGTTGATCGAAAGCTTTGGCGGCAAGATCACAGGGCGCAATGCGGCTCTGGACGACGGGTCGGGAGGCGCGGTCTTTACGGTCGAGCTTGAACGCTGGAGTGAGGACAACGCAGCATGAGAGAGATCATGAGTAAGACCGTTCTGGTTGTGGATGATGACCGCGCGGTGCGGGAGGCGCTGGCGCAGACGCTGGAGCTTGAAGGGCTGTCTGTGGTGCTTGCGGGCTCGTTTATCGAGGCCAAAGACCACATCAGCGCGGCGTTTGAGGGGGCTGTGCTGTCGGATATGCGGATGCCGGGGCGGGACGGATTTCATGTGTTGGCCCATGTCCGCGGGCTTGACCCTGAGCTGCCGGTGATTTTGCTCACCGGCGAGGGCGATATCTCTATGGCGGTCAAGGCGATGGGCGAGGGGGCGTTTGACTTCCTTGAAAAACCCTGTGCCCCTCAGGCTTTGCTTCCCGTGTTGCGCCGTGCGCTTGGCACCCGTGCACTTGTGCTTGAAAACCGCGCGTTGCGGGCCGAGGCTTTGGCGGGTGATGCGGCGGCTCGTATGATTTACGGCAGCTCTCAACAGGCGGAAGAGATGCGCAGCAGGGTGCGCCAACTGGCGCAGCTTGATGTGGAGGCACTGGTGACAGGGCCGCGCGGAGCCGGGATCGCGAAGGTCGCCGAGGTGGTTCACTTGAGTTCGCGCCGTCGGGGCGGGCCTTTTGTGCGCCGGCAGTCGTCTGCGCTGGATGGGGCGGGGTTTGTGGCCGCGCTTGAGGATGGCGCGAGCGGCACGCTGTTTCTGGACGAGATCGACAGCTTGCCTGCCAGTTTGCAATACGAGCTGGTCGAGCGGCTCGATGCGGGGCAGGCCACGCGGCTGATTGCGGGCTGCACAAGTGATTTGCAGGCAGCTGTCGAGGCGGGGCGCTTTAATGCTGAGCTTTATTACCGTCTGGAAGGGATGCGTTTGCGCGTTCCTGCTCTAAGTGAGCGGCCAGAGGACATCCCTGTGATTTTCCAACATTATGTGCGCCAAGCCGCCGAGCAGGCGGGACTTGTCAGCCCTGAAATTCCGCCTCAGACCCTGTCGGGGCTGATGGCACAAGAGTGGCCGGGCAACACCCGCTCGCTGATGAGCGCGGCGATGCGTTTTGTTCTGGGTATGGCGGATACTGTCGGGAGCGCGGGGGATCTCGGCTTGGCTGAGCAAATGGCGCGTGTCGAGCGCTCGCTTCTGATTGCGGCTTTGGGGCGCCAAAACGGCAAGGCCAGTGCCGCTGCTGAAGCGCTCAAACTGCCGCGTAAGACGTTTTATGACAAGCTTGCGCGCTTTAACATCAAGCCAGAAGATTACCGCCGCTAGGGCACGCGGCTGAGGCGGGGGCAGGAGCGGGGCTCTGCCCCGCACCCCGGGATATTTGTGGAAAGAGGAAGCGGAGATTTGTGCGGAATTTCGCACGGCTATAGGGGAAGTGTGTGCGGAATTTCGCACAATGGCGATGGTCTGCCGCAGTAATCCTCTGAAAATATTTAATAAAATCTCGATCTTGCGTGAGGGCGGGGCAGGCGCAAAGACTTGCGCATCCGCCTGTATAGGAGTGCAGGCGAAGTGATTCTGAACTCTGGGAGGAGATATCTATGAAATTTATCGCAACAACTCTGACGGCTTTGTCGCTGACAGTCTCGGCGGGCGCGGTTTCAGCGGCCTGTGATGACGGCGAAATGGTTATAAAATTCAGCCATGTGACCAACACAGACAAACACCCGAAGGGCATTGCCGCCTCGCTTTTGCAAGAGCGCGTCAACACCGAGATGAACGGTAAGGCCTGTATGGAGGTTTTCCCGAACTCGACACTCTATGATGACGACCAGGTTCTGGAAGCCATGCTGCAGGGCGACGTTCAGATGGCGGCACCGAGCCTGTCAAAATTTGAACAGTTCACCAAGCAATTCCGCATCTTTGACTTGCCGTTCATGTTCAAGAACATCGACGCTGTGGATGCGTTCCAAAGCTCGGACACGGGCCAGGCGATGAAAGCCTCGATGACCCGCCGTGGTCTTTTGGGTCTTGAGTTCTGGCACAATGGTATGAAGCAGATGTCGGCCAACAAGCCGCTCAACCTGCCAACAGACGCTGCTGGCCTCAAGTTCCGCGTGCAGCCATCAGACGTGATCAAGGCGCAGATGGAAGCGATTGGCGTCAGCCCCCAGCCTATGGCCTTCTCTGAAGTATACGGCGCGCTACAAACCGGCGTTGTGGACGGACAAGAAAACACATGGTCCAATATCTACGGCCAGAAGTTCTTTGAAGTTCAGGACGGTATCACAGAAACCAACCACGGCATCATCGACTATATGGTCGTTGTTGGCACCGACTGGTGGGACAGCCTTGATGCGGACACACGAGATCAGCTCGCAACGATCCTCAACGAAGTCAGCGCCGAGCGCAACGCTGCGGTTGGCAAGGTCGACTCAGCGGCGCGTCAGGCCATTCTGGACGCAGGCACAACAATCCGCGAGCTTGACGCGGCAAGCCGTCAGGCTTGGGTGGATGCAATGATGCCGGTTTGGGGCCAGTTCAAAGACGATGTCGGCCAAGAGAACATCGACGCGGCCCAAGCGATCAACGCGAACTTCTAAGCGTCGCATTTGACCGAAAGACGCAGGCCTGGCCCAACAGACGGCTGGGCCTGCGCGCACCTCTTTCCTCTATCATAGGAGCGAATGACTATGGCTCATGGCTATAAGGCAAAGGGACCTGTGGGTCGTTTCGTCAACGAATTGGAAGAAACCGTCATCGCCTTTATTCTCGGCATGATGACGCTTCTGACCTTCATCAACGTTGTTCTGCGCTACCTCTTCAACACCAGCATGATCTGGGTTCTGGAGACGGTGACATTTCTGTTTGCGTGGCTCGTGCTCTTTGGGGTGTCTTACGCCATCAAAACCACCTCGAACCTTGGTGTAGATACGCTGATCAACCTCTTTTCCGAACGCGTGCGCAAAGTCTTGGCGTTGGTCGTCGGAGCGATTTGCATTGGCTACGCTTTCTTGCTCCTCAAGGGCGCTTGGGATTACTGGGCGAACTTCGCCAACCTACCGCAAACGACAGGGCGCTGGTTCCCGACGGGGTTTGAAGAAATGCGCCCAACCTCCTATCGCGCTTGGTATGGGGTCGAAGACATCCCGCTGCCCGAGATCCTGCGGTTTCTGGAGCCTTTGATGAACGAGGGCGAAGAATATGAAAAACTACCGCGCTTCATTCCTTATGTGATCCTGCCGATTGGCATGGCGCTGATGTTGTTCCGCTTTATTCAGGCGACAGTGCGGGTGTGGACGGGCGAGGCCAAGAGCCTGATTGTGAGCCATGAGGCCGAGGACGCCGTCGAAGACGCGCGCCGCGCCCACGGGCAGGGGGACTGATTTATGGAAGTTGCAATTCTTTTTGGCCTGATTATCGGCCTGATGCTGATCGGTGTGCCGATTGCCGTTTCGCTGGGCATCAGCTCGGTGATTTTCCTTCTGGCGCTGAGTGACACATCGCTCGCCTCTGTGGCGCAGTCGCTGTTTCAGGCCATGGCAGGGCACTATACGCTGCTTGCGATCCCGTTCTTCATTCTGGCGTCTTCGTTTATGTCGACAGGTGGTGTGGCCAAGCGGATCATCCGTTTCTCTATCGCCTGTGTGGGGCATTTGCGCGGCGGTCTTGCGATTGCGGGCGTTTTTGCCTGTATGATGTTTGCCGCGCTCTCTGGCTCTTCGCCTGCGACGGTTGTCGCCATCGGCACAATCGTCATCGCAGCCATGCGTGAAGCGGGCTACACCAAGGACTTTGCCGCAGGGGTTATTGCAAATGCGGGCACGCTTGGCATTCTCATTCCGCCCTCGATTGTGATGGTGGTCTATGCCTCGGCGACGGATGTCTCGGTGGGCCGAATGTTCCTTGCTGGTGTTATTCCGGGGATCATGGCGGGGCTTATGCTCATGATCACGATCTATATCATGGCGCGCATCCGCAATATGCCCAAGGGGGAATGGCTCGGCTGGGGCGAAGTGGCCCGCAGCTTTGGCGACGCCTTCTGGGGCTTGCTGCTGATCATCATCATTATGGTCGGCATCTATGGTGTTCCGGGCCTGACAGGGGCGATCTTTACCCCCACAGAGGCGGCGGCGGTCGCGGCGGTCTATTCCTTTATCGCGGCGGTGTTTATCTACCGCGACATCGGCCCGCTTGCGGGCAAGGACGGCCATCGCAATCTGACGCTTCTGGAGAAGCCCAAGGCGCTTGTCACGGCCTTCTTTCATATTGATACGCGCAACACGCTTCTGGACGCAGGCAAGCTCACGATCACGCTGATGTTTATCATCGCCAATGCGCTGATCCTCAAGCACGTGCTGACCGACGAGCAAATTCCGCAGAAAATCGCCTCGGCGATGCTGGATGCGGGCCTCGGGCCGATCATGTTCCTTGTGATCGTCAACGTGATCCTGCTCATTGGCGGCCAGTTCATGGAGCCGTCAGGCCTGCTGATCATTGTGGCACCACTGGTCTTCCCGATTGCCATTGAACTGGGGATCGACCCGATTCACCTCGGGATCATCATGGTTGTGAACATGGAGATCGGGATGATCACACCACCGGTGGGGCTAAACCTCTTTGTCACCTCAGGCGTGGCAGGGATGTCCATGATGCGGGTCGTGAAAGCGGCGCTTCCGTTCACGGGCGTTCTCTTCATCTTCCTGATCATGGTCACTTACATCCCGGCGATTTCGACATGGCTGCCGACGCTCCTCATGGGGCCGGAGATCATCACAAAGTAGCGGGGCTTTGAGCCTGAGACAGAGAAAAGGCGGCGCTTGTCATGAGCGCCGCCTTTTGCTGTTGGATCATTTGAACAAGTGCCAGGTTTAAACGGCTTCCAGTGCTTTGATAATCGGGGAGAAGGCCTCTGCGGTCAGCGAAGCACCGCCCACAAGCGCGCCGTCGACATTGGGCACAGTGAAAATATCGGCGGCATTCTCTGGCTTGACCGAGCCGCCATAGAGAATGCGCACCGAGCGGCCCACGCCCGCGCCAAAACGGCGTTCAAGGCGGGCGCGAATAAAGTCATGCACCTCGCCGATCTGGGCCAATGTGGGCACAAGCCCTGTGCCAATCGCCCAGATCGGCTCATAGGCCACGACAAGGTTTTCGCCCGTGGCATTGTCCGGGATCGAGCCTGCGAGCTGTCCGCCGATGATATCAAGCGTGTTCTGCGCCTCGCGCTCTTCAGCGCTTTCGCCCATGCACACAATCGCCATCAAGCCCTCGGCCTGCGCGGCGCGGGCCTTGGCACGCACCATATCCGAAGTTTCGCTATGATCTGCACGGCGCTCGGAATGCCCGACAATCACGGCATGGCCACCCGCGTCCCTGATCTGTGCGGCCGAAA
The DNA here is from genome assembly GCF_965657785.1 of Lentibacter sp. GTDB lineage: Bacteria > Pseudomonadota > Alphaproteobacteria > Rhodobacterales > Rhodobacteraceae > Lentibacter. The sequence goes on from NZ_CBFHPP010000003.1 coordinate 206,737, forward strand.
TATCGCCCGTATGTGCGCCCGAGGCCAGCATATGGCAATCTTGTGCGCCAATTTTGAGCGGCGCATAGGCGGTTGCGGCCTGAAGCAATGTGGCGGGCGGGCAAATCAGGATATCAACAGCGCTCTGGGCGTGGGCGGCGGCCAATGTGCCGAGTTCGGCAAGACTCGCCTGCGTGCCGTTCATCTTCCAGTTTCCTGCTGCCAGTTTACGCCGCATCTTTTGCTCCTTGCTGATTTGGAAAAGACCTAACAGCTTGACCGCGCGGGGCCAATATAGAACTCGCGCGGTTGCGCCGCGCCAGAAGATGGGTAGAAAGGCGCAAACGTCATGAGGAGCCTAGATATGATTGACCAGATCGATTTCGCCGCGCTGGACGCGCGTGACCCCGAGGCCCTCGCCAAACTGCGCCGCGGGGTGCTTGAGACGGGTTTTCTCAAAGTCAGCAACACACCGATTTCCAAAGATAAAGTGGACGCGCTGATCAAAGCCTATGCTGCTTTTTTTGCAGGATCGACGGCGGAGAAATCTGAGGTGGATATGGCGCGGACAGGCTCCAACCGTGGCTGGGGCGCAAGCGGGTCAGAGCAGGTCGATCCGATGGCCAACCCCGATTATAAAGAGGTGTTTGATTGCGGCTTTGAGCTGGCCAAAGACGATCCGCTGCGCGCAGAAGGGCTGCTTGTCTATGGCGACAATCAATGGCCCCGCGCGCCTGCGGGCTTTGAGGCAACGGTTCGGGCGTATTACGGCGCGGCGATGACACTCTGCCGCGCGCTTCTGGGCTATATTGCCGAAGCCGCAGGGCGGGAGGCCACCTATTTTGACAGCCGTTTCACACGCCCCATGGCGCTGTTGCGCAGCAATTACTACCCCGCACGCCCCGATTGGGCGGGGGACAAGGACTTCGGGATTGCGGCCCACACCGATTATGGCTGTCTCACGCTGCTCACAGGCGATGGCACCGCAGGGCTGGAAGTCTTGGGCGCGGACGGCCTCTGGCACGCGGTGGATGTGGCGCCGGGGGTGTTTGTGATCAACTTTGGCGAAATGCTGGAGATGTGGACGGGCGGGCGCGTGAAGGCGACGCTGCACCGCGTGGTCGGGACGGGGGAGGCGCGGATTTCTGTGCCGATGTTTTTCAACCCGAATCATGACACCGATGTGAGCGCCGAAGGGGCCGCGCCGATTTCGGCGGGGGCCTACCTCAAGCGGCGCTATGACGAGACCTATGTGCATTTGCAAGGCAAGGGTGCGTAAGATCATTTCGAATTTTGGCTGCGCCAAAATCCGACCGAAGGGGGGGGCCAGTCCCCCCCCAGATCATAAGCCTAGGGGCTTATGCCCCCCCTGGGATATTTGTGGAAAGAAAAAGGCAGGCTGGCCTAGAGGCTGCGGGCGAGGAGCCAGTGATAGAGGATCTGACCGCTCACAAGGCAAGTGCAGGCGATGATCAGGCCAAGGGCATTGGGCGCAAGGACCAGAAACGGCAGCAGGATGACTGTGGCGAGGGCCGGCATAAACGCCAGCGCAAGGGGACGCGGGGCATAAAGGCCGGCACTGCCGAAGAGGTCAAATTGCATGGGCAGTCGGCTGTGACCTTGAGCTTGCGTGTTGATGCGCCAGGCGAGAGAGCACATGATGCCAAGGGTGAGCAGGCAGAGGAGCGCAAGCAAGTGTTCAGCTTTTGCCCAGATCGGCGGCGAGCGCCTCTACATCTTTGAATTTGATCGACTCGCCACAGCCGCAGGCGTCTTCGACGTTCGGGTTCTTGAACTTGAATCCAGCTTCCAGAAGCGAGACTTCATAGTCGATCTCTGTGCCAAAGAGGAACATCTGCGCCATCGGGGCAATCAGGATGCGGGCGCCATTGTCTTCGACAACTTCGTCATGTTCGGTCAGCTCGTCGACATAATCCATCGTATATTCCATGCCCGCGCAGCCGCCTTTTTTGACACCAATCCGCAGCCCCTTGTGACCCTTGGCCTCCATCAGCTTGCGGATCTGGGCGGCGGCGGCCTCTGTCATTGTGACCGCTTGTTTGCCTGGAATTCCGAACATGAGATATATCTCCTAAGCGATTGGCTAAATTACATAAAGCCGAGTTCTAAGCGGGCTTCGTCGGACATCATATCCATGCCCCATGGGGGCGACCAGACCAGCTCGACATCAACTTGCTTGACGCCTTCGAGCGGCTCGATGGCTTCGGCCACCCAGCCCGGCATTTCGCCAGCCACAGGGCAGCCAGGGGCCGTCAGGCTCATCAAAACACGCACTTCGCCCTGATCGTTGATCTCGATCGTGTAGATCAGGCCGAGGTCATAGATATTCACTGGAATTTCAGGGTCATAGACCGAGCGGCAGGCCTCTACGATATTTTCATAAAGCGGGTGGCCCGTATCGGACGGGGCAATCAGCGGTGTGCCTTCGATGGGGTCGATCATTTCAGTCATAGGGGCGTCCTTTAGTTCCTGACTGATTATATAGGGAAAGGCACGCACGGCGTAAAGGCGCGCGTGCCCTGTTTTTTATCTCAGGTGTCAGCTCAGGCAATCCGCAGCTCAGGTTTGGCCGATGTGGCCTCGTTGCCTTGTGCACGGCTCAGGGCGGGGGCGTCAGCGCCGAGCAGGCCAAGCGCCTCTTTGGTGCTGATCGCGGTGCAGAACTCGCCGTGCATCGCCGCCACCGCGATATCATGAACAAGCTCGGGCGCGTGATCGATCCCCTTGCGGTCAACCCTGTTGCAGGTCGCGCAGGCGTCTTCAACGAGGTAAACATCATAGCCCATATTGCCCGCCATGCGCACCGTGGTTTCGACGCAGAAGTTGGTGAAATAGCCCGCCACAACAAGGCGGCGGATGCCCGCGCGGCGCAGCTCGATCTCAAGGTTTGTGCCGATAAAGCCCGAGTTCACATCTTTTTCGACGAGAATATCTCCAGCGGCAATCTCAAGCCCGTCAAGCTGCGCGCCCGTGGGCAGGGAAAACTTCAGCGGGCTGTCAGGCTCCTTGCTGTCATGGCGCGTGAAGCCCACTTGGCGGCCCTCGGCGCGAAAGCCCGTGAGCAGGGCGCGCAAATTGTCTTCGCAGGCGGGGTTGTTCATCCGCCCTGTCGGGCCGCCCCAATGAGAATAAACATGAACGCCTTTTTGCACATCAATCAAAAGCAAGGCCGTATCGGCAGCAAATTGAGCAATCATCCTGTCTCTCCTTGTTTCATTTGGAAAAAGGCTAGCCCGTGATTTTGCCCCCCGCAACGCTGTTTGCGCCCAATCTGTCGCAAAATCGTAGCTTTTCGGCCTTGCCGATTGACGCGCCGAAAGGCATCTTATGTCAGATTTTGTGTTGAAATGGGCGCGGGCAACTCCCAAGTTAACACTCTCTTAAACGCGGAAAGCGCTGTGGCTGCCTCAGAAGAGGGGCGCGGCGCCTTGCCACTGAACAGGACAAGAGCATGACAGAAGACTTAAACGCCTCCTACCCGGTATTGCCGCTGCGCGACATTGTGGTGTTCCCCCATATGATCGTGCCGCTTTTTGTCGGCCGTGAAAAATCGGTGCGCGCGCTGGAAGAGGTGATGAATGACGGCAAGCAGATCCTGCTGGCCGCACAGGTTGATCCCGGTGAGGACGACCCCGACACAAACGGTATCTATCAAGTGGGTGTTCTGGCCAATGTGCTACAGCTCCTCAAGCTGCCCGACGGCACAGTCAAAGTGCTTGTCGAAGGCGTCGCGCGGGTCAGCATCACGGGCTATCTTGATAACCCCGAGTTCTTTGAAGCCAGCGCCGAGGCCATGGTTGAAGCGCTTGGCGATGAAGAAACCGTCGAGGCGCTCTTGCGCACGGTGGGCAACGAATTTGAGCGCTATGCAAAAGTGCGCAAGAATATCCCTGAAGAGGCGCTCGCCGCCGTGGGCGAAGCCCAAGAGCCCGAGAAGCTTGCAGACCTTGTCGCAGGACATCTTGGCATTGAGGTCGACCAGAAGCAGGAGCTTCTCGAGACGCTGGATGTCAGCGCGCGCCTTGAGAAGGTCTACGGCCTGATGCAGGGCGAAATGAGCGTGCTGCAAGTCGAGAAAAAGATCAAAACGCGCGTGAAGTCCCAGATGGAGCGCACACAGCGCGAATATTATCTCAACGAGCAGATGAAAGCGATCCAGAAAGAGCTTGGCGACGGCGAAGAAGGCGAGGGCGAATTGGCCGAGCTGGAAGAGCGTATCGGCAAGACCAAGCTCTCCAAAGAAGCCAAGGAAAAGGCCGAGGCCGAGCTGAAAAAGCTCAAGAATATGTCGCCGATGTCAGCCGAAGCCACGGTCGTGCGCAACTATCTAGACTGGATGCTCAGCATTCCTTGGGGCGTAAAGTCACGCGTGAAAAAAGACCTGACCTGCGCCGAGAAGGTGCTGGACGATGACCACTATGGTCTTGAAAAGGTTAAGGAACGTATCGTCGAGTATCTCGCGGTGCAGCAGCGCTCCCAGAAGCTGAAGGGCCCGATCATGTGCCTTGTCGGCCCTCCCGGCGTGGGCAAAACCTCGCTTGGCAAATCTGTTGCCAAGGCCACTGGGCGCGAGTTTATCCGCATCAGTCTTGGTGGTGTGCGCGACGAGAGCGAGATCAGGGGCCACCGCCGCACCTATATCGGCTCCATGCCGGGCAAGATCATTCAGGCGCTGAAAAAGGCCAAAACGACCAATCCGCTGATCCTGCTCGACGAGATCGACAAGATGGGTCAGGACTTTCGCGGCGATCCTGCCTCCGCTATGCTTGAGGTGCTCGATCCCGAGCAAAACAGCACCTTTGTCGACCACTATCTTGAGGTGGAATACGACCTCTCCAACGTGATGTTCCTCACGACCTCGAATAGCTATAATATGCCAGGCCCGCTCTTGGACAGGATGGAGATTATCCCGCTGTCAGGCTACACCGAGGATGAGAAACGCGAGATTGCCAAACAGCACCTGATCAGCAAGCAGATCAAAAACCACGGCCTGAAGGCCAAGGAATTTGAACTGACAGACGAGGGGCTGACCGACATCATCCGCTATTATACCCGCGAGGCGGGCGTGCGAAATCTGGAGCGCGAAGTCGCCAAAGTGGCGCGCAAAGCTGTGACCCAGATCGTCAAGAAAGAGGCCGAGACGGTCAAAGTGACCTCGGACAATCTGGATGACTTCCTTGGCGTGCGCAAATATCGCCATGGTCTGGCCGAAGACGAAAACGCCGTCGGCGTCGTCACGGGGCTGGCCTATACGTCGGTTGGTGGTGATCTATTGCATATCGAGGCCCTCAAGCTTCCTGGCAAGGGCCGCATGAAGACCACAGGCAAGCTCGGCGATGTGATGAAAGAGAGCATCGACGCCGCCTCAAGCTATGTGCGCTCGATCAGCCCGAGCATCGGCGTCAAGCCAACAAAGTTTGACAAGGTCGATATTCACGTCCACGTGCCCGACGGCGCCACGCCCAAAGACGGCCCAAGCGCGGGCCTCGCCATGGTCACCTCGATTGTGTCGGTCCTCACAGGCATTCCCGTGCGCAAGGACATCGCTATGACAGGCGAAGTCAGCTTGCGCGGCAATGCCATGCCGATCGGGGGGCTCAAGGAAAAGCTGCTCGCGGCTCTGCGTGGCGGGATCAAAACAGTGCTGATCCCCGAGGAAAACGAGAAAGATCTCGCCGAAATTCCTGACAACGTGAAAGAGGGGCTTGAACTTATCCCTGTTAAGCACGTCAGCGAGGTGTTGAAATACGCGCTGGTTTCGGCGCCGCAGCCCATCGAATGGGACGAAGAAGCCGAAGAGGCCGCCGCCGCGGCGCGCCTTGCTGGCGAGACAGGGGCCAGCGCAACCGCGCATTAAGGTCAGCCAATCCTCAAGATTTTTAAGCGCCGTCCCATGCCTTGGGGCGGCGCTTTGAGTGAGAGAGGCTTTGGCCGCGGCCCATCTGACACAAATTAGATCAGATGAAAGGCGGTTTTCCTGCAGCCCCCAGATCAAATATCTAGCCAGACGCTCTGGAAATTGTTAAAAGCTATAAAAAAACTAAAATATCTAGAGGTGGATAAAATGACAGCAGCAGTGAAAACAGACACGGACTCCGGCCCGATTGTAAAGCCGGCCACGCCCCCCAAAGCAAAGACAGCGTGCGCGAAGAAACCCGCCGTCAAAAAGACGGCGAAAAAAACCGCGAGCAAGGCGATAAAGACGCCAAGCGCTCCCAAGCCAAAAGCCAAATCCGCGCCCACGACTGCGCCCACAGCAAAAACCGTGGCAAAGCTCGCAGAGGCCAAGCCCGCTGATGCGGCCAGCGTCAAAACCCCGAGACTGCCCCGTTGGGCGCGCCCATCGATGCGCTCAAACTTCCTGCGAAAGCTGCGGGGCTGACGCCCGCGCTGATCAGTGACGAAATGCGCAAAGAACAGCTGCTTGACGAGGTCGCCAAGCGCTCGGGCGCCAAGCGCAAAGACGTAAAGCCGATTGTTGAAGCCATGCTCGAAGTGCTCGGAGAGGCCTTGGGCGAGGCGCGCGATGTCAATCTCAAGCCGCTCGGCAAGATCAAGGTGGCCCGCACCAAGCAAGTCGCCAATGGCCGCGTGATCAACCTGCGCCTGCGCCAGTCCGACATGGTGATCAAAGAGCTGGAAGACAAAGCCGAAGCCGCCGAATGATTTTTTCGTCGCTTCGTCCCGGACGGCAGGGCCGATAAGCGTCAACAAAACAAAGGCGGGGCAGGGGCTCCGCCTTCGTCCTTTCAGCTTGGCGCGAAAGTTTTTCGCAGCTTTCTCGATTTTTCGCGAAAATGGCGCTTGCAAGGGCGGACAGCTGGGGCTAAACACCGCCGCACGGGTCGTTAGCTCAGTTGGTAGAGCGCTTCGTTTACACCGAAGATGTCGGGAGTTCGAGCCTCTCACGACCCACCATTTACCCACCGTATCATGCAGTATAGACCGCCCCGCGCGTTTTCGCGCCGCGCCCCCCAGCTCTATCGCACATCTCTTGCGCGCCGCTGGTTTGGCGCGCCTGACCCTGCTCTTTTTCTTTCTCTAAATATCCTGGGGGGAGGTGTCAAAAGCCGTCAGGCTGTGACACCGGGGGGCAAAGCCCCCTTAAGCCTTCCTCCAACCCGCGCGCCGCCTGCGGGCCACAGAAAGCGGCAAATCGCGCTTTCCCTGATCGGGGCGCGAAAACTACGCCGAAGGCGGCCGATCCCCCTTGCATCATGCGCGCACCCCCCATAGAAGGGCGCAGATTTAGCGGATGTGTGAGCACCCGCCCGTGACGCAATGCCGTAATGCAAAGGATGACAAAATGCAGGTCACCGAGACCCTGAACGAAGGCCTCAAGCGCGCCTATACCATCAAACTGACAGCTGCCGAGCTGGATGGGAAAGTGGATGAGAAACTCAAAGAAGCGCAGCCCGACATTGAAATGAAAGGCTTCCGCAAAGGCAAAGTGCCTATGGCGCTGCTCAAAAAGCAGTATGGCGAGCGCATCATGGGCGAAGCCATGCAAGAGAGCATTGACGGCGCGATGCAAGAGCATTTCGAAGCTTCAGGCGACCGCCCTGCCATGCAGCCACAGGTCACAATGGTTGACGGCGAAAACTGGAAAGCAGGCGACGACGTAGAAGTTGCCATGTCCTATGAAGCTCTTCCAGAGATCCCCGAGGTTGACCTCAAAGGCATCAAGCTTGAGCGCATGGTCGTGAAAGCAGGCGATGATGAAGTCGAAGAAGCGCTGAAGTCTCTCGCAGAAACAGCCCAGAACTTTGAATCCCGCAAAAAAGGCTCAAAGTCCAAAGACGGCGACCAGGTTGTGATCGACTTCCTTGGCAAAGTAGATGGCGAAGCCTTTGACGGCGGCGCTGCGGAAGATTATCCGCTCGTGCTTGGCTCAAACAGCTTCATTCCTGGCTTTGAAGAGCAGCTCGTCGGCGTCAAGGCAGGCGATGAGAAGAACGTCGAAGTGAGCTTCCCTGAAGAGTATCAGGCCGAGCACCTCGCAGGCAAAGCCGCGATCTTTGAATGCAAGATCAAAGACGTGAAAGAGCCGAAAGCCGCCGAGCTCAACGACGAGCTGGCAAAGAACTTCGGTGCTGAAGATCTCGCGGCCCTGAAAGGCCAGATCGCCGAGCGCCTTGAGGCCGAATATGCTGGCGCGTCCCGCGCGGTTATGAAGCGTGGTCTGCTCGACGCGCTCGACAAGCTTGTGTCTTTTGATCTGCCGCCATCACTGCTTGAGTCAGAAGCCGGCCAGATCGCCCACCAGCTCTGGCATGACGAAAACCCAGAGGTTGAGGGCCATGATCACCCGGAAATCACGCCGACCGAAGAGCACACCAAGCTCGCCGCGCGCCGTGTGCGTCTGGGCCTGCTGCTCGCCGAGCTTGGCCAGAAAGCCGAAGTTCAGGTGACAGACGCCGAAATGACCCAAGCGATCATGAACCAAGCGCGCCAGTATCCTGGCCAAGAGCGTCAGTTCTTTGAATTCGTTCAGCAAAATCAGCAGATGCAACAGCAGCTCCGCGCGCCATTGTTTGAAGACAAAGTCATCGACTATGCCTTCGAGCTGGCCACAGTGAGCGAAAAAGAAGTCTCAAAAGACGATCTGCAAAAAGCTGTCGACGCGCTCGACGACGAGTAAGTCAAACCGCTCTGAAAGACGAAAGGCCGCTCCGTATCCCGGGGCGGCCTTTTGCGTTTAGGCAGGGCGCAGACCTGTCTTAACAAGCATCCCGCGCCGTTTGGCTTCATAATAATAGCCGCGCGCATACCAGCTGATGGCTGTGTCCATGTCACCATCCGACAAGAGCCAAGCGCCACGCAGATATTTGCCCGCGTATTTCAGGTTGGTCTCTGCATCAAGCAAGCTCTCGGGCGGCCCCTCGTGGCCCATACTGCGCGCTGTCGCTGGCAATATCTGAAGGAGGCCATAATACGGCCCGTTGCGCGTGGCTGGATTATGCGTGCTTTCGCGGATCGCCAGCTTGTGCAGGAGCGGGCGCGGCAACTCATATAGATCGGCATATTGGTTGATCAGTGCGCGCAGCTCGGGCGTCTCATTCGGGTAAAGCGGCAGGGCATCAACAGGCGGCGGCGCAGGCACGGGGGCGCGCGCAGGAGCACCGCGCCCACAGGCTGTCACAAGCCCGGCCCCGATCATCAACAAAAGAGCCGCGCGGCGGGTCTGAAACATCGGAGAACCTATCAATAAACACACATCCGCTGTTCTAGGCCTATTCTGTGCGCTATGGCCAGCCTGACGCTTGTGCTGCGCGCAAAGCCGCCGAGGGCTAACCCGCTTCGGCCAGAGCCGCTTGCACCGCATCAATCAGCGCTGCTGTCGGCTCTACGCCAAAACTCAGGCGCAAGAAGCCCTCGGGCACAGAATCGCCCCAGCGAGCGCGCCTGTCGCCTGACGAGTGCAGCCCGCCAAAGCTTGTCATCTGGGCAAAGCCTGCGCGTTTAAGGAAGCCATCAGCCGCCCCTGCGCTGGCAAATGTCGCCCCGATAAGAAACCCCTGATCCAGCGCTTGCGGGCTTGGATCGGGATAGATCACCTCGCGCACAGAAGCGCTTGCTTGCAACAGCGGCAAAGCAGCGCGCGCATTGGCACACATCCGCTCCAGCCGCAGCTCGACCGTTTCCAGCCCGCGCAACAAGAGCCATGCCTCATGCGGCGCAGGGATATTGCCCGTCAGATTGCGCACACTGAGAAGCCGCTCCATATAGGCCGCATCACGGCTCGCCACATGGCCCATCAGCACATCCGTATGGCCCGCCATCGCCTTTGTGTCCGAGACAATCACAATATCCGCCCCCAAATCGAGCGGCTGCTGCAAGAGCGGTGTCAGCACAGTGTTATCGACCACAAGCTTTGCCCCTGCGGCATGGCAACGCTCCGCCAAAGCGCGCAGATCAATCACATCAAGCCCAGGGTTTGAGGGCGTCTCAACCACCACAGCCGCATAGCCCGCCAGATCGGCGCTCAGGATGTCGACGGCAGGGCAGGTTTCAAGGCTGACCCCGAAAGGCGCCATGATGTCAGAGACAAGGTTGCGTGCCGCGTAATAGCCATCCGACAGCATCAAAACTTTGTCGCCCCCCTTCAGGAGCGCCACAAAGGCCGCCGAATAGGCGCCCATCCCAGAGGGGAAGAGCAAGCAAGGCGCATCTTCAATTGCCGCAAGGCGCGCCTCGGTGGCTTCAATCGTCGGGTTGGTAAAGCGCGCATAGGTGCGCCGCGCATCAGGATTGCTCGGCAAGGAAAAGGCCGAAGAGAGCACAAGCGGCTCGGGAATAGGATCACCCGCTTTGAGCGTGTCGGTGCGCGCGTGCAGCATCGCCAGAAGGCGGGATTCGATTGGAGCGGGAAGGGACATGGGAAAGCCTTTTGAAGAAATCTCGTGCAAACTATAGGCTTTGGACAAAGCAGGGCAAGGCCATGTGACGCAGCGGAGGCCCATGAAAAAAGCCGCGCTCTCACGAGCGCGGCTTCTATTCTTTTGAGCAGTAAAAAAGCGCTTAGGCTTCGTCGCTGGCCTCGTCCGACTCCGTGGCCTCTGCGCGGGGCGCATCGTCCATGTCGTCGTCATTGGCCGCAGACCCGATATCGTCAAACAGCTCGGCGATCTCGAATTCGGCTTCCGCTTCTGCTTCAGCAGCGAGTTCCTGGATCGACTTGCCTGACGCTTGCAGCGCGGCTTCTTCTGTTGAGCGGGCCACGTTGATTTCGATTGTGGCGCTGACTTCTGGGTGCAAACGCACAAACATATTGTGCACGCCCAGTTGTTTGATCGGCGCTTCAACAGAAACCTGTTTGCGATCAACTGTGAAACCAGCTTCGGTTGCCGCTTCGGCCGCGTCACGTGGTGTGAC
>NZ_CBFHPP010000004.1:0-12923 GCF_965657785.1 Lentibacter sp.
CAGGCCAGCTTCTGGGCCAGTTCAACGTCGCGGGGTTTAACAATGCGAAGGGGCTGGAAGCTTTGGGCGATAACCTTTTCGCTGAAAGCGAAGCTTCGGGCGCACCCATTGTGACCACCGCAGGCCAGGACGGCTTGGGGACATTGCGTCAAGGGTATCTGGAAGACAGTTCTGTCGATGCTGTTCGGGAGATTACAGAGCTGATCGAAGCGCAGCGCGGCTATGAAATGAATGCTAAAGTCATTTCTGCGGCAGACCAGATGATGAGCGCAACGGCGCAAATACGATAATGCGCAGTGCTCTTCTCATATGGTTTTGTTTGCTCTCGGGGCAAGCTCTTGCAGACGTGATTGTGGCTCAGCATACAATTCGCCCCAAGACGCTGATTACGGAAGAAGATTTGCTTCTGCGCCCTGTTGAGGTGCTTGGAGCATTGTCTGATCCTGCGGATGTTGTGGGGAAGGAGGCGCGTATTTCGCTTTATGCGGGGCGCCCTATTCGGGCAACAGATCTGCGTGAGCCTGCTGTGATTGACCGAAACCAAGTTGCGAAACTCAGCTATCAAAGAGGCTCGCTTATGATTCAGACAGATGCTCGGGCTCTGGACCGTGCCTCTGTTGGAGAGGTTATCAAGGTGATGAACCTCTCTTCAAAAACCACACTTTATGCGCGTGTCCTTCCTGACGGCACTCTCATCGTTGATCCTTAAAGGGAGCCTTGCATGACGCTTTCAAGACATCAGTTGCTTTGTATTTTGCTGGCTCTCAGCGCCTGTGGCCGGGCCGATCATATCGGCAAACCTCCAAGCTTTACCGACAGCAAAGGCACGCCTGAACACGTTGCCATGATGAGTCAACCTTTGCCTGAAAGCCTGTTTGAAACGGCGCCCGAGGCACAGGCTTCGCTGTGGAGTAAAAGCCGGAACTCGCTTTTGGGAGATCGGCGGGCAATGGAGCAGGGGGATATTTTGACTGTCGTGATTGAGATCGATGACAAAGCCGAAATTTCAAACAAGACCTCGCGCTCGCGCTCTGGCTCGGAGAGTATGTCTGTTCCCAGTTTGATGGGAATCCCACAAAGGTTGAACGCCCAGCTGCCAGATGGCGCCACAATGGAGGATGCTGTCTCGATCAACTCCAACTCGAATTCAAGCGGAGATGGGGCCGTGCGGCGCAACGAAAAACTTACCCTACGGATTGCGGCAACCATTACGGAAGTTTTGCCTAACGGGGTTTTGTTTTTATCCGGATCCCAAGAAGTTCGGGTGAATTTTGAGATGAGAGAGTTGATGATCACAGGCTTTGTGCGTCCTGCTGATGTCAGCCGTCAGAATGAAATTACATATGACAAAATCGCTTCGGCCCGCATTTCTTATGGCGGGCGCGGGCAGATTACGGACGTTCAACAGCCCCGTATCGGGCAGCAAATCGTTGATGCGATCCTGCCTTTCTAAACGAATATTTTCAAAAGGACTGCCCGAACATGGGAAAAATTCTTCCACTTCTTCTTGCTTTTCTTGGCGTTGCTGTTGGTATCGGAGCCGGTTATTTTTTAAGGCCAGACCCTGTTTTGGAAGCCGAGGTGACATCACCCTGTGGTGATGTGGGGGCGGAAGGCGAGAGCGTTGATCATAGCGTTGAAGAGCCCGCGCCCTCTACACTTGAATATGTGAAGTTGAACAACCAGTTCGTGATACCCGTTGTGGAAGAGGCCCGCGTTGGGGCTTTGGTTGTGGTGTCACTGACTGTCGAAGTCACACAAGGGCGTAAGGAAGAGGTATATTTCCGAGAGCCAAAGCTACGGGACGCATTTTTGCAGGTCTTCTTTGATCATGCCAATGCTGGCGGCTTTCGAGGGGCATTTACCAACTCTAATAACATGAGCATTTTGCGCAAAGCCCTGTTGGAAACAGCCAAAGACACCACGGGAGACCTTGTATCTGATGTCTTGATTATGGATATCGCCCGACAGGATGTCTGAGATTTGAACAGCGTCTATCTGTGGCGCGTTAGTTTTTGAGAAATGATTAGGTCGTTGAGGCGCGTAAGCTCTTTGTGCGCGAGGCTCTGGCTCAGGGTATTTTCGTGTTTCTCACAGATTGTGTCGAATGCATGAGCGCGGCCATTGGCCTTTTTCAAAATGCGGCCCTTTTCGTCTTTTAGGGCGCGAAGCCTTGCCAGCTCCATCAAGAGGGCTTCGCGCCTTTGCGAGACCCAATGTTGCCATAGGTAGTCTGCGCCCAAAGCCAGATAGACGGCATCCGGTTCTTGAGATTGGTTTTTCAGTTGATCAAGGATGTCCTGAATACGAGCCATTCTAGTGCAGATGCCTTCGAACTCTGCTTGCGCGGCGTCACGCCGTGCTTGAAGAACTGCTGATAGCTGATCGTTTCTCTGGTTAGAATTGGCCACGTTTCACCTTCGCTTTGATCTGATCTGCAAATCGAATGGCCGCCGCAACAGACTTGAAATGAGCGGGGTCGATTTCTTTATCAATCCGGGTTGTCGCATAGAGCGCACGTGCAGTGGGCGGGTCGCGGTGAATGGGTATGTTATGTTCGCGCGCGATTTCTTTTATGGTTTGAGCGGCCTCATCTACACCTTTGGCGACACAAATTGGAGCAGAGCCAGGCAAACGGCTCCAGGCCAACGCGACGGCATAATGTTCGGGGTTTACCACGATAACGGTGGCTTCCGGAACGCGAGCTGCCATTTGATTGAGCGCCAAGTCCTGTGCTTTGTGACGGCGCGCGCCTTTCATATGCGGATCGCCTTCGGCTTCTTTTTGTTCATCACGCATCTCCTTGTCGGACATACGGTTTTTTCTAAGGTGCTCATTATACTGAAATAAATAATCAATACCGCCAACCGAGAGCGCGACAAGGAAGGCAACAAAGAAAAATTCGGCGCTCATTTTGAACATCAGTAAGACTGCGCTGCCGGAGGACATACTTGTGACGGCTGCAATGTCGCTTAGGCGGGCTTGCAGAAACAGGCCCAGACATATTGAATAAATCAAAAGTTTTAGTGTGCTTTTGAGGAATTCAAATATCCCGCTTCGGCCAAATTTATTTTTGGCATTAGACAGCGGGGAAATACGAGACATCTTGAACAGGAGCTTTTCAGGCGCGAAGGTAAACCCCTTTAAGGCGATCAGTACCAAAATCACGCTGCCAGCAGGCACCAAGAACCATCCTCCTGTCACAAGCCAGACTGATTGCATCAGCCCGCCTGTGAGATTGCGCGCGCCCTGCATATCTTTTGCCAGAAAAGCCTGCTCCATAAAGCCTGCCATTTCGGCACAGAGAAAAACAAGCGTGGTCGCACCAAACCCTGCGTAGACAAGCAGCATCCCGCCATAACTTGCGGCGACCGAGAGATCTGTAGAGCGGGGAATTTCGCCTTTTTTGCGCGCATCATCGAGCTTCTTTTGACTGGGCTCATGTTGCTTGTCGTTGTTTTCCTCTTCACTCATCGCATGAAATCCGCAGGCTGGGAGAGAAAGCTATCAAGAGCGTCCCACCAGATCATCAGCATCAATGGCCCGAAAATCAGCAAGAAGAGCAAGCCCCCCGCTGTGATGACAGGGGCGCCGACAAAGGCAACCATAAGCTGTGGCATCGCCCGATTGATGACCCCGAGGGTGAGGTTGTAAAGCACTGACATAACCAAAAACGGGGCGGCCAGAGAAAAGGCCAAATCAAAACACCGCGCCACCAAAGCGCTTGCCCACTCCACAAAGAGTGACACATCTGGCGGCGCGCCCAATGGCAAGGCGCGATACGACATTTCAAGCAAGGCAATGACCCGGACTGGCAAACCCATCAGCATTGCCAAAGCAAGTCCCGAAATTACGAGCATATGGCCTATTGCTGGCATAGGTTCTGCTGCGGCCCCTGCAAAAAGCTGTGATAAAGAGGTTGCTTGAGCGGCCATTGAGCCTGCTGTTTGCAAGGTCAGGATGAAAAGTCGAAGGCCAAGCCCGAGGAAAAGCCCGATCGTGGTTTCGGTTGCAAGTCGCTGTAAAAATAGAGCTTCGCTCTTTACGGCAACCAGATCGGGGGAAACAACGGGCACCATGATCGTGGTAAAGCACAGCGCCAACACAAGTTTAATGCGTGCGGGCACAACAGTTTCTCCGAAACCGGGCATAAACGCGACGATAGGGGCGATCCGTAAGAACAGGTAGAAGCCAATCTCTAAAGCTTGCTGGCTTAAGCCGATGAGGGTTGCCAACTCGGCGTTCATGCAGCAACCACGCCAACAAGGGAGGGATGGGCATCAAGGCCAATTTCTTCATACGAAAAGACTGGAGCAGAGATCCCTTTGGCTTTTGTCAGAGTGCGCAGGAACTTTCGACGGCGGGCGGATGTAACGATCGCGGCGGAAATACCTTGTTCAGAGGCCTGAGTGACCTTTTCGGCCAAGCGGTTGGACAGTTTGTTAAACAGGTCAGGTGGCAGGGCGATGTCTAAACCACCACGCTCAACGCCAACCTGATAGCTGTTGAATTCGTCTTCCCACTCAGAGGCCAGCTGAATGAGCGGAATCGTTCCGTCTGGCCGTTTCCACTCGGCCACAAGCTGAAAGCCCAGCCTTTGGCGAACGTGCTCGCAGATCACATCGACTTGCGCATTGACCGCGCGGGCTTCTGCAATGGCTTCAAGGATCAGGGGTAGATTTCGGATCGAGACCTGTTCGTCTAACAAGAGACGTAAAACCATATGTAAAACGTCTAGCGGCACTTTATCCGGGATCAGCTCGTCAAAGAGTTTGCGATTTGCGTCATTGCGTTTTTGGTCTGATAAATTGGTCATTTCATCAAGCAATTTGCGAAGGGATTTTAGAGAAAACAGGCGGCTGAAGTTTTGTTTGACCAGCTCCAAGAGATGGGTGGCAAGAACCTCACCTGGAGCGATGACCGTAAGGCCTTGCAAGACCAGCTCTTCGCGATACCGAACAGGAACCCAACGTGCCTCGGCACCATAAACAGGCTCTCGGACATCAACGCCGTCGGGTAGAGAAGAGGTGAAATCTCCCCTCAGGACCAAGACATGCGCTGGGTAGAGTTCGGCTTCAGTTTGCGCGACACCTTGCACAAAGACTTTGTAGACCCCGACAGGCAGGGCAGGATTATCTGTTAGGCGGATTTCCGGTAGGATCACACCATAGTTGCCTGCCACATGATTTCGAATATTTGCAATCCGCGCATCAAGCCCTGTGCCCGCATCGAGTATCATATCGACCAGATCGGGCGCAAATTCGACGCTCAGATCATCAATGTCCAAAATGTCACCCAGTGAGCGTTCAAAAGGCTTTTCGGGGGCGTCAGTTAGTGCGGGCAAATTATCTGTTTTAGCGTCTTGTTTTGAAAACACGAAATATGCAGCGGCGGCCAAAACGGTTGCGCCTATCAGGAATGGAAGCAACGGCAAGCCCGGCACTAAGGCAAACAAGAGCATCATGAATGCAACTGTGCCAAGCGCGGCAGGGTGCTTGCCGATTTGTGACAGCAGGGCGAGATCTGTTGCGCCTTTTGCCCCTCCGCGTGCGAGAAGAAGGGCGGAGGCAATTGAAATGATCACTGCGGGGATTTGTGTCACCAGACCATCGCCGACAGTGAGAATAGCGTATGTTTCAAACGCATCCCCAAGCGCCATGTCATGCACAGCAACGCCCATCACCAACCCGACGACGAGATTGAGAAAGGTGATCAGCAGCCCTGCAACGGCATCGCCTTTGACGAATTTTGATGCGCCATCCAGTGAGCCGAAAAAAGTTGTTTCGAGCTGTTCGCGTTCGCGCCGTTCACTTGCCTCATTGTGGCCGATTGCACCGGCAGACATATCAGCGTCAATCGCGAGCTGTTTGCCTGGCATCCCGTCCAAAGCAAAGCGCGCTCCGACTTCGGCCATGCGTGCGGCGCCTTTTGTGATGACCATGAAGTTTACAATCAACAGGACACCAAAAACGACCAGACCCAAGAAGACGTTTCCGCCCATCACAAAATTTGCGAAGCCTTCAATCACGTCGCCTGCGGCGCGTGTGCCTGTATGACCTTCCCCAATGATCAGCTTGGTCGAAGATATATTGAGCGATAGCCGTAGCATGAGAGAGGCCAGCAATATTGTGGGAAAGGACGAGAAATCTAGCGGGCGCTCGATAAACAATGTGACAGTGAAAATGAGAATCGCGAGTGCGAAGGATGTGGCAAGCCCCATGTCGAGCACCCAAGCAGGCATGGGCAAAATCATCATGACAATGATCGCCATCAGGGCGAGGGCGAGTAGCACGGTAGGCTGAAAAATTGTGTGAACCGCTTTCATGAGCCTGGCCCGAAGAGTGGCTGCGCAGCGGTGAAGAGGCTAAACCCATCGCGCGGGCTTAACATCATTAAGGAGCCGGCCGAAATCGGCTCGCCATGTGACTGCAATAGTCGATATCCGTTCGGACGAAGCGCTTTGGGTGCGGCGATATGGGTGCTAAACTCTGTGTTTTGTGGTTCTAATTTTGCCAAATGGGTGGCGAATAGTTTTTTGTAATTTTCGGCATATTTGGGCGTGCGGGAGTGATAGGCTCCAACCGCCTCATCCCAGCTGCCGAATTCTGCATAAAGCTGGGACAAAAACTGAGCCGCGTAAGTGGCATTGGAGATAGGGTCAAACATTTCCTGAATTGAGGAAAAGGCTTGAGAGTGCCATTTGTAATTGAGCTGGAAACATCCGACATCAAAGCTTCGCGCGCCTGCTTTATAGTGCTTGTAAACATACGCACGTGCCAGTTCGGCAGTTTCAAACCATACCCCTTTGCCTTCCATATTTACGGTCCAGGGCCAGGGGGAAAACTCCCCGTTGAAGACACGGCCAGTCTCTGTGCGAGTTATGGCTTTGAGAATTTTCAGGGGCACTTGGCTCTGTTTGGCAACCGCTCTCGCAGCTTGATCGCAAGCGTCCATGTCATCGGGTTGTGCCGTCAAGGGGGAGGCACCCTGTGAGACAAACCATATTAAGGCGACGGCCAAGATAGAGCTTGTGTTTGCGGTCTTCATCCATTTGTCCCAACGTGTTTTAACTTGGACCAAGTTTAGACAAATGTGGTTTAGAATTGGTTATTGCGTCTCTTAAACATCACCGTTGAATGGCAGATTGAGCGTCGACCGTATGGCGCTCCAATACACCCGTGACCAATCCGCGAAGCTCTTCTGTTTCGCGCAATAAATCCTGGCTGTTGGCGAGGCTTGTGTCTCGATCCAAAGGGGGATTTAGCCCGAGTAAGGCCTGTTCGGTTTGCCAGTCATCGGGGTCAAGCGCAGTCAAGCCTGATCTGTCATCTGCCAGCCAGGCCTGCTCCGCAGCAGCTTGATTTTGGCCAAGAGTTTCCAAAACGATTTGAGCGGCGCGGTAGTCTTCTTGCTTTACTTTTATATCTGCCCTCAAGGCCTCAACATCCGGGCCATCCAGCCCTAGAAGCTCGGCTTCTGCTTGCCGTGTATTTCCCAATCCAAGAGCCGCTTTTGCTCGAATCATTTTGCGAGGGCGCTCTGACTGTCGTTCGGCGACAGACGATAAGAACACCAAGGCACGGCTTTCAAAACCGAGGCTGATCAGGCGTTCTGCAGCGCTATGCTCGGCCTCACTGTTAAATTGCAGTTTCTCTACATCGGGTGAGAAGGTGAGTTCAAGAAAGGTTAGGTCATCTGCGGCCTTGCTCAGTTTGTCCAAAACAAAACTTGCCGATTGGAGAAGATCGGGCTGTGCGAGCTGGGGAGCTAACTCTGCCAAGTCTGTGAAGGCCTGTTGAAATTGGCCCGCCGAAGTGCGAGCGATCAAGGCGGCTCGTGCCATCTCGACGCCGAGAGGATCTTGGCGATATTCAAGCGCGAAAGCCTCAATCAACTCAGAATCTGATTGGGAAACGGTTTGACCTGCTGCCACTTGCAGATTGATTTTATCTATCAGCGCTTGAGGTGCTTTTTCCCCGTTTGCAATGATGACCTTTTCAAGGTCTTTTGCTGCTTGATCGGGCTCTCCCGCCGATATCTCGGCTTGTGCCGATACGAGTGCGACAGCAACAAGGCCTTCGGGCTGTCCGCGACCCATATGACGCGCAACATCTTTCAAAAGAGAGTCTTCTCCGATCTCTTGCAAACGTTCAGATAGAAAAGGCCCCAAGTGTGCCCGAATGTGCAAAGGCAGGGCACTAAAGCTCCTAAGCACAGATTGGCTGTTGAGCGGCATATCGGGGCGTGTTTTATCGCCGGCCAAGAGCGCCCAAAACGCGGCGGTTGTTTCGCAGTCCAAATACCAGCCGTCGGGCTTCTCGCCCGTTAGAACACCATCCTCAACAATATCAGCCATAGCCAATAGCTGAGGTTCTGCCTTAAGTGTTGCAACCTCTGTTAAGACTTGAACGGCTTCCAGCCCAAGCCCATAGCCGATATATGCTTTGGCCAATTCGGCAACAATACCTGGGTCGGGTTGGTCAAACTCTCCGAAAATTTGCGCGCGTAGGCGCCCCGTATGGGCGGTAAAGCCTTCATCAGTGACCCAATCTTGCAAAGCTAGCTTTTCATCTGTCATGCATTTCTGCCCATTCCGATTGAGAATTTGACTGTCTTGAGACATCAACAAATCACGATCGGCACTTGAAAATGCACGCATATTTTGGCCCTCAGGCGCTGGAGGGAGTTTGTCGGCAATTACGGTTCTTGGCGTCTCACTTGGGCGGGGCGTTTTTTCATCCTCTATTGTGGGTATCTTGTTTTGAGGAGTGACAAGCCCTTGAGAGGCCACTCGGCCCATGTCTTCGAGCAAGCCGCGCTCTGCAATACGGCTGCGCTCGGCGCGATTGATTTGGGTCTCCACTGTCGCGGTTGGAGCGGTGAGGGCGAGCTGTTCGGAACGTGGGGTTGAAGTGTTTGTCCGTTTGTTTGGAAAGACCAAGGGGAGCTGGAAAGCACTCGAGGTTTGCTTATTTTGGTCGTCAGCGGTCGCCATCTGCTCAGGGGGGATTGCTTCGGTGATTTGAACGGGCGTCTCACGGGGCGTCCCATAAACATCCAGCACCAACATCGAGGTGCCGGCAAAAAAACTTCTGATTTCACAGTCACAGTTGAGAGCAATAGAAAGCGCAAACGGGTCGCTTGCGAGACCCACTGATACCACGCGCCCAGCGCTCAATCTTGGCATGACAGACGTGAGATTAAAATTTGGTTTCAAACCATCAAATGTGATGGTCTTGATGTCATCTCCCGATATATCCCATTCCACTCTTTGAGGCAGATCCAATGCAAGCCGCGTAAACCCGTCATGCTCGCCGCTGCGAACTGTTACAGTCTGGCCGTAAACTTCTAGTGGCAGGGCCAATAGGAAAAATATGAACAAAAAGGGCTTCATGCGGCGCCTTGCTTCAAGTCTTTTAGGGCTTCTTCAAGTTCGGTGAAGCTTGGACGACAATGAGACGGTGTATTCTGGCGACCAACTTCGATACAAATGTTGGTGGAGTGATTGTGCAAGTTTGCGACCAATACTTCTCGGATGAGTTGGTAAAAATGGGCATCATCCTCCACAACAGTTTTGACCTTTGTTGAAAACGGACCAACGAGGCCATAGGCCAAAAAAACGCCCAAGAACGTTCCAACAAGCGCACCGCCAATCATTTTCCCCAATACTTCTGGGGGCTGGTCGATAGACGCCATGGTCTTGATCACCCCCAGAACCGCCGCCACGATTCCGAGTGCGGGCAGGCCGTCTGCGACAGTCTGAAGTGCATGACTTGAATGCAAAGCATGGTGCAAATTTGCTTCCATCCGCTTTTCAAGAACTTCCTCGACCTGATGCGGATCGTCGTAATTCATGGAAGCAGAACGCATTGTATCACTGATCAGATCAACGGCCTCCCGATCAGTTAGAATTTTCGGATATTTGGAAAAGATCGATGATTGGTCTGGATCTTCAATATGCTCTTCAATTGCGACCGGATTTGCGCGAGCCAACTTGATCAACTCAAAAAGGAGGCACAGCAAGTCTTTATAGTCTTCATGTTTCCACTTGGGCCCTTTGAAGACTTTTCCCATATCCTTCATTGTGTGCTTAACGGCCGCCATATCATTTGAGATGAGAAAGGCTCCAACTGCGGCGCCGCCAATCATCATCATTTCAAAGGGTAAAGCCTTCAGAATGATTCCCAACTTGCCTCCTGCAAGCAAATACCCTCCGAAGACCATGATAAATATCACGGCAATTCCGATAAGACCGACCATCTGCACTCACCTCATTTCGTTCATAGTACCATACCGTGCGGGAAGTTAAGAAATGCCTCACTCCTTGGGAACATTTGCATTGCGCCCTGCGAGAATTACGCTGATCGAATAGGCGCGTTCTGCGGATAAGCCGGCCATAATCGAAGCGGCAGAGGCAGGCTTCATGCGCCCAAGGAACCCTGCGGAAAACTCGGGTGCCATCTGTTCGAACAAAGCCGAAGCATCTTTAGGTTTCATGTTTTCGTAGACTGTTGTCAGCTGGGCAAGGTCGGTCTCTGCGGCAGAATCTGCCAAAGCCAATGTGGCCCTTAATTCAGATTCGGCTTTGGAGAGCGCCGCGAGCTTTTGTTCAATTTTTTCATCAGCAACGGTCAGGGCCTGCATACGGTTTTTGATTTGTAGCTCCTGAGAGGCAATTCGCTCTTCACGCTCGCGAAAGGCAATCAGCATACTGTTCAGATCTCCGACCGTTTCGCAGCCACTTTCAGGAGCATCGCTTGCTTCGGCTTTTGGCTGGGCTTTTTCCAGTGCGATTGCTTCGCTGGCGCTTAGCCCAATGCGCAACACTGCCGACCCAATCAGCAAAAGTGAAATCGTGAAGAGCGCGCCCCGTGCAGGGCGGGCGGAGCGGCGGATAAAGGCCTTAATCATTGCGGCCTCTCCTCGGGAGCGCGACGTGTAAAGACAGGCTCTGTAACGGCGTCATGCACAGGCTTTGCGACAGATTGAGGCTCGTCTCGTCGGGGCTGTTCTTGTGGCAAGTCGTGCATTGAAGCCACCAAGAGCTCCAAGCGCTGGGCGACATTTTCGGCCCGATCGGTAAGGCCGTCCAGAGAACTGGTGGAGGCCGAAGCGGTTGTCCTTGCGGCTTCTAGTGTTTTGGTGAGGTCATCTACTTGAGCCGACAGAACCGCGACGGCCCCACCAACACCTGTTTCGAGATCGTTAAAACGGGCCAGCCGGCGGGCCAGAACATAACAATAGACGCCTGCCCCCAAGGCCCCGCCGACCAGCAAAATATCAGCTAAAAATTCCATTTTCCCCTCCTTAATTCAAAACAAATTCCATAATCAGCAGGTCATTGACCCTGCCTTCTCCGACAACCAGCTGCACGCGCCGAAGCATTTGGCCTCGCAAGCGCACAAGCGCCGAGGCATTTTTCAAATCCTCAAGCTCGACTGCGCGCAAATAACTGTTGAGCACATCGCTGATTCGGGGCAGCAGCTTTTCAACGTCAGCCTTGTGCTGGCCAGGAGTTTCGAGCTGTGCCCTAAAGCGCAAATGCCTGTCGCGGCCATTGTCCAAGAGCGAGACTGTTAAGGGGTCAACTTCGACAAATGCTATGTCGGGTAAATCCTGCACAACCTCTTCTTCGACTTTTTTTTCAGGGCTTTCGGCCCCAAAGAGCAGACCAGAGTAAACGGCAAAGAAGCCTCCGCCTCCGCCCGCCAAGGCGAGGACAAGTCCAATGATGATTGGAAGTTTTGATTTTTTCTTTGGGTCTTCGTCTGGTGGGGTTTCGGGGTCTGCCATCTTGTCCTCGCAGGATTTTTTACAAAACCTCTATAACCTCAACGGCCCTAACCGATTGTTAAGGCTGTTCGGTCAAATTGGCTTCGAAACGGGCAGAAGCCCAAATACAGGAGAGCCATCCTTGGAGCAGTTACAGAACGTATTTGCATCGACTGATCTACGCCGCAAAATCATTGCGGGGTTAGCTGCAGCAGGGATGTTTGCGGCGATTCTTGCCATGACAAATCTTGCGTCCAAGCCGAGTTTGACCCTGCTCTATTCTGGCCTTGAAACGAGTCAGGCGGGCGAAGTCGTCAAGTCTCTTGAGGCGCGGGGTGTGACATATGACATTCGGGGTGGCTCTATTTTTGTAGAATCCACACAACGAGATGCCCTGCGTATGACGCTTGCGAGCGAAGGTTTGCCTGCCAACAATACCAAAGGGTATGAATTGCTCGACACATTGAACGGCTTCGGCACCACTGCGCAAATGTTTGATGCTGCTTACTGGCGGGCCAAAGAAGGAGAATTGGCGCGCACAATTGCCGCAAGCCCTCTTGTCTCGACTGCGCGTGTGCATATTGCGAACAGTTCCCGCAATCCGTTTCAAAAAAATGCCGAACCATCGGCCTCTGTCTCTGTCACGGCCACAGACGGGACCATGCCAGCCAATCATGCAAAAGCTTTGCGCTATCTGGTTGCTTCTGCTGTTGCGGGGCTTTCCGCCGAAAATGTGACGGTGATCGATGATAAGGGCGGCCTCATTGGAACGAGTGACGAAGTGGCATCCTCAGGCGCAGGGCAAGACAAAGCCGAGGTTTTACGTGCCAAGGTCCAAAACCTGATCGAAGCCCGTGTTGGATATGGAAATGCTGTTGTGGAAGTGAGTGTTGAGACGGTCACGGAAACCGAATCTATTCGTGAAACCCTGATCGACCCTGATAGCCGAGTCGCGATCAGCACCGATACGGAAGAGCGCTCAGGCAATTCGACTGAAGCCGCAGGTGGCGACGTCACGGTTGCGTCAAATTTGCCAGATGGGGCCGCGGGGAATGGAGGCGACAGCAACTCGAGCCAAAACACCGAGACACGCGAGCGTGTAAACTATGAAGTCTCCGAAACCTTGCGAGAAATCACGCGTGCTGCGGGCG
>NZ_CBFHPP010000004.1:13019-98750 GCF_965657785.1 Lentibacter sp.
CAAGCCAAAACACCGAGACACGCGAGCGTGTAAACTATGAAGTCTCCGAAACCTTGCGAGAAATCACGCGTGCTGCGGGCGCCGTCAAGCGGCTCAGCGTTGCGGTTTTGGTCAATGGAACAGAAGCCACAAATGAAGAGGGCCAAACAGTCTTTGAACCCCGCTCGGCAGAAGAGCTGGCTGCCCTGCAAGAGCTTGTGTCTTCGGCCGTTGGCTTTGACGAAGCGCGGGGGGATGTCATCACGCTTAAGTCGCTTCAATTCCAACCCCTTGATACCTTAGGAACCGAGGCCAGCTCTTCCTTTATGAGTAAGATGGCGTTTGATGCTATGTCGCTGATTCAGATGGGTGTTCTTGCGCTTGTTTCGCTTGTTTTGGGCCTGTTTGTGCTACGCCCGATTCTCACAAAGCCTGCCCCAGTCGTGGCTGCCGCTGCCTCTCAGAGCATTGGTTACACCCCTATGGGGGTTGAGCCGCTCAATGGCGAGATTGCGGATGATGGGGAGGGCATTGGGGCTGTTGATTTTTCTGCTGGCAACTCGCTTGCAGATATTTCTAGCTCTTCTGAAGAGGATCCCGTTGAGCGCCTGCGCAATCTGATCGCAGAACGGCAGGATGAGACAGTGCAAATATTGAAAAACTGGCTCGAAAATAAAGAGGAGAAGGCGTGATGAGCATCTCGCATCTGCTCGAAACATTCGAAGAGATTAATCCTGAAGACGTCTTGGGGCAAAGCGCTGATGATCAGAGAACTGATCACGAACTTGCTGTTTTTGAGCGCGGTTATAAAGCAGGATGGGATGACTGCACCGCAGCTGCGGAACAGTCTGGAGCAGCTTTGAGTGAAGCTTTTGCCCAAAACTTGAACGATCTATCCTTCACATACCATGAAGCCTATTCTGCGCTTGTCCGCTCGATAGAGCCTTTGGTGCGCCAGCTTGTGGAAACAACACTGCCAGACCTTGCAAGCGACAGTTTGGGGCAAAAACTTGGCGCAGAGGTAACAGCGCTGGCCCGCTCACACGCGGGCACTCAACTGCTCGTCAGCTGCCATCCGAGTCGACGGAATATGGTGCAATCGGCTTTGCCTGATGGGCTAAGTCTTTCCGTATCTGTTGTGCCGGATGACCGGCTGACCACGGATCAAATTACTCTGAAGTTCTCGGAGGTCGAGCGCGAAATTGATGTGGCACATTTTGCCACTCAGGCGCGCAGCCTTATTCATAATTATTTTGAAAGCATAAAAGGGGAGCCACTCAATGGCTGATACATTTGATGCGCCCAAGCCGGAAAGCGGCGGGCTTTTTTCTACGGTTCCGATCGAAATGACAGTTTCAGTGGGGCGTGCAAGGCCACTTATTCGCGACTTGCTCACGCTGAGCGAGGATGCCGTTCTGCCATTGGATACGCGGATCGACGACCCCGTCGAGCTTTTCGTCGGCGATCGGCTTGTTGCGCGGGGCGAGCTTCAGGAGTTGGACGGCGACGAAGCCGGGCAACTGGCTGTTCGCATTACGGAAATTGCCGAATCCGGAAAGCCGTTTGTCTGATGAATAAGCCTGGTTTTCTGATTGCTCTTGTTGCGAGCCTCTGCTTGGTCACGGCTGGCCCGGGCGTCGCGCAAGAGTTGAGTGTATCTCTTGGGGAAGGGGCTTCGCTTTCTGGCCGTTCGGTCCAGCTGATATTGTTGATTACCGTGCTGAGTGTGGCTCCCGGTTTGGCAATTATGGTAACGTGTTTTCCATTTTTAGTGACGGTTTTATCTATCCTTCGTCAGGCCATCGGGCTTCAGCAGTCGCCCCCGAATATGCTTCTGGTGAGCCTTGCAATGTTTTTGACGTATTTCATTATGGAGCCGGTATTTATGCAGGCTTGGACCGAAGGCATTGAGCCGCTTACCCGAGAAGAGCTGACGATGGCTGAAGCTTTTCCTAAGGTGGCGGACCCGTTTCGCAGCTTTATGCTGGGGCGTATTGATCCTGAAACATTTGCGTCTATCGCT
Source organism: Lentibacter sp. (assembly GCF_965657785.1). Taxonomy (GTDB): domain Bacteria; phylum Pseudomonadota; class Alphaproteobacteria; order Rhodobacterales; family Rhodobacteraceae; genus Lentibacter. The sequence goes on from NZ_CBFHPP010000004.1 coordinate 15,022, forward strand.
TCGCTGCGCCCCGAGATGGCTTCGCTTAGCCCGAATGTTGACGCGCCTCTCTCTGTCTTGGTCCCGAGCTTTATGCTTTCGGAGGTGGCGCGCGCATTTCAAGTCGGATTTCTTATATTTATTCCGTTCCTGATTATTGATCTCGTGGTGGCAGCGATCCTGATGTCGATGGGGATGATGATGGTGCCCCCTGCTGTTGTGGCGCTACCTTTCAAACTTTCATTCTTTGTATTGGCTGACGGTTGGCGTCTGTTGACGGAAGGGCTTGTGCGCAGTTATTTTTGACCTCAACGCTTGCGACCTTCGCGCAACCATCCAAAGACGATAAATGCGGAGAATACGAGAAGAGCCAGCCAGGGCGGCATCAGGGCAGATTGTTTGAGTCCAACGGTTTCGTAAGCACCCCGTGGGGTCAGCCCCAGCCAGCTTGCACCCGCGGCATTGCGCCCTTCACGGATGTTTCGCAAGCTGGGAAGGGGCTCTTCAATTCCAAATATACCGCCTCGCTTTGCCTCTACAAATGGGGCCAAAATCTCGGCGCTCGCAATCGTGTTTGCAAACTCTCGTGATGAGGCGGGGCCTAAGCCGGCAACAGATGCCAATGCGCCGTCTTCCAGGCGGTATAACCCTGCGTCACTGGCGGGTAGAAGCCCCTCAAAGAGGCCGGCGCTTACCTCCTTTAGAATTACTTCGCTCGTTTCCCCTGACGGGTGAGTCACTGTCACTGCATCTGGTTTGTCGTGTAAGCTGCGACGCGTGATCTTGAGGCCGCCTTCCGTGGCTTCTGCCAAAAGGGCTTCCTCCTCAAGGTCGGGTTCTTTCATCATCCAATGTGATAAGCGTCGTAGGAGTTCGAGTTGTGGGCCGCCACCTTCATAACCTCGCGCCCAAAGCCAAGCATGATCAGACGCGAGCAAAGCCACACGGCCCTCGCCGACACGGTCCAATACCAAGAGCGGCTTTTCTTCAAACCCCTCCATCAATATATCACCAGTGACGTCTGCGAGTTCGATTTGTCGTATCCAGCTGCCCCAGTCGGAATCTGCTGCGGTTTTCCCGCCCAATCCACGTGTCACAGGGTGACGCTGTCCTGTTGGTGTCACTTTTGGTTGGAATTTTTGTTCAATCACACGCGCCGTCGGGCGTGCAGGAACAATTGGCCCCAATGGCGAACGATACAAACTGTCTGCCGAGGCAAAGTCAGGCCCTGCGGCAAACAAGACCGCGCCGCCTGTTTCGACATAGTTGCGAACGTTTTCGAGATATTCAGACGGCAAAATACCCCGCCGCTTATAGCGGTCAAAGATGATCAGATCGAAATCCTGGATCTTTTCAATAAAGAGTTCGCGCGTCGGAAAGGCAATCAACGAAAGCTCTCCGACGGGCACGCCATCATGTTTTTCCGGCGGGCGTAGAATGGTGAAGTGAACAAGATCAACGGAGCTATCAGACTTCAAAAGATTGCGCCAAGTTCTGCCTCCTGCGTGAGGCTCGCCAGAAACCAACAAAACGCGCAAACGATCTCGCACGCCGTTTATCTCAAGCACGTATGAATTGTTGCGTGTGGTCAGTTCGCCTGCAGTTTCGGGGAGGTCAAACTTGATCACATTTCGTCCAGCGTGTGGTAGGCTCACAGGCAAGGAGATGTCGCGGCCAATCGGAACGTCAAAGCGAATTGGCTCTTCTGCACCCACCGAAATTGAGAGCTGTGTAAAGCCTTCGTCAACAGGCACAGCACCTTGGTCTTCGATCCGTATCGTTAGCTCGATTTGCTCGCCAATAATTCCGAAAGCTGGTGCATTCTCAACTGTCAAACGGCGGTCCCAGTCTGTGGGAGACCCCGTCATGAGCAAATGCACAGGCGCGGGCATCTGTGGCATTGTCTCAATGTCATGCACCAAGCCATCGCTGATGAGAATAGCGCCAGCAACACGGCTTTGAGGTTCTTTGGCCAGAGCCGTTGTCAACGCAGTTAAGGCGCGCGTGCCTGTGTCGTCTGCTCCGTCGCCAACACGAATTTCGCGGATATCTGTATTGGGGCGCCTTTGCAGCTTTTGCAAAATGTCTGCTTCTGCACGGTTTGTTTGCTCTGCACGAGCGCCCAGTTTTTGGCTGGAGCTGCGGTCGCTTAGAACAAAGACAATATCGTTCAGCGCTTTGCGTTCTTCCCGTTCTAAAACCGGTCCGGTTAGCACGAGAAGCACAAGAGCAGCCGCTAAGGACCTCTGCCAAGCCCCCGCAAGTCTGCGCCAGATGGCAAAGCCAATCGCCACTCCCGATAGCAGACCTAAAATCGACAAGATCGGCCAGCTCAACAGTGGAACAAACACAATATCCCAGCTCATTGTCCCAGCCTTTCAAGCAGTGCGGGCACGTGCACTTGATCTGATTTGTAGTTTCCTGTGAGTACGTGCATCACAAGGTTGACTCCGAAGCGAAAAGCCATCTCCCGTTGCCGCTCGCCTGCAAGGCCGCGGCCTACCGGCACAAGAGGTGCGCCGCGTCGATCGACGGCCCAAGCCGCGGCCCAATCGTTGCCGCCAATCACAACTGGGCTGACACCGTCGTTCAGGTTTCGAAAGGGCATTCCTTCTGCCTGCACCGCTTCGACGGTTGAGGCTTCAACCCAGACATCATGGCCCATGTGCCGACCTGGGAAGTCTTGCAGCAGATAAAAGGCTCGCGTTAGGACATGATCCTCTGGCACTGGCTCAAGCTCGGGGATATCAAGTTGGGCGGCCAGTCTGCGCAGCGCTTGTCCTGAAGGGCTTGCGGCGCCAAACTTCGCAACATTTGAGTCACGTGTATCAAACAAAATCATTCCGCCGGCCCGCAAATAAGAGTTGAGTTTGAGATATGCGGCTTGTGATGGTGTGTTTTGATCGGGGGTTATGGGCCAATATAGCAACGGATAAAAAGCAATCTCATCGCGCTCCAGATCAACAGAGTGTGGCGGCTCTGGCTCAATGGAGGTTCTGAAAAAGAGGGTGTTTGACAGCCCCGCAAGGCCCGCAAGCGCCATATCGTCTATGCCTCTGTTTCCTGTGAGCACATGGGCCAAGGCGATCTCGCGCGTCGCGCTGATAGATTTTGCGGTTTCCTGTGCCTCTGTCGTGTCTGCTGTCGCCAATAGCGCAAGGGCAATCAGGGTGACAATAGGCTGACGCAAGCGACCCGACAAAAATAACGTTGCCAAAATATCAAGGGCCAGAAGCAGGAGAGCGAAGCCAAAAAGCGGCCCGCCCAAGGCTTGTTCTGTTTGGCCGTCAAAGCTTGTTTTCTCGATTTGTGGCGGCCAGCTTGCGCGCTCAAGGCGGCGATCTGTGTCGATCACATTTTTTGCTACGCGCCGTCCTGGCCCTTCATATAGCCCGGGGATCAGGTCAGGCCCGACTTGGTTGTTTAACAGCGCGTCGCCGGTTACGCTGCTCAGGTTTTGTGCGTCTTGCAATTGCCCAAAAGCGTCGAGCGTTTTTAACGGTTTCCAGAGTGTTCCAACCATTTCTTCTTGATCCAGAGAGGTTGTTGAGCGGGCAACAGACAGCCTTTCAAGCATTCTGACAAAAAGCCCAGAAAGCGGTAAATTGGACCACTCGGCATTGGCTGAGATATGGAATAAAACGACCTCCCCCTGACCAAGCGCTTTGCGTGTGACAAGGGGCGTTCCATCACTTAACTGGGCGATAACGCGGTCTGCCAGTTGTGGGTCGGGTTGGGCGACAACTTGTGCTGTTACCTTTAGGTCTTCAGCAATACTCAACCCGAAGAATGGCGAGTCGGGGTCAAAAGGTGCAAGCGATTTGGGCTCTCCCCAACTCATCGCGCCTCCGACAAAACGTCCTCCTGCCCGAAGTCTTACAGGCAGTAGTGGATGCTCTGTGGCGCGGCTCACTTCGCTGGCGGCAAGCCGTGGACCCGCAAAGCGCACCAAGAGGCCACCCGCGGTCACCCATTCAATCAGCGCTGTTTCATTTGCGTCTGTCAGCTCGGCCACATCTGCCATGATCACAACGTCAGGGGGCGCCAGCAAAATATCATCAAGGCTGCCGAAGCTCAGGTTTGATGAAGTTACAAGCGCCTTATTTAAATAGTGAAGTGGCGATAACAATTCGAGGCCCTCTCGGTTTTTCCGCGCATCCACAAGCGCAATGTTACGCTGGCGTAAGCTGTCATCTGCCAGCACAACGGCGCCCGCCTGTGCTTGTCCTTTGATTGAAAAGCGGTTCACGCGCGCTTGTAACTCTAAAGGCAAATCAAACTCGACATTGGTTTCTTGGACACCAGCATCAAGCCTTATGTTTATCTCATCTAGGATACGCTCGACACCAGCAGGATCAGGGCCAATGGCCTGCACCACAAGATCACGCGCCCCTGTCTTTTTAAGGTTATGGACGGTGAGTTGAATGCCGTTCATTTTTTGAGGTGAAAAAGATAAGGCATACAAAGGCGCTGAACCTTCCGCGACTGTAACCACTCCGCGCGTTTCGAGTAGAGCCAGAAGGTCGCTACGGCTTTCCCTCGCCACACCGTCACTGACCCAAAGCGTGTCAAAGCGCCCCTGAGGTAATTTCGCCTCGAAGGCGCCTGAGGTTGTCATTTCCCAAGCTTCAGGTTGCAAGCCTGCCAAGCGCCGCTCCCAAACCTGTGCCGGTTGAAACACTGTGTCTTCTGGACGTGTCGTCTTCATGAGTGCAACGGTTCGACTCTCAGCTGCAGCCTCCTTTAATACGCGGGCCAAAAAACCCTGCCGACTTTGCCAATCATGAGCGCTTGCCCAGCTAGCATCCAACACAACCAGCAGTCGCTCACGACTCTCTTTGGTTTTGCTGTTTGGATTAAACACGGGCCCTGCCAGTCCAATAATGACTGCTGCAACAGCAAGTGTCCGCAGCAACAGAAGCCACCAAGGGGTGCGGTCCGAACTGCTGTCATTATCCTTGAGGCCGATCAAGAGTGACACAGCCGGAAACAAACGCCGTATTGGTGCTGGGGGCACTGCTCGTAACAATACCCACAAGATAGGAAGTGCCAACAACCCTAGGAGAAGGTAGGGCGCGGTAAAGAATAACGGACCAATGTTCATTTTGGACCTTCAATCATGGTGTGTAGCCACATCACAGCTGACTGGGCCGGTGTGTTCGTGTGGTGGCTGTAAAAGGTCCAACCTGTTTGACGGCATATTTGCTTCAGGCGCGCCTTGCGTGCTGCCAATCGCTCCAAATAGCGGGCACTCAGGTCTGCTGCTTGCAAGGTTTCATGACGCATGGTTCCTCCAACTGAGTCAAAAACCGAGCGGCCTCGAAATGGAAAGCTTTCTTCCGCAGGATCCAGAATTTGCACGCAAACTCCACGTGCGCCTTTGGTTGCAGCTTCCAGTAGAGTTTTTTCAATTTTTTCAATGTCACCCAAAAAATCCGATACACAAACACAGAAAGCGTTCTTTTTTATCGTCTCAAACTGTGGTGCTGCGTAATCTTCTGTTTTCAGGTCAGTCAGAAACTCTGCAAATCTCTGGAGCTGCTTTGCGCCTGCGCGCGGCGGCAGGTTTTCACCAGATAGACCGATTTGCTCTCCTCCCCGTGAGAGCAAAATCGCCACAGCAAGGCTCAGAAGCTGCGCGCGATCTATCTTTTCGGGTAGATTTGGAGCGCTTGAAAACTGCATGGAGCGCGCTCGATCCACCCAAAAGAACACCGATTGTGAAATTTGCCATTCTTTTTGGCGCACAAACTGTGCATCTGAGCGTGCTGAGCGCCGCCAATCAACCATGCGCAAAGTATCGCCCAGCTGAACGGGTCGATACTGCCAGAAGTCATCTCCACTGCCCGCACGCCGCCGCCCATGCCCACCAGGAATTACAGCCGCCGCCAATTGTTCGGCACGCACCAAGAGCGCGGCGAAGTTGGCCGTTGTCGCTTCAGCGCGGCTGCGTAGAGGCCGCGCCTCACTCATGCGGCGTCTTTCAGGCGCGCACTCTGGGCGATCTCGGCCTCAATCAAGCTGTCCAGGCTTTCCCCACGCGCAAGGGCTGCAAAGTTAAGGGCCATGCGATGTTTCAAGACTGGTTTTGCCATAGCAATCACGTCTGATGCATCAGGCACCAACCGCCCATGCAACAAAGCGCGCGCGCGAACCGTCAACATCAAAGCTTGGCTTGCACGTGGGCCAGGCCCCCAAGCCACAGTTTCGCGGACACGCTCAGACGCATTTGGCTCGTCTGGTCGAAAGGCCCGAACAAGTTCCAAAATGCTTTCCATAATGTCTTCTCCAACGGGCATACGGCGCAAAACCGCTTGAGCCGCTAGAAGGTCTTCCGCGGAGAAGATATTTTGAACCGTCCCTTCCGTCGGGCCTGTTGTCGCGAGCAAAATTTGCCGCTCAGTTTCCAGATCAGGGTAACCAACGTCAATCCGCAGGAGAAAGCGGTCTAACTGCGCTTCCGGCAGCGGATAAGTCCCTTCCTGCTCAATGGGGTTTTGTGTCGCCAGAACATGGAAGGGCTTTGCCAAATCGCGGGCTCGCCCAGATACACTGACTTGCTGCTCTTGCATCGCTTGCAAAAGCGCAGATTGCGTTCTTGGACTCGCGCGATTTATTTCATCTGCCATCAGAAGCTGGCAGAATACAGGACCTTCAATAAACTTGAAGGCACGGCTTCCATCATGATCTGTCTCAAGAACTTCAGATCCAAGAATGTCCGCTGGCATTAGATCAGGCGTGAATTGGACACGTTTGCTATCAAGGCCCATCACGGTTCCGAGTGTTTCGACAAGTCGTGTTTTGCCCAAGCCTGGCAACCCAATGAGAAGTCCGTGTCCACCGCAGAGAAGAGCTGAGAGTGTCAGATCGACAACGCGTTCTTGGCCAATGAAACGGCGTGTGATTTCTGCCTTTGCTGCAGACAGTCTTTCCTCGAGGGTCTCGATCTCTGCAAGCAAATTGTCTGCATCGCCCATGGCAATTCTCCAAATGAAACACTACGTTTGGTCTCAGTCTAAACAGAAACTTACAAATGGCAAAATCAATGAGCGGACAAAATACCGTGAACCCAAGTGCTGAAAGTATTGCGGCTTCTGCGCGGGCCGCTGCAAAGGGGCGCGGCCTTCCGCCTGTTCACCTTTGGAATCCGCCGCACTGTGGCGATCTTGATATGCGCATCGCCCGTGACGGCACGTGGTTTTATATGGGAACTCCGATTGGCCGCCCTGAACTGGTGCGGCTCTTTTCTACGATTTTACGCAAGGACGGCGACGCCTATGTTTTAGTGACGCCAGTTGAGAAAGTTGGAATTACAGTTGAAGATGCGCCTTTCGTTGCCGTCGACTTTGAAGCGACCGGTGCAGGCCAGACCCAATCTCTTAGCTTCACAACAAATGTTGGTGATAAAGCCCAAGCGGGCCCGAATGTGCCCATTCGTGTCGAACGAGACCCAGTGACAGGCGAGCCTTCGCCATATGTCCGCATTCGAGCCAATCTTGATGCTCTTATTGACCGTAAGAGCTTTTATCGTCTTGTTGAGATAGGAACATCGGAGCACCATGAGGGAGCCGACTGGTTTGGCCTTTGGTCAGACGGCGTGTTTTTTCCAATTATCCCATCGGCTGAGTTAGTCGAGTAGAAACTAATGTACGACGAACTCGGCATGGAGCGCGCCTGCGGCTTTAATGCTCTTCAAAATGTCGATCATGTCGCGTGGTTTGACTCCGAGTGCATTCAAGCCTGAAATGACCTCCGAAAGGGTTGTCCCGTCAGGCACTTCGGCAAGATTGATCCCCGGTTCGTCTTCAATCGCAGCATTGGTGCGCGGCACGATGACTGTTTCCCCCTCTGCAAAAGGGTTGGGCTGAACAGCAACCGGTGCTTCTTGAATACGTAAGGTCAAGCCGCCCTGGCTGACGGCAACGCGAGAAATTCGCACATCTTCACCCATCACAATGGTTCCAGAGCGTTGATCCACGACAACACGCGCACGACGTTCAGGGCGCACCATAATGTTTTCAATCTCGCCGATAGCGTGCGCTGTTGAGCGCCGTCCTGTGGCTTGGATATTGATTTGGACGGTTCCAGAATCAAGCATCACCGCCACGCGCTTACCGAAGTTTTTGTTGATTACATTTTCAATCCGCCCTGCCGTTGTGAAATCGGCTTCGCGTAAAGCCAGCCTCAAAGTGCTCAGCGAAGAAAGCTCAAACTCGATCTCACGCTCTACCCGTGCGCCGGAGGGTATCACACCAGCCGTTGGAACGCCTTTCACAACGCCACCAGCCTCCCCTTCTGCAGCGGCACCCCCGGCAATAATTGTGCCTTGCGCAACGGCATAAATCTGTCCATCCGCAGCATTGAGCGGCGTCATGATCAGTGTGCCGCCCATCAAGCTTTTGGCATCACCAATGGCTGAAACATTGACATCAATTGTCCCACCCGCCCGCGCAAAAGCAGGTAGCTCGGCAGTGACGAAAACGGCAGCAACGTTCTTGGGGCGGTATTGCTCACCACTGACGTTGACGCCGAGGCGTTCTAGAATATTTGACATGATTTCTTCGGTGAAGGGGGCGTTTCGTATCCCGTCGCCTGTGCCATTCAGACCAACAACAAGGCCATAACCTATTAAATCATTTCCGCGAACACCATCAAATTCGACGAGATCCTTAATCCGGACCTCGCTGGCCTGAACGGCCCCTGATAGGCTCAAACTGGCCAGCATAATGATCAACAGTCTCATCATCTTAAAAATCCCACAAGGGAAAGCTGTGAGAGTTTTGCTGTTGCTGTATATAAACTTTCCAGTCTGAACTGCGTTGCTTCCAGCTTTACGATTGTATCGTATGGATCGGCAGAGAGCAGCTCTGTTCGAGCGATTTCAAGGCTGGTGTTTTGAGCTGTCAAGCGGATGCTCGCATCTTCGATCCGAGCTTCAGCATGGCCCAGAGCGGCGCGCGTCACTGTCAGGCTGTCGACGGCGTTAAGGCTTATTTCACCTGCGCGGTCAAGCATAGCCGCACGTGTTTCGTCTGACAGCACCAGTGCGGGATCGGCGGAAAGCGCTGCCATTGCTGCAGATTTAAGCGTAATTTTAAAGGCAGCGTCATCGCCTTTAATTTTGAGGTCAACGCGTTCGCCATCGCCTAAGTGAAAGGCCGACATATGGCTTGTTCCGCCTGTATAGGCCACGGTTTCATAACCGCCGCCAGATCCGAACCAATCATTCATCGCTGTTTCGATGTCTGCCACTGTGACTTGCCCTGTCAGTGCGGCTCGAAGATCATTTAGTATTATATCGGCACTTGCCAATGTGGTGCGGTCTGTTGCGCTGCCTGAAAATAACGCGCGGCCAGCTACTGAAGTGTTGAGAGTGGATACCAAACCCTCAACCACCGCCTGCCCTTTGAGCGCAAGATGAGTGTCTGTGTAAGTGTTTGAGCCGTCTCCAAGCCCCAAAATATCAGAACTCATGTCGCTGATGCTTTGCTGCAGATAGCTCAGGCTGGATTGCATTGCCGCAGAAAAGCCAGCAGCTTCATGGGCTGATCTGGTAAAGACGCTGTTCATTTGAAGGCTGCGTTCTATATCGGTGAGGTAATTTAAATCCCCACCCAGATGTTTCATTACATCTTGCACTTTCCCGCTCGAAAGTTCGCTGGTTAGCCGCATCATCTCGGTCTTGAGCTCAGCGTTTTGGCGGCGCAAATGGAAAGACTGCGCCATGTCACCTATAGAAACCGAGTTCATCCTATGGCCCCCATCAATACATTCATCATATCGTCAACGGTTTGCAAAACACGGGCATTTGCTGCGTAAGCTTGCTCGATCTGCATGAGCTTTTGCATCTCTTGGTCAGAGTCGACGCCGTCGTTTAACAAAAACTGCTTCGTTTCGGCTGCCCGAACGGCGGCAAACGTCAGATCTTGCTCGGCGCTCAAACGTTGTGCGCCGAATTTACCTGCCACTAAGCTTGCCAAGTCCGAAGCTGATGCAGATTGAGCGCTAAAGCTGCCTGATGACAGGCTCTGAGAGGCATTGAAAGACGTGGAAAATGCCTGAAGCAAGGAGGCATCTCCGACCGAACCAATTGTTGCGGCACCAAACCCGTCTCGCAAATGCCAGCTCGCTCCGCCTTGGTCTGGATCGACTATTTGGTTTACTGTTATGCGCCGAGCGATCCCTACTTCATTTGAAGCCTCAAAAAGAGTGCCCGCATCTGTAAACAACCCAGGTGATCCAGGCGCTAATGTGGGATCAAGCCCCGGCGCTTGTAACCGTTCCGTCAGATCCCGCGCGAGGGCATCAAGCTCTGATTGAGCGTTAACAGCGAGATCATCCCTTATTTGAAAGAGGGCTGCGAGCTCTCCACCGCGCAGGGGGCTATTCTGAGCGCTCAATGAGATATCGACGCCGTTGATTGCAATGCCTGACAGATGGCCCGCGTCAATCGTCATATGGGGCACTATTGTGTGGGCATTCGTGTAAGAAATTTCTGCAGCCGCCCCATCTAAAAGAAGTGCGCCACCCTGAGTATAGAGCGCTATGCCTTGATTGGGGCGTTGCATTTCTTTGACGGGAACAAAACTTGCAATTTCGGTGATCAGACTTTCTCGGTAATCAACGAGGGCGGATACATCGCGCTTGGCTGTAGAACCACCAGCAATTTGGACGTTGAGTTCCTGAACCTGCGAAAGCTTCGTGTTCAAAAGCTCAACGGCTGAGTGGATCTTTCGATCCGCCGCTACACGCATATCCTGTATGCCCTGGCTTGTCGTATTGAGCGATTCAGAAATCGAACTAGCTTCGCGCACGACCTGATCAAGGCGCCCAGAGAGATCTGGACGGCTGATTGCTGAGACCAGAGCGGCCTCAAATCGGGCCATTCTGGCGGTCAGAGAACTAGCTAAATCTGGCGTGCCAACAAGCTGTTCAAGCTTTTTTTGAAAGGTTGAGATGGTTTCTTGGGCTGCCTGATTGGAATTTGCATCGCGCATTTCTGCAACAAGTGCTGGCTGACGGTGTCGAACCGTTCCAAGGACCTTCACACCTCCGCCACGCGCGTCTTGTGATTGCAATTCTACGTCACGCCGACCATATCCATCTGTCATGGAATTGGCCATATTTGACGAGACAATCTGCGCCGAGCGTGTCGCTGCGGTTAGGCCGCTGATCGCATTGGAAAGTGCTCCGGATAAAGACATATCACCACCTTGAAAATGCACAGACAGGCGCGCGGCTTCATACCGCACGCCTTACGTTTATCGTTTGATATTGGCCGTCTCTTGCAGCATTTCATCAACAGTTTGGATGACTTTTGCGTTTGAAGTATAGGCGCGCTGGGTCTCGATCATCGCGGTCAGTTCGCCTGCGACATCTGTCGTTGATTCTTCTCGAGCAAAAGCCACGATATCGCCTGTTGGCCCATCGCCTGCATCCCATAGAAAATAGGATCCGCTTTGTGGAGATGGCAAATATGTTTGCTGGTCCAGTGCAACCATTCCGTTTGGATTGGGCAGGGAGACCATCGGGATTTGGTAGATTGTTTTGGTAATTCCAGTGTCAAAGAAGGCGTGGACGAAACCGTTTTGATCCACTTCTACAGAGGTCATGTTCCCAACCGGTGTCCCATCTTTCGAGATCGAAACTGGTGCAAAGGTATCTGAGAGCTGTGTGAGGCCGTCAGACGTTCCGACCTCGCCAATATTGAGCGTCATTGGGCCGCCCGCCACTGTGACTTCGAGCGCGCCTGTCAGCGGATCATAAGCTCCGCCTGTAATGGTTGCGACGGACTCCAATGTGCCTCCTGCTGTGCGGCTGTCGTCAAAGGTCAGCGTGTATTCGCCAATCACTGTTCCCGGAGTGGCGGAGTCAGTGATCGTCATTGTCCATTCGTTGGAGACGCCCGTTGCAGGCACAGAGGGAGAGAATGAAATTGAGACGCTCTCGGAGGTGCCCATATTATCGTAATACTCAATCGAAAGCTCTGAGGGCGCCCCAGCTGCTCCGGCTTCTGTCTCGGTTGCGGGCAGGTTGACGCCAAGGTCAATTTTGGTCGTTGGCTCGCCTGTGAACTGGTTGACGTTAATCTGGACGGGCTTGAGCCCGTCCGTTGTATCGCGTGGGTAGGTTGGGATGCTGCCATCAGGCAGAGCAGGCCAACCCAATAGGACGAGGCCCGCTTCGCTGCGCAGGTAGCCGTTAGAATCTGTTCGGAACGAGCCAGTCGTGGCGAGCAGCATTTGGGACTGGCCATTGCCTGTGTTGATCTCTGAATCTCTTGCCACGGGCAAAAAACCGTTTCCGCGGACAGCGATATCTGTTGGGTTTGATGTGGCCACAAGCGCGCCGCGTTCGCTAATCAGACGTTGTGTTGTCGAGCGCACCCCGCCGGCGGAATATGTTCCGCCTGTTGAGGAGATCACCATCGAATGAAAGTCTGCCTCCATCCGTTTGTAACCATATGTGGCCGAATTGGCGATATTGTCCGAAATTGCCGCGAGCCGTGTCGCATTGGCTGTAAGGCCTGCGACACCGGCATTGAGAGAAGAGGAAATTGTCATGGATACGCCTTTCTGCTGCATCAAACGCTTGTTGAGCAACAGTCTTAACGCGTCACACTTAACACTGGGCTAACATCTAAAATTGAAAAGAGTTTCAGCGGTCGGATCTCAGTAAGACAATTTCCAAACGGTTGTTACGCACAGCCATAGGATTTCTCACAGCGAGCGATTTATCCGCGTGGCCCGTTTGCCGCATAAACCGAGTTCGTGCTAACCCACGGTCTTCTAGCATTTCGCGCATCTTGTTGGCGCGCTCTGCTGTCAGGCTCCAGACAGGGTTGTCCGCAAGAACGACCGGTGCGGCTCGCATATGCGCTCCTATCGCGATATCATTTTCAACAAGCCCAGACACTCGCGCAATGACATCTGCCAAATCGATCAAAACACTGGTCGGAGTGTCACTGTTGTCTTCAAAGAGAGCGAGGTTCTCGAGGTCGAAGATCTCAATGATCATGCCTTCGTCTGTCACGCGTGTAATGATGTGTTTTAGAGTGTCTTTCTCAACGATACTCTCGCCACCGATACCCATTAAGGCGTCTTCGATCTTTCGATAAGCTTCTTCGGCTTCCAGATCGCCTCCCTTTTCGGATGTGGCATTCTCTCCATTCGCAGTCATACCCATTTCGCCTCGGGCCTGTCGCGACTCTGCGGTGTGTAGGCTGCTTGCCCCAGTGCCGTTTTGAGGCAGGGTCATCTCCGAAAAAACAGACTCACCGCCAAAGTTTCCGTCTCCCCCGCCCGAAATCCGCGCGATTGGGACAGTGGGGCTGAAATAATCAGCGACGCCTTTCCGCTGCTGTTCTGTTGTTGCATTCAACAGCCACATCAAGAGAAAAAAGGCCATCATAGCCGTCACGAAGTCCGCATAAGCAACCTTCCAAGCACCACCATGATGCCCGCCGCCTACAACTTTCTTCTTTCTCTTGATGATGACTGGCGCCAAATTGCTCTGCGCGCTCATCTTCACCACCTTGTTTTACTCACCCACCTTCAGAGCTAAGCCAGAACTCTTACTGGTGCCTTAACAAAACAAGGCATTCCTATGATCTATAACGGCCTAATTAAGGCACCCCTTGCCGCCTCAGCGCATTGTGTTTCCAGGCGCAATACGTGGTGTCAGGACGATCTTTTCATCAAAGCTCACAGCTTCATCCGCAGAGCGCGCAAGAATAATCTCCGCGGCCTTCTGGCCGATCTCGGCACGGCAGGCATCCATTGTCGCCAGCATTTTGGGCAAACCTTGCAATAGTTCAACGCCGTTGAACCCGGCCAAGCCGATCTGTCCTGGCACATCAATCCCCGCTTCAAGGCAGTAAAGCAAACCGCCCGCCCCGATCATGTCATTGGAATAGTAGATAAAATCCAGATCAGGCGTGCGCTCAAGCACCGCCTTGGTCATCTCGCGCCCCTTCGCCAAGGCCGAGCCACCCGAATAAAACTCCTGATCGGCTATCTCGATCCCCGCCTTGGCAAGCGCCTGCGTAAAGCCCTCAAAGCGCTTCCGCGCGCGGTGATCAAGCGGCATCTTTGTGCCTAGAAATGCGATCCGCTTGTGTCCCGCAGCGACAATAGCTTCTGCCATCTTGCGCCCCGCCGCGCGGTGACTGATGCCGACAGCCGTGTCGACTGGCTCGCCGTCCACATCCATAATCTCGACAACCGGAATGCCCGAGGCGGCCAGCATAGCGCGCGCATTGTCGGAATGCTCCAGCCCAGCAATGATCACACCTGAAGGCCGCCATGAAAGCATTTCATAAAGCACCTTCTCTTCTTTCTCGGGCAAATAATCGGTGATTCCGACAACAGGTTGCAAGTCGCTGTCTTCAAGAATGCTGGTGATGCCCGACAACACTTCAGGAAAAACCATATTCTTCATTGAAGGGATAATCACCGCCACAAGGTTCACCCTCTGGCTGGCCAGCGCACCAGCAATCTTGTTGGGCACATAGCCAAGCCGCTTTGACGCTGCGAGCACTTTCTCTCGTGTGGCATCTGAAACATCGCCCCTGTTGCGCAAAACGCGGCTCACGGTCATCTCTGAAACACCAGAGGCCTCCGAAACATCTCTGAGTGTCAGAGGCCGAACACTGCGCTTCATCACGGTCAAAATCCTCGCCTTTGTGCACCTCAATGCTAGCGCAACCAGCGCCCCCCCCGCAAGCGTGTTTGGATGGGTCTTGGAATAAGGGGACATGATTTCGCGGCGCTTCAACGCAAAAGCAAAGCTTGACAGTGAAAAATATTATGGCCTCAATACATATAACGAGGGGCGCAAAAATGGTGGAGCGTTTGTGTCATGCAATGAATATTTTGGCGGGCTTTGGTGCGCTGAAACGCAGTTGAAATTAAGCTATCGGGCTGGTGTGCTTGCTTGGTTTAGAGAAGTTTAACAATGCTGACAAATAAACGAGCCTTTGCTTGGGTGCGAAACCCGATGATGCGCCGGCAAACGGGGTGTGATCTGGTATCAGGTAGGAATGGGGAATTCTTGATAGATTCAAACCATTTACTGGATATCCTGAATGACACATATTCCAACACTCCGTCTCGCCACTGATATTGGTGGAACGTTCACTGACACCGTTATTGTCGATAAAAACGATAACGTAATCGCCTCTACCAAGACACTGACAACTCATGAAAACCCTGCTGAGGGGGCTATGCAGGGCGCTAAGCGAGCGCTTGAAGCGGCGAAAGCGCGGATTGGGGATGTTGCGGGTTTTATTCATGGAACCACGCTTGCAACCAATGCGCTGATTGAAAAGCGGGGCGCACGGGTCGCAACCATCACGACGCAAGGCTTTAGGGATATACTCGAAATTGCTTATGAGCGTCGGTACAGCCAATACGACATCAATATTGAAAAGACCGATCTACTGGTTACGCGGGATCGTTGTTTAACCGTTCCTGAACGGATGTCTGCTGCTGGTGACGTGATTGAAGCGTTGGATGGGCAATGTCTGCCCAAGCTTCTTAGGCAGTTGGATTCGACGGGCGCTGATGCGGTTGCGATTTGTCTTTTGCACTCTTACGCGAACCCCGCCCACGAAAAACAGCTTCGCGATTTGCTTCATGCGGCCCGACCGGATCTGGTGATTTCGATCAGTGCAGAAGTCAGCCCAGAAGCGCGCGAGTTTGATCGTCTGTGCACTACCATTGCAAATGCTTACATCCAGCCAATGATGTCACGCTATCTTGACGCGTTTGAGGCGCGCTTTGTCGCCGAAGGTCTGACGTGTCCCATCCTGATGATGACGGCAGGTGGGGGTATGACCACCCTTAAAACGGCCGCGCAGTTTCCTATCCGTCTCGTTGAAAGCGGTCCGGCGGGGGGAGCTATTTTAGCTGCTCATATTGCCGCCGAAAGCGGTTTGGATGAGGTGTTGTCTTTTGACATGGGAGGCACAACCGCTAAGCTCTGCCTGATTGACAATGCCCAGCCCCAAAGCTCGCGGCAGTTCGAGATTGGCCGCGCCGCACGCTTTATTAAGGGTTCGGGTATGCCCGTGCGGATTCCTGTTATCGAGATGATCGAAATTGGCGCAGGCGGTGGCTCTATTGCGGGTGTGGATAGACTCGGCCGTCTGACTGTTGGGCCAAAGAGTGCTGGGTCTGAGCCGGGCCCTGTCGCCTTTGGGCGTGGTGGGGTAGAGCCAACTGTGAGTGATGCCGATATTGCCCTTGGCTACATTCAAGCTGAGACATTTGCTGAAGGTCAGTTTCAAATTGACGTTGCCGCAGCGAGAGCGGCTCTCACGGCCTGTATCGGAGAGCCTCTGAGCCTAGACGCTTTTGGGGCAGGTGATGGTGTCAGTCGAATTGTAGATGAGAGTATGGCAAGTGCAGGTCGCACCCATGCGGTTGAATCGGGTAAAGACTTGGGGCCGCGCACGATGATCGCATTTGGCGGAAATGGACCTCTGCACGCCTGTCGTGTGGCTCGCAGTGCAGGGATTGATCGTATCCTTGTCCCTGCAAACCCGGGAGTGGGCTCGGCGGTTGGTTTTCTCTTTGCGCCCGTTTCTTTTGAAATTGTGCGTAGCCGTTACGCAATGCTTCAAACGATTGACTTGGACGGCATCAACACAATGTTTGAGAGTATGTGTGCTGAAGCGCTCAGCGTCGTGCGGCAAGGCGATGCAACATCAGAAATTGAAACGCGTCGGATCGCTTATATGCGCTATCATGGACAGGGTCATGAAATTGAAATTGCCCTGCCAGATCGCGCCTTGACGGTGAACGATCTAGCCCTGCTGGCAGCCGCATTTGAAAAAGCATATTCGCGGCAGTTTTCCCGCCCCGTCCCGGGAATGGTGATTGAGATACTCAATTGGTCTGTTCATATTGCCACGATAACAGGGCGTGATGTCTTGCAGATGTCGGAGCCGTCCAGACGAGAGATTATCCCTAAAGAGCACAGACAAATTTTTTGTGACGTTCACGCGCGTCACCTTGATGCTGGGTTTGTTCATCGCAAGGACCTTGTCCCTGGAGACACGTTTAAGGGGCCTGCATTGGTGGTGGAGCCTCAAACAACCACTTTTGTAGGGGCCGATTTTACGCTTCTCGTTGATGCGCGCAGCAACCTTATTCTCAATCGTGAGGTGATATCATGACCAATATTTCTCCCGCTCGTTTACAGGTTATGTGGAACAGGTTGCTTGCTGTCGTTGAAGAGCAAGGCCAGACACTAATTCGCGCTGCATTTTCACCCATTGTTCGAGAATGTGGCGATATTTCAGCCGGTATATTTGATGCACAGGGTCAGATGCTTGCGCAGGCTGTCACGGGCACCCCCGGCCATATCAATACAATGGCCGAAGCTGTCAAAACTCTGCGGGAACGCTTTCCCGCACAATCCATGCAGCCAGGCGACATCTATATGACGAATGATCCTTGGTTGGCCTCTGGTCATCTTAATGACTTCTTGTTGATGATGCCGGTGTTCAAATCGGGTCGCGTGATTGGATATACATCCTGCACGTCACATCTGGTCGATTTGGGCGGACTTGGAATGGGGCCAGAAGGGTCTGATATTTATGATGAAGGCTTGCTGATCCCGCCTTGCAAACTTGTAGATCAGGGTGAGGTTAACGCTTTGTTAATGGAGATCGTGCGCGCGAATTCGCGCGAACCTATTGCAAATGAGGGCGACATATATGCTTTGATTGCCTGTTGCGAAGCGGGAGCGGATCGACTTGTGCAGATGATGACTGATTATGAGCTGGAGACGCTTGACGATTTGTCTGACTATATCATTACGACTTCAAAACGGGGGACTTTGGACGCGATCTCAAAGGTTCCTGCTGGTGTGTATCTCAATGAAATGATTATGGATGGCTATGAGACGCCGCTTACCCTTAAGGCAAAGCTAACGGTTACTGCGGACCGGTTACATTTGGATTTTGAGGGAACATCTGGCTGCTCTTCCAAGGGGATAAATGTGCCTATCAATTATGCGACCGCGTATTCTGTATTTGCGATGCGGTGTATCATTGGGTCAGATATCCCGAATAATGCAGGCTCGCTTGAGCCTTTCGTTGTCACGGGGCCAACGGATTGTATCCTGAACGCGCAGCGCCCTGCACCTGTTGCTATGCGCCATACATTGGGGCAAATGACGCCGGATCTTGTGCTTGGGTGTTTGCATCAGGCTCTCCCAGAGCAAGTTCCGGCTGAAGGTGCGTCTTGTATGTATGACTTACCTATGCGGCATACCGCCGATGCGGCCCGTAACGGAGGTCGAGAATTTGCCGTAGAGTTGGTTCACAACGGCGGAACGGGTGCACGCCCCATGTTGGACGGGCTGTCCGCGACAGCTTTTCCATCGGGTGTCTTTGGCAGTCAGGTCGAAATTACCGAGGCCACTGCGCCTGTTATGATTTGGAAGCGTGAATTGCTGCCAGATTCCGGTGGTGCTGGGCAGTTCAGAGGCGGGCTAGGCCAGCGCATAGAAATGACATCAGCTGTTGATGAGCCGTTTCTTGTATTTCTCTCGGTTGAAAGGCTTCACAACCCAGCCGCTGGCAGAGCTGGCGGATTGGCGGGGGCTGTTGGACGTATTCAGGTTGAAGGGCGTTCTGCTGATATTGCAGGCAAATGCGAATTGCGTGTGGAGCCAGGCGAAAGGTTGATTTTTGACACGCCAGGGGGCGGGGGCTTTGGCGCCCCTCATAAGCGAGATGCTTCTTTGCTTGCACAGGACATTGCCTGCGGTGTGGTGACGCCAGATGGCGCGCGTTGTGATTATGGGGCTGAGCTATGATCCGCGCGGTGCCTTCTGTCGCTGCGATGGCAAGCTACCCTTTGGCTGATCTGGGCAATAGCAACGCTATATCTCTGGCCCAGAATGAAAGCGCATTTTTAGTCAGTCCAAAGGCGTTGGTGGCTGGGCAAGCTGGATTGGAGCATGGGACACAATACCCTGATCCAGATTGGCACGCGTTGCGTGCTGCAATCGCGTTTGTCCATGATCTGCCTTCTGATCAGATATTGTGTGGCGCAGGCTCTATGGAGCTTATTGGCTGTGTCATCCGAGCCTTTGCAGGAACAGGGGATGAGGTTCTGGGGACGGAGTTTGGCTACCTTTTTGTTTCGACAGCTTGCCAGCAAGCCAACGCGAGCTATGTGCGCGCGGATGAGCCTAACTTCAAAGTTTCTGTCGATTTATTGTTGGATAAGGTTACCGAAAAGACCCGTATCGTCTTTATATGCAATCCAGGGAACCCGACTGGAACACGCATTCCGAATGAGGATATTGTGCGATTGCGAAAGAGTTTGAGTGCAAACATTTTGCTGATTGTTGATCAGGCTTATGGCGAATTTGACGATCAAGATCAAAGCGCGGTGTTCGATTTGGTTGCGCGGGGGGATACGGTTGTGATGCGCACGTTCTCCAAAGCCTATGGCCTTGCAGGAGCGCGGGTTGGTTGGGGGTATTTTCCCCCTGCCATTGCAGAACACACGCGCAAGCTTATGAACCCTAATAATATTTCAACCACCAGTCAGGATATGGCGGCGGCTGCGATACTGGATCATGCTCACATGAAGGACGTTGTCCACCAAACGGCAAAAATTAGAGCGGATTTTACCGCTCGGGTGCGTGCAGCGGGCCTCAATGTGCCTGAGAGCCATACAAACTTTGTGCTGATATCTTTTCGTGATGCCGAGGTTGCCAATCGTGCGAATGCCGCTTTGTTAGAAGCGGGTTACATTCTACGCAGTATGGGTGGGTATGGGCTTCCGGTTTGTTTGCGCGCAACGATAGGAACAGCTGAAGTGATGGATGCAGTGGCGAATGTGTTGGAGGCAATTATTTATGAATAATGAACGATGTGGCCCGAAGATTGGGGTTTTGGTTCCGTTTACAAACTGTAACCTTGAGCCCGATATGATGGCGATGTGCCCACCAGGTTGCACCATGCACTTTGCCCGTATGGGAGGGTATGATGTCGACGAGATTCCCGGATCTGAACAAATGGCAGGATTGGGCGCCTCTGACATATCGGAGACCTTGCGCTTGCTTTCTGGTGTGCGCCCTGCGGCGGTTCTTTATGGCTGCACTTCGGCAACACTGACACATGGCATTGGTTTTGATAGCGAATTGGCTGCGCGAATCAAGGCTGGGGCAGGTGCCCTTTCATTGACGGCTGCGGGCTCTTTGGTTGAGGGCATTACAGCCTTGGGGGCGACACGGGTTGGCTTTGCATCGCCGTATTTAGGCGAAATCAATGATCAGGCCGTCACATTTTTGGCTGATGGGGGCATAACAGTGATAAAGCGGGCCGACATTGGGCGTGCGCTCGGCAATTATGGTCAAGGAGAGCTAACTCCAGAGGAGGTCTTTGATCTTGCGATTCAAGCGGATCATCCTGATGCTCAAGCGATTGTTCTGTCATGCACCGATATGCGCTCTGTCGAGGCTATTGAGCGGATTGAAGACAGGCTGGGTAAGCCTGTTGTTGCGTCCAATCAGGCAATGATCTTTGCATTAATGCGCAGATTGGGCTTTTCGAAGCATCCTGCTGTGCCTGGTGCTTTGTTTGATTTGCTTTAAGTGACGCTGTTTCAAACCATAGCGTCACAGTTTACTAAATAGTTTGAATATCGCTAAGTTCATTCAGTCTAATACCCTCTGTCAGGGTTAACGATATTCGTAAGAGTGTCGCCTTTTCTGTAACGTGTCAGGTTTTCGCAAAACATACTGAGAGATTTGAGCTGCCAGCCGTCGTAAACGGAGGAACAATGCGGTGTCAAAATGACGTTCTCGAGAGACCAAAACGGACTTTCCTTGGGCAATGGTTCGGTCTCAAAAACATCCAAGGCCGCGCCTTTGAGGTTTCCGCTTGATAATGCTTCTGCAAGCGCTGTTTGATTGGTTACGCCGCCTCTTGAGATGTCAATGACAACGGCATTCGAGTGCATGGATGCAATCGCTTGTGCATCTACCATTCCCCGCGTGCTGTTCAGCAGGGGGACGCAAATCACGATATAGTCGGCTTTTGACCAAAGGTCAGGGAGTGCGTCAATACCATAGACTTCGTCCACGTTGTTCATTGGAGCGGGGCGGGCTCGGACGCCCAAGACGCGCATTCCCATTGAGGTGCACCGCTCTGCAATGGCTTGACCTGTTTGGCCCATACCAAGGATGAGCACGCATTGTCCTGCGATTGGAGCCACTTTGCCAGAAACCCATTCGCGCGCATTTTTTGCTCTCGCAAAACCAGCGATATCGAGTGAAAAATGTAACATGGCGCCCAGAGTGTATTCTGCCATCATGTCAGCAGCGACCCCAGCCGCATTTGTCACGGTTAGGCGTGTGGAGTCCCAATTTGCGATGTGATCTGTGCCCGATCCGCCAACTGATAGCCACTTGACCGCATCACTCTCAACAATGGCATCACGTGGAAACCCTGACGTGCCCGCGAAACGGACTGAATATATAACTTCAGGTGAATGCTGGGCAATCGCATCGGGGAGAGAGGCGTAGCTGTCGCATATTTCTACATTCAGGTCAGGGTGTGCCGCTACGACAACTCCACGTGCTTCCTCAGGATTATCCGTATGCAAGAGGACGGTTGGTGTGCGGGTCATATGGATCACTCCGTGCTTCGTGTTTTGGCGCTACTGTTCTTGGGTATTTCCTTATTCTGGACGTTAACGGACTTATTGATTTGATTGAAGACTCTGAGTGCTTTGCAGAAGCGTTAGCGCGATTGTACCCGAATTAAGAGATTGGTTTTGCGCGATCTGGTCTTGCAAAAAATAGAGCTGGGTCAGTTTGTTGAGGGTTTCAGGGTCGGAAAAATCAGCAAGATTATCCGTTCCAAATCGCTTTTGTGAAATGTCTTTGAAGACTTCTAATTGTTGGTCGATGTCAATCTGGCCAAATTCGCTCGGCAGGCCAAAAGCAACTTCAAATACTTCTCGGAGGGCTGAGTTTCCCATGACTGAATACCACTTGGCGTCATTCGAAGTTTCCTTGCTGGCGATTTGAGGTAGCTCTCGCTCAAGATTAAGGCCAAAGCGGAATGTTTCGTTTTGGTCTCCAACAGCAATTTCAAAAGAGCGGCGTTCATATAGGGAAACTATTTTTTCCGCGAAACCAGGCATCACAGTTTGGGGAATTGTGTCAAAACTAAAGGCGTTGGCAAGCGCTGTATACCGTGAGTCAGAGAGCTTTGTTGCGAGAGCGCCCTGAGTGCTTGTGCCTTCAGAGAGAACTTTATGGATGAAATACTTATTATTAATATCGTCGGATAAGCCAAAAGCGCTAAGGGCGACTTCAAGAAGTCGTCTATCGCCAACCAAATCATCAGCAGATTTCACTTTACTGATGTTATCAGAAAAATACTCTCCCGAATTCTGGATGACCGGCGAGCTATTATGCGCTTCGGTTTGGCGACCGATCGTGTTTTGCAAAAGCCTCCAACCGGCCAACCCTGACGTGGCGATAATTGGTTGAAAGCTCATTGTAGTCTCGTTGCGAGTAAGCGTTCCTCGCGTGGTAAAAGTGTGCGAAGGGCCTTGAGGCACTTGTAATACTGATTTTCTGTAATCGCGATTGTCGCCAAGTCGAGTTGTGCCCTACTGTCATGATCCGTGAGCACTCTACTCAGCTCTTCGATCCGACGTAATATCTGCAACTTGGCATCGTCGGCCGTGCTGTCTCCCGTCAAGACCAATTGAGTCGCAAAACAGGCACGGCGAACAGGTGTCGTGGCCTCCTCCGGGTGAATGGCATCCTTTAGGCGCAGAATTTTTGCATCCGGTGTTTTAATCGCAAGCCGGGAGCGTTTGTCGCCATTTTCGATCACAGCGCCATTGATTAGAACGCGTTCCCGTGGGCCGAGTTTCAGAATGAGACCTGTCATTTTGCTGCTCCGCTCGCCAAACCACGCATAATTGCGGCGTTAATTTCAATCAACGGAGCTACGCTGGCACCTGATTTTAGTACCTTTGGCGAATAATCTTGAGTGAACTCGGCCAGATAGAAAATACGCGCACGTAAATCCTGAGACAGAGTGTTGCCACTGCTTGCAACGTCGGTTGCCAATAGGGTCCAGAGATTTCGGTTTTTGTGAATCGCATCGGCAAGAGCAGGAAAGCCCTGCTTGCCTTTGGTTGCTGCGGTTCTCATGGCGTTTGTAACCTTGGCGAAGATTTCATACTCGGTCCCCCGATTGGTCCGAGTAGGGGCACCTTGGGATGTATACCCCGCGATAGCTTGGGATTGGGCGTTCATTGCTCAGCCTCGTCATTACTTATTTTATGGGAAACGCAATCAATTGGCTGGGTGCGCAGTCGCCTGCGCACCCAGTGCTCTTCTTATCGGAAGAGAGAGAGCAAAGCTTGAGGAGACTGGTTGGCAATCGAAAGCGATTGCACACCAAGCTGCTGCTGGACCTGGAGAGCTTGCAAGCGCGCTGAAGCTTCTTCCATGTTGGCATCAACCATTGCCCCAATTCCTGATTTAAGAGAGTCGGTCAGATTTGAGATAAATTCAGCTTGAGTGCTAATCCGACCTTCTGCAGAGCCAAAGGAAGCAGCGGCGTCGATAGCCGTATTGATCAGTGTTTCAATAGAGCCCAGAGCCGCTGAAGCCCCGCCTGAAGTTGAAACGTTGATCGCGGCAACGGCGCCGAGGCCACCTGCTGAGGCATTCATGAACTGACCGCTCACGGCAAGGCTCGTGGTACCAGTGTTTGTGATCGCCAGTTCGCCAGGTGTGCCGCTGTCATAGTCGACAGTTAAGTTGAGGCCTGTTGCTTCGATTGCGTTTTTAAGGCCGAGAGCGACAACGTCTCTAGTTGTGGTTGATGCAACATCTTCAGCGGTGATTGTGTAAGAGATATCGGTATCGCCAAGACGCATCGAAATACTGTCACCTGCCGCAAAAACTGTCGTTGCGATAGTTATTGCAGCATCATCTGCCGCGCCACCAGTTGCATCTAGGGCAAACCCGAAGCTGTCAAGGCTTGCTGATACACCGTTTGTGGCTGCGCCC
Source organism: Lentibacter sp. (assembly GCF_965657785.1). Classification (GTDB taxonomy): domain Bacteria; phylum Pseudomonadota; class Alphaproteobacteria; order Rhodobacterales; family Rhodobacteraceae; genus Lentibacter. The sequence continues at coordinate 39,070 of NZ_CBFHPP010000004.1, forward strand.
GTTACGAAAGCGGCTTTGGCGACATATCCACCGGTTGAAAGGTTGTTGCCCGTCACCTGAATGTTGCTTGAAGTGACGCCAGCACCTGAACGGTCAAGCGACGACAGGACGTTTACAGAAGCGGCAGAGCCGTCAACAAGATTGAGGCCGTTGAATTGAGCCGCCGACACAACGGAGGCAATTTGTTCCTTCAATGCCGTAACATCTGTGTTGATTTTGGTGCGATCCACGTTGTCACCTTGGGCGGCAACGATCTTGGTTTTCATCTCTGTGAGCAAGTCTGTAATTGTCTCTGCCGCATTTCGCGCAACAGCAACTGTAGACTCACCAAGGGCCAAGTTGTCAGATATTGCTTTGAAGCCGTTTACATCGGATTCCATAACCTTTGAAATAGCCCAGACAGCTGAGTTCTCTTTGGCAGAGCTGACGCTTTTGCCTGTTGAGATTTGGTTTTGAACGTCAGATAGATTTTTATTGATACCCTTCAAAGTTTGAAGGGCAACCATTGCACTGTTATTTGTCAGAATACTTGACATCGTTTGAGTTCCTTTTGACACGAGGCGCTTTGCGCCCACCTAAAGTTCGCCCTCTTTGGGCGGGTTATGCCGTTCTGACGTGTGCAACCCCGTTTCCGATGTGAAGCTGCGCCACCCGATAACCGGATGCAAAAACATCATGTGGGTGTGGGGCTTAATGAAGACTTAACGGCCGCTCTAGAACTCTGCTGAATTTATGACAAAACACTCATGCACGCTTCTCGAGCGTGTTTTTGTGACTGCCAGTAATCGTTTTCTTTTTCCCGCTGGCGTCGTAGCTTTCGAGGCTCTTACGCACTTTTTGAAGGGTAGCGAGACGGTTCGATACAGATTTTATCCCGCGTGTCGCGCTCTCAAGCATGGCCTGGTTTCTGATCGCTTTGGTTTGAAGTCCACGCAATGTGTTTACATCGGAAAGAGGCGATGCATCGAGTGCGCTCACGAGGGCTTGCTTTTGGTCTAGCAATTTTACGAGCATATCCAGGTCGCCATTGACCAATGCATTATGCTCTTTTTCAAGTAGGGCATTAATTTGGCTTATGAGATTATTTGAATTGTGTTGGGGCATCATACTTCTCCTTAAGTGCGTTGAAAATCGACTCAGCGAGGCCTATTCCGCCGCTCTCAACAAGCGTTTTGGCATGAGCCTCTGCCAAGAAAGAGGCAAAGTGCTCTTCGCCAGCGCCTCCGCCAAAAGTGTCTCTCGTTTTGCTTAGGCCTGCGGCTTTCAGCATTTCGGCCAAGAAGCTGGCTTCTAGACTATTTGCGGCGTCTCGCAGTTTAGAGTTTTGCTGCGTTTGTAGGTCTGCGGGTCTCGATATGTGAACAGGAATAGCTTTCAAGTTCGTCACGGAATTACCTCCAATTCTTTGGATATTCATTGTTCTAAGCCAGAAACGGTAAATATGCGGTAACCAGAAGATGAGATAGTCACGGTGTTGGAAGAAATCCCGAGGCTAGAACATGATGTTAAATGCTCCGATTGCGCAGCAACTTTTGAAACCGAACGACACTGGAGCATCAGCGTTACCGGTGAGTAATTCTTCCGTTGTGGAGAGCGGGGGGCTTGCTTTTGCTGATCTCTTTGAACGTGCTGGAGAGGGCTCTTCGATTGGGTTCTCTCATGTGAGTGCAAGCACTGAGAGCGAAATCAAAGGCTCTCAGATGATAGAGCCACATATTTTGGAAAGCTCTGGGTCCGAAAGAGATATGGACGAGACGTATATTGATTTGACACACGCGACCTTAGAGCAAGAGCCGCAAAAAAAGAGCCAAGGTGAGAGTGGGATTGAGCTGGGCATTCAGAAAGAAAATTTGGGGCGGTTGCCAACGCCAACCCAAATCGACTCTTATTTTAAACAATCGGGGCCTCCATCTTCAAACGTGGCAGCAACGCAGCATCTAAAGGTAGGATCTCAAGACATTATACCCAACGTTGAGCGTCAGGTCCTCGAACAAAAAGTAGAGACGAATGCTGGTGTAAACATTCTATCCGTGGGTGTGGGTTCATATTTGAACAAAGCGGTTTTGCGCGGAGACGTGTCTCTTGAAGCTCCAAGTGCAACACGATCGGATACTGCCTCTCAAGGTGTAGGTGATCAGGGTCATCTGCAATCGGAGAGTGTAGAGCCCGCCCTTATCGCCAATGGAAAAGTAAAGCCTGATCTTGTGGGGAGCGACTACTATCCGATCGTTTCAAACGAGAATACCGAGTCGGTGGGTGCCGATTTTGTACGCCAGAAAACGGCAGGGCTTCAGCCATCAGGCTCTTTAGAAGATACCTCAGAGACACAAATACCCACCCTTGAACAAAGGTATCATCAACAGGCCCCCTCACTTCGTTCTCTTGGCGAAAACGCGAGGGACGAGACATTGAAGCCAGGATACTTGCCCGATCGGGCGGCACAAGAGTTTGAGGAGCGCATAAAGCCCGGAGCCATTGAGCCTGTGATTGTTCCACCCAAGAGTGAGGCTCAGGTCTTACCTGTGGCTGCGTTAGAGCGCTTTGGCAGCTTCGTAACGTCGATGGAAAAGTCTGACAGACATTTTGAAATGAGTGCAGAGGCGAGAACGACTCACCCCGAAAGTGTTCAGGATGACATTTCTGAAGAACAATATAAAATTTCTGATGTTCGCGCACCGATACAGACCTTTGGCAATCAGTCCCCATTTGCGGAAGTTGTTTTGGGGAAAGTTTCAGCAAGGCGGGACAACGCCCGCGAATTGATTTCTTCTGAGGCCTTGATCCCGTTTTCTCAAGCAGAGTATAAAAGTTCTTTGGGCCAAGCACCCTCGCTGGCTGCGCCTGTTTTGAATGCGGAGCGCGCGATTGTTATTGTGAGAGATGCGCTCGATGAAATGGCGAACACCAAAAAGCGAGAAATTGAGCTTCAACTCCATCCTAAAGAACTAGGGAAACTTCGCTTTGTGATGAGCTCAGGTGAGGGCCACATGCTGGTGCAGGTCTTTGCAGAACGGCCAGAAACACTTGAAGCGCTTCGTCGCCATGGAGATATACTTGCGCGCGAGTTTTCGTCTGAAGGCTTTGACACGACAAGTTTTAGTTTCAGCCAGGACACTTCAAATAGAAGAGACATATTGCCGTCTTCCAAAGGGGAGGATGCCGCGTTGGAGCCAAGTCAATCGGATTTGGAAATATCAAGATATGAGTGGCGCAAGTCGGATGCGCGCCTTGATGTTAGAATTTAGAGGGACATATCATGACAGAGATTTCACCAGCTTTTGGGCAAACATCAAGCTATACAGCAAGCGCAAATGCGCAGTCGGCTCTGACGTCTGATTTTCAAACTTTCATTAAGATGTTGACGGCACAAGCCGAGAACCAAGATCCTCTCAATCCGATGGATTCGGCAGAATATGCGTCTCAGTTGGCGAGCTTTTCATCCGTAGAACAACAAGTGAAGACAAATGATTTGTTGGCGGGTCTGGCTGCGCAGATGGGGTCGTCTAATCTCGCGCAGCTCTCCAATTGGGTTGGGATGGATGCGCGGAGCGCTGCATCCGTTCGATTTGAGGGCGATCCCGTTATATTGCACCCGCTGCCTGCTCGCCTGGCGGATGAAGCCTATCTTGTTGTATCGGATGAGAGCGGGCAGGAAGTGCAGCGCTTGGCTGTGGCGTTGGACGGAAAACCCATCGAGTGGGCTGGTGTGTCTGCAAACGGGTCGGCATTGCCAGCGGGATCATACCGCTTTGAAGTCGAGAATTATGCGCAAGGCGCGCTTCTTGGAAACTCGCCAGTCGAAAGTTATCAACGTGTCGAAGAAGCGCAAATGATCGACGGTCAAATCATTCTATTGCTTCAAGGGGGTGGTGCGATTTCCCCTGAAGATGTGATCGGGCTGCGCAGTTAACGAAGTTTTTGGATTGTAACATAACCATTTTTGGCACCGAGCCATTGGCGTGACTGAACGATGCGCCCTGCGGGTGTAACTTTATAGGTGTTTTCAAACGACACGCCTTCTCCAGTGCAAAGTTCGCTCAATTCTGTGACGTGAGAGCGGATCTCACCAATCGAGAGAGTTTCGGTTCCACTGATCTTGATCTTACAGCTCAATCGCATGACGACCTCGTGGTTTTCACCATCCAGATAAACATGTGTGCGATCTGCTGTTCCCGATTTTTTGGTGCGGATCAGCTGTAAAGAAGGGTCTACCTTTGCAGCCATTAAATCTGCTCCAAGACCGCGACTGGAAATTATCATGCCCTGTTGCTCGCTGAGTGTGCGCCTGTCGGGCGACACCCACGTGCTATAGGGGCCGTTCATGGAAACTTCCGTTAGCAGCGTGACGTTTTTTCGATCTTCTATATGGGCCAGAGCAAGTGGCTTTTCCGTATTTTCCAGCGCCGCTGTGATGCCTTGAGTAAGCTCTTCTGCTGACGGGAGTGTGGGCGAGATACGAGATGTCCTATTCGCCAATCCCTTTGCGATTTCCAGCGCCTTACCACGATCGGGTTGGTTGCCGCAGGCCGTAAGAGCCATCAAGGTGATCAGAATGAAGGTAACTGGTCTTTTGTGAATGCTCATCTCCAGAACCGTCCCCATGTTTTTTGCATTTCTGCGCCATGTGTGCCGCGAATATTACTATACAGCCGGCCGTTTACATTTACACGCGCTCCACCATCTCGGGTCAGAGATTGAATGGTGCTTTCGCTTTTGCGTTTGGTGGCGTTTCCAAGCGCCCAGCTCATTGGCAGAGTAATTCGGATCCCCTTATCAAAGGAGCCTTCTCCAAATTGCTCAGCTGAAAGATCGGTTTTAGTCACGTAGGCCCCCACGCGCCAACCGTTACCAAACTCTCGATCAAGTGCGACGGTTGCGCCATAATCTCCAACCAGATATCGCCCCACATCGATTTGGGTGTGAAAGCCTTTGCCGAGGTCGTAGTAAGCCGATAGGTGACCTGTCGCGATGCTATAATTCTGCAGGCCAAACCTCTGATTAAAATCGCGCTGTGCAACATAATTTAGCTCGGCACCAAGGGCGAGGCGGCTTGAAACGGGTTTCCAGAGAATTTCGCCAGAGAGGCCAGCATACATTGGTTCAAGATATCCAACCGTCAGGCGCCCATAATAATTGTCACCAAGACGGCCATATTTAGCGATGGTGAGGTGCTCAATCTTTGGGCCGCGGCCCATGGCGTAAAGGCGCGCATCTGAGCGCACGGCATGGGGTGGGTTAATCGCGACAAAGCCGCCTCTGTTTGGGGAAGGGCCATCAAGATTACCGCCCAATTTATAATTCAAGGCGCCTGATGCCACCCAACCAGGCGCAATGTGATATTGGCCCTCGATTTGCGCAAGCAAGTCTGCGCGCACGGGGCTATCAGGGTCAAACACACTTAATTTGGCGACGGGGCCAAAATTCCAAGTGAGCCGTGGATGGGTATCAACGATGCTATCAAAACTACGTAAGGAACTATCAGCTGAAAAGCGAGTGCGCTTCAATATGTCAGAAGCAGGCGCATACTCGAGGGCTTCAATGTCAGACCGTGCAATTGTTACCGAACCCGCAGGGATGCCTTGATTTGAGAAGGTCACTTTCAACGTTTCTACTGAATCTGGTAAAGTGCGGGTCATGATACGCATGGTGCGACCAACTGCTTGACTTTCAATATCAAAACGCTCGTTTCGAATGAGGAGCTCTGCGGATTGCCCCTCAATCCGACTGCCTTCTAACACAATACCTTCTTGAGCTAGGGCTCGAGCGAGCGAGGCCTTAACCTGCTCATTTTTAGCCACTTCAACAGTCCAACCAAGCTCTTGCGCAGACTTTGAGGCGCGTACAGCAACAGGTTGTGGGGCAGTATCATTGCCACCGATTACTGGGGAGTCTTTAGGATCAAGTGCGATGCTGAGGTTAATCCCAAACTCGCTACCATACATATAGGATGCGCCCAGAAGTACTGTGTTGTTGAGTTTGTATTTCACCCCAAAATTAAAGGGCGACACAACATAAAAACTCCTGCCATCTTCTCGCACATATGCGTCAGACGAATACTCGACCGCGAAGGCCAATCGGTTCGTGTGTTGGTAATTTATGCCTGCGAAGCCAGCAACTGGACCACGAAACCACCTGTCATAATTTGGAATGCCACCTGATCCAAGCGTTCCTGACGGGCGCGCTCCCATAGTTGCAAAGCTACCATGGCTTCCCAGTCGCCCCCAACCGACCCCACCAGTCAGGCGTAGCTTCGGCCCAACTGACTTGGTCGCAACGACATACTCGCCACTATATATCCCCGTGCCTAAGAAATCTCGCAAACCAATGGCGAGAGATGGCCGATACATTTTTTCATCAAAAATTTGATAGTGCACATCAAAGCTACGGTCGTAATGAGTTGAGAGTCCGGAGCCTGGAGGTCTGAGACCATCGATGCCTGAATAACGAAATACGCCTGATAAGCGTGGTGTCAGCTGAAAGGACAGGTTCGTTTTGGTTGTTTGGCCAAAGTAAGAGATTGTTGTTGCAAGACGCCCATCATGGCCGACTTCGGCTGTTGGCATATCAATCAGGCCGCTGGACAGGCCATACATATTGATCCACTCGGTGGTCTGTTGTTCAGCTAAAAGGCCCACAGGCAAAAGGAAAATTCCAGCCGTGGCACTCACCAAGGATGCTTTAAACATATCCTGCACTCGTCATTACTACACCACCTGTCTAAACCAGACGATCTCCTTTGGGTAGGATAAAGGTCGGCATGGCTAATAACGCCGGTTTTTAAATGTGTATGGTGAGTAGAAAATACATGGCTATAGCCGTAATCCCGGCGCTCAGAAGGGTGGCAAGTCCGATCTTTAAGCCCGTCCGCAAGGGAGCAGGCTCATGTTCTGGCGCTGCTTGGGCTGCAAGGGCCTTTTCAACCAAACCTGGCAATCGCGGTCCAAATCGCGCCACAACGCGAAGGGTTTTCACGAGATCATTTGCAAGAGCACGAGGGCCAAGCGCGCCCTTAATGTAATCTTCAACGATAGGGTGAGCTACATCCCAGATGTTGAGCTGGGGGCTGAGACTGCGAGCAACGCCTTCGACCACAACCATAGTTCGCTGAAGCAGGATCAGCTCTGTGCGGGTCTCCATTCCGAAGCGTTCGGTCACTTCAAAAAGATAGCTCAACAGCTTTCCCATCGAGATACGCGACGCATCCATTCCGAAAATCGGTTCTCCAACAGCGCGCAGGGCACGGGCAAACTCATCAACATCGCGTTCGGGAGGCACATAGCCAGCTTCGAAATGGACCTCAGCCACACGTTTGTAATCGCGCTTGATGAATCCATAAAGGATCTCAGCATAAACACGGCGAGTGTAGTCATCGATGTGGCCCATGATGCCAAAGTCAAAGGCAATGATGTCGCCGTTTGGAGCGACTTTTAGGTTGCCCTGGTGCATATCGGCGTGGAAGAAGCCGTCGCGCAATGCGTGGTTTAAGAACAGTTGAAGCACGCGTGTCCCCAGCTCGTCACGATCGAGCCCGAGCTGGTCAATTGCGTCATTATCGCCAAGCGGAACGCCTTCTGCCCAACTCATTGTCATGACGTGGCGACTAGAATGTTCCCAAATGATTTTTGGCAAAGCGAAGCCTGCATCGTCTTTGGTATTGGCGGCAAACTCACTTGCTGAGGCGCTTTCAAGTCGAAGGTCCAACTCGCCCTTCACGACGCCTTCAAAGTGTTCGATTACATCGCGAGGCTTGAGGCGGCGCGAGCCAGGGCTGAAGGCTTCGATGAAGTTTGCGACAAAGTAAAACACATCAATGTCGCTCTGAAAGGCACGCTCTATGCGCGGCCGCAAGACTTTTACGGCAACAGTTTCGCCTGTTTCGCGCAGGCGGGCTTTGTGAACTTGGGCGATAGAGGCTGCGGCAACAGGTTCGCTGAAGTCTTCAAAGATCGCTTCCAATGGTTGGCCAAGCTCCTCCTCAATCATCCGCTTGGCGGCCGTGGTCGGAAAGGGAGGCAGTTTATCTTGTAAGATACGCAACTGAACGGCGAGATCGTCGCCAACAAGATCGGGGCGGGTGCTGAGCACTTGCCCAAACTTGATGTAGGCTGGCCCAAGCGCCGAAAGTGCGCGTGCTGGGGGCGGCAGCTCGAGATCGCCGCGTTTGCCGAGCCATTGAAAGGGCCAGACGAGCGTGCGTGCAAGAATGCGAAGGGGGCGAGGCGCATCAAAAGCTTCAAGCACAACGGTCAGTGCCCCCGTGCGCTCAAGCGTGGCGCCCATCCGGATCATCCGGAAAATATTGTGCGGGCCCTTCAAATCTTCCAGCCTGAATGAAGCGCAGCAATGCCAAGGCTGAGGTTGCGATAGCCCGTGTTCTCAAAGCCAGCGTCTTTGATCATCTGTAGAAATGTGTCTTGGTCAGGGAAGCGGCGGATCGACTCGACGAGATATTGATAGCTGTCTCGATCGCCCGCGATGGCTTCGCCGAGCCTTGGAATGATGTTGAAGGAATAAAGATCATAGACCTTTTGCATCAGATCATTGGGTATCTGGCTGAACTCAAGCACCATGAGGCGCCCACCGGGGCGCAGAACGCGGAACGCTTCGGAAAGGGCCTCTTGAGGGCGCGTTACATTCCTGATTCCGAACGAGATGGTGTAGACATCAAAGCTGTTGTCAGGGAAAGGTAACGCCATCGCGTCGCCGACAACCCAGTTCAACTTGCGCGCCATTTGCTCAGCTTCGGCGCGTTTGCGCCCTTCAATGAGCATCGGTTCTGTTAGATCGCATACAACGGCGTCTGCCTCTCCTGCACGGGCAAGAAAGCGAAACGATATGTCGCCTGTGCCGCCGGCAACATCGAGTAGCCGTTGCCCTGGGCGTGGGGCGAGCCAGTCCATCATCGCGTCTTTCCAAACGCGGTGGATGCCAAAGCTCATTGCGTCATTCATCACGTCATATTTGGAGGCAACTGAGCCGAATATACCTTGAACGCGTCCCGCTTTTTCTGACTCCGGGACGGTTTGAAAGCCGAAATGTGTAGTTTTCTCTGACATGGGCCTTGCCGTTTGCTGTGCTCCCTTCTCATATAGTGCTGAGGTGATGCGCACAATGCGCTGAAATGGCACGAAAAGAGCAAAGCGAGCAGCCCATGCCCGAACTTCCCGAAGTCGAAACTGTGATGCGAGGCCTTGCCCCTTCTATGGAAGGGGTTCGCATTGCCCGCGTTGATGTGAACCGTCCTGATCTGCGCTGGCCATTTCCAGAGCGAATGGCTGAACGGCTCAAGGGCCAAGACGTGCTGCGGCTACGGCGGCGCTCCAAATATATCCTCGCTGATTTAAGCAATGGAGAATCACTCCTCATTCATTTGGGTATGTCAGGTCGGATGACCGTTTCGGGCGATCCTTTGGGACAGTTTGTTCATGAGCATCCGCAACTTGAGAAGCATGACCATGTTATCATCTGGATGGAGGGTGGCGCACGGATCGCTTTTAATGATCCGCGCCGTTTCGGGGCGATGGACCTGTTGCCCACAGAGACGGCGGAAAAGCATCCGCTTCTGGCGAAGCTGGGGCCTGAGCCCTTGGGCAATTCTTTTTCAGAAAGTTATCTGGCGGCGGCGCTTGCAGGACGGCGCACGCCAATGAAATCAGCGCTGCTTGATCAACGGATTATTGCAGGCCTTGGCAACATCTATGTTTGTGAAGTGCTTCATAAAACAGGGATTTCCCCGACGCGACAGGCAGGACAAGTGAGCCGCGCGCGATTGAACAGGGTTGTGCCCGCTGTGCGCGACGTGCTGGAAACGGCAATAACTGCGGGCGGCTCTTCTTTGAAAGACTTCAAACAGGCGAACGGAGAACTTGGATATTTCCAGCACCAATTTAATGTCTACGACAAGGAGGGCGCAGCCTGTCAGACCCAAGACTGCGAAGGGACGGTGAAGCGGATCGTTCAGTCTGGTCGCTCGACCTTCTACTGCCCCATGTGTCAAAGATAGCTTGAACCATGCGACAGGAATGATATTGAAACGGCTCTGAGTGAAACAAGCGAAAGCGATCATCACATGGCCTTTGAGACGATCATCGTCGACGTGGAAGACCACATTGCCCTTATCCGCCTAAACCGCCCTGAAGCGCTCAACGCGCTCAATGCAGAGCTGCTAACAGAGCTTGTCGAGGCACTGAAAGACGCACAAACAAATGATAAAGTGCGTTGTATTGTTATCACTGGCAGCGAAAAGGCTTTCGCAGCGGGCGCTGATATCAAAATGATGAGCGAGAAGAGCTTTGTGGATGTTTTCACTGAAGATCTCTTTACGCCAGAAAGCCATGAGATTGCTCGGATCCGTAAGCCTATTATCGCAGCCGTTTCTGGCTATGCGCTTGGCGGCGGATGCGAGCTGGCTATGATGTGCGACTTTATCATTTGCTCCGATACGGCCAAGTTTGGGCAACCAGAGATCAATCTTGGCGTTATGGCGGGCCTTGGAGGCACGCAGCGCCTCACGCGCGCTGTAGGCAAGGCAAAGTCTATGGACATGAACCTTACCGGGCGTTTCATGGACGCGGAAGAAGCTGAACGCTCAGGGTTGGTGAGCCGTGTGGTGCCTGCCAAAGAGCTGATGAAAGAAGCCATGAGCGCTGCAGCCAAGATTGCCGAAAAATCAATGATCACGGTTATGGCAATCAAAGAGGCAACGAACCGCTCTTTTGAAACGACTCTGAATGAAGGTCTGCTCTTTGAGCGTCGTGTCTTTCACTCCTTGTTTGCGACAGAAGATCAGAAGGAAGGCATGGCCGCGTTCAGCGAAAAGCGCCAGCCTCAGTTCCGCGACCGATAAGCGCTGGTTATGGCCGATATATAAGGGTTTGCATTTGCAGCAAACTGACGTATACGGCCAGCCAATATATGCGTGTGCAGCCCGCTTTGGCTAGAATCACCACTTTGGTGTCGGCTATTGGGCGCAGTGCGTTTTAACGAATTAACATAACCGAACCGAGGTCACTCACATGGCAAATACGCCCCAAGCAAAAAAACGCGCCCGTCAAAACGAAGCGCGCTTCGCTGTCAACAAAGCGCGCCGTTCGCGCATCCGCACATACCTCCGCAAAGTTGAAGAAGCGATTGCTTCTGGTGACAAAGAAGCGGCTTCAGCTGCTCTTCGCGCAGCACAGCCCGAGCTGATGCGCGGCGTCACAAAAGGCGTTTTCCACAAAAATACAGCAGCGCGCAAAATGTCACGCCTTACATCACGTGTGAAGGCGCTGAGCTAAGTTTTAGCGCTCTTTTGAAGACTTGACGGCGCTCTGATCGGGGCGCCGTTTTTTGTTTTTCCCAGTGTTTTCAAATGGGCAAAAAAGCCCACGGGATTCTTTTTGAGTGAATCGAGAGTCAAGCGTGAAGATCAGTTGCTTGGCCGCCCAGCATATTGCTAATTTCAATTTAGCGATTCACCTCGCTTTGGGGGGATAGGCCGAATTTTGGCTGTGTAAAACAAGCCGAACCTTTTTCACGGTCATATGTCCAAAGAGTAAAATGGTATGAGACAACATAGTCAGCTTTAGCAGGCTATATGTATCCTTTTGACTGGTGAGCGCTCGTTTAGGAGCCCTGCTGCAAGGGCCTAGATGATATTTTTTGATGCTGGCTCAATTTGGGCTATTGGGACGAAACGGGACAAAAATGACAGATGAACAGTGGGGTGCGCTGCAAGGCAACCTTTTGAAAGCCGTTGGTAAGAACAACTACGCAAGCTGGATTGAACCGCTGGCTTTTGATGATGTTCGTGATGGTGTTGCTACCTTTAATGTCCCGACGACCTTTCTTGGAAATTACGTAAAGCAGAATTTTGGCGACCAAATTCTCTATCAGATGATGGGTGTCGGGATAAATGTGTCTCGCGTGCGCTTTACTGTTGCTGCGCAATCTCCTGCCGTAGCAAACCGGTCTATAGAGAACCAAGATAGCGTAACGCCTGCCTTGGATGTGGCGCCGCAAAAGCGCGATACGCCTATTGCTGCGGCCCCTTTGGACCCGAAATTTACCTTCTCAAACTTTGTTGTTGGTAAGCCAAACGAGCTGGCCCATGCGGCAGCCAAGCGTGTCGCCGAAGGCGGCCCTGTGACGTTCAATCCGCTGTTTCTTTACGGTGGCGTCGGGCTTGGTAAAACCCACTTGATGCACGCAATCGCATGGGAGCTTCAGACCTCTCGCCCTGATCTGAATGTGGTATACCTGTCTGCCGAGCAATTCATGTATCGTTTTGTTCAGGCATTGCGCGACCGCAAGATGATGGATTTCAAAGAACTGTTCCGCTCGGTTGATGTGCTTATGGTTGATGATGTCCAGTTTATTGCTGGGAAAGACAGCACACAGGAAGAGTTCTTTCATACCTTCAACGCGCTGGTTGATCAGCGAAAGCAGATCATTATTTCAGCCGATCGTGCTCCGGGTGAGATCAAGGATTTGGAAGAGCGGATCAAAAGCCGCCTGCAATGCGGCTTGGTGGTGGACTTGCACCCAACAGATTACGAGCTGCGGCTTGGTATCCTTCAATCCAAAGTAGAAGTGCAGCAGGCGCAATATCCCGAACTTACGCTTGATGCGGGTGTGCTGGAATTCCTTGCGCATCGCATCAGCACAAACGTGCGCGTGCTTGAAGGTGCTTTGACAAGGTTGTTTGCGTTTGCCTCTTTGGTAGGCCGCCCAATCACTCTCGAGCTGGCGCAAGATTGCTTGGCCGACGTGCTGCGCAATTCCGAGCGCAAGATTTCTGTCGAAGAAATCCAGCGCAAAGTTTCGGAGCACTATAATATCCGTTTGAGCGATATGATTGGCCCGAAGCGTGTGCGCACCTATGCGCGCCCACGTCAGGTTGCTATGTATCTTTGCAAGCAACTCACCAGCCGTTCCCTTCCAGAGATCGGCCGCTGTTTTGGCGGGCGTGACCATACGACGATCATGTATGGGGTGCGCAAAATTGAAGATATGCGCGCTCAGGATGGGCAACTCGCTGAAGATATAGAGATTCTGCGCCGCATACTGGAAGCTTAAGCAAGAGCAGGGGTCTAGGCGCTTGACGCCTTTGACTTTCCAGTGGACAACACAAGAAAGAACTTGAGTTGACTGGGGGATGGGCTAATTTGTTGCTCCCGCCAGCACAGAGGAGCTAGGGATGAAGTTTAGCATAGAGCGCGCCGCACTGTTGAAGGCTGTGGCACAAGCACAGTCAGTCGTAGAGCGCCGTAACACGATCCCTATTTTGGCGAATGTGCTGATTGAGGCGCAGGACAGCGATGTGCGCTTCCGCGCTACAGATCTTGATATTGAAGTGGTCGATCGCGCCGATGCACAAGTTGAGCGCGCTGGGGCGACAACTGTATCGGCTGTGCTGCTCCATGAGATTGTGCGCAAGCTGCCTGATGGCTCGCTTGTGACGCTGACGGATGATGGCGCCAAAGGCCGGCTGACTGTCGAAGCCGGTCGCTCGAACTTCTCTTTGGCGACATTGCCTAAAGAAGACTTCCCTGTGATGGCGACATCCGAATACAGCTCAAATTTTTCTGCGCCAGCCGTTATGTTGCGCCGCTTGTTTGATAAGTCGAAATTTGCGATCTCTACGGAGGAAACCCGTTATTATCTTAACGGTGTTTATATGCACATCTCCGATTCAGATGGGGGCAAAGTCTTGCGTTGCGTTGCGACAGACGGTCACCGCCTTGCACGGATTGATGCGGAGCTACCGCCTGGTGCTGCGGAAATGCCGGGTGTGATTGTGCCGCGCAAAACTGTCGGTGAGTTGCGCAAGCTGCTGGACGATGATGAGGCCAAGATTGCGGTTTCTGTAAGCGAGACTAAGATCCGCTTTGCAACACCTGATATCACCCTGACGTCTAAAGTCATTGATGGAACATTCCCTGATTACACGCGGGTTATACCGCAGGGCAATACACGCAAACTTGAAGTTGATGCTGCCGAGTTTGCCAAGGCGGTTGACCGTGTGGCGACTGTTTCGTCAGAGCGCTCGCGCGCTGTGAAGCTGACGCTTGGTGAAGACAAGCTGATCTTGTCGGTCAATGCGCCTGACAGTGGTGCTGCTGAAGAAGAGCTGGCTGTCGCTTATGGCGATGAGCGTCTGGAAATCGGATTTAACGCCAAGTATCTGCTCGAAATTGCCAATCAGGTGGACCGCGAAAATGCGGTATTTATGTTCAATTCTTCGGGTGACCCCACTTTGATGCGCGAAGGCAATGACACATCGGCTGTTTACGTCGTGATGCCCATGCGCGTTTGAGCTGTGGCGGGGTAAGCACGCATGGCTTCGCTTGCCCTGACCAAGCTTAGGCTCTCACATTTTCGCTCTCACAAGGCTGCGCAGCTTGACGTTGATGCGCGGCCTTTGGCTATCTTTGGGGCCAATGGAGCCGGAAAAACCAACATCCTTGAGGCGGTTTCCCTGTTCTCTCCCGGGCGCGGAATGCGGCGTTCTTCCGCGAAAGAGATGGCGAAGCGGCCAGAGGATATTGGCTGGAAACTCTCGGGGCTGATCGAGCATGACGGTCGCACCTATGAGGTTGATACCAGCTCCGAAGACGGCGCGGCGCGCTCTGTCAGGATTGATGATAAGGCTGCTGCACAGACTGCGCTGGGGCGGATTGCGCGGGTTGTTTGGTTGATCCCATCGATGGATAGGCTTTGGATAGAGGGGGCGGACGGGCGGCGGCGTTTTCTGGACCGTATGAGCATGAGCTTTTTTCCGGATCACTCTGACCTCTCTCTTGAATACGAAAAGGCCATGCGAGAGCGCAACAGGCTGTTGAAGGCTGAGGTTCGTGACACGCATTGGTATGCTGCTCTGGAAGCCAAGATGGCACAGAGCGGAGCGGGCATTCACGCCAATAGGGTGGCGACACTTGCGCGTCTTCGAGTGGCGCAAGACGGGGCAGAAACGACCTTTCCATCTGCTGAGTTGGAGCTTGTCCAGAGCGAAGGCGCAATGCCTGAGACAGCGGCTGATCTCGTCGAGGCTCTGAGCGAAAGCCGCTTTAGAGATATGGCGGCGGGGCGTGCCCTCGTTGGGCCGCATCGTTCTGATTTATATGGCGTCTTTGCGGCTAAAGCCGTGCCTGCGAAAGACTGCTCGACGGGTGAACAAAAGGCGCTCTTGATCTCGCTCATTCTTGCGAACGCGCGGGCCTTGAAGGCGGATGTCGGAGCGCCTCCGATTGTTCTTTTGGATGAGGTTGCGGCGCATCTTGATTCGAACCGTCGCGCTGCGCTTTATGACGAGATATGCGCTTTGGGCGCGCAAGCTTGGATGACTGGCACAGGTCCAGAACTGTTTGCGGAGCTGGGTGATCGTGCCCAGCATATTGAGGTTCAAGAAGGCCTTGAAGCCTCACGGTTGATCATGACTTGACTGTTTTTTGCGCCAGATTTGGTATGCCCATTGTGCGCACACGACAAAGAGGCCGATAGCAAAAACCGGTTCGAAGAGGTGGGCGATATAGGCGTAATGGCCATGTCCCATAAGGAACGCAAAGACAGCAACGTTTGCAGCAGAGAAGAGCACCGCCTCCATTGGCGACCATAAGACTTTGTCCTGTGGTCTCATGGGCTTGAAGGAGGAGGTATCCGGAGCGTGATATTTTGACGAGATTTGATTTTTCATGAAAGTAACCTCGCAAAACACTGTGCCAAAGAGCAGAGTAGTTGATGGCATGATTGTGTTTTTTGAAGTGGTTTTATTTTAATATGATGAAGTAACAACCTGCCTCGGCCTATTTCGGCCTGAGCGTGTCGAGAGGCCCAAAATATAGCGGTTGAGCGTGACAACCTCCCCCATAAACAGTATAAAATGACAAAATCGCAAAGGAAGCGTGTGAATGTCAGAGAACGAGCAGAAACCCGAAGAGTATGGCGCTGATTCCATTAAGGTTCTCAAGGGGTTAGAGGCTGTCCGCAAGCGGCCCGGGATGTATATCGGCGATACGGATGATGGCTCTGGCCTGCATCATATGGTCTATGAGGTTGTCGACAACGGGATTGACGAAGCGCTGGCGGGGCACGCCGATTATGTAAACGTCAAAATCCATGCGGATTCTTCGATTTCTGTCCGTGACAACGGACGCGGCATTCCTGTGGGCATCCACGAGGAGGAGGGCGTCTCGGCGGCCGAAGTGATCATGACGCAGCTCCACGCGGGCGGCAAATTTGACAGCAACTCCTATAAAGTTTCAGGCGGCCTCCATGGGGTGGGTGTTTCTGTTGTAAACGCGCTGTCTGTCTGGCTTGAGCTGCGCGTGTGGCGAGACGGCAAGGAGCATTATGCGAAGTTTTCGCATGGCGACACTGTTGAGCACCTGCGCGTTGTTGGCGACGCAAACGGTGAGACAGGCACGGAAGTGCGCTTTCTGGCCTCGACGGAGACATTCTCTAACCTTGATTATGAATTTTCCGTTTTGGAAAAACGCCTCCGCGAGCTTGCCTTTCTGAACAGCGGCGTGCGGATCATCCTTGAAGATGAACGGCCAGCGGAGCCGCTGAAATCCGAGCTTTATTATGACGGCGGCGTTAAGGAGTTTGTGAAGTATCTCGACCGCTCGAAAACATCTGTCATGGAAGAGCCGATTTATATCGTCGGTGAAAAGGACGATATCGGCGTCGAAGTTGCGATGTGGTGGAACGATAGCTACCACGAGAATGTTCTTCCTTTCACAAACAATATTCCGCAGCGAGACGGGGGCACGCATATGGCGGGCTTCAGGGGCGCGCTGACGCGGACGATTAACAACTATGCGCAATCATCAGGCATAGCTAAGAAAGAAAAGATTAACTTCACGGGCGATGATGCGCGCGAGGGGCTGACTTGTGTGCTGTCTGTCAAAGTTCCTGACCCTAAATTCTCAAGCCAAACCAAAGATAAATTGGTCAGCTCCGAAGTGCGCCCTGTTGTTGAAAGCATGGTGAACGACAAGCTGGCGGAGTGGTTTGAAGAAAACCCGTCGCAAGCGAAGATCATTGTTGGCAAGATTGTCGAGGCGGCACAGGCGCGTGAAGCGGCGCGAAAAGCGCGCGAGCTGACGCGGCGCAAGACGGCTATGGATGTGAACTTTCTGGCAGGAAAACTCAAGGATTGCTCGGAGAAAGACCCAAGCAAAACAGAGCTTTTCATCGTGGAGGGTGACTCCGCTGGTGGCTCGGCCCAGACGGGGCGCGACCGTGGCACACAGGCCATTTTGCCGCTCAAAGGCAAGATCCTCAATGTGGAGCGTGCGCGGTTTGATCGTATGCTCGGCAGCCAGGAAATCGGCAACCTTGTGATGGCGCTTGGAACGGGTATTGGGCGCGACGAATTCAACATCGAGAAACTGCGGTATCACAAGATCGTTTTGATGACGGATGCGGACGTGGACGGCGCGCATATTCGCACGCTTTTGTTGACGTTCTTCTATCGCCAGATGCCTGAACTGATTGAGGGTGGCTATCTCTATATTGCCCAGCCGCCTCTTTACAAAGTGGCGCGTGGGAAGTCTGAAGTCTATCTCAAGGACCAGAATGCTCTGGACGATTACCTCGTTCAACAGGGTGTTGACGGTGCTGTCTTGAAGCTCGGAAATGGCACCGAAATGGCGGGTCAGGATCTGATCCGTGTGGTCGATGAAGCGCGCCAGCTGCGCCGCGTTTTGGATGCGTTTCCAACGCATTACCCGCGCCATATTCTTGAGCAAGCCGCGATTGCGGGAGCCTTTGTGCCCGGCGCAATTGAGGGCGATTTGCAGGGTGTGGCCGATAAGGTTGCGAAGCGTTTGGACCTTATTGCACTGGAATATGAGAAAGGTTGGCAGGGCCGTATCACGCAGGATCACGGCATCCGACTGGCGCGCATTTTGCGCGGTGTGGAGGAGGTTCGCACGCTGGACGGGCCGATGCTGCGCTCTGGAGAAGCGCGCCGCACAGGCACGCTGACCCAGAGTTTGCAGGAGGTTTACGGCACGGCTGCGAAGCTTGAACGCAAGGACCGCACCCAGATGATTTATGGGCCTTTGGACTTGCTGAAAGCGATCCTTGAAGAGGGTGAGCGCGGGCTATCGCTGCAGCGTTATAAGGGCCTTGGCGAGATGAACCCGAGCCAGCTTTGGGAGACGACGTTGGACCCTGATGCGCGCACATTCTTGCAAGTCAAAGTCGAGGATATGGCGGAGGCGGATGACCTCTTTACCAAGTTGATGGGCGATGTTGTGGAGCCGCGTCGCGAGTTTATCCAGCAGAACGCTTTGAGCGTGGAAAACCTAGACTTCTAAGTCACTTAATGGCAAATTCCGGCCCGAATTTCGAAAGAGGTTTGGGCCTTTTTTATGCGCGCTCAGTCGCTGACGGCGCGGATGAGTTTGCGCTCCAGAACGCGCAGCACAGCCTTGAGATCATGGCCGCGTTTGAGCACCTGACCATTGAGGCCGATGACTGAATACTGCCCTTGCTTGAGGCGCAATTTCGGATGTTTTTCAATGCGATAGAGCGGGTTTTCGGCGGTGCGGCGAAAGACCGAAAACACGGCGTAGTCCTTGAGGCAGGAAATGCCATAATCGCGCCACTCGCCTGCGGCGACCATGCGGCCGTAGAGGCCGAGAATGAGGGACAGCTCGGTGCGGTGAAAGGCGACCTGTGAGCTTGTGGGCAAGGGCGTGTGAGAGGCCATGTTCATAGCTCTAGCCTGACGCTGTTTTCAGGCCGAATCAAGCCCCTCGTTGAAATGGTTAACGGGGGTGATTCTAGGGGGGTGATAAGCGTGCACCACGCGTGCACCATGCGTGCACCGGCAAAACAGGATTTCGGGGTGTTAACGGAGCGTGCGCTCGAGGCGGGTGTCGGAGTGCGCTGCGCGCCCTCCGACACGCTGGGGGCCAGCCCCCCAGACCACAGGCTAAGCTGGGGGGCCAGCCCCCCAGACCCCCCGGGATATTTTTAGAAAGAGGAAGCAGGGGGCAGATTAGAGGGGGTCGATGTCGCCTTGGGCGCGGGTGCTGTGGAAGTCGCGCTCGAAGGCGGCGAAGCGGTCTTCGGCGATGGCGGCGCGCATCCCTGCCATGAGGTCTTGGTAGTAGTGCAGGTTGTGCCATGTGAGCAGCATCGAGGAGATGATCTCTTGGGAGCGGAAGACATGGTGCAGGTAGGCGCGGCTGTAATTTTTGCAGGCAGGGCAACCGCAGTTTTCGTCCAGCGGGCGCGGGTCGTCTTGATGGCGGGCGTTTTTGATGTTGAGCACGCCAAGGCGGGTGAAGACCTGACCCGTGCGGCCCGAGCGGGAGGGCAGGACGCAGTCCATCATATCAATGCCGCGGGCGACGGCGCCGACGATATCGTCGGGCTTGCCGACACCCATGAGGTAGCGCGGTTTGTCTTTTGGGAGTTGGTCAGGCGCGAACTCCAGCGTGTTGAACATGGCCTCCTGACCTTCGCCCACGGCGAGGCCGCCGACAGCGTAGCCTTCAAAGCCGATCTCTTGCAGGGCCTCGGCGGATTGGGCGCGCAGGTCTTCTTCAAGGCCGCCTTGCTGGATGCCGAAGAGGGCGTAACCCGGACGATCGCCGAAGGCTGTGCGCGAGCGCTTGGCCCAGCGCATGGACAGTTCCATCGACTTGGCGATGTCGTCACGCGTGGCGGGCAGGGCGGGGCATTCGTCAAAGCACATGACAATATCAGAGCCGAGCAGGCGCTGGATTTCCATGCTGCGTTCGGGGGAGAGCATATGTTTGGAGCCGTCGATGTGGGACTTAAAGGCGACGCCCTCTTCTGTGAGCTTGCGCAGATCGGCCAGAGACATGACCTGAAAGCCGCCTGAGTCTGTGAGGATCGGGCGGTCCCAATTCATG
The DNA here is from genome assembly GCF_965657785.1 of Lentibacter sp. Taxonomy (GTDB): domain Bacteria; phylum Pseudomonadota; class Alphaproteobacteria; order Rhodobacterales; family Rhodobacteraceae; genus Lentibacter. Next base: position 58,947 of record NZ_CBFHPP010000004.1, read on the forward strand.
AATGTGTGCAAGCCGCCCAGAGCGGCGATGCGCTCGGCTGTGGGGCGCAGCATCAGGTGATAGGTATTGCCAAGAAGGATGTCGGCCCCTGTGGCGCGCACGCTTTCGGGCATCATCGCCTTGACGGTTGCCGCTGTGCCGACGGGCATAAAGGCGGGTGTGCGGATCTCGCCCCGCGGAGTGCGGATTGTGCCAGTGCGGGCTTTGCCAGATGTGGCGGCGAGGGAGAAGGAAAATTCTTGTGTCATGGTTTTGTGTCTTGGCGCAAATAGAGCTGATTGCCAAGAGAGAAGCCGATGAACTTAGGGGCTGGCCCTGTGAGAAAAACTATGCGAAAGGCGGCGAGTTGGTCTTTGAGCCTTATTGCGGTAGGCTCGGCATCAGCCGTTTTCAAACATTGGATTGCAGCGCATGAGTCTTGATAAGAGTGGTTCTATTTTGTCGTTCGGGTGGGAAGAGTGGGTGGCTTTGCCCCAGCTTGGCCTGCCCGCCATTCAGGCCAAAGTCGACACGGGGGCCAAAACCTCGGCGCTTCATGCTTATGATATCGAGGTTTTCGGGGCCTCTGCCAAGCCCAAGGTGCGCTTTATGGTGCATCCTGTTCCTGGGCGGGAAGACATTGTCTTTGCCTGCTCTGCCGAGATCAAGGATCGCCGCGACGTGACCTCTTCCAATGGCGAGAGCGAGAACCGCTATGTGATCGAGACCAACTTGCTGGTCAACGGCCACCGCTGGCCCATCGAGATCACGCTGAGCAACCGGGCGACCATGAGCAACCGTATGTTGCTTGGGCGGCAGGCGCTGAAGGACCATATCAGCATTGTGGCGACCGAGCGGTTTTTGCAGCCCGAGCTGAGCTATGATGTTTATCATTCCAAGCGGGTGCGCGAGACGGCCCCAGAGCGGGCGCTCCGTGTGGCCGTATTGAGCCGTGAGGACAATTATTCGACCCGCCGTCTTGTGGAAGAGGGCGAGAAGCGGGGCCATGTTGTTGAAGTGATCGACACCACGCGTTGTTATATGGCGCTGAATGCGCTTGCGCCCGAGGTGCATTATGACGGCAAGCGACTGGCGCGCTATGATGCGGTGATCCCGCGGATCGGCGCTTCGATTACGTCATATGGCACAGCGGTTGTGCGCCAGTTTGAAACCATCGGGACATTTTGTGTCAACTCCTCGCAAGGCATCACCGCGAGCCGCGACAAGCTTCATGCGCATCAGCTAATGGCGCGCCACAAGATCGGGATGCCCAATACGGCCTTTGCGGCCAGCCCGAAAGACACCAACTCGATTGTCGGGCTTGTCGGCACGGCGCCTCTGATTGTGAAGCTTTTGGAGAGCACGCAGGGCAAGGGCGTTGTTTTGGCGGAGACAAAGAAGGCGGCGGAGTCGGTTATTGATGCGTTTCGCGGGCTAAAGGCGAACTTTCTGGTGCAGAACTTTGTCAAGGAAGCGGCGGGCGAGGATATCCGCTGTTTTGTGATTGGCGGCAAGGTTGTGGCCTCCATGCGGCGCACGGGGGCAGAGGGCGACTTTCGCTCAAATCTGCACCGCGGCGGCACGGCCGAGGCCGTCAGAATCAGTAAGGCGGAGCGCGATGTGGTGTTGCGCGCAACGAAGGCCTTCGGGCTGCATATGGCGGGCGTTGATCTTTTGCGCGCCAGCGATGGGCCGAAGGTTCTTGAAGTCAATTCCTCACCCGGCCTTGAGGGGATCGAGGGGGCGAGCGGCAAGAATATTGCGGGCACGCTTTATGAGATGATCGAGGCGCGGGTGCGGCCTGCGCCTGTGCGCAAGCGTGGCAAAGCGGCGGGCAAGAGCGCGGGCTGAGCCTGCTCACAGGAGCGTGTCTTGATCGGTTTGGCATTCCGTGGCGTAATGTTGTCAACCAATAGGAGAGTATCGATGACAAGATTTGGTGTGGCACTGGCGCTGGGCGCGACGCTTGCGGGCGCGGCTTTGGCGCATGACGGCGTAGAAAACGAAGCCGTGAAGGCGCGGATGATGCTTATGGATGGCGTCAAGACGGCGACGGGCACTTTGGGCGGCATGGCCAAGGGCGAGATAGAATTTGATGCCGACAAGGCAGGCGCGGCGCGGCAGGCGCTGATGGAGTATGCGGCCAAGGTCCCTGCGGCGTTTGAGGCCCAAGAGATGGACCCGAAATCAACCGCGCTTCCGGCGATCTGGGAAAACTGGGCTGATTTTGAAGCGAAGGCCGTGGCCATGGGCGCGGCGGCTGAGGCGCTTGATACCAGCGATCTGGGCTGGCTACAGGCGGGTATGGGCGAGCTTGGCGGCACCTGTGCCGCCTGCCACAAGGCCTATCGCATCAAGAAGTGATCAGCCGCAGCTAAAGCCTGTGATCCGCTCGGAGCTGTCGATTTTGACATTGAGGCGCTCGGGGCGCAGATCTGTTGTGACGGCGCTGTTTGGGCCGACAATGCGCACGGGGCGCTCGCGGGCGTCAAACTCGACTTCGCCAACTCTCATCCCTGTCATAAAGGCAAGATCGTCAGCGCCGCAGGAATCTGCCAGCGCGGCACGTGTTTCCGCAGGAATGAGGGGCTCGTTTTGGTCTAGGATGCCGTTCATCTGGCAGGCAGACAGCGCAGCAATTGCGCCAAAGGCGGCGGTGATGGTTTTAAAATTCATACGTGTTACTCCCGAATCCGTGCCAAAACAGTAGCAAGGCTGTTTCTTTTATATCAGGGGAATTCCGCCCTGTCCTCTCCCCCTAAGTCTTGCAACTTTGTGCCGTTTCCCGCAGGCTCTGGCCAAGATATTTTGGAGAGACATCATGCGAACACGTGCAGCTGTGGCGCTTGCAGCAGGCAAGCCCCTTGAGATTATGGAAGTCGAGCTCGAAGGCCCGAAGAAGGGCGAGGTTCTGATCGAGATCAAGGCCACGGGTGTGTGCCACACCGACGAGTTCACGCGCTCGGGCGATGACCCTGAGGGGCTGTTTCCCAGCATCCTTGGCCATGAGGGTGCCGGTGTTGTGCTTGAAGTGGGCGAGGGCGTGACAACGCTTCAGCCAGGCGATCATGTGATCCCGCTCTACACGCCCGAATGCCGCGAGTGTCATGCCTGTCTCTCGGGCAAGACCAACCTCTGCACCGCCATTCGCGGCACGCAGGGCCAAGGCCTGATGCCCGATGGCACCACGCGCTTCAAGATGCTCGATGGCACGCCGATCTTTCACTATATGGGCTGCTCGACCTTTGCCAATCATACGGTCATGCCTGAAATCGCACTCGCCAAAGTGCGCAAGGACGCGCCGTTCGAGAGCATTTGCTACATCGGCTGCGGCGTGACAACGGGCATTGGCGCTGTGATCAATACGGCGGGTGTCGAGATCGGGTCGACGGCGGCTGTCTTTGGTCTTGGCGGGATCGGCCTTAACGTGATTCAGGGCCTGCGGATGGCAGGTGCTGACAAGATCATTGGCGTTGACCTGAACGATGATAAGGAAGCCATGGCGCGCAAATTCGGCATGACCGATTTTGTAAACCCGTCCAAACTTGAGGGCCAAACTGTCACCGAGGCGATTGTCGCGCTGACCAAGACCGAGCAAGACGCTTTCGGCGGCGTGGATTACTCTTTTGACGCCACAGGCAATGTCAAAGTCATGCGCGATGCGCTGGAATGTTCGCACCGCGGTTGGGGCGTTTCGGTCATCATCGGGGTCGCGCCTGCAGGAGCCGAAATCAGCACCCGCCCGTTTCAGCTTGTCACAGGCCGCGTCTGGAAAGGCACAGCCTTTGGCGGCGCAAAGGGGCGCACGGATGTGCCCAAGATTGTTGATTGGTATATGGATGGCAAAGTGGAGATCGACGAGATGATCACCCATAAAATGCCACTTGAAGAGATCAACCGCGCCTTTGATTTGATGCACTCGGGCGAAAGCATCAGGAGCGTTGTGGTCTACTAGGCCGCCTGCCTCTTTTTCTTTCCCTAAATATCCCGGGGGGAGTTTGAGGGGGGCTGGCCCCCCTCAACCGGTCGGAGTGTGCGCAGCACAGTTCGAAAACAAGTTCCGCGCTGCGGCCAGCGAAAAGACTGTCCAAATGCAAGCTGAACACGCATAATCTCACAGTGTGAGCGGCTCGGGGAGGTGCCAGACCATGATCAGAAAAGCTGTCGTCTTTATCGTTGGGCTTTGTGTGGCCTTTGCTGTTGTCCTCAGTCTGGGCGATCTGATCGGCTTTGAAGCCTGGGCGCGGTTTGATGCGCTTGGTCTTTCGGCCCTGCCTGTCGGGATCGGGCTTCTTATATTCTCGGCGGTGGGCGGGCTGGCCTATTGGCTCGACAGGCGCCGTGATGACTGAGCTGGCAAACCCATAAGGCCAAAGCTTCGGGCGGCTGGCAAATAGCTGTGGCTGCGGGCCGGTCGGGCGCATATGCTGTTGTGAGGTTTTATGAGTGCGACGCCCGCCAAAGGGCAAGGAGAGGGAATGCAGTTTATTCGGTTTGCTGTGGTCGGCTTTGTTCTGCTGACAATTGTCTATCTGCTGGTTTCGATTTATTCGCGCTCTGTCAGGCGCGAGTGGCTTGAGGGCGAGTGGGACGCGCTGGAAGAGACCAGTAAAGCGCAAACACCCCGTGACAGATTTGTCAGGGAGGGGCTTGAGCGGTATGAAAACGGCTTTCGCAAAAAGTTGATTTTGCTGGTCTATGTGATACCCACCCTTGCGGTGACGGTGCTGATTTATGTGATCAATTGAGGGGGTGCGCGATGCGCAATGTGAGACGGTTTATACGCGGGGTCTTGTTTGTGCTGGTTGGGCTTTATTTCCATTACACGCTGCCCCAGCATGATGTCGCCAAGGTGACAGGAATCTCGGACCGTCTGGAGCGGCTGTCTTGGGTTCAGCGCCCATTTTACAACCAAGGCGATCTTGGGGCCGATCAGAGCGAGATGCGTGATTTGCGGCTGATCAACACCGTGCGGGTCAACACATGGTTTTTCGGGCTTTGGCGCGGGGGCGAAGAGGTCATGGTCTATCGCAACGAGGATACGGGCGTTTACCCGCCCTATTTCAAGTTTGACAGTTCCGACCTTGAAGCCGAGGCCGCAGCGCTTGCGGGCAAGGAGCAGTGGGTTTCCATCACGCATTATGGCTGGCGGATGCGGTTTTTGTCGATCTACCCCAATGCGATTTCGATTAAGCCTGTGAGCGGGCCTGAGTATCGGCCGTTTCCGTGGTTTAACCTTTTCTTTTTTGCGTTTCTTATCGTCGGGCTTTTGTTTGTGCGGGCCATGTGGCGGCAGTTTGTCGAGCGCACGGTCGATCCGACCATGGATGCGTTGGAAGACGGCTATGACGCGCGCAAGAGTCGGGTGCAGAGCTGGCTTGACAGCTGGCGCAGCAAATAGGCTTACCCCACCCCGCGGCAGCCTTTGCAGGCCAATAGGGGCGTTGCGCGGTTTGGCTGGGGGTGTGTTTGGATATTTATAGAAAGAGGAAGCGGGGTGTCGCGCGCTTTAAAGAAGCGTGTTGAACAGGCCGAAGGCTGCGAGGCCGATGAGCAATGTGAGGCAGAAGGGCCTGTAGTGGCGCTCGTATTCGGGCTTGAAGAAGGCGCGCCCCAGCATCACGCCTGCGAGCATTGGCGGGGCGAAGGCGACGGCACGGGTGAGGGCCAGAGGCGTGATCATGCCGTAGAGGAGCTGCCAGAGAAATGTCAGGGTTCCGCCGATAAAAATGATCACGATCAGGGTTCCGCGCATCTTTTTGGGCGGCATTTGCAGCGCCAGTGTGTAGAGCGCAATCACGAGGCCGCCAATGCTGGCGAGGCCTGTGACGAAGCCTGAAAAGATACCTGTGAGAAAGGTTGGCACAGGGGAGGGCGTGAGCGGCAGGCGCACGCGCGCCAGCTGTAGCACGGCCAGGCAGACGATCAGGCCAAGGGCGATGATTTTCGAGATCTCGGGGTCGATCGTTGTGGTCAGGTAGAGGCCAGAGGGCACGCCTATGAGTGCGCCTGCTTGAAGCGTGAAGGCCATGCGGGTGTTGGCCTCAAAAAAGCCGCCGCGCATCAGAAGGGCGGCGGAGGCCAGTTCCAGCATGGTGCAGATCGGGATCAGCTCGACGGGGGGAATGATACTGGCCAGTGCGGCCATGGTGAGCGCCGAGAGGGCAAAGCCAGCAAAGCCGCGCACGACGCCTGCCACAAAGACAGCGGCGAGAGCGAAGCCCAGTTGGGCTGTTGTGAGGTCAAAAAGCTCTGTCACCTCTCACCTGTCGTTCATGTCCACATAGTCGCGCAGGTCGGGGCCATTATAGAGCGTGAGCGGACGAATGAGGATATTGCCGCGCTGTTGTTCAACACATTGGATGATCCAGCCGGGCATACGGCCGATTGCGAAAATCGGCACGTAGAGGTCCATCGGGATACCGTGAAGCTGGTAGATGACGCCTGAGTAGAAGTCGACGTTCACATTGAGACCGTGGCGGGCATAGGGCTTCATGGCCTCGACCACGCCTTGCAGGATTTCATACCAGACCGGTGCGCCCATCTCGGCGCCCAGTTTGCGAACGCCCTCGCGCATATGGCGCGCGCGCGGGTCTTCGGCGCGATAGACGCGGTGGCCAAAGCCTGTGACGGGTTCGCGGGCGGCGCGTTTGGCTTTGACGTAGGCGGCGGCCTTGTCGGGCGAGCCGATCTCCTGAACCATTTTCATAACGTCTTCGGCAGCACCGCCATGGGCGGGGCCTGCGAGGGTGGCGAGGGCTGTGACCATGGCACCGTGCAGGTTTACTTCGGTGCCGACAGTGACGCGGGCGGCAAAGGCGGAGGCGTTTGCGCCGTGTTCGGCGTGGAGAATAAAATCGACATCTGCCAGCCGTGCGGCATCTTCAGACGGGCGCGTGCCTTTGAGCATATAGAGCCAGTTGGCGGCATGGCTGAGCGACGGATCGGCGGGCACAGGGGCGCGGCCATTGCGGATATGCTCATGTGCCGCAATGATCATTGGAACCTGTGCCGTCAGGCGGATGCCGTTCTCTATGAAGGCGTCTTCGCCCACGGTTTGGCTCTGTGGTTCAAGGGCTGCGAGCGCCGAGACAGCCGTGCGCAAGACATCCATCGGGTGGCCTGTCTTGGTGCTGTCGATGATGTCATAGATCGCAGGGGGCAGCTGGCGCGCGGCCTTGAGGCGGGCGTCAAACTCAGCCAGCTCTGTTGTGCTCGGCAGCTCTCCAAAGATGAGCAGATAGCAGACTTCCTCAAAGGTCGAGCGGGTGGCCAGATCGTGGATAGAATAGCCACGATAGCTCAGCTCGCCTTTGGCTCCGTCGATATGGCTGACGCCCGAGCGTTCGAAGTAGATGCCTTTGAGGCCACGGTTGATCTTGACGTCTGTGCTCATTGCTGGCTCCTTTGGGGAAAGTATACAGAGGCATACATGGAATTTTTGAAAAAAATTTATGAGGTGGCGCGGGCGCGGTCCAAACGGGTTGTTTTTCCGGAGGCGGAGGAGCCGCGGATTGCTGCGGCGATGGCGCGGCTCAGGGCGGAGGGGATCTGCGAGCCGTTGGCTTTGGGCGCGGTCACGGAGGCACAGGTGCAGGCGCTTGTGAGCGCGCGGGGCATGAAGGAGGCGATGGCGCGGCGCTTGCTGGCGAAGCCGTTGTATCGCGCGGCGGCGATGGTGGCGGCGGGCGAGGCGGATGCCATGGTCGCGGGGGCGGACAGCCCGACACGGCGGGTGATCGAGGCGGCGTCTATGGCGATTGGCCCTGCGGCAGGCGTGAGCACGGCCTCGTCTTTCTTTGTGATGCTCTTTCCTGACGGGCGCGAGCTGATCTTTGCGGATTGTGCCTTGAACCTTGAGCCAAGTGCCGAGGAACTGGCCGATATTGCGCGCGCCTCTGACGCGAGCGCCAAAGCCCTTTTGGGGCGCTCCGAGGTGGCTATGCTATCATTCTCGACGGGCACAAGCGGGACTGGTCCCAGCGTGGAGCGGGTGCGCAGGGCCGTAGAGCTTGCGGGGTTTGTCGGGCCTGTGCAGGGCGATGCGGCATTGAATCCGAGGGTCGCGGCCAAGAAGGGGATGGGCGCGGGCGCGGCGAATGTGCTCATTTTCCCCAGTCTGGATGCGGGCAATATTGCGTATAAGCTGGCGCAGGAGCTTGCCGGCGCGCAGGCTTTGGGACCTGTCTTGCAGGGGTTTGCCAAGCCTGTCGGCGATTTGAGTCGGGGTGCGACTGTGGAGGATATTGTCGCTGTGAGCGCTATTGTTGTGGCGCTTTCGTAGCTCATGACGTTTTGATCAGCTGTTGTGCATCTTGCGCGATCTGGCGTTCTTCGCGCGCAGGGACAACCCATGCGGCAACGCGTGAGCCTTGGGACTGAAGCTGTGGGCCATGGCCGTGGTTGGCATCAGGGTTCATGCGCAGGCCTGTCCACTCAAGTCCACGGCAGATACGGGCGCGCACGCCTACTGCGTTTTCGCCGATCCCGCCTGTGAAGGCGATAGCATCGAGGCCTTCCATGGCGGCAATGAGCGAGCCTGCGTGGCGTAGGGACCAGTAGCAAAAATGCTCGATGGCAAAGTCGCTGTCGGCGGTTTGATCCAGCATCAGGCGGCGCATATCGGATTTGCCGCCGGAAAGGCCAAGCAGGCCGCTTTCGTGATTGAGGATGGCTTTGGTGCGCTCAAGGCCGTTGTCTTCCACAAGGCGCAAGACGGCGTTGGCATCTATTCCGCCGGAGCGGGTGCCCATTGTGAGGCCGTCAAGCGGGGAGTAGCCCATGGTTGTGGCAACGGAGGCGCCGTTGCGTATGGCGCAGAGGGAGGCGCCATTGCCCAGATGAAAGGCGAGCAGTCGCGAGGGCAGGGGCGCGCCCGAAATCTCGGGGAGCGCGTCCACCAGCGAGGCATAGCTGAGGCCGTGAAAGCCGTAGCGGCGGATGCCTTTTGTTTCCTGCATTTTGGGGATGGCGTAGCGGGTCGCGACATCAGGGTTGGTGGCGTGAAAGCTTGTGTCAAAGCTGGCGTATTGTGGCAGCTCTGGCGCAAGCTCTGCGAGGGTGTCTATGGCGGCGAGGTTGTGTGGGTTGTGAAGCGGTGCGAGCGGTGAACAGGCGGCAATCTCGCTGCGGACCTCAGGAGAAATGCGCAAAGGCCGGGTGAGTTTGCGCCCGCCATGGACCACGCGGTGAGCGGCGGCTTGGAGGCTTGTGAGGCTCATGCCCTTGGCCTCAAGAGCCGCCAGAACGGCTTTGAGCGCCGCACGGTGATCTATGAGGGGGATCGCCTCGCGCTGGCCTGAGACTTCAAGAAAGCTCTGGCCGCCAATGCCTGCGGCGAGGCCTGATATCTGTTCTTTGAGCGCCTCATCAAACAGCGCGAACTTGATTGAGGAGGATCCAGCATTGAGGACCAGAATGGAGCCTGTGATGCTGGACCCTGTCATTGGCTTAGGCTTGTGAAACCATATCGGCCGCAGAAATGCCTGCGACGGCGACAGGTTTTTTCATGGCGTCACGGCGGAACGGCTCGCCGAGCTCTTGGTTGATCATGGCTTCGATCAGGGTTGTGATGCCGTTTTTCTGATCTTCACAGGCTTGGGCGAGCGCGGCTGTCAGCTCGTCCATTGTGCGTGCAACAACGCCTTTGAGGCCACAGGCTGTGGCGATGCCTGCGTAGCTGACTTGGGTGTCGAGCTCTGTGCCGACGAAGTTGTCATCAAACCAGAGTGTCGAGTTGCGCTTTTCGGCGCCCCACTGGTAGTTGCGGAAAACAACCTGTGTGACAGCGGGCCACTCGCCGCGGCCAATGGCTGTCAGCTCGTTTACGGCGATACCGAAAGCACCATCGCCTGAGAAGCCGACCACGGGCACATCGGGGCAGCCGATCTTGGCACCGACAACGGCGGGGAGGCCGTAGCCGCAGGGGCCGAAGAGACCAGGCGCGAGATATTTGCGGCCTTCGTTGAAGCTTGGGTAGGCGTTGCCAATGGCGCAGTTGTTGCCAATGTCAGACGAGATAATCGCATTTGCGGGCAGGGCGGACTGGATCGCGCGCCATGCCATGCGGGGGCTCATCCAGTCGGGCTTGTCGGAGCGCGCGCGCTTGTTCCAATCTGTGCCTTCGTCGTCGTCTTCGTGGTCCATGCTGGAGAGCTGCTGCGCCCAGCGTGATTTTGTCTCGGCGATTTTGGCGCGGCGTGCATCGCGGCCTTCGTCGCCTGCTGTGCCAGAGAGCTTTTCGAGGATGCCTTCTGCAACCATGGCGGCGTCGCCGACGATCCCGACTGTGACCTTTTTCGTTAGACCAATGCGATCAGGGTTGATGTCGACTTGAATGATTTTGGCATTCGTCGGCCAGTAATCCATGCCGTAACCCGGCAGGGTGGAGAAGGGGTTGAGACGGGTGCCAAGGCAGAGGACTACATCGGCCTCTTTGATCAGCTCCATACCTGCTTTTGAGCCGTTGTAGCCCAGTGGGCCGGCAAAGAGCGGGTGGCTGCCCGGGAAGGCGTCATTGTGCTGGTAGCCGACACAGACGGGCGCATCGAGGCGCTCGGCGAGGGCTTGGCTGGCTGCGATCCCGCCGTGCGAGAGAACAACACCTGCGCCGTTGAGGATCACCGGATTTTTGGCTGTGCTGAGGAGTGCTGCGGCTTCGGCAACAGAGTTTGTGCCGCCCGGTGAGCGCTCGAATTCGATTGGATCGGCGATTTCGACGTCAATCACCTGTGTCCAGAAGTCACGCGGGATATTGAGCTGGGCGGGGCCTGAGAGGCGCTTGGCCTGCGCGATCACGCGGGTGAGCACTTCGACCACGCGGGAGGGATCGCGGACCTCTTCCTGATAGGCGACCATGTCTTCAAACAGTTTCATCTGCTCGACTTCCTGAAAGCCGCCTTGGCCGATTGTTTTGTTGGCGGCTTGGGGGGTCACGAGGAGGAGCGGTGTGTGGTTCCAATAGGCTGTTTTGACGGCGGTCACGAAGTTTGTGATGCCGGGGCCGTTTTGGGCGATCATCATCGACATTTTGCCAGTGGCGCGGGTGTAGCCGTCGCTCATCATGCCAGCGGAGCCTTCGTGGGCGCAATCCCAGAATGTGATGCCCGCTTTGGGGAACAGATCGGAGATCGGCATCATGGCGGAGCCGATAATGCCAAAGGCGTGTGCGATACCGTGGCGCTGGAGGACCTTTACGAAGGCTTCTTCTGTCGTCATTTTCATGTGCGTTTTCTCCGAAAGGGTCGCGGGTCAAAATAAGAATCAGCCCGCGTTTGCAAGGCTGTCGTTGAATCTGAAATTACGGGTGTGCGGCGCATCAGGTTAGGGCCAGCTAGGTGGCGCGCTTAAGGCCAGTTATCGAGGGCCTCGCCAATGATCCTGATCCCGTCCGGAATTTTTGAGGCGGGGATAGAGCTATAGCCCAAGCGGTAGAAGTTTTGTGGCGCATCAGGGCCATTGAAGAAGGGGGCGCCCGGCTCGATCAGCACGGAGCGGCTTTGCAGTTTTGCGGCAAGCGCGCTGGTATCGACGCCGTCGGGGGCGCGCATCCAGAAGGCAGAGCCGCCTGTGCCGCTCTGACCTGCGAGCGTCAGGTTGTTCTCGGCGAGGGCTGCGCTCATCACGCGGCGGCGCTCTGACAGAACGCCTGACATCCGCCGGATGAGCGCATCATAATGGCCCAGACGGAGGAAATAGGCGGCGGTGCGCTGGATATGGCCCGGAACATGGCGCAAGACCGAGGTGCGCAGGGCACGTGCCTCGCGGATAAACGGGCGCGAGCCGACGAGATAGCCCAAGCGCAGGCCCGGAAAGAGCGATTTGGAGAAGCTGCCGACATAGACAACACGGCCATCACCATCGAGCGATTTGAGCGCAGGTGAGGGCGCGCCTGCGAAGGACATTTCAAACTCGTAATCGTCCTCGACAATCACCGCGCCGATCTCGCGGGCTTTGCCCAGCAGCGCGCGGCGGCGGGAGAGCGGCATTGTGGATGTGGTGGGGCACTGGTGGCTTGGGGTTGTGAAGATCACATCGGTTTCGGGGGGGATGTCTTGATGAAGGATGCCGTCATCGTCCAAGCCCACAGGGGCGATATGGCAGCGGGACTGGCTTAGAATGTTGCGCAGGGAAGGATAGCACGGCTCCTCTACGGCGGCGGTGCGGCGCTGGGTGAGCAGAACTTGGGTGGCGAGCCAGAGCGCATTTTGTGCGCCCATGGTGACGAGGATTTCTTCCGGCTCTGCAAGGATCCCGCGGCGCGGCAGGGTGTGGCGGGCGATGAACTCGATCAGCTCGGGGTCGTCCTGATCGTAATAGTCAGATGTCAGCGGCTCGAAGTCTTTCTGGCCCAGAGCCTGAAGCGCGCAAAGCCGCCAGTTGGCATGATCAAATAGGGTTGGGTCGGTCTGACCGTAGATGAAGGGATAGCGGAAGCGTGCCCAGTCGCGCGGTTTGAGATGGGGTGTTCCGCCCGAGAACCGCTGACCGATGGCGCGGGACCAGTCGAGCGCCTCCTCGGCCTCGGGGCGGGGTGGAAAACTTGGCGGCTCGGGGGCGTTTTCAGACACGAAGTAACCAGAGCGGCCTTTGGAGCTGAGGTAGTCGTTGGCCAGAAGCTCGGTGTAGGCGAGTGTGACCGTAATACGCGACACGCGCAGATGCTGCGCCAGCTTACGCGTTGAGGGGAGTTTCTCTCCCTGACGCAGGCGGCCCGAAAGAATACCCTCGGCAACCATCTGTTGAATCTGGGCTTGCAGCGTGCCCTGCGCGTCTGGATTGAGAAAGAAGGTTTCTACCGAAATCGCCATAGAGGCCAGCTTAGACTGGACTGAAGGGCTTGGCAATCTGGACTTAGGGGGCGCTGGCGATCAGACGAGAGGATCAGGCGCGATATTTGCGCCACAGAGGAGCACGGCCACACGCTCGCCTTTGGCGGGGGTGTAGGCCCCACTCATCAGGGCGGCGAGAGCGGCCGCGCCCGCAGGCTCGACCAGAAGGCGGCGCTCTTGCCAGAGGGCTTTTTGCGCGGCGCTGATCGCGGCATCTGTCACAAGCACGCTTTCGCAGCGGTGTTCTGTGGCGAGATCATAGCAGATCTGGCCGATTTTGCGCGCGCCGAGGGCATTGGCGGCGACGCCTGAGACCTGCACATCGCAGGGCGCGCCCTTGGCGAGGGCGGCATGGAGGGCGCAGGAGGTCACCGGCTCAACCGCCACGACCTTGCGCGCGCCAGCAAGCCAGCCGAGCGCGCCGCCAATGAGGCCTCCCCCTCCGACGGCTATGAGCACAGTGTCGGCCATAAGGCCCTGCTCCTCCCATTCGGCCATGCAGGTGCCTTGACCTGCGACCGTGGCGGGGGCGTCATAGGCGTGAATTTGCATGGCGCCTGTCGCGGCCTCATATTTGGCGGCGGCCTCTGCGGCATTGGCGTATTCGCCTTTGACCACGGTGAGCTCTGCGCCTGTGCGCTCGATCAGGGCGATCTTTGACGGCCCTGCCATCTCGGGGACAAAGATATGCGCCGTATGACCGAGCTTTTCGGCGGCGAAGGCCACGGCTGCGCCGTGATTGCCGCCAGAGGCCGCGACGATACCTGCTTGCGGCACGGGACCAGACAGAAGCGTGTTAAAGGCACCGCGGGCTTTGAATGTACCGGTGTGTTGGAGCTGTTCGAGCTTCATTTCTATGGCGTAAGGCAGCCCAAAGCTCTGGGTGAGCATAACGGGCGTGCGCTCGACATAGGGCGCGATGCGCGCGGAGGCCTCTCTGATTTGGGCTTTCCATGACATTGATCACGTCTCCGTAACTGGCCTTTAATGCGCGGAGCCTATAGGTCTTGATTATAGGTGCAAGCAGGGAATGAGTATATGAATGAAGAGCGCATGAGCCCGTTTCGGGACGCCCACACAGACCGAGACACAGCCGAGCAGATCCCCGACACGCCGCAGACTCGCGCGCCCGCCTATCGGCTGGCCTTTGCGGATGAGGATTTTATGTGTCGTGACGAGCTGCGGCCTGTGCGGCTCCAGCTCGAACTTCTCAAGCCAGAGATGATTTTGAACGAGAAGGGCATCGAGAGCACTATTGTATTGTTTGGCGGTGCGCGGATTCCCGAGCCAGACAAGAAGGACACGGCGCGCACGAAGACGCTTGCGGACCTCAGCCGTTTTTATGACGAGGCGCGCAAATTTGCGCGGCTGATGACGGCGAAATCCATGGAAAGCTACGGGCGCGAAAACGTGATTGTGACGGGCGGTGGCCCCGGGGTCATGGAGGCGGGCAACCGTGGGGCTATGGACGCAGGCGGGCACTCCATTGGCCTCAATATCGTTCTGCCGCATGAGCAGGCGCCGAATGAATATGTGACGCCGGGGTTGTGCTTTAACTTTCATTACTTTGCCATTCGCAAGATGCATTTTTTGATGCGCGCGAATGCGGTCTGTGTCTTTCCCGGGGGCTTTGGCACGCTGGACGAGATGTTTGAATCTCTGACGCTGATTCAGACGGGGCGGATGAAGCGCATTCCGTTTTTGCTCTTTGGCAAAGAGTTTTGGCAGAGCATTGTGAACTGGGGCGCGCTGGCCGAGGCGGGGACGATCTCGCCTGAGGATCTCGACTTGTTCCGTTTTGTGGATACTGCGGAAGAGGCGATGGAGATTATCGGCAATTGGGAGCCTGCGGAGGCGCGGGACGAAATTCCCGGGCGCTAGGATCAGGACTCTAGGCTGACGGGGGCCTTGGCGTGCCGTGGCCCCCGCTTTGAGGCCTAGGCCAGAAGGCTTTCACGGGTTTTACTGATCATCAGGGCGGCTTGCGCGGCTTCGCGGCCTTTTTGCACGAAATGTTCGGCGTAGATGGCGATATGATGCTCTGTCTCCTGGAACTGATGCGGCGTGAGAGAGACGCTGAGCACCGGCACACCCGTATCAAGGCCAACGCGCATGAGGCCGTCAACGACCGCTTGCGCGACAAAATCGTGGCGGTATATCCCGCCATCAACCACGAGCGCAGCGGCGGCCACAGCCGCGTAACGGCCTGAGGCCGCAAGATCGCGGGCCATGAGCGGCATTTCGAACCCGCCCGGCACCTCAAAGACATCAACCCGCTCTGGCGGGATGATCTGGGTGAAGCCGTGAAACGCGCGCGTGACGATATCGGCGTGCCAGCCTGCCTTGATGAAGGCGTAGCGGGGCACTGTCTGTTGCTGTGTCATGTTTTTCTCCTTTTGACCTCAGACACGTGCCCAGAGCAAAAAGGGACAACAGAGCGCTGCGGGCAAACCCGCGTCGCTCGTGCTGCTCTCTCCCATCCGGACTATGACCGTCGGCTCTGGAATTGCACCAGATCTGCTGACCCAAGTGTCTTGCGAGCAGGACACGAGGCGCTCGCGGGCTGACCTTTGGCTTGCGCCGCGGGCTTACCGCCGGTGGGGAATTTCACCCCGCCCTGAGAACGCCGCGAACGTGGCATAAATTTCCCAGCGGGGGAAGAGAGCTTTTGCGCTTTGGCTTTGCCAAAACGCTCAGGGGCGAGAGGGGCTTTGCCCCCCTCGCGCTCCCCCCAGGATATTTATGGAAAGAGGAAGCCGGCGCGGGTCAGGCGAAGGCGGCTCCGGCGCGGATTTCGCCTGTGTGCTGGCCTGCGAAGTTGAGAATCGGGGCGTTGAGGCGTTTGAGTGTCGCGGGGTGGTTCGGATCCAGCACGCCGAGGCGCACGAGGATCGCAGCGATGGCGCATTCGGCGCCGCGTGTGGAGCCGTCAACGATCTTGAGGGCGATGCCGATTTTTTTCTCGGGAACGATCGCTATGAAGAAGGCTTCGGCACCTGTTTTGAGGGCGACGCGGCCGTCCATGGCGCGCATCAGTTCTGTGCAGGCGCGGCCCTCGCCTGCGACCAGTTCGGGGTAGCTGCGCATGGCGTCGCGCAGGCGGGCGGCGGCTTTTTGGCGGGTGGTGCCGCCCTCTGTTGCGCTGGCGAAAAACGCCATGGCGCGGGCAATGCCGTGAAGGCTGGCGGCGTAATTGGGTGCGGAGCAGCCGTCAATGCCGTAGCCCGGGCTTGTTTCTTCGGTCAGCTCTTCAAAGGCGGCGAGACAGGCTTTTTGCACCGCATGGGAGGGGTCAACATATATCGGGTCTGTGCTGCCGAGGTGTTGGCCGAGGGTGAGGAAGCCTGCGTGTTTGCCAGAGCAGTTGTTGTGGTAGCGGCAGGGCGAGCTGTCGGTTTTGTGCATTAGGATCAGATCGGCATCATCTCGCGGCGCTTGCGGGCCGCAGTTGAGATCGGCGTCAGTGAGGCCGAGGGTTTTGAGCCAGTTTTGCACGCGGTCGGTGTGCATGGGCGCGCCTTGATGGGAGGCGCAAGAGAGCGCAAGCTGTTCGCCTGTGAGGCCAAAGGCATCGGCGGCGCCGCTTTCCACAAGGGGCATGGCCTGAAGCATCTTGGAAGAGGAGCGCGGCAGCACGACGGCGGAAGGATCGCCCCAGCTTTCGATGATTTCGCCGCCTTCGCCGCAGACGACAGCATGGCCCATGTGGAGGCTCTCCAAGAAGGGTCCGCGCCAGATTTCGGCCATTGATACAGGTGCGCTCATGTTCGTCTCCCAAAAACGTGTGCAAGTTTTCGCCAATTGCTCTTTCGTATGTGGCAGTTTTCAGGCTAATGTTGCAATGTCGAGTTGAAAACGGCCTGATTAGAAAAATTGGCAAAAGCCGCGGGTCAAACGGAATTGAGGCAACGGACAGCTGGAGGCTGGACAATATGGTATTACGATTTGCGCAAACTATGGCCTGTGCCGCAATGTTTTTTGCTGGCACAACAAGCGCTTATGCACAAGACACAAGCACCAACCAAGTCGCGACCAAGACCGCTTGGGCGGTGTTTGAGGACGCGAACCCGAAGGAATGCTGGGCGGTTAGCTCTCCCAAAGAGACGGTGAACTCCAAGGATGGCCGCGTTGTGGCTGTGCGGCGGGGGGATATCCTGTTGATGACATTTTTCCGACCTGCGGCCAATGTGGCGGGGCAGCTGGCCTTTACAGGCGGCTATCCGTTTGCGACGGGATCGACTGTAAACCTCACGATTGACGGATCGAGCTTTGAGCTTTTCACAAATGGTGAGTGGGCTTGGGCGGCGTCTGTTGCGGATGATGCCAAGATCGTCACAGCGCTGAAGCGCGGGACAAATGCTGTCTTGTCGGCTCGTTCGGGGCGCGGAACCTTGACCAAGGATACCTTCTCGCTGTCAGGCTATACGGCGGCTGTGGAAGACGCGGAGGCGCGCTGCAAGTAGGCTTGCAAGCTCAAGAATTTAAGGATTTGGAGAAGCGCTGGGCGAAGGCTCGGCGCTTTTTCTTTAGGGCCAGCCAATGAGGATGGCGCGGAGGTCGTTGACGTTGGTGCCTGTGGGGCCAGTCATAAAGAGCGCATTGGCGGCGGCGAAGGCTGTGTAGGCGTCATTGTTTGCGAGGGCTGTTGCGGGGTTTTGGCCTGTGGCGCGGATGATCTGTGCGGTCTGGCCTGTTGCGAAAGCGCCTGCGTTGTCCTCGGAGCCGTCTATGCCATCGGTGTCGGCGGCCAGAGCATTGATCTGCTCGGCCCCGTCAATGCCAAGGGCGAAGGCGAGGAGATATTCTGTATTTCGCCCGCCACGGCCTTTGGCCTTTAGGGTCACGGTTGTTTCGCCGCCCGATAGGATCAGGCGGGGGCCTTGGGTGGCGAGAGCAAGCTTTGCGTGCTCCGTGCCGAGGGTGCTGGCCTCGCCTTCCAGATCATCACCGAGGATATCGACGGGCCAGCCCTCGGCTTTGGCGAGGGCGGCGGCGGCGGCGAGGGACTGCGCGGCGGAGGCAATCATGCGGACCTCGTTTTTGAGAAAAGCGGGGTCTGTCGGCGCGGGGGGCGCTGGGGCTGTGGCGAGGTAGGCGGCGAGCTTTGGCGGCAGGGCAATGCTGTGGCGCGCCACGGCAGCGAGGGCCTCGCGGCGGCCAGAGGCGCAGGGGACTGTGGGGCCAGAGGCGACTTGGGCAGGGTCATCTCCGGGGACATCGGAGACGATCAGGGAGACAACCGGCGCAGCTGTATGGGCAATCAGGCGGCCGCCTTTGACACGGCTGAACATTTTGCGGATCGCGTTCATGGCGCCGATGGGCGCGCCAGAGGCGAGAAGCGTCTGATTGAGGGCTTGTTCGTCTTCAAGGGTGAGGCCGTCGGCGGGGGCTGCGAGCAGGGAAGAACCGCCGCCGCAGATCAGGGCGATGACGAGGTCGTCGGGTGTCAGGCCTGTCAGCTCGGCGAGAAGTGCCTCTGTTGCTGTCAGACCTGCCGCGTCGGGGACGGGATGGGAGGCTTCAAGCACTTTGATGTTTTGGGTGGGCGCACCAAAGCCGTAGCGGGTCACGACTGTGCCTGTCAGGGGGGCGTCCCAGAGCTGCTCCAGCGCGGCAGCCATTTGGGCTGCGCCTTTGCCTGCGCCGATCACCACGGTGCGCCCCTTGGGCGGCGCGGGCAGATGCGCTGCAAGGGCTTGAAGCGGGTCAGCCGCTTTTACAGCCGCTTTGAAAAGAGAGGTGAGGAAGGGTCTTGCGCGTGTATCCATTGGCGCAGATTAGCGCGGCGCGCGGGAGTATCAATGGGATAACTCGGGTGAGGCCGCGCGCAATGCTGCCACGCGGCCCCCGCCTGACTTTAGGAGCGGCCTTTCCATGGCACGAGTGTCTTCTCGGCGATGCGCATGAGGATATCGATCCCGTAGCCGATGATCCCGATCAGGATGATCCCCATGATCACGATATCGGTGAGCTGGAAGCGGGAGGCGACCATGATCATCATGCCAGCGCCTTTCTCGGCGGCGACAAGCTCGGCGGCGACCACTGTGCCCCAGCAGACGCCCATGGCGACGCGCGCGCCTGTGAAGATTTCGGGCAGGGAGTTGGGCACGATCACGTGGCGCATGAGCTGGAACTTGGAGGCGCCAAGCGAATAGGCGGCGTGCACCTTGGTGATATTGACGCCCGAGACGCCTGCGCGCGCGGCGATGGCCATGATCCAAAGCGCTGCGAGGAAGAGCAGGATAATTTTGCCGACCTCTCCGATCCCCGCCCAGATGATCACCAGGGGGATCAGCGCGAGCGGCGGCACGGGGCGCATGAACTCGACAATCGGGTCAAACCAGCCGCGGAACCAGTTGGACAGGCCCATGGCATAGCCAAGCGGAATGCCCACGATTGCGCCGAGCAGGAAGCCGACAATCACGCGGAAGAGCGAGTAGCCCAAGTGTTCCCAAAGAGTGAAGCCTTGGTAGCCTTCTGTCGAGATTTCCATGAAACGGGACACGACTTTTTCGGGGGGGGGAAGCCAGATCGGCTCCATTTGCATTCCGCCTGACGGGGTGATCTGGATTGCGCCTTTGTCTGTGAGCGAGACATGGCCTTCGGCAAAGCTTACGCGCCCGCCGATTGTGATGGGCTGGCCGTTGATGGCGACGATCTTGGCACCGTCGCGGCGCTTGGCGTCATCGTTTTTGTCAAACAATACCGTTTTGGTGCGCCCTGCCGAGACGATTTCGGAATCGTTTTTGGCAAAGCCTGTGCCTGTGTCCACCTCTGGCGTGGCGGGGTCTTCGCCGAATTTGTGAACGCGCAAAGCAATGGTGGCATCATCGGTGCTGCCATCGGGTGCTTGCAGTGTATAGGTGATTTTGGTGTCGCCAATGAAGGGCGCTGGGGCGTGGATGGGCACCCATTTGGAGCCGGTGAACGCGCCCCAAAGCAGAAAGATTGTCACCACGGAAATGACACTGGCCCAGCGGTCGGGGCGGACAGCGCTTTCGTCGCCGAAGGTGACTGTTTTGAGGGATGTGAAGTCCGCACGGGTTTGCATCAGCCGTTTGACGCCAAAGCGGACGAGGAAAAAGCCTGCGATAAAGATAGAGGTGTAGATTAGAAGAATAATCATGCGCTGGCCTCCGCGGCGTTGCCCATGATCTCTTCTTCCATATCCCAGATCATGCTCAGGATTTCTTCACGCTTTTCACCAAACTCGGGGTGTTTTTTGACTTCGCGCAGATCTTGGCCCACACCCATATCGGCAAAGGGCAGGCGGTATTCGCGGTGAATACGGCCCGGGCGGGGCGCGAGAACAAGCAAGCGCTCGCCCAGAAGCAGGGCTTCTTCGACCGAGTGGGTGATCAGGATGATGGTTTTGCCTGTCTCTTTCCAGAGCTTGAGCACAAGCCCCTGCATCTTTTCGCGGGTCAGGGCGTCGAGTGCGCCGAGCGGTTCGTCCATCAGGATCACGTCTGGATCATTGGCAAGGCAGCGGGCCAGAGCCACGCGCTGCTGCATCCCGCCAGAGAGCTCAAACACCGACTTTTCCTTGAAGTCGCGCAAGCCGACAATATCTAGCAAATGGTCAACGTTATCGCGCCACTCGGCCTCGCGCTGGCCTTTCATACGGGGGCCGAAGCTGACGTTTTCGCGCACTGACATCCACTCAAACAGCGCACCTTGCTGAAAGACCATGCCGCGCTCGGCATCGGGGCCTGTGATTTGATGATTGTTGAGGGTCATGCTGCCTTCTGTGGGCGCAAGAAAGCCGGCGACAATGTTAAGGAGTGTGGTCTTGCCGCAGCCTGAGGGGCCAAGCACACTCATCAGCTCGCCTGATTTTATTTCGAGGGAAATATCTTTGAGCGCCTGAACGTGGCTGCCGTTTGGCAGGTCAAAGCGCATGGAAATTTTGTCGATGGAGAGAGTGGACATACTCGCCTTTCGGAGCCTGAGGCTCCTGTTGTGTCGTCTGGTGTCAAGCCGCGCCTGTGGTGAAGCGGCACGGGTAAAGCGAGAGGAGGCCCGCCGCGAAAACCGCAGCGGGCCAGTTTGCTTTACATACCGCCTGCGGCTGCGAGCGGGCCTGTGTTGACGGCGTTCTCGTAAGTGTCGAGTGCGGCGTCAATGCTGCCTGCTTCAAGGAAGACATCGGCGACGCCTTTCATGAAGGTCGACGCGTTGCCGCCGAGCCATGCGCTGCTGAGCTGCTCTTCCACTGTCGGGAACTTGAAGGTTGCGATGGTTTCCATCGTGGCCTTTTCGTCCATGCCTGCGTCTTTTGCGATAGCGGGGAGCATAGCCGCGTGATTGGCTTCATCGGCCCACATTGTGTTGGCGTCGGCTGTGACTTTGAGGAACTTGGCGACAAGATCGCTGTTTTCGGCGACAAAGCCTGCTGAGGCAGATGTGACATCAAACACGAGGATGCCAAGCTCTGTTTTCTCGTCGCCTGTGATCAGAACGTTGCCGTGCTCAAGCGCGCGACGCAGAGAGCCGCCCCAACCGCAGAACATATCAACCGCGCCTTGCGCGATCGCTGCGGCGCCTTCTGGCGGGTTCATGTTGACGACTTCCATGGAGCCGACATCAACGCCAAAGTGGCTCATTTGCTTGAGGAAGCCGTAGTGTGCGGCTGTGCCCAGCGGCACGGCGACTTTTTTGCCAGCGAGTTCGGCGGCGTTTGTTTTGTCGATTTCAAGCGCTTCGGCGACAACGCAGTTGTCATTGTCGGCATAGCTGACGGCGACGTCGAGGATCTGTAGATCCTGACCGCCTGATGTGGCGACAACGAAGGGTGGAACGCCTTGGCTGACGGAGAGGTGCACATCGCCTGAGGCCATCGCAGCGCTCATTTCTGTTCCTGAACCAAAGGCGCGCCAGTTGACTTTGACGCCCATGGCTTCGTCATATGCGCCCATCACTTTGTGATGCTGGAACGGCATTGGCCATTCTTGGAAATAGGCGACTGTGATTTCGTCAAGCGCGGCGGCCTGACTGCCTGCGAGCATCGCGGCGGCTGCGGCGGCAGACATAAGGGTTGATTTGAGTTTCATGAGGTAGCTCCCGTTGTTGGTTTTACGCCTTGAAGAGGCGCAGCTCACCAGTTTGTCTGGCTTTGAGCCTTTTGCGGGCCGTGCGATTGGCACGTGCCACGCTGTAATGTCATGAGGGCGCAAATGCTGATTCCGATCAACGGTTAATTTGCGGAATAGGCCTTACTTTTTGGTTTTGTGAAAAGCCAATTTGGGATGATTGACGCCATTTGGGCCAATAAATAATGGTTATGGGCTAAAAATTACCTTTGAGAGACGGGGTGTATTGGTCTTATATGACCGAAAGGACTGGCCCTATCAGACTCGGCTAAAATAACGCTTTGCTGATCGGGAGAATTTGATCAAAACTTGACTGTGCGCGACTGTGTCTTGCGCGATCTTGAAACGGAGGCTTCGGACCATGGACGGCAATCTTTCTGCAAATGACATCAGCCACATTGTGGACGCGGACCGCGCGCACGTCTGGCATCACCTGACGCAACACAAGCCGTTTGAGACAGGCGAGCCACGCATCATCATTGAAGGCAAGGGAATGCGGGTTTGGGACCAGAAGGGCAAAGAGTATCTCGATGCCGTGTCTGGCGGGGTCTGGACTGTCAATGTAGGCTACGGGCGCGAAAGCATTGCCAATGCGGTGCGCGACCAGCTGGTGAAGCTGCCTTATTTTGCCGGCTCGGCCGGCTCTGTGCCGGGCGCGTTGTTTGCCGAAAAGCTGATCAGCAAGATGCCGGGCATGAGCCGCGTCTATCAAACGAATTCGGGCTCGGAAGCCAATGAGAAGGCCTTCAAGATGGTGCGCCAGATCAGCCACAAGCGGCATGGCGGCAAGAAATACAAAATCCTGTATCGCGACCGCGACTATCACGGCAGCACGCTGGCCACGATGTCGGCGGGCGGGCAGGACGAGCGCAACGCGCAATATGGCCCGTTTGCACCCGGATTTGTGCGGGTTCCGCATTGCATGGAGTATCGCGCGCAGTGGGACCTGACGGGCGAAGCCTATGCGGCGGCATCTGTGAAAGCGATTGAAGAGGTTATTCTGGCCGAGGGTGCGGATACCATTGGCGCGCTTTGCCTTGAGCCTGTGACAGCGGGCGGCGGGGTTATTCCTGCGCCTGAGGGCTACTGGCCGCTGATTGGCGAGCTGTGCCGCAAGTATGACATTTTGCTGCATATTGACGAAGTTGTCTGTGGCGTGGGCCGCACGGGGACAGAGTGGTTTGGCTATCAGCATTATGGTGTGGAGCCTGATTTTGTGACCATGGCGAAGGGTGTGGCTTCGGGCTATGCCGCGATTGCCTGCTGCGTCACCAACGAGCGCGTCTTTGAGATGTTTAAGGACGACACCACCGATCCGCTCAATTATTTCCGCGATATTTCAACCTTTGGCGGCTGCACGGCGGGGCCAGCGGCAGCGATGGAGTGTTTCCGTATTATCGAGGACGAGGGCTTGCTTGAAAACACCACCAAGATGGGGGAGCGTTTGGTTGCGAACCTCTGGGAGCTTGGTGAGCATCATAAGGTCATTGGCGATGTGCGCGGGCTTGGACTTTTCTGCGGGGCCGAGCTTGTGAGCGACCGCGCGACCAAAGAGCCTATGGACGAGAAGCTGGTGGCGCAGGTCGTGGCGGAATGTGGCGCGATGGGTGTGATCATTGGCGCAACCAACCGCTCTATTCCGGGCTTCAACAACACGTTGTGTTTCTCGCCTGCATTGATTTCAACGACGGATGATATCGACCTTATCACCGAGACAGTCGGTAAGGCGTTGGGCAAAGTCTTTGGCTGACATTATGAACGAGATGGGCCAGCCGATTGGCAGGCCTGTCGCGACCGAGCTGCCACGGCCAAGGCCCGAGAAGACGCGGCTTGAGGGGCGGTTCTGCGCTCTGGTTCCGCTGGATGTGACGGCGCATGGAGACGCACTTTGGGAGGCGTTTTCACTTGATGCGTCGGGGGCGAACTGGACCTATCTGCCGATCGGGCCTTACGCAAACAAAGGCGATTTTCGTCAGTTTTTGCAGGGCGCGGAGGCGAGCCACGACCCGCTTTATTTCACTGTGCTAGACAGAGACGGCCACGCTGTGGGTCATGCGACCTATCTCAGGATCGACCCTTTACATGGGGTGATTGAAGTCGGGTTTATCCACTTTTCGCCAAAAATGCAGCGCGGGCCAATGAGCACCGAGGCGATGTATTTGATGATGCGCTATGTCTTTGAGACGCTTGGCTATCGGCGCTATGAGTGGAAGTGTGATGCGCTCAATGCGCCGTCGATTGCGGCGGCAAAGCGGCTTGGCTTTAGCTTTGAGGGTGTGTTCCGGCAAGCGACCACTTATAAGGGCCGCAACCGCGACACGGCTTGGTTTTCGGTTCTGGACAGTGAGTGGCCCGCTTTGAAGGCGCGGTTTGAGCGCTGGCTTGCGGCGGAAAACTTTGATGCCGCAGGGCGGCAGAGGGCTTCGCTTTAGGATCGGATTTTCGCGGTGCGAAAACCCGATCGTGGCGGGGGGCTAGCCCCCCGCACCCCCCAGGATATTTTTAGAAAGAAAAAGGGGTGAGGGGGTCATTTGTTTCAGAGTTGGCGCACGGCCCCTTTGGCAGCACTGGTTGTGAGGGACGCATAAGCTTTGAGGGCTGTTGTCACCTTGCGCTTGCGGGGCGCGGCGGGCTGCCAGCCTTTGGCGTCTTGAGCTGCGCGGCGGGCTGCCAGCGTGGTGTCATCCACTGCGAGGTTGATGCTGCGGTTGGGGATGTCGATTTCGATCAGATCGCCTTGCTCGACGAGGCCGATTAGGCCACCTTCGGCGGCTTCGGGGGAGACGTGGCCGATCGAGAGACCTGATGTGCCGCCCGAGAAGCGGCCATCGGTGAGCAGAGCGCAGGCGGCGCCGAGGCCTTTGGATTTGAGGTAGCTTGTCGGGTAGAGCATTTCCTGCATTCCCGGGCCGCCACGGGGGCCTTCGTAACGGATGATCACCACATCGCCTGATTTGACCTTGCCT
This sequence comes from Lentibacter sp., assembly GCF_965657785.1. Taxonomy (GTDB): domain Bacteria; phylum Pseudomonadota; class Alphaproteobacteria; order Rhodobacterales; family Rhodobacteraceae; genus Lentibacter. The sequence continues at coordinate 83,814 of NZ_CBFHPP010000004.1, forward strand.
GTGAGAATGTCGCTCACCGCCTGATCCTGGCTTTCGCAGACGTAGGCGGGGCCGGAGAACTTCAGGATGCTGTCATCCACGCCCGCTGTTTTCACAATACAGCCTTCTTCGGCGAGGTTGCCAAAGAGCACGGCGAGGCCGCCATCCTGACTGAAGGCGTGCTCCTTGGTGCGGATGACGCCTGCTTCGCGGTCCAGATCTAGCTCTGGGTAGCGGCGGCTTTGGGAGAAGGCCACTTGCGTGGGCACGCCGCCCGGCGCGGCGCGATAGAACTGGTGAACGGCCTCATCGGTGCTTTGAGCCACATCGTATTTTGCGAGGGCTTCGGCCATGGTGGGGGAATGCACGGTTGGCAAATTGCGGTGAATGAGGCCTGCGCGGTCAAGCTCGCCCAAGATGGCCATGATGCCGCCAGCGCGGTGAACGTCTTCCATGTGCACATCCGATTTGGCGGGGGCGACTTTGCACAGGCAAGGCACATTGCGGCTGAGCCTGTCGATGTCCTGCATGGTGAAGTCGATTTCGCCTTCGTGCGCGGCGGCGAGCAAGTGCAACACTGTGTTTGTCGAGCCGCCCATGGAGATATCAAGCGTCATGGCGTTTTCAAAGGCTTTGAAGCTGGCGATGTTGCGCGGCAGGACGGAGTGATCATTGCCCTCATAGAAGCGCTTGCAGAGGTCAACGACGCGGTGGCCCGCCTCGCGGAAGAGTGCTTCGCGGTCGGCGTGGGTTGCCAGCACCGAGCCATTGCCGGGCAGCGAGAGGCCGAGGGCTTCTGTGAGGCAGTTCATCGAATTGGCTGTGAACATACCGGAGCAGGAGCCGCAGGTCGGGCAGGCGGAGCGCTCGATCGCATCGACCTGTTCGTCTGACATATTCTCGTCGGCGGCGGCGACCATGGCGTCGACCAGATCGATCGCTTTTTCCTCGCCGTCCCAGATCACTTTGCCGGCTTCCATCGGGCCGCCTGACACGAAGACGCAGGGAATATTGAGGCGCATGGCGGCCATCAGCATTCCCGGGGTGATCTTGTCGCAGTTGGAGATACAGACCATGGCATCGGCGCAATGGGCGTTGACCATATATTCGGTGCTGTCGGCAATGATTTCGCGGCTGGGCAGAGAGTAGAGCATACCATCATGGCCCATGGCGATCCCGTCATCGACGGCGATTGTGTTGAACTCTTTGGCGACGCCGCCTGCCTTTTCGACCTCGCGGGCGACGAGCTGCCCCAAGTCCTTGAGGTGCACGTGACCAGGGACGAACTGGGTGAACGAGTTGACGATGGCGACGATGGGCTTGCCGAAATCGTCGTCTTTCATGCCTGTGGCGCGCCAGAGGCCGCGGGCCCCTGCCATGTTGCGGCCATGGGTGCTGGTGCGTGAGCGAAGAACGGGCATGAGAAGTCTCCTGAATTATCTGGGAGGCAATGTGCATAGGAATGCGGGGAAGGCAAGGGACGCGCTGCATTGCGTGAGGCCGTGAAGGCGGCTAAAGGGATGTGGAACACGACAACAGAGAATCTTGGGAGACAGATATGTCAAACGCACAGCTTGAAGCCGCGATTGAAGCAGCATGGGACGCGCGAGACGCGATCACGCCAGCCACGACGGGAGAGGCCCGTGAGGCGATTGAAGATACGCTCAATGCGCTCGACAGTGGCAAGCTGCGTGTGGCGGAAAAGCAGGCTGACAACAGCTGGCACGTGAACCAATGGGCCAAGAAGGCTGTTCTTCTCGGGTTTCGCATCAAGGATATGGAAATTCAGGAGGGCGGCCCGCAGGCTGGCGGCTGGTGGGACAAGGTCGACAGCAAATTTGCCGGCTGGAAAGCCGAGGACTGGAAGAGCGCAGGCTTTCGCGCGGTTCCGAACTGCGTTGTGCGCAAGTCGGCCTATATTGCGCCTGGCGTTGTTTTGATGCCGTCTTTTGTCAACATCGGCGCTTATGTCGACAGTGGCACAATGGTAGACACTTGGGCGACTGTTGGCTCCTGCGCGCAGATCGGCAAGAATGTGCATCTTTCTGGCGGCGTTGGCATTGGCGGCGTTTTGGAGCCGATGCAGGCTGGCCCGACGATCATTGAAGACAACTGCTTTATTGGCGCGCGATCTGAAGTTGTGGAAGGCTGCATTGTGCGGGAAGGCTCTGTGCTTGGCATGGGTGTTTTCATTGGCCAGTCGACCAAGATTGTTGACCGCGAGACAGGCGAAGTGATGTATGGTGAAGTGCCCAGCGGCTCTGTTGTTGTGGCGGGTTCAATGCCGAGCAAGAACGGTGTGAACCTCTATTGCGCCGTGATTGTGAAGCGGGTTGACGAGCGCACGCGGAGCAAGACCTCGATCAACGAGCTTTTGCGGGACTGAGCAACGCAGCGAAAAAAGACAGAGCGCGGCGACGGAAGTTGCCGCGTTTTGCGTTTGTCTCCTTGAGATGTGGAGAGGGCGTTATGACAAGATCGGTTGTTCTGTTGGTTGCGATGGGCTTTTTTGTTTGGTTGCAGGCCATGGGCATGGCTTGAGGCAGAGCGCAGTTTTGTGACGCCACAGCAGGGTCGAATTTGCGCTTTGCGCAAATCCGACCGTTTGGGGGACCAGTCCCCCAGACCCCCTGGGATATTGTTAGAAAGAAAAAGGGAGCGGGCGGGGCGGCGCTTTGGGCTCTTTGGTGGCCGCTGGCTTTGGGAGTGCAGGCGCGTGTTTCCAGAGAGTAGAGCAGGCGGCTTGAGCGCGGTGTGGGTTGACTTGACCTGTGCAGTTCGCCAAGCCTCACCCTGACGAGATAGGGAGGCTGAAATGGCCGAGAAGACAGAAAAACCCAAAGAGAAGAAGGCGAAGAAGCCGCAGCAGGTTTATACCCTACTGGTTGAAATCGGCCGTAAGGAGGGCGACGGGCTGCCAAAGGGGGCGACGGGGGCTGCGCTGGTGATTTATGCCAGTGGTGTCGATGAAGAAGAGGCTGTGCGTGAAACTGTGGCGATCCTGAAGCAGGCGGACACCGCGCCTTTGGATGTCACAGGCTATGGCACGCTGGAGGAGCGTTTGGAGCTTGGTCACGATATTCCCGAGGAAGAGCGCGGGCTTATGGCGCGGGCTTTGGCGGAGAACTCGGTGATTGTGGCGCAGATGGAGCCTTATTTTGAGGGGCAAGGCTATAAGAGCGGAAGCGAGCACTGAGATGGCGCAGCGTCCTGTCAGGCTTGCAATCAACGGGTTCGGGCGGATTGGCCGTTCGATCCTCAGGATGCTGCATGGCGCAGGGCAGGGTGCGCGGGCGGGTGACTTCGAGGTTGTTCTGATCAATGATATCGCGCCGCTGGAGAGCTGTGCCTATCTTTTTGCCTATGACAGTATTTTTGGGCCGTTTCCCGGGGCGGTCAGCCATTGCGAGCAGCGGCTTGATGTGGATGGCGTGAGCTATCCGTTTCACGCCGAGGTCGATCTGCGGGCGCTGGATCTGAGCGGTGTCGATGTTTTGCTGGAATGCACGGGCGCTGCGGGCAATCGCGCTTTGGCCGAGCGCGGGCTTGAGGCGGGGGCGCAGGCTGTACTGATTTCGGGCCCGTCAGAGGCGGCGGACAAGACCATTGTTCTGGGGGCGAATGAGGCCGAGATCGGGGCGCATAGGATTGTCTCCAACGCCAGTTGCACGACCAATGCGCTTGCGCCGCTGTTGCGTCTCTTGGATGCGCGCTGGGGCGTTGAGAGCGGGCACATGACCACTGTGCACTGTTACACGGGCAGCCAACCAACCATCGACAAGCCGCGGGGCGACCTTGTGCGCTCGCGTGCGGCGGCGCTCTCTATGGTTCCGACGACGACGAGTGCGGCGAAGCTGATCGGCGAGGTGCTTCCGAAGCTGGCTGGGCGGATCGAGGCGCGGGCTGTGCGTGTTCCGACGGCGAGTGTGTCTGCGATCGATCTGGCAGTGCAGGTTGCGCGGCCCGCCACTGTGGAAGAGGTGAACGCGGCCTTGGCTGAGGCCGCCGCTGCCAGCCCGCTGTTTGGCTATATCACCGAGCCGCTCGTTTCGACGGACCTGCGAGGCCGATCAGAAAGTATCATTCTGTCGGGGCGCGAAACCAGTGTGTCTGTCGGCGGTTTGCTCCGTGTCTTTGGTTGGTATGACAACGAGTGGGGCTTCTCGAGCAGGATGCTGGATATGGCCGCCTTGATGGCGCAGCGGGGGCGCTAGAATATTCCATTTGCGCGCTGCATCTCGCGGATATAGGCGATGATACTGGCGACTTCGGCGCGGGTCAGCCCGTTTACGGGGAGCATATGTCCGAAGCGCCAGTGATGCGCCTGAACGCCTTGCGATACGGCGCATTGAAAGCTTTCGTCGCCGTGGTGGCCCGGTTCGTATATTTTGTGAATGAGCGGTGGGGCCGCATTGATATTGCCTGCGCCATTGAGGCCGTGACAGGCCGCGCATTTGGCTTCAAAAGCGGTCTGGCCGAGCCGGGCTGTGGCTGTGAGCAAAGCGGGGAGGGTGACGTCGACCATTGCGGACCCTGTTGGCAGAACCGCAGGCGCTTTTGCTGCGGGCGGTATTGCCTGATAGCCTATGAAGAGGCCGAGGGCGGCGAGGCCAGCGACGAGAAGAGAGGTTTTGCGCATGGGGATCCCCTTTTGACACCTGTTGGGTGTCTGTGTAAGGCTTCCTCTAACTGGAAGGTCAAGCAGGAGTTTCAGCATGAATATTTCTGGCGCAGCGAAGGCGGCGGGGCTGCCTGTGAAGACAGTGCGATATTACGCCGATATTGGCCTTGTCGAGCCTGCGGCGCGCACGGCGGCGGGGTATCGGGACTATGACGATGCAGCGTTGCGCAAGCTTTCTTTTGTCGGGCGCGCACGGGGCTTTGGCTTTTCGATTGCTCAGTGTCGCGAGCTATTGGGGCTTTATCAGGATGCGCACCGCAGCAGTGCCGAAGTGAAGCAGATTGCCAGTGCGCGGCTGGAGGATATTCGCGCCAAGCAGCGCGAGCTTCAGGCGCTTCATGACGAGTTGGCACATCTGGTCGGCGCCTGCTCTGGCGATGCGCGGCCTGACTGCCCGATTATTGACTATTTCAGCTGAGACATGGCGCGGAGCCTCGGTTTGAGCGCTTCTGCGGCATAGTCGATGAAGAGACGCACCTTGGGGTCTTGCAGCTTGCGGTGTGGAAACAGGCAGAGAAAGCTTGTGGGCATAGGCGGTGTTTGGGGTAGAACCTCGACGAGCGCACCGGAGGCGAGATGCGAGGCGACTTCAAAGCGCGGTTTGTTGGCGATACCGTGACCCGCGAGCGCCCAATCGGTCAGAATATCGGAAGTGTCCGCATCAAAGCGGCCCAGAACGTTGAGCTTGAGGGGGCCGGCAGTTGTGTTCAGGGTCCAGAAATACTCGGGCGAGCGCGGGTAGCGGAGCAAGAGGCAATTGTGCTGCATCAGGGCTTGGGGCGTGTCGGGTGTGCCATGTTTGGCCAAGTAGTCGGGCGTGGCAACGAGGGCGCGCGGCACATCGGCGAGTTTGCGTTGTTTGAAGGTGCTGTCGGGCGGGGTGCCAAGCATGAAGGCGATGTCGAGGCGGTCTTCCAGGAGGTCAACCTTGCGGTCTGACAGGCGCAGCTGGATTTGCACATCAGGATGGTTTTGCGCAAAGCTGGGCACGAGCGGGGCAAGCAGGCGCTGGCCCAAGCCAAGCGGGCAAGACACCCGAAGCGCGCCACGCGGCTGGCCTGAGAAGCCCGCAAGAGCGGCCTCGGCGTCATCCAGTGAGGTGATGACTTTTCTAGCGTGATCATAAAACAGCTGGCCCGCCTCAGTTGTGCGCAACTTGCGGGTTGTGCGATCAAACAGGCGCACGCCGAGGCGTTTCTCCAACTCTTTTATGCGGTTTGACGCCACGGCGGGTGTGAGCCGCATCTCGCGGCCTCCTGATGTGATGGATCCAAGCTCGACCACGCGGCAAAAAACCTTGATACTCTCGACATAGGGCATGAAGCACTCCTGTTTCCCGCTGTCAGTATGGCGCAGATTGAGGAGATTAACTTTATAATATTTGTTGAAAGTGTCTAGCGAGAAGCGCTGCTTTTGTTGAAAGTATAATGAGCGTAAGCTGGGCAAAAGAATTGCTTGGGAAGGTTCTGTCATGGGGCATCTGCGACGCGAGATCAGGTTTTTGTTGAACGGCGAGGATGTGCGGCTTGAGACAGTCGGTGCGCAAGACACTTTGCTTGATTTTTTAAGGATTTCAAAGCGGCTGACAGGAACAAAAGAGGGGTGCGCCGAGGGCGACTGCGGCGCTTGCACTGTGCTTGTTGGACGGCTTGCCGAAGGGAGCGTGCAGTATGAGACCGTGAACGCCTGTATCCGTTTTCTGGCGAGCCTTGATGGCTGCCATGTGGTGACGATCGAGCATTTGCGCGGCGCGGATGGCGGCTTGCACCCTGTGCAGCAGGCGATGGTTGATGCGCATGGTAGCCAGTGTGGTTTTTGCACGCCCGGGATTGTGATGTCGCTTTATGCGCTTTGGATGGAGACGCCTGCGCCGAGTGATGCGCAGATCGAGACTGCGCTTCAGGGCAATCTGTGCCGTTGCACAGGTTATGAGCCGATCTTCAAGGCCGCACGGGCGGCAGCGGCTTCGGGCGACCCTGCGGCAGACCCTCTGGCGCTTGAGCGGGCGGATGTCGCGGCTTGGCTTGAGGCGTTGAACGACGGGCGGCGTGTTGAGGTTTGCAAGGGTGAGGACCGCGCGATTTTGCCTGCCAGTCTTGCTGATTTGAGCAAGGTTTTGGCAGAACACCCTGATGCCACGATTGTTGCGGGGGCGACGGATGTGGGGCTTTGGGTGACAAAGCTGATGAAGCCCATCACGCCCGCTGTGTTCATCGGGCATTTGTCCGAGTTGCGTGAGATCAAGCGGTCAGGCTCTGCTTTGAAGATTGGTGCCAGTGTGAGCTACAGCGAAGCCGAGGCGGCACTGAGGGCGGCTTTCCCGCATCTGGAGAACTATTGGCGGCGCATTGCGGGCTGGCAAGTGCGCAATATGGGAACGATTGGTGGAAATATCGCCAATGGCTCGCCGATTGGTGATGTGCCGCCTGTGTTTATCGCGCTTGGGGCAAAGCTTCAGTTGCGAAGTGCTGAAGGTTCTCGGATGCTGCCGCTAGAGGATTATTTTGTCGCCTATGGCAAACAGGATTTGCGCGCGGGAGAGTTTGTCGAGGCTGTTGAGCTGCCGCTTGTGCAGGCGGGTGTGCATCATGCGGCTTACAAAGTGTCCAAGCGGCGAGATGAAGATATTACGGCCGTTGCTGTGGGGCTGTCTGTCGCCGTGAGCGAGGGCCGGATCGCGCAGGCGCGCATTGCGTTTGGCGGCATGGCCGCAACACCGAAGCGCGCGGCCAAGGCGGAGGCGGCACTTGTCGGGCAGCCTTTTGCGGCAGAGAGCTTTGAGGCGGCGGCGCTGGCTGTTGGCGAGGATTTTCAGCCCTTGAGTGACTGGCGGGCAACCGCCCAATATCGAAGCCTTGTGGCGGCAAATCTTTTGCGCCGTTTCTGGGCCGAGCAGGGCGCGGGCGAAATTGCCAAGCTGGAGGGTGTGTAAGTGACGGAGTTTGGACATACGGGCACCGACGCCAAGCACGACAGCGCGATCAAGCAAGTGATGGGGCGGGCGGAGTATACCGACGATATCCCAGAGCCGATTGGCACGTTGCACGCCTATCTAGGCTGCTCGCAGGTTGCGCATGGCACGATCAAGGCGATGGATCTGAGCGCGGTTCTGGCTGTGAAAGGCGTGATTGGCGTTTTGACGGCGAGAGATGTTCCCGGGGTGAATGATGTTTCTGCGGTGCACGCGGGGGACGAGCCTGTTTTTCCTGAAAAAACCGTCGAATTTTACGGCCAGCCCTTGTTTGCCGTGATTGCAGAGAGCCGCGATATTGCGCGGCGGGCGGCAGAGCTTGCGAGCGTCGAGATTGAGGTGCTGCCCCATGTGCTTGGCCCGATGGAGGCGATTGCGGCGGGATACCCTGACGTGACTGCCCCGCTCAAGCTGGAGCGCGGTGATGTCGGCGCAGGCTTTGCCAAGGCGGCCAAGCGCATCGCGGGGCAGATGACGATTGGCGGACAGGACCATATGTATCTTGAGGGGCATATCTCTTTTGCAATGCCCGGTGAGGATGATGACGTCGTCATTTACGCGTCGACCCAGCACCCGACCGAGGCGCAAGTGATTGTGGCGCAGGTTTTGGGCGTCGCTGCGCATTCGGTTGTGGTCAATGTGCGGCGCATGGGCGGCGGGTTTGGCGGCAAGGAAAGCCAGATGAACCTCTTTGCTGCTGTGGCGGCCATGGCGGCGAAGAAATGGAACCGTCCCGTCAAGATCCGCCCTGACCGCGATCAGGATATGAGCGCGACGGGCAAGCGGCACGACTTTGTGGCGGATTATGCTGTCGGTTTTGATGAGGAGGGGCGGATTGAGGCTGTGGAGGGCCAATGGGCGGCGCGCTGTGGCTTTGCGGCGGACCTTTCAGGGCCTGTCACGGACCGCGCGCTTTTTCATGCGGACAACGCCTATTATTATCCAAACGTGCGGCTTAAGTCGCGGCCTATGAAGACCAATACCGTCTCGAACACCGCTTTCAGGGGCTTTGGTGGGCCTCAGGGTGTGATCGTGGCGGAGCGTATGATTGAAGAGATTGCCTATGCGCTGGGCAAGGATACGCTCGATATACGCCGCGCGAATTTTTATGGCGTGGGCGAGCGGGATGTGACGCCCTATCATCAGACAGTGGAAGACAACATTCTGGAGCGGCTCATTGGCGAGCTGGAAGACACGTCGGACTACCAAAAGCGGCGGGAGGAGATCATTGCGTTTAACGCCAAAGGCGGAATTTTGCGGCGCGGAATTGCGCTGACGCCTGTAAAGTTTGGCATCAGCTTTACGGCGACGTGGTATAATCAGGCGGGGGCGTTGCTGCATATCTACAAAGACGGCTCGCTCATGATCAACCACGGTGGCACCGAGATGGGCCAAGGGCTGAACACCAAGATTGCGCAGATTGTTGCGGAGGCGTTCGGAGTTCCGCTTGATGCGGTGAAGATCACCAGAACGACGACCGAGAAAGTGCCCAATACCAGCGCGACGGCAGCGTCTTCGGGGACGGACCTCAACGGGATGGCTGCGCTGGATGCCTGCGAGCAGATCAAGGCGCGGCTTCTGGCTTATGCCTCGGAGAAATGGGGCGTTAGCGAGTTGCGCTTTGAGGGCGGGGTTGTTCACTGTGGTGACAAGGACTTTGACTTTAAGACGTTTATTGCGGGGGCCTATATGGACCGCGTGCAGCTTTCTGCTGCAGGGTTCTACAAGACGCCTGAAATTCACTGGGACAGGGCCACGGGCAAGGGGCAGCCTTTTTTCTATTTCGCTTATGGGGCGTCTTGTTCGGAAGTCGAAATTGATACGTTGACCGGCGAATACCGAGTGACGCGCGCCGATGTGCTGCATGATGTGGGCCGCTCGCTCAACCCTGCGATTGACCGTGGGCAAGTCGAGGGGGCGTTTATCCAAGGGATGGGGTGGCTCACCACCGAGGAACTTTGGTGGGACGATAAGGGGCAGCTCAGAACCCATGCGCCGAGCACCTATAAAATCCCGTTGGCCTCTGACAAGCCGCGGCATTTTGATGTGCGCCTCGCGGAGTGGAGCGAGAACCCCAAGCGCACGATCAAGCGCAGCAAGGCGGTGGGCGAGCCGCCGTTTATGCTTGGGATTTCGGTGTTTGAGGCGATTGGTCATGCGGTGGCCTCTGTGGCAGACTACGCTGAATGCCCGAGGCTTGATGCGCCAGCCACGCCAGAGCGGGTCTTGATGGCGATCGAACGGCTCAAGCAATGAGTGGACTCGTGGAATTTCTTCAGGCTGACGGCACGGTCGTTGAGGTCCGCATCACCGAGGTGCGAGGCTCTTCGCCGCGCGAGGCGGGGGCATTTCTGCTGGTGTGTGGTGCTCGGATTTGGGGGACTGTCGGCGGCGGGCAGCTTGAATATATGGCGCTGGATGAGGCGCGCAAACTTGCCCGCTCTGACGGGAGTGTCGCCGAGATGAATGTGCCGTTGGGGCCAGAGATCGGCCAGTGTTGTGGCGGGCGTGTGCGGCTTGATTTGCGTATCCTTGATGCGGCGGACAAGGCGCGGCTGCTCGCAGAAGAAGCCGCGCGCGTGGCGGCTTTGCCAGAGGTCCTGATCCTTGGAGCGGGTCATGTGGGCCGCGCGCTGGCCTATGCTTTTGCGCCCTTGCCTGTGCGTGTCACGCTGATTGACAGCCGCGCCGAAGAGTTGGCGCGGGCGCCAAAGGGTATCGAGCAGATCTGCACGCCGCTGCCCGAGGCCAAGCTGCGCGCGGCGGGCGCAGGGGCGGCGTATATTGTGGCGACGCATGAGCACAGTCTCGACTTTCTGCTGACGCAAGAGGCGTTGGCGCGGGGTGATGCGGCTTATGTTGGTATGATCGGCTCGCAAACAAAACGGGCGAAATTTGAAAGCTGGGCCGTTGGGCCAACGGAGGCTTTGATGTGTCCGATGGCTGCGGCCAATAAGGGCGACAGGCGGCCTGAGGTGATTGCGGCGTTTGTTGTGGCCGAAGTCATGACGGCCTTGGCGAAGAGCCCTGCGAAGGAGACGGCAGATGAGTGAGACGTTATTTCTTGGTCGTGTGTTGAGCTTTCACCGTCGCCCTGAAGATGCGCAGGATGAGGCGGCCTTTCGCTATCATGAGGCGGGCGCTGTGCACGTCAGGGACGGGCGCATTGTGGCTATGGGAGACGCGGGGGATCTTCGAAAAGATGCGCATGGCGCAGAGATCGTTGATCACCGCGAGCATCTGATATTGCCGGGCTTCATTGACACACATCTGCATTTTCCGCAGGTGCAGGTGCTTGCAAGCTGGGGCAAAGACCTGCTCGACTGGCTCAACACATATACGTTTGTGGAAGAGCAGCGTTTTGCAGACAGCGCCCATTGTGAGGCTATGGCGAAAGGCTTTTACGACGGGCTTTTAGGAAACGGGACAACCACGGGCGTCGCTTATGGCTCGGTTCATGCCGCGAGCGTTGAGGCGATGTTTGCCGAGGCCGAGCGGCGCGGGATGTGTATGATCGGCGGCAAAGTCATGATGGATTGCCATGCGCCTGAGGCTTTGCTTGATACGGCGCAGACAGGCTATGACGAGAGCCTTGCCCTGATCGAGCGGTGGCATGGCAGGGGGCGGCTCTCTTATGCGATCACACCTCGGTTTGCGCTGACCTCAACACCTGCGCAACTGGAGGCCGCAGGGGCTTTATGCGTCTTACATCCTGAGTGCTATATGCAGACCCATGTGAGCGAGAATGTGAACGAGATCGCACGGGCGAAAGAGCTTTATCCAGACGCGCCTGACTATGTTGGCATCTATGAGCGCTACGGCCTGTTGAGCGAGCGGGCCTTGCTTGGTCATGCGATCCATCTTGAGCCGCGCGAGATTGATGTGATTGCCGACACGGGGGCGAAGCCTGTTTTTTGCCCGACGTCGAACCTTTTTCTTGGTTCTGGGCTTTATGACGACGCGGGGTTGCGTGCGCGGGACATTCAGGGCGCGATTGCTACGGATATTGGCGGGGGCACGTCTTATTCGATGCTTCAGACGCTCAATGAAGGCTACAAGGTTTTGCAGCTACGCGGGCAGCAGATGCACCCGTATCAGGCGTTTGACTGGATCACGCGGGGCAACGCCGAGGCGCTTGGGCTGGCGCATGAGATTGGCACACTTGAGGCGGGAACTGCGGCCGATATGGTCGTTCTCGATGCGCGGGCAACGCCTGAGATGGCTTTGCGCGCCGACAGGATCGGGACGCTTGCAGAAGAGCTGTTTCTTTTGATGATTATGGGAGATGACCGTGCGGTTGCGCAGACGTATGTCGGCGGAGCAGCGCAGAAAAATAGGTGAGTGATGCCAAGATTTTCGGCGAATATTTCGATGATGTTCACAGAGCTGCCATTTGATGCGCGCTTTAGGGCCGCGCAAAAGGCAGGTTTTGGGGCTGTTGAGTTTATGTTCCCTTATGGCTACGCGCCAGAGGGGCTTGCCAAGGCGCTTGAGGACAATGCGCTGGGGCTGTCTGTTTTTAACCTTCCGCCCGGAGATTGGGGCGGGTTTGAGCGCGGTTTGGCGGCGGTGCGCGGGCGTGAAGCCGAGTTTGTGCAAGGGCTTGATATGGCTGCGCGTTACGCGCGCGTTATGGGCGCAGCGCGTGTGCATTGTATGGCGGGGATTGCCGAAGGGCGCGAGGCGGAGGCCCGCTATATCGGCAATGTCCGCCGCGCAGCGGACAGGCTGGCGCGCCAAGGCTGCACTGTGATGATCGAGCCGATCAATACGTCTGATATGCCGGGTTACTTTCTCAACCGCACGGATGAAGCCGTGGAGCTTTTGCACAAGATTGATCATGAAAATGTTGCGCTTCAATGGGATGTTTATCACCATGAGCGCACACATGGCGACGCTTTGAGCGCTTTGCCTGAGGTGTTGCCTCATGTGGCGCATATCCAGATTGCGAGTGTGCCAGAGCGGCACGAGCCTGAAGGGTTTGGCGCGTTGTTTGCGGCGCTTGACGCTGCGGAGTATGCAGGCTGGGTGGGTTGCGAGTATCACCCGCGCGGCAAGACAATTGAGGGCCTTGGCTGGCTCAGAGAGGCACGATATGCGGCAGGAGCGCCCAGAGCTTGAAGAGCTGATCTCTGTTGCGCGGGGAGAAACGCTCGCCGACACCGTGCTGCGTGGCGGCACAGTTTTTGATGTGGTGACGGGGGCGAGGATCGCTGGAGATGTGGCCATTTTTCAGGGCCTCATCGCGGGGATAGGCGCCGAGTATGAGGCGCGCGAGAGCGTTGATGTGAGCGGGTTGACGCTTGTTCCCGGGTTTATTGACACGCATCTCCATGTGGAAAGCTCGCTCGTGACGCCGTTTGAGTTTGACCGATGTGTCGGGCCGCGCGGTGTGACCACGGCGATTTGTGATCCGCACGAGATTGCCAATGTGGTTGGTGTGACGGGTCTGCGGTATTTTCTGGACGCCTCCGAGAGGGTCTTGATGGACTTGAGGGTGAATCTCAGCTCTTGTGTGCCTTCGACCGATATGGAAACCGCAGGCGCGCGGATCGAGGCGGAAGACCTTGTGCCGCTAATGGGTCATGCGCAGGTGAGCGGGCTGGCCGAAGTGATGAACTACCCTGGGGTGATCCAACGTGATGCGGGGATCATGGCAAAGCTCAGGCTTTTTGAAGGGCGCCATATTGACGGGCACGCGCCCTTGCTGTCAGGCCGCGACCTCAACGCTTATGTGAGCGCTGGGATCCGCACGGAGCACGAGGCGACGCGCGCTGAAGAAGCGCGCGAGAAGCTGCAAAAGGGGCTGCGGGTGCTCATCCGCGAAGGCTCTGTCAGCAAGGATCTGGAAGCGCTGGCGGAGGTGCTTGATGAGTTTACCTCGCCCTATATGTGCCTTTGCACGGATGACCGGAACCCGCTCGACATCGCTGAAGAGGGGCATCTGGACTATATGATCAGGCGGCTGATCGAACGCGGGTGTTCGGCGCGGGCGGTTTATCGCGCGGCGAGCCTGTCGGCGGCGGAGGCCTTCGGGCTGAAGGACAGAGGGCAGCTCGCCCCCGGAAAACGCGCTGATATTGTGGCTGTGAAGAGCCTTGAGGCCTGTGATGTGCAGGCCGTCTGGGCGGGCGGTCTTCGCCTGACGGAAGAGGCCTTTGCGACGCGCGAGGAGATTGAACCTATCGGGCGCAATTCGGTAAATGCGCCAAGGGTGACGGCGGAGGCGTTTCGCACCACTGGCAACCGCGAGCAGACCAATGTGATCGGGATCATTGAAGGTAAAATTATCACCGAGCACCTGCATGAGGATATCCCGATTGTGGACGGGGACAAACGCCCCGATGTGGCGCGTGACCTTGTCAAGATCGCCGTGATCGAGCGACATGGGAAGAACGGCAATATCGCGACGGGCTTTGTGCGTGGATTTGGCCTCCAGCGGGGGGCGATTGCTTCTACTGTGTGTCATGACCATCACAATATTGCCGTTGTGGGCGCGGATTATGACGATATGGCGCTGGCGGCAAACCGCTTGGGAGAGATCGAGGGCGGGTTTGTTGTTGTCGAGGGGGGGCGTGTGCTGGCCGAGCTTGCGCTGCCTCTGGCGGGGCTGATGAGCCTTGAACGGTATGAGACCGTTCGGGAGCAGCTTATCCCGCTGCGCGCCGCTGCGGCGGGTCTTGATGTGAGCCTGCATGAGCCGTTTTTGCAGCTTGCGTTTTTGGCGCTGCCAGTGATCCCGACGCTCAAGATCACCGATCGCGGGCTTGTGGATGTGATGAAGTTTGAAATCATCGGGTGATCTGAAGGCGCGGCTCCGCCGCACAGGATACTTAAGAGGGGGACCAGTCCCCCTCAGCCAAAACCTATGGTTTTGGCTCTCCCCCTGGGATATTTAGAGAAAGAAAAAGGCATCAAGGCCAGCAAGAGACCCTTCGTTTGCCAAGAGTTTGCGTCAGGCTCTTTTCAGCAGCCTGTGAGACGTTATATAGGTCCATGCGCGTGGACAAAAAAATGTCAGGACCGATGCAGGATAGAGCGATCATTTGGATGGGTGACGAAGGTGATGACGGGGGGGATACCTCTGTTTTGACCAAAGTGAAGCCCAAGACCAAGCGGCCACCGCTTTATAAGGTGATGCTGCTGAATGATGATTACACGCCTATGGAATTTGTTGTGCATATTCTGGAGCGCTTTTTTGGTATGGATCATGCGCAGGCGTTTGAGATTATGTTGACGGTGCATAAGCGGGGGCTTGCTGTTGTTGGTGTTTTCTCGCATGAGATTGCTGAAACGAAGGTGACAC
>NZ_CBFHPP010000004.1:98848-185550 GCF_965657785.1 Lentibacter sp.
GCTGCGGGGCAGAGCCTTGCGGGCTTGCCGCAAGAGCGGCTCTTGCTTGTTTGCGACGACGTTATATCGGCCAGTGCCTATGAAGCGCAGGGCTATGCTCTGGCGACGGAATTGCCCGAAGCGGCGGCGGGCGCGCTTGTCTTTGTGCCGCGGGGGCGGCTTGAGGGGCGGGTGATGTTTGCCCGCGCCGCCAAGATGACGGGGGGCACATTTATCGTGGACGGCGTGAAGACCGACGGTGTGGACAGCCATTTTAAAGAGCTGCGCAAGCGTGGCACCTGTGGCGCGGCCTACAGTAAGGCGCATGGCAAGATTTTCAGTTGCGAGCTGGGGGAGGAGGCTGCGCAAGACTGGCTTGAGGCGGGCCTCGGCGACCAGAATGCGGACGGTTTTTTCACGGTTCCCGGTGTCTTTTCTGCGGACAAGGCGGATGAGGGCTCGCGGCTTTTGGAGGCTGTTCTGCCTGAAAAACTCGGCAAGGAAGTTGCCGACCTTGGGGCGGGCTGGGGTTATTTGTCTCGCGCTATCCTGACGCGCCAGACGGTCGAGGTTTTGCATATGGTTGAATCCAGTCATGCGGCGCTTGAGTGTGCAAAGGCAAATACGGCTGATGCGCGCGTTCAGTTTCACTGGGCGGATGCGACCCGCTGGCAGCCGCGGGCTTCCTTGGACAGTGTTGTGATGAACCCGCCATTTCACACCGGACGTAAGGGCGTGCCCGAGCTTGGGCAGGCCTTTATTGCCTCGGCGGCGGCGGCGCTCAAGGGTGTTGGGCACCTCTATATGGTGGCGAACCGTCACTTGCCTTATGAGGAGGCCTTGCGCGCGCGCTTTGGCTTTGTTGAGGAACTGGACGGCGGCAACAGCCGCTTCAAAATTCTTCATGCGGCTAAGCCATCTCGCAAGCGCTAGGTTTTTGCGCTAACACTGCCGCCAGATTTGGCAAAGATTCGAACGAAGGAGCGAGAGATGTCGCTTTCGATCAGTGGAAAAACGGCGATTGTTACGGGGGCGGCGAATGGCGTTGGCCTCGCGATTGCGCGACATTTTGTCGACAAGGGTGCAAACGTTATGTTTGCCGATATGGATGATGAGGCGCTGACAAAAGAAGTTGGTGTTCAAGACGAGGACAGCCAAATCCGCGCCTTTGCTGGCGATTTGCGCGAGAAGCTGACGCTGGCAAACCTTCTGTCCGCGACGATTGATGCGTTTGACCGCGTTGATATTCTGGTCAATGCCTCGCGGCAGGTTGTGACGTCTGATCCGCTCAATCCGGATGATGACGCTGTGCAAATGTCACTGGAGCAAAACCTGATGGCCTCTTTGCGCCTCAGTCAGCTGATTGCGAAACGGATGATCAAGCAGGCCCATGACGATGACAATGACAGGCCTGCCGGGTCGATCATCAACCTGTCGTCCATTCTGGCGCGGCGGGCGCATCCTGAGCTTATGGCGCTGTCTATTTCTAACGCAGCTTTGGAGCAGATGACACGCTCGCTCGCTGTGGCGCTGGCGCCCGAGCGGATCAGGGTCAATGCGGTTGCGATGGGGTCGGTTATGAGCGCAAGTTTGCAAGAGCACCTGAAAGACAACCCTGATTTTCGCTCTGTGATCGAGAACGGCACACCCATGGGGCGGATCGCCAGCCCGACCGAGCTTGCTGAAGTGGCGCAGTTTTTGGCCTCTGATGGGGCCGGGTTTATGACAGGGCAGGTGCTCACGGTAGATGGCGGGCGCACGTTGCTTGACCCTGTGACAGCGCCTGCGCACTGAGGAGAAGAGCATGAGTGATATGCAAGACGAGAAAGCCCAGGCGAGCGCATGGTTTCGCAGCCTGCGTGACGATATTGTCGCCAGCTTTGAAGGCATTGAAGACGCTTTTGGTGGCGATCAGCCGGCGGGGCGTTTTGAGGTGAGTGAAACCACGCGCCAGTCGGATGACGGCTCTGATGCGGGTGGGGGCCTTATGAGTGTGATGCGCGGCGGGCGCGTGTTTGAGAAGGTCGGGGTGAATATTTCGACAGTTTTTGGCACGCTCGGCAGCCGCGCTCAGGCGGCCATGGCTGCGCGCAAGGGCCTTGCGGGTATGGCAGAAGATCCGCGTTTTTGGGCCAGTGGGATCAGTCTTGTGGCTCATATGCAGAACCCGCATAGTCCCGCTGTCCATATGAATACGCGGATGTTCTGGACGCCGCATGGCTGGTGGTTTGGTGGTGGGTCCGACCTTAACCCCTGTATCGAATATGCTGAGGATACGGCACATTTTCACGCGGTTCAGAAAGAGCATTGTGACAGGCATGGCGTAGAGCATTATCCACGCCTGAAGGCTTGGGCGGACGAGTATTTCTATATTCCCCATCGCAAGCGGGCGCGGGGCGTTGGCGGCATTTTTCTGGATGATCACAACACGGGCGATTGGGCCGCTGACTTTGCCATGATCCAAGATATTGGCCGTGCTTTTTTGCCTGCGTTTGTGCCTTTGACCGAAAAGCGCATGGCGCAGCCTTGGGGCGCGGCCGACAAGGATGCGCAGCTTGTGCACCGCGGCCTCTATGCGGAGTATAATCTCGTTTATGATCGGGGCACGAAATTTGGCCTTGAAACGGGGCATGACGCCAACGCGGTTTTGATGAGTTTGCCGCCCTTGGCGAAGTGGATTTGACTTGGATCAATTCTAACATTCGGCGAATCGAATACTTTAGATATTGAAGGAAACGCGCTCAAACTTGACCCTGCTTTTACTCTGTGGAGGCCTAACAAGCATGAGACATTTCTTTTTGACATCCACCACTGCGTTGGCGCTCGCTTCTGGAAGTGTCGCCTTTGCCAATGATTTGCGCAATGAGGCGCTGGAGCTTTTTGCCCCCCTGCCTTCCACGATTCCTGCGTTGAATGCCAACCCTGTCACGCCTGAGAAGATTGATCTTGGCAAAGCGCTGTTTTTTGACCCGCGTATGTCGGCGTCGGGTGTTTTTTCCTGCAACTCGTGTCACAACCTTGCCACAGGCGGTGACGACAATATGCCCACCTCTATTGGGCACGGCTGGCAGAAAGGCCCGCGCAACTCGCCCACTGTGCTGAACTCGGTCTTTAACGAAGCCCAGTTCTGGGACGGGCGCGCGCCTGATCTTGCCGAGCAGGCCAAAGGGCCGGTTCAAGCGGGAGTCGAGATGGCCAATACGCCTGATAACGTGGTCGCGACGCTCAACTCTATGCCGCAATATGTGGAGTGGTTTGAGGCGTCTTTCCCTGACGAAGCGGAGCCTGTGAGCTTTGACAACTTCGCAAAGGCGATTGAGGCCTATGAGGCCACACTGATCACGCCTGCGCCCTTTGATGCGTGGCTCAATGGGGATGATGCGGCTTTGGACGAGATGGAAACAGCAGGCCTTGGTTTGTTCATCGACAAGGGTTGTGCCTCCTGCCATAGCGGGGTCAACCTTGGCGGCAACGGCTATTATCCCTTCGGTCTGATCGAAAAGCCGGGGGCGGATATTCTGCCTGAGGGCGATAAGGGGCGCTTTGCCGTCACAGAGACAGCCGATGATGAATATGTCTTTCGGGCCTCGCCGCTGCGCAACATCGACCAAACTGCGCCTTACTTTCATTCGGGTATTGTATGGGACTTGAAAGTTGCCGTGCAGGTGATGGGGGAAAGCCAGCTGGGTGAGGATCTGACGGAGGATGAGGCCGATAAGATCGTTGCTTTCCTCGGCAGTCTGACAGGCGATATGCCTGAGGTGGTCTATCCGGTCCTGCCTGCCGAGACTGCGGCGACGCCAAGGCCGACGGGTGAAGTGAAATAAACCAGACGGGCCAGCATAGAGCTGGCCCTTTTTCTTTTGCGGCGAGGGTTAGAGGCCGCGCACCGTATCAATCATAAGCTGCACATTTTCGGGGTCGGCGTCAGGTGTGATCCCGTGACCGAGGTTGAAGATATGTGGGCCATTTTTCAGCGCATCAACGATTTTGCGGGTTTCGCGCACAAGATCGTCGCCGCCTGTGACCATATGTGAGGATTTCAGATTGCCCTGCACGCAGCCGCCCGTTTGCACGTTGGCGGCGGCCCACTCGGCTGTGACGCCATCATCAAGCGCGATACAGTCGGCGCCGATCGCCTCATGAAGGCCGACATAGCGCTCGCCTGCTCCACGGGGGAAGGCGATCACGGGTGTGTCGGGATGCAAGGCTTTTAACGCAGCCGTGATCTCGGCGGCGGGCTTTACCGCGTAGTTGATAAAGTCGTCTCCTTTGAGAGAGCCTGCCCAGCTGTCAAATATTTTAACGACTTCCGCGCCTGCTTTGATCTGCTCAGAGAGGTAGAGGATGGTTGCGTCGGTGATCCGCTTCAGGAGCGCTTCAAATACCTCGCGGTTGCCGTCTTTGAGGGCGTGTGCTGGGCCTTGATCCGGCGTGCCGCGGCCAGCGATCATATAGGTTGCCACCGTCCAGGGCGCGCCCGCGAAGCCTATGAGCGTTGTCTCTTCGGGCAGCTCGCGGCTGAGGAGCTTCACGGTTTCATAAATGGGCGCGAGGTGCTCGTGAATTGCATCGGCGGGCTTCAGCGCATCAAAGCCTGCTTTGTCAGTGATTGTGGAGAGGCGTGGGCCTTCGCCAGTGACAAACCAGAGGTCGGCGCCAAGGGCTTGGGGCACCAGCAAGATATCGGCGAAGAGAATCGAGGCATCAAAGCCATAGCGGCGGATCGGCTGAAGTGTGACTTCGCAAGCCAGCTCGGAATTGTAACACAGCGAGAGGAAATCACCGGCCTCGGCGCGCGTGGCGCGGTATTCGGGGAGATAGCGACCTGCTTGGCGCATCATCCAGATCGGCGGTGTTTCAAGCGTTTCGCCCGCCAATGCGCGCAGGATTTTCTTTTGCTGGGCCATGTGACTCTCCTCTTCGGTCCGTCTCTCGTCCCTTGGCTGCGGCGCGATGTCAAGCAAGAGCCGCTTGAAAGGACAATGCGCCGCGTCTAACAGGGGGTATGGTAAAACAACTTCCCACCCCCGCCGCACCCCTCAAGATCGGCACGCGCGGCTCTCCGCTCGCGTTGGCGCAGGCTTACGAGACTCGCAAACGCTTGGCTGATGCCTTTGATTTGCCGCATGAGGCCTTTGAGATTGTCGTGATCAAGACTACGGGCGATGATGCGGCACTGATTGCCAAGGACAAACCTTTGAAAGAGCTTGGTGGCAAAGGGCTGTTTACCAAAGAGATTGAAGAGCAGCTTTTGGACGGCAGCATTGATATTGCTGTTCACTCGATGAAGGATATGCCGACGCTTCAGCCAGCGGGGCTGTTGCTTGACACCTATCTGCCACGGGAAGATGTGCGCGATGCGTTTGTGTGTCTTAAGTATACGTCGCTGGCCGAGGTGCCTGCAGGCGCGGTCATGGGCAGCTCTTCTTTGCGGCGCCGAGCGCAACTGGCTGTGACGCGGCCCGACCTTGCGCTTGCCGAGTTTCGCGGCAATGTGCAGACGCGCCTGAAGAAGCTGGAAGAGGGCGTTGCGGATGCAACATTTCTTGCTATGGCAGGGCTGACGCGGCTTGGCATGATCGGGCAGGTGCCTGCGACGCCTGTGGAGGTCACGGATATGCTTCCTGCTGTGGCGCAGGGCGCAATCGGGATCGAACGGCGGGGCGATGACAGCCGCGTGGCGGATATGCTGGCGGCGATTCATCACAGAGAGACAGGCCAGCGGCTCGCGGCGGAGCGCGCCTTTTTGGCGGCCTTGGATGGCTCTTGCGAGACGCCTTTGGCGGGGCTGGCGGACCTTGACGGCGGCACGTTGCGCCTGCGTGGCGAAGTATTACGCCCTGACGGGAGCGAGGCGATCAACGATGATCAGAGCGCTCCTGTCGAAGATGGTCCCGCGCTTGGCCGCGAGATGGCGGCAAAGCTGCTTGCGCAAGCTGGCAAAGGCTTCTTTGACTGGCGCACATGATCACGCGGACGCACACCAAGGGCGATGCGCCGTCTACGGCTGTCTACTCGGACTGCGAACGCTATCGCTATCTTCTCACGCGCATTTGGGAGCCAGAGGGGCGCAAGGCGCTTTTTATCATGCTCAACCCCTCCACCGCGACCGAAGTGCAGAACGACCCGACCGTTGAGCGCTGTGAGCGGCGGGCGCGGGCGCTTGGCTTTGGCGGTTTTCGGGTGACCAATATTTTTGCTTGGCGCGATACAGACCCCAAGAATATGCGCGCAGCAGAAGAGCCGGTTGGTGCTGAAAATGACGCGACGATTGCGCAGAGTTGTGACTGGGCCGATCAGATCATTGCCGCATGGGGCGCGCATGGCGAACACTTGCAGCGCGGTCAGGCTATGGAAGCGTTGTTGCGCGACAGGGGTTTGCCTGTTTTTCACCTCGGGCTGACAAAGGCGGGTCACCCCAAGCATCCGCTATATATCGCTTATACAGAGCAGCCTGTGCGCTGGTTCTAAGGGGGAATTATGAGGGAGCAGTCCGAAGCCGAGATGAAACACGCGATCGAGCGTCTCACGCAGGAGCTTGAGCGGCTCAACACACATCGCTTTGTGCGCGTGCATAGCTCGACCTGGCGGTTGCTCTCGTTTCAGTTCATGCGCGGTTTGGCCTTTGGTCTTGGGTCTGTGATCGGCGCGACACTTTTGGTTTCGACGCTCGTATGGTGGGCCTCGCAGATTGAGTTCATTCCTGTGATCGGCGGGTGGGCACATCAACTTGTCGAGGACGTGCAAAGAACCCGTTAACCACTTGGCACGAATAGCTTTGACCCAAGGCAGCAGCTCTGGCCTAATACGGCCGGTAAGTTGTGGAGTTTGGTTATGCTGTTTCTTGCTGGAGTGATGGGCATGGCGCTTGTTGGCGCAACTGTCTTTATTGGCTTTGATGCTGGGGACGAAGACGACGAAGCTTCTCTGCCAAATGCCCCGCAGGATACCACGATTGAACATCTGATCACATCTGGAACATCTGAAAGTGAGGCGCTTGAAGGCTCCGAGGGTGCCGACCAGATGAACGGTTATGGTGGCGCGGATACGCTTGATGGCGGGTCTGGCCGCGACGATCTACACGGGTGGACCGGTGACGACATTTTGATCGGCGGTGCTGGGCAAGACACGCTTCATGGCGAAGATGGTCAAGACAGTCTGATGGGCGGCGATGATGCGGACGCCCTCTATGGGCATAATGGCGACGATGTGCTGATGGGCGGCGCGGGCGACGATATGCTTCAGGGCAGTGCTGGTCAGGATATTTTGTTTGGCGAGGAGGGCGCGGATGCTCTGCATGGCGGCCTTGGCGACGATACGTTGATTGGTGGCGCGGGGCAGGACACGCTTTTTGGTGGCTGGGGAAACGACTTAATTGATGGCCGTGAAGAAGGCGCTGCTGAATTAGACTATGTAAACGGCGGCGACGGGGACGACCGGCTCATTGCTGGGGGGTATGATATTGTCACCTCTGGTATCGGGCGTGACGATATTGTGATTGGAGACTGGATCGCCCAAGGCGAAGAGGCTCACATCCACGATTTTGATCCACTGGAAGACAGGCTGATCATTGTTTTTGACGGTCAAAACAATGGTGAGGTTGAGCCCGATATAACAATTGCCCGTGACGGAATTGACCCAGACGTGAGCCATATTCTGATGAATGGAGAGATGATTGCAGCGGTTCAATCTGATTTGGCATTGAGCGTGAGTGATGTTCTGATTATGGCCCAAAGCGACGCGGCTCTGTTTTTTGGGGCTGGTGAAGTGCTTCCTGTGATCTGAGGCGCTTTTCTCACAGGGGTGGCTTGATGCCGGCTCGCGACGGGTGGGCACAAAAAGCTTTCCAACGCCACAAATTATGCCTATACGGCGCTCTTGCAGTGCTGTTTTGCAGCAGTGCGAATCCTATGGACCTTGCTGGACGACATCCCGGCTCGTGCCCGAACCCTTAACTCTAAAGGAGATCCCGATGTCGATTACTGTTGAAGAAAAAGCACGCGTCATGAAAGAGTTCGCCACCAAAGAAGGCGATACAGGCTCACCCGAAGTTCAGGTTGCTATCCTGACATCGCGTATCACGACGCTCACAGAGCATTTCAAGACCCACAAAAAAGACAACCACGGCCGCCGTGGTCTTCTTAAGATGGTTGCACAGCGCCGTAAGCTGCTCGACTTTCTGCGTGGCAAAGAAGAGGCCCGCTATCAGGACCTCATCAAGCGCCTTGGCATTCGCCGCTAAGACAGGCGCCAAGTCAAAAATTGTAAACGCGCTCCTTTGGGGCGCGTTTTTTATGCCGCCTGTGCCTGCCAAATGTCTTAGCGTGAGCGGTCTACGCGTCTGATCAGGTTGGCAAGTTGTTGTCCAATGACGGTGCTGGCTTTTTGAGAGGGGTGGATCATGTCCAGCCCGTGAAAGCTGCGGTCGCCTGCGGGCACAAGCTCTGCGATTGAGTGAAAAAAGACGCCCTCGTCCTGCTTTGCAAGCGTTGCGAGCCTTGCTTCAAATGTGTCGCCTTCATCTTTGCAGTTTTCAATCGGCGACTCCATTTCGGGACTGCGTAAATATCCCACATAGATGACCCGCGCGCCCGTCTTGCGGATGTGCTGCACGAGGCTGACAACATCGCCTTTATCCGCCTCAGCCGTGATCATTCTGTTCATACGCCGCTCGCAGCGCGCACAGCCACACCCGAACATCAGGTCATTGCCGCCGCCAGTGATAATCACCCAATCATATTGCTCGCGGTCACGAAACTGACTGGAAATACGCAGACCCAATGCGCCGGTGACAGGCAGGCCATAAATGATCCGTGCGCCTGAAATGGATCTGTTGAGAACAGGTTCGCCAAGACTTGCTTCAAGGGAGTCGGCAATGGATTTGCTTTCGTTGCGATGCCACGCCATGAGGCTGTCGCCGATTGCAAGAATGCGGGGTTTGTCTTGCGCATGGGCGCGCTGTTGCGAGGCCACGACGGACAGGAAAACACACAGGATCAATAGACTAAAACGGGATATCATAAGCACGCTCATACCAACTGGCACAAGTCTCGACAATTTTGCCAATAAAATCCACAGCTGGTTTTAAAACACTGTGTTGCAGCTGTGGTGGGATTCACTTGTCTCACGGCGTAACTCCTGCAATATGGCCCCGTCGAGAGACCCCACTTGCACCGGGGAACAGGGGCTGGAAAACTTGCAACAAAGGGTCCAGTTCATGGCGCAAAAAGTCATTCTTATTCATCACGGCGACAGCCATCGTAAAGACCGAGCGGCCGACCAGCTTGAGCAGCTGGGCTATGATGTTCAGCACTTTCATCTTTATTCTGGCGATACTCTTCCAGCATTTGACGCGGATGTTGCGGGCACTGTGATTTATGGCGGCAAATACTGCATCACGGACATTCCTGATATGCCGTTTTTACAAGATGAAATCCGGTGGCTTGAGCGCTGTATGGCCGCAGGTTTGCCTGTGCTTGGAATGTGTCAGGGCGCGCAGATGATTGCACATATTCTCGGGGCAGAGGTCGGCCCGCTTGACGGAGAGCCTTGCGAATTTGGGTATTACGAGCTTGAGACGTTGGATCCTGCGTTCATGCCTGAGGGCTTGCGTGTGCCGCAGGCGCATTTTCACGGGTTTGGCCTGCCTGATGGGGCAACACTTCTGGCGCGCAGTGCTGGCTTTCCCAATCAGGCGTTTCGCTTTGGAGAGAAAACCTACGGGTTTCAGTTTCATCCAGAGGTGACGAAGCAGATGTTTCAGGATTGGCAAGATGCGCCTTGGACGGCAGCCCATACGCAGCGCAAAGGCGTGCAAAGCCGGGCGGAGCAAGACGCACTCGCCGATGAGGCGCAGATCGCGGTTGATCCATGGTTTCGGGATTTTCTCACCAAATTGTTTGGTCCTGCGTCGTGAGCTTGGCCACGAAAGGCCTTTTGATCACGCTGGCTGGCGTATTAGTGATTTCGCCTGATGTGCTGTTGGTGCGCTTGATTGAGGCAGATACGCTGACCAAGCTTTTTTGGCGCGGCCTTCTGAGTGGCGTGGTTATTCTGCTGGTTTGGGGCGTTTTTTTACAACGAAAGCCGATGCGAGAGGTGGTGCGGGTCGGGCGCAGTGGTTGGGCGTTGGCCGCTATTTTTGCGCTGGGCACGTTCTGTTTTTTATACGCTGTGGAAAAGACCCAAGCGGCAAATGTGCTTCTGATTTCCGCAACGTCGCCCGTCATTGCGGCGCTGATCTCTATTGTTGTCCTCAAGGAGCGTGTGGATCGGCTGACCTGGGTCGGGATTGGCGGGGCTTTGCTGGGTGTATTTGTGATTGCTGCGGGCAGTGTGGGAGAAGGGGGCGACCTTCTTGGAGACATGGCCGCATTTGGCGGCGCTGTATCGCTGGCGCTGACGTTTTCGATTGCCCGCGCGCAGAAGGATATCAGCATGGTCCCTGCGATGGGCCTGTCGGGTTTGCTGACCGCCTTAGTTGCGGGGCTGTTTGCGCCAAGTCTGTCTGTGCCTCAGGAGAGCTGGGTCTATATGGCTTTGCTTGGCGCGGGTGTCGTTCCACTTGGCTTTGGTCTGCTGACTACGGGCCCACAATATATTGGTGCGGCGGAAGTGAGTTTGATCTTGTTGCTGGAGGCACTCTTGGGGCCTGTGCTTGTCTGGTGGGTGATCGGGGAGTTCCCCGGGCAGGCGGCCTTATGGGGCGGGAGTATCATCCTTTCGGTGCTGGCTGGCGTCAATCTGCTCCGCCTGAGGGCACCCGTTCGGGGGTAGGCTTATAAAGCTTTCAAATCTTGCAGAACTCCTGTATGCCGCGCCTTATCTGAGAGGTTGCGCCACGGCCCTAGCGCTTCAATCAGGATAGAAAAGGGCCGGCGGCAATGGGGCCGCCATTCAATCTGGAGACACGGGATACGCCCGTGAGCGCTCCGACACAGGAAACGAAAATGTTTAACATTACGAAGAAGACCATGGAGTGGGGCGAAGAAACGCTCACACTCGAAACGGGCAAAGTTGCCCGTCAAGCGGATGGCTCTGTCATCGCGACCCTCGGCGAAACATCTGTCATGGCCAACGTGACATTCGCCAAGAAGCCGAAGCCGGGCCAAGACTTTTTCCCGCTGACGGTTCACTACCAAGAGAAATACTATGCGGCCGGCAAAGTGCCTGGCGGCTTTTTCAAGCGCGAAGCGCGTCCGACCGAAAAAGAAACACTGACAGCCCGCCTGATCGACCGTCCGATCCGCCCGCTGTTTGTGCCTGGTTTCAAAAACGAAGTTCTGGTCATGTGCACCGTGCTGAGCCACGATCTTGTCAACGACCCTGACATGGTTGCGATGATTGCGGCCTCGGCTGCTCTGACTATTTCTGGTGCGCCGTTCATGGGCCCAGTGGCTGCAGCCCGTGTTGGCTATGTTGATGGCGAATATGTGCTCAACCCAACAGTTGATGATATGCAAGACCTGCGCCAGAATCCTGAGCAGCGCCTTGACCTTGTTGTTGCGGGCACAAAAGACGCCGTGATGATGGTTGAATCTGAAGCCTATGAGCTGACCGAAGCAGAAATGCTCGGTGCGGTGAAATTTGCGCACGACAGCATTCAGCCAGTGATCGACTTGATCATTGATCTGGCAGAATCGGCGGCTAAAGAGCCGTTTGACTTCCAGCCCCCAGAATACACGGAGCTATATGAAGCGGTAAAAGCGGCAGGCGAAACAGCCATGCGCGCAGCCTTTGCTTTGACAGACAAGCAAGAGCGCACAACGGCAGTTGCTGCGGCCCGCACCACGATCATGGATGCGTTGACAGAAGAGCAGCTTGAAGATGCGAACCTCGGTTCGGCTCTCAAGAAGCTCGAAGCTGGCATCTTGCGGGGCGATGTTGTGAAAACAGGCAAGCGGATCGACGGTCGCGCGCTTGATACTGTGCGTCCGATTGTATGCGAAACAGGCCTTCTGCCGCGCACACACGGTTCGGCATTGTTCACACGTGGCGAAACACAGGGCCTCGTTGTCACAACGCTCGGCACCGGAGATGACGAACAGTTCATCGACGCGTTGCACGGCAACTTCAAATCGAACTTCCTGCTGCACTACAACTTCCCTCCCTATTCGGTCGGTGAAGCGGGTCGCGTGGGCCCTCCCGGACGCCGCGAAATCGGCCACGGCAAGCTGGCATGGCGCGCGCTTCAGGCTGTTTTGCCTGCTGCAACTGACTTCCCTTACACCATCCGTCTGGTGTCAGAGATCACAGAATCAAACGGTTCGTCGTCCATGGCGTCTGTTTGCGGTGGCTCACTTTCGATGATGGATGCGGGTGTGCCGCTCAAGTCTGCGGTTGCTGGTGTTGCGATGGGTCTGATCCTTGAAGATGACGGCTCCTATGCTGTTCTGACAGACATCCTCGGCGATGAAGATCACCTCGGTGATATGGACTTCAAAGTTGCAGGGACGGCCGACGGCATCACCTCGCTTCAGATGGACATTAAAGTCGCAGGCATCACGCAAGAAATCATGGAAAAAGCCCTCGACCAAGCGAAAGCGGGCCGTCTCCATATTCTCGAAGAGATGAACAAGTCGATTGATGGCGCACAGGATTTCTCAATCCACGCTCCACGCATCGAGACCATGCAGATCCCAACGGATAAAATCCGCGAAGTGATCGGCTCGGGCGGCAAAGTCATTCGTGAGATCGTTGAAGTCTCTGGCGCGAAAGTCGACATTAATGACGAAGGCATTATCAAGATTGCGAGCCCGAATGGCGAAGCGATCAAGAAAGCCTACGACATGATCCACTCGATTGTGGCAGAGCCGGAAGAAGGCCAGGTCTATGACGGTAAAGTTGTGAAGATCGTCGACTTCGGCGCCTTCGTAAACTTCTTTGGCAAGCGTGACGGCCTCGTCCACGTGAGCCAGATCGAAAGCCGCCGCTTGAACCATCCTTCAGACGTTCTGAAAGAGGGCCAAGACGTGAAAGTGAAGCTCTTGGGCTTTGATGATCGCGGCAAAGTGCGTCTTTCCATGAAAGTGGTTGATCAGACCACTGGCGAAGAAATCGCGCCAGAAGCGCCTAAGGGCAAAGACGAGGACGAGTAAGTCTTTGTTGGCCTGAATTTGGAAGCTCCCGCCATATGGTGGGGGCTTCTTTTATTTGATATGGTCTGCAAATTGAGGGCGGAGAAGACATATTTTGGAAGCTGTAACCATTATTTCTGTCGCCTATCAAAGCGGCGCTGTGCTGCCTCAAATGCTGGGCTCTATCCCGCCCAAGACCCCTGTTGTCATCGTCAACAATTCACAATCTGATGAGACTGAAATAGCCGGAATCGCTCACGACTTTGGCGCGCAACTTGTGCAAAGCGGCATAAACGCTGGATTTGGGACCGGTTGTAATATCGGAGCGCAAAAGGCCGAAACTGATTATCTTCTGTTTCTCAATCCTGATGCGTCCCTGACGCCTCAGACGTTGAACGCTCTGTTAGAGGCCTCCACGCGCCATCCTTTGGCGTCAGCCTTTAACCCCGTCATTCGCGGGCTGTCTGGCAAGGCCAGATTGCGCAAGCGCAGCCGAGTTAAGGCAAGTTGGTTCAAGCGGGCGGGCGCTTTGCCAGAAGACGACTGTGAGGTCACCGGTCTCTCTGGTGCAGCCCTATTTGTGAGACGGGCCGATTTTGAAGCGGTTGGTGGATTTGACCCTGATATTTTCTTGTATCATGAGGATGAAGACCTCTGTTTTCGCCTGCGCCAGTCCTGCGGCCCTTTGATGTTTGTTCGCAAAGCTGAGGTTCATCATATTGGCGGTGCTTCAACGCCCAGTTCGCTGAATACGGTTGCGTTCAAAGGCTGGCACATGGGCCGCTCTGGCGCTTACGTCGCGCGAAAAAACAGTAAGCTTGGAGGCTATGGATGGGCGCTCGTCAAAGCACTGCTTCAGCTCGCGTCGCCTCTCTGCTGGATTTCACGCAGAAAGCGTGTAAAGCAATATGCAATTCTTCGCGGTGTGTTGAGCGCGGCGCAAGATGACGGACACGGATTTAAGGATACCCCATGGCACGATTGAACCGACGCATTTGGCTCTGGCTGAAAGACCTCCAAGGGAAAACCCGTGAGGTTTTTGACGTGAACGGAGTGACGGTGACTGTGCCGCGCGATGCCGATGGAGATTTGCGTTATGTTCTTGAAAAGGGGCGGCCTTATGAAGCCTCCGAGGCCTATCTGATTTCTAAATATATGCCTGTCGGAACCAATGTTGTTGAGTTGGGTGGCTGTATGGGGGTGATCTCGGCGGTCATCCGCAATCAGATTGGCCCAGATGCGCGCCATATTGTTGTTGAAGCACGCCACGATTTGGCCCAGCTTGTCACACTTAACGCGAGCAGGAATGCCAGCCCTGACAAGGTCAAGGTTGTTGAAGCTGCGATTGATTATTCGGGGGCCGAAACGGTCAGCTTTGCGGTCGGGCGCAACGCCCATGTGGGGCGCGTCAGTGCGGAGGGCGGTAAGAGCAGCGTTACGGTTTCGGCCACTACATTGCGCGCGGTTGCAAAGCCTATGGGCGGCGAAAAATTCGCGCTTGTGTGTGATATCGAGGGTGCCGAGACAGACCTTGTTGCCAAAGAAAGCGACATCTTCACGCAGATCGACCTTGCCATTATCGAGCTGCACCCGCACCAATATGCGGCGGGGCAACAAGCGATTGACGAGATGGTTGCCACACTTGCGAGCCATGGCTTGCAACGTGTTGAGCAAGTCGAAAATGTTGTGTGTTTTCTGCGCGCCTGAAGGCGACAGGCGATAAAGTTAAAATTTTCCCCGTTGTTTAATGAGCCATTTGGTGCAGAGTTGCCCGCGTAACTGGTTATTTTTTGGGAGGGGACGACTTATGAAGAAAATGCTCGCAGAGTTTATAGGCACATTTACACTTGTTTTATTTGGTTGCGGGGCTGCCGTCATTGCGGGGGCTAATGGCACAACAGGGATCGGGCGGAGTGAGACAGCCCGTCACCCATGACGCTTTCAACTGGGCCGCATTACTCTGGTGTGGCCCTTTTATTGAGCGCTATTTACCGCGAATTTTGAGTGTGAAGCTGCGGTCAGCGCCTTCGGGGGGCTTGGGAAACGGTGCCGCGCGCGAAATCACTTTGAGCGCAGCCCGATCCAACGCAGCAGAGCCTGAACTCTTTACAATAGAAACCGAGGCAAGGCCGCCTCCCGCCGCAATCGTAAAGCGCACAGTGGCCGAGCCTTTGCTTGCAACGCGGGGCTTTGGCACGCGCGAAATTTTGCGCATTACTTTTCCCGCGTAGGTCTTGGCTGCTGCGTTTCCAGCGGCTTTGGTCTTGGCTGTGCCTGTTGATTTGGGAGCTTTGGCTGCTTTTTGCGTGCCGTCTTGCGCGCCTTTGCGGCTCTCTTGTTGCCCGCCTTTTTTGGGCAGGGGTTTTGCCTTTTGTTTCGGCACCTCTTTGGCCTCGGATTTTTTCTCCAGAGCCTTTGGCCTTTGGACAGGGCGGGGAGACTGCGTCACGGCTTGTGCGGCGGCAGGCTGCGCTTCGCTCGCGCTTGGGGTTTGTGCGGGCAGGGCCGCCACTGTTGGGGCGCTTTGGGCTGTTTTGGGTGTCACGGCCTGTGCAGGGAGCGGCGCGGCAGAGACCGCTTCTGCGCTCTGCGCAGGCATAGGCGCAAGCACCCCTGTTGTCATGTCCTCAAAGCTGTCGCCTAGGCGGGTCTCGCGCGCTCCGCTGGCCCCCTCGGTCTCTGCTTTGGTCGTGGTTGGAGTATATTGCCATAAGAGAGCCGCGTGAAGCGCAAGGGCTGCCAGCAAGGCGGCTCCTTTTGCGATGGACGACGAAGCAATCATGGCAAGGCCTTCTCAGTGACAAGAAGGATGGCGCCTGCGCCTGCGGCCTTGAGGGCTGAGGCGGTCTCAACAAGGACCGCCGCTGACACCGCGCGGTCAGGCACAAGGCGCACAGTGGCGCGCTCGGCTTGGCTTGCACCTGCGATATATGCGTCTGGAGTTATGTTTTCTGCGCGAAAGCTGAGCTGCCCCTCTGCGTTCAAGACCAGCGCATCTGGAGGGGCTGCTCCTTCAAGGCCAGCAGTATCAACCAGCTTTAAGTCGCCCTCAAGCGGCGCAGCAAGCGTGCCTGCAATCAGAAAGAAAATCAGCATCAGAAACACAATGTTGATCAATGCAATTGTCGGCTCGCGGCGGCTTGTGGTCTTGGACTTTCGAAGTGATGTTTTCATGTCTCACCCCGACGTCAGGACAGTAACAGACAGCCCGTCAAAGCGGCGCAGGGCCACAAGCAGGTCGGTCAGTCTCTGGGCTGTCACATTGGGTTTGAGCGCAACAAGTAACCGCTGCTCGCCGTCAGGCAGGCTGAGCGCCTCAAGGCCCTGCACGACCCCGTTCACAGTCAGGATATCTGGCCCCAGTTGAACAAAGAGCGGCGGCGTATTGGCGGCGCTCCCAGCGTTTCCAGCGGCGACAAGCTCGACCTCGGCATAGCGAGAGAAGGTCGAGGAGAGCATAAAGAAAAGCAACAGAAGGAAGATCACATCAATGAGCGAGGTCATTGAAAGGCGTCTGCGTCTGCGGGCCGCTCTAAGCATCGGCCTTAGGCTCACGCGGCGCACAGATCGTCTGGATCGCGGTGTCTGCAAAGACGCGCTCGCCATCCATTCGCGCTTCAAACCAGCTGAGAATCATCGCTGTTGGCATCGCGACGGCAAGGCCCACAGCTGTGGTGAGGAGGGCGACCCAGATGCCCCCTGCCAAGAGAGACGGGTCGACTTGGCTGCCTGCGGACTGGAGCGATTGAAAAGCATCAATCATTCCAAGCACCGTGCCAAACAGCCCCAGAAGCGGCGCAAGCTGGGCGACACTGTCCAAGGCGCGAAAACCGCTCTCAAGCTTTGCAAAATGCGCTTCGGCCTCTGCGGCAAGGCGTTCGCGTGGGGCAGCGGCAAAGCCTGAGGCAATGAGCGGTGCAAGGTAGCTACGGGACTGCTTCAGAGCGCTCTCGGCTTCACTCAACTGGCCGTTGTCCCAAGCCGCGATGGCGCGACGGAGGGCGCTGTGCTTGCCGACAGACGAGGCATGGAACTGCCAGAGCTTGTAGAGGACAAGCGCAAGCGTCAGCACCGAAACCCCCATCAGGATCATCACGACAGGCCCGCCAAGTTCGGCCACGCGGGTGAGTGAGGCGAACAGGCCAGTCATCCCAGAACCTTAATATCTGTGCGGCTGCGCAGGTTTAACCCGTCCATACAAGCCGTCTTGGCGAGGGTGTCTGCTGTGCAGCTTGTGGTGCCGTTGAACAGGATTTGGCCCATATCGCTGCACTGGGTCTGGGGCAGAACAAACTGGCGCACACGCGGGCGCGCGGCGGGCAGCTCGCCCATGTCAAACAGGGTGAGCCGTATAACGGCGCCGCTGGTGTCAAACAGCACAGTTTCAAAAACTGCTTGCTGAATGTCTTCGGTATGGCCGTTGATCAATACAAAAGAGAGCTGGCAGCCGTCGTTTGTCTGGCTCGCGGCATTCAGCTCTATATCAAGATTCTGGCCGACAGGGGCCTCTTCGGCAAGAGAAACACTGGCAAAAAAACATAAACAAATGGTCAGGAGCGCGCGCATTGAAGCCTCACTTCACGTCAGGGAATAATCGCAGGCACCCTGCCTCAAACGCGCGCGCACATAAAGACTGAATCGGCAGTCATCTGCGCGCCGCAAGTGTTACGGCGCGCAGACTTTGACTTAGGACGGCGCTTTTGTTGTGCGCAGGTAGGGGAAGACGGTTGTGAATTCGCCAAACTTTGCAGTGGCGTCCTGATCCGAAACGCTTGTCGGGATGATCACATCCTGCCCGGCTGTCCAGTTGGCAGGGGTTGCAACGCCGTTGCCGTTGGCCATTTGAAGGCCATCGAGGGCGCGCAGAACTTCGGCGAAGTTGCGGCCCACATTCATTGGATATGTCATAGACAGCTTGAGCTGTTTGTCTGGCCCGATGATGAAAACCGAGCGCACAGATGCGCTGTCGGCGGCTGTGCTGCCATCAGGGAGGTAAGCGTCGGCTGGCAGCATATCAAAGGCTTTGGACACTGCGAGGTCTTCATCTGCAATGATCGGGAAGCCCGCTTTGGCGCTGGCATAGCTTTCGATGTCTTTTTTCCAACCGTGGTGCTCTTCTACGCTGTCCACGGACAGGCCGATGACCTTGCAGCCGCGTTTGTCCCATTCGTCAGCAAGCTGTGAGACAGCGCCGAATTCTGTTGTGCAGACGGGAGTGAAGTCTTTTGGGTGCGAGAAGAGAATCGCCCAGCTGTCGCCGATCCAGTCGTGAAACTTGATTTCGCCCTTGTCTGTTTGGGCTGTGAAGTTAGGGACGATGTCATTAATGCGAAGGCCCATAGCGTGGCTCCTTTTGTTTGAGGGGGTCATTAAATTCTAATTTCAGAATGTATATATTCACGTTGCGTCCGAGTGAAAGGGGCGACTTGCAGCAAATGCAATGGGGTGACAAAGTGCCCCAAATTCTTGGGAGAATGATCATGATCGAGAAACGCGACTTTTACATCGGCGGCCAATGGGTAGCCCCTCAGGCTGGCAAAGACTATCAGGTTATTGACCCGTCCACGGAAGAGGCTTTTGCCGTTATTTCATTGGGCGGACAGGCAGACACAGACGCAGCTGTGGCCGCGGCCAAAGCGGCGCTGCCGGCGTGGATGGCAACACCCGTTGAAGAGCGGATCGCGCTGGTTGAGACGCTGCTCGAAGTTTACAAGCGCCGTGGCGATGAAATGGGCGAGATGATTGCGCAAGAAATGGGCGCGCCTGTGGATATGGCGAAGTCCTCACAGGTGGGTGCGGGCACGTGGCATTTGTCAAACTTTATTCGGGCGGCGAAGAGCTTTGAGTTTGAGGCGCCGCTGGGCGATCACGCGCCGAACGACCGGATTATTCACGAAGCCGTTGGCGTTGCGGCGCTGATTACGCCTTGGAACTGGCCGATGAACCAAGTCACGCTCAAGGTTGGTGCGGCGGCGATTGCGGGTTGCACCATGGTGCTCAAGCCCTCCGAAGAGACGCCGCTGGATGCGATGCTTTTTGCCGAGATGATGGACGAAGCGGGCTTCCCTGCTGGTGTGTTCAACCTCGTGAACGGCGACGGCGTTGGCGTTGGAAGCCAGCTAACGGCGCATGAAGATGTGGACATGGTGAGCTTCACAGGCTCCTCGCGCGCGGGCAAGCTGATCTCTAAATCAGCGGCTGATACGCTCAAGCGCGTCTCGCTTGAGCTGGGTGGTAAGGGCGCAAATCTGGTCTTTGCCGACGCCGACGAAAAGGCCGTCAAGCGTGGCGTTCTGCATATGATGAACAACACCGGCCAGAGCTGTAATGCGCCGAGCCGTATGCTTGTGCAGCGTGATATCTATGACCAAGCCGTTGAAACGGCTGCGGACGTTGCAAATAAGGTGTCTGTGGGCCCCGCAAGTGAAGCTGGCCGCCACATTGGCCCTGTGGTCAATGCGGTGCAATGGGGCAAGATCCAAGATCTCATCCAGACCGGAATCGACGAAGGCGCGCGGCTTGTTGCGGGCGGTGTCGGGCGCCCCGAAGGGCTGAACAAGGGCTTCTATGTGCGCCCCACTGTCTTTGCGGATGTGACCCCTGACATGACCATCGCGCGCGAAGAAATCTTCGGGCCGGTGCTGTCGATCATGGCGTTTGACACCGAGGAGGAGGCTGTTCAGATGGCCAATGATACGGTTTATGGCCTGACAAACTATGTGCAGACTCAAGACGGCGCGCGGCTCAACCGCATGGCGCGAAAGCTGCGTTCTGGCATGGTCGAGATGAACGGTCAGGGCCGTGCGGCGGGCTCGCCTTTTGGCGGCATGAAGCAGTCGGGCAATGGCCGCGAAGGCGGCAAATGGGGGCTGGATGACTTCCTCGAAGTGAAGGCTGTTTCGGGCTGGTCGAACGAGGCTTAACGCATAAAACAGACCAGCGCGCGGTCGGGTTAACGGCGCGCTGGTGGCCCAAAAACGGGGGGGTGATATGCGTGCACAACCCGTGCACCATGCGTGCACCCCCCAATCGTTAAAATCTGTTAACAGAATCCGGTTAACGCAGCGTGCGCTCCAGGGCTTTTACCTGACGTAAAGTGCTCGCTTGCACGCAAATCTGAGACGGGGTGAAGCGAACCTGACGGGACGTATCAGGTGGCTGTTGTTCGTCCGAAGCGGTCGGTTTCCGAGCGTATTTACTCCGCAACCTCCATAAGTTATCTTCCCTTCAAATTCGTCTTTACGTGTGAACATTTGCAAAAAGGTTAAACTGGTATTGATTTATTGATGACTGATGAATTGTCTTCGTGCGTGCTACCTACCCTGTACATATTTCTTGATGAAGGTGGGAATTTCGACTTCTCTCCGACGGGTTCGAAGTATTTTACTCTTACTTGTGTCAGCCTATACCGCCCATTTACACTTCATACAGTGCTTGACACGTATAAGTACGACCTCATCGAGCACCGGCTAGATCCGCGTATCGAAATGGAATATTTTCATTGCGCTGATGATAACAAGTTCGTTCGAGGCAAGGTTTTCTCGATGCTTGCTAGTTCGGTTCCGCATGACTCAGTAGATTCAGTCGTCATTGAAAAGCGTAAAACTGGCCCAGCTTTACAGCCACCAGAAAAATTCTACCCCAAAATGTTAAGCTACCTACTTAAGTATGCTGTCGAAAAGGCCCCGCACGGGGTTGGTGAAGTTGTAGTTATAACCGACAGAATACCTGTTGCGAAAAAGCGCAATGCTATCGAAAAGGCGGTAAAGATTCTTCTGGTAAGTATGCTTCCAGCAGGCACTCCGTACAGGGTTATGCATCACTCTTCCCGAGCGCATTATGGCCTGCAAATTGCCGACTACTTTAACTGGGCAATTTATCGCAAATGGGAGCAAGGTGACGACAGATCGCACAAAACAATTGCGCATCAGATTCGAAGTGAGTTCGACATCTTCATGAAAGGTAGCCGACATTACTATTGATGAATTGACCCCTCCGACTACCTTGCGGAGAACCCCTTGGGTTCTTATCATCGGAGGGGAACCTTTAATTTTATATATATGCATAGACTTGCTAAAATCAAGTTAAGAGTGGTTCGGTTCGTCTGATAGGTTTCCGACGCCTCCTACTGGGCCAGTGTCGCGGACGGGACCAATGCCCCGCAACTTTGCAAACTCCGGTCCCTGCGCAAAGCGGAGGCTTGGTCTTTCGTTCAAGCGACACAAGCGTCAGCGGCTGGCTGGCTTGCATCAAGTGCAGAGGTCTAAAACGGGGCTTTGGCAAAAAATCTCATGCCTTTGCCGCCGTCGGGGTGACGCAGGCGCAGGTCTTCGGCGTGGAGCATCAGGCGGGGGTGGGCCTCGGGGTTTTCCGAATAGAAGGGGTCGCCAAGGATCGGATGGCCGAGGGCGAGCATATGGACGCGGAGCTGGTGGCTGCGGCCCGTCTTGGGAAAGAGGCGCACGCGGCTCTCTTCATCCGTGGCTTTCAGCACTTTCCAGTCGGTCTGGGCCTGTTTGCCTGTCTCGTGACAAACCATCTGCAAAGGCCTATTTGGCCAGTCGACAATCAGCGGCAAATCAACCGTGCCGTCCTTGGGCGCGAGCCGCCCATAGACCCGCGCGATATAGGCTTTCTTCGTCTGGCGCTTTTCAAACTGAAGCCCCAAATGTCGCTGCGCATGGGGCGTGGCCGCAAAAATCATCACGCCCGATGTGTCCCGATCCAGTCGATGCACAAGAAGCGCGCCCGGAAAGGCGGCTTGCACACGGGCGATCAGGCAATCAGCGAGATGCTCGCCCTTGCCCGGAACGGAGAGCAGGCCCGAGGGCTTGTTGACAGCAATCAGTTCGTGATCCGCATGGAGGATGTCCAGCGGATCAGAGGGGGGATTGTAATCACTCGACATGGTCCTAGCCCTGAAGGCTCGTCACTCCGAGGTCGCCTTCGCTGCGGGCTTTCATGGCGAGGGCGGCTGAATGCGCGCCTGAGGCTGTGGTGAAATAGGGAATGCGATCATAGAGCGCGACGGAGCGGATTTCGCGGCTGTCTTCGACGGCGGCAGCGCCTTCTGTTGTGTTCATCAGGAGCTGGATCTCGCCGTTTTTGAGCATATCGACCACATTGGGGCGGCCCTCATAGACCTTCTTGACCACTTCACAGGTGATGCCATGCTCCTCAAGGAAGCTGGCTGTGCCGCCTGTTGCGACAATGGCAAAGCCGAGGTCGACAAGGGTCTGTGCGGTTTCCACGAGCTGTTTGGTCTTGTCTGAATCCTTGATCGAGAAGAAGACGCGGCCTTCAAAAGGAAGCACTGTGCCTGCACCCATCTGCGCCTTGAGGAAGGCGAGGGGGAAGGAGCGATCCCAGCCCATAACCTCACCTGTCGAGCGCATTTCTGGTCCGAGGATTGTATCAACGCCCGGGAAGCGCGCGAAGGGGAGCACCACTTCTTTGACCGAGAACCAAGGCATATTCGGGTCTGCCAGTGTCATCGGGTCGGTGTTTTTGATCGAGCCAGGCTTGGCATCTTTGGGGTAGGGGCCACGGTGTTTGAAGTCATCGAGCGTTTCGCCCGCCATGAGGCGCGCGGCGATAGAGGCGATGGCTGAGTCCGTTGCTTTGGCCACGAAAGGCACGGTGCGGCTGGCGCGCGGATTGACCTCGATGAGGTAGATCTCGCCGTCTTTGACCGCGAACTGGATATTGCAGAGGCCGCGCACTTCAAGGGCGAGGGCGAGTTGCACGGTTTGCTTTTCGATCTCTGTGATGATCTCGGCAGGGAGCGAATGGGGCGGCAGGCTTGAGGCGCTGTCGCCCGAGTGCACGCCGGCTTCTTCGATATGCTCCATCACGCCTGCGATATGCACTTTTTTGCCATCACAAAGCGCATCAACATCAAGCTCGATGGCGCCGGAGAGGTAGCTATCCAGCAGCACGGGGCTGTCGCCCGAGACGACGACGGCCTCGGAGATATAGCGCTCAAGCTGGGCCATATCGCGCACGATTTCCATGGCGCGGCCACCAAGAACATAGGAGGGGCGAATGACCAGCGGGAAGCCGATTTCTTCGGCAATGGCGAGTGCCTGCGCGTCTGTAGAGGCGATGCCGTTTTTCGGCTGTTTGAGGCCGAGTTTATTGACAAGCTCTTGAAAACGCTCTCGATCTTCGGCGAGGTCAATCGCGTCGGGGGTTGTCCCGAGGATCGGGATGCCTTCGTCGTGGAGCGCTTGGGCGATCTTGAGCGGGGTCTGGCCGCCGAACTGGACGATGACGCCGTGGAGCGTGCCGTTTTCTTGCTCGACGCGCAGGATTTCCATCACGTGCTCAAAGGTTAATGGCTCAAAATAGAGGCGGTCGGAGGTGTCATAATCTGTTGAAACGGTCTCCGGGTTGCAGTTGACCATGATGGTCTCATAGCCGACATCCGCGAGCGCAAAGCAGGCGTGGCAGCAGCAATAGTCAAACTCGATCCCTTGGCCAATGCGGTTTGGACCGCCGCCGAGGATCACGACTTTTTTGCGCTCAGACGGGCGCGCTTCGCATTCGACGTCGCCCATCATCGGCGCTTCATATGTGGAATACATATAGGGCGTTTGGGCCTCGAATTCGGCAGCGCAGGTGTCGATCCGCTTGAAGACGGCCTTGACGCCTTTGGCGATACGGGCGCGGCGCACGTCGTTTTCGCTCTGGCCTGTGAGGGTGCCGAGGCGGGCGTCTGTGAAGCCGAGCATCTTGAGATCCCGCAGACCTTTTTCATCGGTCGGGAGGCCGTTGGCGCGGACAATCTCTTCGGCCTCGACGATTTCGCGGATGCGATCAAGGAACCACGGATCAAACATGGTGACGCCGTGGATTTCGTCGTTGGAGAGGCCGTGGCGCATGGCTTGGGCAATGGTGCGCATACGGTCTGGCGTTTGCTGGCTGATCGCTTTGGTGAGCGCGGCCTTTTCGGGCGCGCCTTCGATCACCACCTCGTCAAAGCCTGTGAGGCCTGATTCCATGGAGGCGAGCGCCTTTTGCATGGATTCGTGGATCGTGCGGCCAATCGCCATGACCTCGCCGACAGATTTCATCGCGGTGGTGAGGTAAGGCTCGGAGCCGGGGAACTTCTCGAAGGCGAACTTCGGGATTTTTGTCACAACATAGTCGATGCTTGGCTCAAAGCTCGCGGGGGTCACTTTGGTGATGTCGTTGTCAAGCTCGTCAAGCGTATAGCCGACAGCCAGCTTGGCCGCGATCTTGGCAATCGGGAAGCCCGTGGCCTTGGAGGCCAGCGCCGAAGAGCGGCTGACGCGCGGGTTCATCTCGATCACAACCATGCGGCCATCGGCAGGGTTTACGGCCCATTGCACGTTTGAGCCGCCTGTCTCGACACCGATCTCGCGCAGAACAGCGATCGAGTGGTTGCGCATGACCTGATATTCTTTGTCGGTCAGCGTCAGGGCCGGGGCCACTGTGATACTGTCGCCTGTGTGGACGCCCATCGGATCAATGTTTTCAATCGAGCAGACGATAATGGCGTTGTCGGCTTTGTCGCGGACCACTTCCATTTCAAATTCTTTCCAGCCCAGAAGCGACTCATCCACGAGGATCTGGTTGACGGGCGAGGCGTCCATGCCTGTGCGGCAGAAGTGAATATAATCTTCGCGGTTATAGGCTACGCCGCCGCCTGTGCCGCCCATGGTGAAGGCGGGGCGGATGATGGCGGGGAGGCCGATCTCTTCGAGGTCGGCAAGCGCGAGCTGCACGCCAGCGTCAAGATCGGCGCTGCCGTTGTCTTTCTTGGGTGCGGTGATGATTGTGGCCTTCGGGTTTTCGATCCCGAGGCGGTCCATCGCTTCGCGGAAGAGCTTGCGGTCTTCGGCCATCTCAATCGCGTCGCGGGTCGCGCCGATCATCTCGACGCCGAATTTCTCAAGCACGCCCATTTCCTCAAGCGCAAGCGAGGTGTTGAGGCCTGTCTGGCCGCCCATTGTGGGCAGGAGCGCATCGGGGCGCTCTTTTTCGATAATCTTGGCGACGACCTCGGGGGTGATCGGCTCGATATAGGTGGCGTCGGCAAGCTCGGGGTCTGTCATGATCGTGGCGGG
Source organism: Lentibacter sp. (assembly GCF_965657785.1). Lineage (GTDB taxonomy): Bacteria > Pseudomonadota > Alphaproteobacteria > Rhodobacterales > Rhodobacteraceae > Lentibacter. The sequence continues at coordinate 123,999 of NZ_CBFHPP010000004.1, forward strand.
GTTCGAGTTTACCAGAATGACGCGGTAGCCCTCTTCCTTGAGCGCTTTGCAGGCCTGTGTGCCCGAGTAGTCAAATTCGCAGGCTTGCCCGATGATAATGGGGCCCGCTCCGATGATCATGATCGATTTGATATCGTCTCTCTTCGGCATCTGGGGCTCCCATCATTTTTGCAGCAGAATGGCGCGCAGGCAGGTGCGCGCAAATTGTCGTGGGTTATAGCCATGGGGGCCGTGGGTGCAAGCCCAAAGCGCTTCGCAAAAAGGCTGTGAGAGAGCTTTTTTGCAAAACGCTTTATCGGTGAGGCGCTTTGGCGCAGCGCGGCTTAGCGGAAGGGCAGTGGCACGTCGGGCTGAAAGCGAACCGCGCGAAAGACGAGGCCCACCAGAACCACAAGAAGGCCCATGTAGCAGAGCACGCCCATCAGCGAGGTGACATAGAGGCTGTCGCTGATCTGGGCATAGAGCTGAGTCAAAGGCAGGCTTTGTAAGGCTCCGATTGCAATAATCCAGCGCCATGCCGCCTTACGCGACATAATGTGAAACAGCGTCGGCAGCAGCAACAGCGGCAGCGTAAAGTAGAGCGCCCAAGACACAGGCCCAAACAGCGCCGTGGCAAGCCCAAACCCCAGCAACAAGACTGGCACAGCCGTGCCAGGCACAAGGCGGGGCCGCATCAAGATCAGCGCTGCCAGCGCCGCCAGCATGAGCGCGGCCATGACAGTGCTGAGCCAGAACGGCTCGGGCAGGCTTGGGGGCTGTTGGCTGAGGGTGCTGCCTGTCAGGAGGGCTTTCAGCTGATAGAGCACAACTTCGGGGGCGTAGTTGCTTTTGTCAAAAAGGATCACGGCGTCGATGTCTGCGAGCAGGCCCAGAAAGCGCGCGTGAAGCGGCCAGCCCGCCAGCGCCACGCTCATAGCCGCAAGGGCAGCGCCTGTTAGAGCAAAGGCGCCTGTCGCCCGCGCGTTGCGCTCTAGAATGAAAATCAGCACCAGAAACAGCGGTGAAAGCTTGAAGGCCGCAGCGACAGCGAGGATCATCCCTGCCATGGCAAAGCTGCTGGCGCGGTAGCGCTCAAAGGCCAGAAGCACCAGAAAGAGCGTGGCGATCTGCGGTGTGTTTTGGGCAATGGCGTCTATGGCGGGGGCCGAGACGGCCAGAAAAGCAAAGCCGACACAGACAAACTGCGCCAGCGTCATATGCGGCGGGCGCACAACTTTCCACGCCAGCCCGACAGACACGCTGAGCATTGCGACGTGTAAAACCAAGACGCCGTTTTGAAAGGCCTTCAGCGTCAGAAGCTCTGTGAACGGCGCCACAAGCCACGCCCAAAGCGGCGGATAGACAAAGGGCGCAACAGGGTCTGTGGTGCGCAGCCCGATCTCGGCGATCAGGGCGTGTTGCTCAGCGGCGGGCGCGCCGCCAAGCCCTTCGGGGCCAAGCGCATAGAGCGTATCGGGCAGCCCATTGGCGACGGCATAGCCTGCCAGATAGAGCGCGCTCAGGTCTGGCGATGGGGTGTTGAAAAACAGCGCAAGACACAGCCCTGAAAACATCAGGGCGCAAACAGGATAGGCGAGGCGTTGCATGATCGGGAAACCGCTCGTTATTTTGTGCGAAAATGGCATATCGCGCCGCGCTTGAATAGAAACGACGTGAAAACGCCGTGGCAACAGAGTCTTCCGTGCCACATGGCTTGACTTTTGCCCTTGGGCCATGTGTATCGGCGCGAGCTTTATATGCACACCAGATGCCCTGAAAAGGAATGACCCATGCACGCCTATCGCAGCCAGACTTGCGCTGATCTGACCCACGCCAATGTCGGCGAAACCGTTCGCCTCTCGGGCTGGGTTCATCGTATCCGCGATCACGGCGGCGTGCTCTTTATCGACTTGCGCGACACTTACGGGATGACCCAGCTGATCTGCGATCCTGACAGCCCTGCTTTTGCGGCCGTGGAAAAGCTGCGCTCTGAGTGGTGTGTGCGCATTGACGGCGAAGTGAAGGCGCGCGACGCGAGCCTTGTGAACCCCAAGCTGCCCACCGGCGAGATCGAGGTTTTTGTGCGCGATATGGAAGTGCTTGGCGCGGCGGCCGAGCTTCCTTTGATGGTCTTTGGCGATCAGGAATACCCCGAGGAAACGCGCCTGCGCTATCGCTATCTTGATCTGCGCCGCGACAAGATGCAGGCCAATATGCACCTGCGCTCTGACATGGTCTCAAGCATTCGCCGCCGTATGTGGGACAAGGGCTTTCGCGAATACCAGACGCCGATCATCACGGCTTCCAGCCCCGAAGGCGCGCGCGACTTTCTCGTGCCAAGCCGCCTGCACCCCGGCAAATTCTATGCCCTGCCGCAAGCGCCGCAGCAGTTCAAACAGCTGATCATGGTCTCGGGCTTTGACAAATACTTCCAGATCGCGCCGTGCTTTCGCGACGAAGACCCGCGCGCCGACCGCTCGCCGACAGACTTCTACCAGCTTGATCTTGAGATGAGCTTTGTTGAGCAGCAAGACGTCTTTGACACGATCCAGCCGGTGATGCAGGGCGTGTTTGAAGAGTTTGGTGGCGGTAAGAAAGTCGACAGCGAATGGCCGCAGATCAGCTACCGCGATGCGGCGAAATGGTATGGTTCGGACAAGCCCGACCTGCGCAACCCGATCAAGATGCAGGATACCTCCGAGCACTTCCGCGGCTCGGGCTTTGCGATCTTTGCCAAGCTTCTGGAGCAAGACGGCACAGAGATCCGCGCCATCCCCGCCCCGACAGGCGGCAGCCGCAAGTTCTGTGACCGGATGAACGCATTTGCTCAAAAAGAAGGCCTGCCGGGGATGGGCTATATCTTCTGGCGTGACCAAGGCGACGGCATGGAAGCGGCAGGCCCGCTGGCCAAAAACATCGGCCCCGAGCGCACCGAAGCGATCCGCCAACAGCTCGGCCTTGGCGTCGGCGATGCGGCCTTCTTCCTTGGCGGCAAGCCCAAACAGTTCGAGGCCGTCGCAGGGCGCGCCCGCAACGTGATCGGCGAAGAGCTTGGCCTGACAGACAAAGACCGCTTCGCCTTCTGCTGGATCGTGGATTTCCCGATCTATGAGAAAGACGCAGAAAGCGGCAAGATCGACTTCGAGCACAACCCGTTCTCCATGCCCCAAGGCGGCATGGACGCGCTCATGGGCGATCCGCTTGAGGTGCTTGGCTACCAATATGACCTCGCCTGCAACGGCTACGAGCTGGTCTCCGGCGCAATCCGAAACCACAAACCAGAGATCATGTTCAAGGCCTTCGAGATTGCGGGCTATGGCAAGGACGAAGTCGAAAAGCGCTTTGGCGGTATGGTCAATGCCTTCCAATATGGCGCCCCGCCCCACGGCGGCTGCGCCGCAGGGATCGACCGTATGGTCATGCTTCTGGCCGAAGAGCAGAACATCCGCGAAGTCATCATGTTCCCGATGAACCAGCGCGCCGAAGACCTGATGATGAACGCGCCAAGCGAGCCTCTTTCAGAACAGCTGATGGAGCTGAACCTGCGCACCATTGTGCAAGAGTAAGCCCTTTTTCTTTCTAAAAATATCCTGGGGGTCCGGGGGCAAAGCCCCCGGCCGGTCGGATTTTGCAAAGCGAAATTCGACAGAGGCTGGCGCAAGCTTGCTGACTGTTAAATGCACTGCATAATTCTCTCCCCCTCACAGAAATAAATGCTACTCTGCGCCTGTGTGTGGAGTGAGTGCTTTGAGTTTTACGCGTGAAATAGCCGAGATACGCTTTGGCACAGGCCTGTCGCCGCGGTTGCGCGGGCCGCGCGATATTGACGACATGATGCGCCGCCTCACTGGTAGGGATCATGCGGCCCAGACATATAAAATCGAGCCTTTTGAGGAGTTTGCGGCGCGGATCGCGCGGGTGACTGCGCTTTGGGAAATCCGCCGCGCCGATCGCGGCTCGCAGGCCGCCGAGAAGGCGACACAGGACATCGGCGTGGAAAAGCGCCGCGCGCGCAAGGCCCAGCAGCGCTGGCTCTGGCAGGCGTTGCGCCGCCGTGCGCATACGCAAGACGGCCTGCGCGAGCGGCTCGCTTTTTTCTGGGGTGATCACTTTACCGCGCGGGGCAAGGTCAGCGTGATGAAACGCGCGACATCGCCCTATGTCGAAAGTGCGATTCGCCCCTATGTCGCGGGGTCTTTCGCCGATATGCTCAAGGCAGTCACGGCGCAGCCGGTGATGCTGCATTATCTTGACCAGAAGGCCTCCGTCGGCCCCGACAGTGTCGCGGGCCAAAAGAAAAACAACGGGCTGAACGAAAATCTCGCCCGCGAGATACTTGAGCTTCACACGCTGGGCGTTGGTGGGCCATATTCTCAAAGGGATGTGACCGAGCTTGCCGAGCTGCTCACGGGGCTGACATACAGTCAGGACGGGGTCTTCGGATTTCGGGATGACTTTGCCCAGCCCGGGGCCGAGACGGTTTTGGGCAAGAGCTATGGCGGCGGCGCAACGGCTTTGGCTGATGTTCACGCCGCCCTTGAGGATCTGGCCCGCCACCCTGCCACAGCGCGGCATCTGGCGCAAAAGATGGCGGTGCATTTTGTCTCCGACCGGCCTGACCCTGCGCTCGTGGCGGTTATGGAGGCGCGCTATCTTGAAACAGGCGGGCATCTGGGCGAGATGACCCATGCGATGCTCTCTCACCCTGCCGCTTGGGCGCCCGATTTTGTGAATGTAAAACAGCCCGTGGATTTTATCGGCTCGGCGCTGCGGGCGCTGTCGGTTCCCAATGAGGCGCTTGCGGTGAATGACTGGAAAGCGATCCGCTTGGCCTTCACAGTCCCGATGCGCCTCATGGGGCAGACCTGGGAGGAGCCGCTTGGCCCCGACGGTTGGCCCGAAGACGACGGCGAGTGGATCACGCCACAGCGTTTTGCCGCGCGGGTCGATTGGGCGATGAGCGCGCCGCAGGGGCTTTTGGCCGAGCTGCCTGATCCGCGAGAGTTTGTGAGCGCGGCGCTTGGGCGCAATGTGCCCGAGGCGCTCCGCTTTGCTGCCAATGCCGCCGAAGACAGGCGCACAGGGGTCGGGCTTGTGCTGGCCTCGCCCGCGTTTCAAAGGATGTAACCGATGCAGATGTCCCCTCTCAATCGGCGTGCTTTTCTCATGGGGCTAGGCTGCACGGCGGCGGCCAGCCCTTTGCTCACGCCAGTGACCTTTGCCAGTGGCACATGGGAGAACCGCTTGGTTGTCATCATTTTGCGCGGCGGGATGGACGGGCTGGACGCGCTGCGCCCCTATGGCGACCGTGATTTTGGCAGGCTGAAGGGCCGTGCCGATCAAGCGCAGATCGGCTAGGGCCAAGACCTTGACGGGTTTTTCGCGCTCAACCCTGCTTTGGCGGGGCTGATGCCGCTCTGGGCGGCGGGCGATCTGGGCTTTGCCCATGCCGTTTCGACGCCCTATCGCGACAAGCGCAGCCATTTTGACGGGCAGGATTTGCTGGAGGCGGGGGGCGCGGATCTTGATGGCACTCTGCGCGACGGCTGGCTCAACCGTCTGTTGCAAAGCTATCCTGCGGTGCACAGCGAGACGGCCTATGCGGTGGGGAGCGGCGATATGCTTTTGATGAAGGGGGCTGCGCCTGTTGCCAATTGGTCGCCGGATGCGGGGCTATACGGGCTGACGCCGCAGGGCCTGCGACTGGCCGAGAGGCTGATGCAGGGCGATCCGCTGTTTGAGGCGGCTTTTGGCGAGGCGGTGGCCCTCTCTGGAGAGGGCGCCGCCATGATGGCGGGCGAGGAAGGCGCGCTTGGCGAAAGCGTGATGAGCGCCATGAGCGACAGCGCCCGCGCGGCGGCGAAGGGCGGGGGGCATCTCCAGATTGCTGAATTTGCGGCCTCAAAGCTTGTGGGGCCTGCGCGGATTGCGGCGTTTTCGCTCAATGGCTGGGACACCCACGCCAACCAGTCGCGCACGCTGGCGCAACCGCTCAACCGGTTGGCCGAGGTGATCTTGAGTTTGCAGGGCAGCCTTGGGGCGGATATTTGGGGCAAAACCGCTGTTGTGGCCATGACCGAATTTGGCCGCACGGCGCGGCTCAACGGCAATGGCGGCTCTGATCACGGCACGGGGGGGCTGATGGTTTTGTCTGGTGGCGCTTTGCGGGGCGGGCGGGTCTGGTCAGAGTGGCCTGGCCTGGACGAAGCGGCGCTCTATCAGCGGCGCGATCTGATGCCGACGCGCGATGTGCGCGCCTTTTCGGGCTGGCTGATGCGCGACCTCTTCGGGCTTGAGAAAAGCCTGATCGAGCGCAGTGTTTTTCCGGGGCTGGAGTTGGGCGCAGACCCAAGGCTCATTGGCTAGGGTTAGCGCCCCAGGATCGGCTGTCGGGGTCATACGTTATCAAGTGGTGCGCTCGCTTGCAGGTAGACGCCTGTTCCGTCCGTCAAATTTGTTGTGCTCGCTTGAGCTGAGCCTGCTTGAACTGTGCCAAAAACCGCAGCACAGAGTGACAGAACGCCCAAACCCAGAACAACCCAGTCGACCGTGACAGCGCCTTTTTCTTCGCTGACAAACTTTTGAAAGACCGTTTCCATAGTCATCTCCATGCAAGGGCATCTGCCGATGACGTTACATTGCCCCGCGATTGTGGCGGCTTTGGGCCGTGGGTGGGGCGATTCTTGCTCCATTTTGGGGAAGGTTTGGCGGCCTCTGTGCTCTCAAATCGCGACGGGTCGATCGAGGCGTTGTTGCACAAGGCCCGCAAGGGTGGCGATGGGCTGGTGGGTCGGAAGGTGTAAGGCGTGGGCCTTGGCAAGCGCTTCGCCCGCATGGGTGAGCGCCTCGTCGCGCGCGCTTTTGGCGAGGCCGGTCACGAATTGCGCGACATAGCCAATCTGGCGGTCATCATAGCCCTCGTTGATCAGTTGCGCGACATGAGACAGATCATCCGTATAGGCGATCGGGTCCGGGGTGACACGTTCGTCTTTGATGACGCGCAGGCCGAGGGGGCGGCTGTCCTGTGGCAAATGGGCGAGAATGGCCTCCTGAAACTGGGCAATGCTCTCGATCGGCTTGGCGAGAAACCCGTCTGCCCCCGCGGCCATGGCTTTTGCTTTCATGCCGTCATCGCCCGACAGGCCGAGGATGATGTTGATACGGGGAGACAGGGTCGATAGCTCATGAATGAGATCAAGGCCTGACCCGTCAGGCAGGCCGACATCAACCAGAATCACCGAGGGGCGATATACTTTGAGGTGGCGTTTGGCGGAGGCGATGCAGTCGGCCCTGCGGATGCGCGCCCCGCTGCGCAGGCAAAGGAGGCGCAGCGCCTCACAGGCATAGAGGCTATCTTCCACTGCAAGCACAGTCAGCCCCAGAAGGGGGCGCGAGGAGGTGGGAGATGTGGTGAGGGCAAGTGGGGTCAAATCGTCCATCGGGCAGCTCCTTATGCAGCAAAAGTGTTTTCGAATCTCAACCTAGACAAACACGGCTAACAGTTGGTTAACTGGACGCCTGCTTTTGGGCCTGACTTGGGAGCCTGCGACTTTGCGCTCCTTGCGATGCGACGCGGCGCAGGCGATAAGGGCCAGAAACCTGTTCTGGAGGATCAAATGATCGGACGTCTTAATCACGTTGCTATCGCTGTGCCTGACCTTGAGGCCGCATCTGCGCAATATGCCAACGCGCTGGGCGCTAAAGTCGGCGCGCCACAGGATGAGCCTGACCATGGCGTGACGGTTGTCTTTATCGAGCTGCCAAACACCAAGATCGAGCTGCTTTACCCTCTGGGTGAGGATAGCCCGATCAACGGCTTTCTGGAGAAAAACCCCTCAGGCGGCATTCACCATGTCTGTTATGAGGTGGATGATATCATCGCGGCGCGGGATCATCTCAAGTCAACAGGAGCGCGTGTTCTGGGCACGGGCGAGCCAAAGATCGGCGCCCATGGCAAGCCTGTGCTCTTTCTGCACCCCAAAGATTTCAACGGCTGTCTTGTCGAGCTGGAACAAGTCTAACAGACTGCGCAAAGACCCTGCGCAAAGAATGCTTTTTTCATAAGGATAGCCTCTCATGGGTATTACTTCGGCCATCGTGCTTTATGCTGTTTTGTGGTTTGTGACGTTTCTCACAGTCATTCCCTTTCGCCTCAAAACGCAGGGCGACGTGGGCGAAATTGTCTATGGAACCCAAGCCGGCGCGCCCCATGAGCATGGCCTAAAGAAAAAAGCCTGGATCACCACAGCGATTGCAGCCGCGCTTTGGGCTGTGATCTTTTATATCGTTGTCTCTGGCACGATCACAGTGCGCGATCTTGATATGTATCAGCGTATGGCGCCCTTGGAGTCGGAAGCGAGTGAAACAGATGGGTAAATGTCGCCGCGCCTAAGATCGGGATAAACAGGTTCACCAGTGGAATGCTGAGGGGGGCCGCCATCAGAATTCCGGCAAGCCATATGGTGAAAAAGTGTTTGCGGCGCAGCCTTTTGGCTTCGGGTCGCCCGACATGGCGCGCTGCGGCAAGGGTGAAATATTCCCGCCCGAGCAAAAACCCGTTGAGGCCCCAGAAAATCAACAGGGCAAATGGCATGAAGACCAGATAGAGCAGGACAGCCAAGAGGTTTGCCGCAATCAGCACACCGAGAAAGCCGAGGGTGTCGCGCAAGCTGTCCAGAAAGCCGAGGGGTTGGGCGGCCGCGCGCTGGGGGTAATGCCGCGCTTCGACGGCCTGTGCCACGTCCTCCAAAAACAAAGAGGTGATCGCCGAGGCGACAGGCACCATGAGAAATGTGGACAAGATCAGCATCAACAGCAGCGACGCGCCAGACACAAGATCGGCGAGCCAGCTCACCTTGCCCAGAAAGGGCAGGTAAACTTCGGGGCCGACAAGCGCCTGCACAAGCCAGAGCCAGCCCGCGTAAGCCGCCACCAGCAGCGCCAGTGTCAGCCCGACGCCGAGCAGCAGCACCCGCAAAAAGCGCCTGTCTGTCATCTGCCCGAGGGCCAGCGCAAAGGCGCGGAGAATGACGCCTAGAGCCATGTTGTCTTGGCCTTGATGTCGGGGCGGGGGCGGTCGGGCGGTGTGTGTGTTTCTGTTGCGATATGAATAAAGCCTGCGATGCGCTCATGCGGGGTAAGGCCCATAGCGCTCTCGGCAAACAGCCGCTCATGGCTGATCGCGCCTGAAAGCCAGTTGGCCCCCCAGCCCGAGGCAAGCGCGGCATTGAGCAGGGCAAGACAGACAGCACCCGCCGAATATGTTTGCTCAATGGCAGGTATTTTTTCCGACAGAACGGGGCTTTCAATCACCGCGACGGCGCAAATGCCCTGATCAAACTGGCTGCGTGCTTTTGCCGTTTTTTCGGCGTCATAGCCAAGCTGCTCTGCGATTTGGCCCGCCGCGCCGGAGAGGGCCGCCATGGCCTCGCCTTCAATCACCACAAAGCGCCATGGCTCAAGTTTGCCGTGATCAGGGGTGCGCGCTGCGAGCGTCAGGAGTGCCTCCAGCTCTGTTCTGGAGGGGCCAGGGGCGACAAGTGTCTTGGCGGGGCGCGAGCGGCGTGTCTTGAGAAAGTCGAGCGCTGTGGTGTTGGCTTCTGGCATGGGCTTTCCTTTTGTTGTTGCGTTTGATGTCATGTCTGGGGGCGAAAAGGTCAAGGCTTTGAGGGGAATTCCAGCGGAGCGGGCGGCGTATCGCACCCGACTGGGGAGCGGTCTGACGCCTAGCCTCTGCGCCAGAGTGCGCCAGAGTGAGACGCGATGTTATAAAAATTGCGCGTGAAATTGTGAAAAGGAAAGGGTTGCCCAATGGGGATTCCCTGCTAGGCTCCCCTACGGTGCCTTCGGGCAATCAAGACTGCTGCGCAAACAGCAAAATGAAATGAAGAGCGATAACGCTCTCTCAGGGAGGAAAAATATGGAATTTTTCACACGCACCGGCAAGCCGATGTCCAAAACGATCACGGACCAGGCTGCTAAAGTTGGAACAGATGACGTCAGCCGCCGCGAGTTTCTCGCTATGGCCAGCACCTTTGGTGCCACAGCGGCAACAGCCTACGGGATGCTCGGCATGGCCGCTCCCGCTAGCGCGGCAGGTGCAATGAAAGAAGGCGGCACAGTTCGCATCCAGCAAGAAGTCCGCGCGCTCAAAGACCCGCGCTCTTATGACTGGTCACAAATCGCGAACTTCTCGCGCGGCTGGCTCGAATATCTTGTCAAATGGAACAACGACGGCTCGTTCTCACCTTACCTTCTGGAAAGCTGGGATGTCAGCGACGACGCGACAACCTATACGCTGAACGTGCGCAAAGGCGTTAAGTGGAACAACGGCGAAGACTTCACATCCGCAGATGTGGCTCGTGTGATCGCCGACTGGTGTGACAAAGCCGTGGAAGGCAACTCGATGGCGGGCCGTATGGCAACGCTGATTGATGCCGACACTGGCAAGGCGCTTGACGGCGCGATTGAAGTTGTTGACAGCCACACTGTGAAGCTGAACCTGCCTGCGCCTGACATCTCGATTATTGCTGGCATGGCCGACTACCCTGCCGCAGTCTACCACAAGGACATCAATTTCGACGATATGACCACAAACGCGGTCGGCACAGGGCCATACCTGCCCGAAAGCCTTGAAGTCGGTGTGAAGGGCGTTCTTGTGCGCAATGATGACCACTGGTGGAACAAAGGCAACGGCGCATGGGCTGAGCGGGTTGAGTATATCGACTATGGCGTTGACCCTTCAGCTTGGGTTGCGGCGGCAGAAGCCGACGAAATCGATATGCTGTATTCTGTAGATGGCGATTTTATCGACATTCTGGGCAGCATGGACGGCTGGAACCAGCACGAAGTTGTGACCTCGGCGACAATCGTTATCCGCCCCAACCAGCTTGCTGAAATCGATGGCAAGAAGCCCTACGCGGACAAGCGCGTCCGTCAGGCGATTGCGATGGCTGTGGACAATAACGTGCTGCTTGAGCTGGGATATGAAGGCCGTGGCGCTGTTGCGGCAAACCACCATGTTGCCCCTGCGCACCCTGAGTATGTCGACATCGGTATGCCAAAGCATGATCCAGCGGGCGCAAAAGCGCTTCTGGACGAAGCAGGTATGGGTGATTTCGAGATGGAAATTCTCTCGATTGACGATGCTTGGCGCAAAAACACAACCGACGCTGTAGCCGCCCAGCTGCGCGATGCGGGCTTTAACGTGAAGCGCACGGTTCTGCCTGGTTCGACGTTCTGGAACGACTGGGTCAAATATCCGTTCAGCTCGACAAACTGGAACGCGCGCCCGCTTGGCGTGCAAATCTGGGCGCTTGCCTACCGTTCGGGCGAAGCCTGGAACGAGTTCGGCTATGCCAACCCAGAGTTTGACGCGCTTCTGACCGAAGCGCTGGCGACACCTGATGTTGAAAAGCGTAAAGGCCTGATGGAAAAAGGCGAGAAGATGTTGCAGGGCGACGCTGTGACGATCCAGCCGTATTGGCGCTCGCTTTACAACCACACCAAGGATGGTCTTGGCGGTGGTGAGCACCACATCGGTTTTGAGATCGACCCTGCGGCGGTTGGCTGGAAAGCCTAAGCCCAAAAGGGACATGAAACGAGACGGGGCAGCATGGCGCTGCCCCGTTTTTTTATGGTGCGATCCAAGCCGTTTGCCTGCGCAACCCGCTTGGCCTTTTTCTTTCTCAAAATATCCTGAGGGGGGGATTCATAAGCCCCAAGGCTTATGAATCGGGGGAGCAAAGCTCCCCCACGGGTCGGATTTTTTCCGAAGGAAAAATCCGATCTCTCTGCAAGCCCTCAGACCTGCGCAAAGGCCTCCCGCGCATAGCCCTGCACATAGAGCAGCGCGGTCAGGTCCCCGTGGTTGATCCTGATGTCGCATTCGGCAGCGACGCTCGGCTTGGCGTGGAGCGCCACGCCGCTGCCTGCGCGGGTCAGCATTCCAAGGTCATTGGCCCCGTCGCCCACGGCGAGCACATCTTGCTCTGTTAGCCCGAGGCGCGCGGTGATCTCTTCCAGCGCCTGCACTTTGGCCTCGCGGCCCAGAATAGGCAGCCCAACCTTGCCTGTGAGCTTGCCGCCCTCGGTCAGCAATGTGTTGGCGCGGTTTTCGTCAAAGCCGAGCTTGGCGGCTATCGCGCTTGTGAAGGCCGTAAACCCGCCCGAGACGAGCGCGGCATAAGCGCCGTTTGCCTTCATGGTGGCAAGCAGCTGAGGGCCGCCCGCCATCAGGCTGATCCGCTCGGCCAAGACCTTGGCGATGATCGCCTCGTCCAGCCCGGCAAGCAGCGCCACCCGCTCGGTGAGCGCGCCTTCAAAATCAAGCTCGCCGTTCATAGCCTTGGCTGTAATCTCTTTGACATAAGCGCCAACGCCCGCCACTTCGGCCAGCTCGTCGATGCACTCTTCGTTGATCATAGTGCTGTCCATATCCGCGAGCAGCATCTTCTTTTGGCGGCCTTTTGTCGGCTGCACGATCAAATCGACACCCAGAGCCTGAACATCAGCCCAGACAGCCCATTGGTTTGCGGGCATTTGGCCGATCTCAAACTCTGCCGCCTCGCCCTGCGCCAGCCAGCGCGCATCGCCGCCGCCCCAGGCCGTCTGAAGAGCGCCAAGGAGAGAGGCCTCAAGGCAGGGCACCTTGGGAGAGCTGAGAAGGGTAACGGTATACATGGCTAAGTTTCCGATCGTAGTCGTTCATGTCGCATTTTGGGCTTCAAGCGGCGTGATAGCGTCATTTCTGCGCTTGCGAAAGGGGGCTGCGCGCTTTAGCTCGGATGGCAGGACACCCCTCCCTAACGAGGGGCTTATATCTGGAAGGGTATCATGATTGATATTTCAAAACCGGCCGCGCGGCCGACGAACCCGCGTTTCTCTTCTGGCCCATGCGCCAAATACCCCTCATTCAATTTGCAACAGCTAGACAGCGCGCCTTTGGGCCGCTCGCATCGTGCCGCTGTGGGCAAAGACAAGCTCAAAGCCGCGATTGAAGAAACACGCGAGCTGCTCGGCGTTCCTGCCGAGTATCACATCGGGATTGTCCCCGCCTCCGATACGGGCGCTGTGGAAATGGCGATGTGGAGCCTCTTGGGCGCACGCCCTGTGACCATGGTCGCATGGGAAAGCTTCGGCGCAGGCTGGGTCACGGATGTTGTGAAGCAGCTCAAGCTCGACGCGACCGTCAAGACAGCTGATTACGGCGAGATCGTCGATATGGCGGCGCTGGATTATGACACTGACGTTGTCTTCACCTGGAACGGCACCACGGCGGGTGTGCGGATGCCTTCGGGCGAGGCTATCCCTGCGCGCCGCGCGGGCCTGACGATTTGTGACGCAACTTCAGCCGCCTTCGCGCAAGACCTGCCTTGGGACAAGCTCGATGTCACCACCTTCAGCTGGCAGAAAGTGCTCGGCGGCGAAGCGGCCCACGGCATTCTGATTCTCAGCCCCCGCGCTGTGGAGCGGCTCGAAACCTATACGCCGCCTTGGCCGATGCCAAAGATTTTCCGCCTCACCAAAGGCGGCAAGCTGATTGATGGTATTTTCCGCGGCGAGACGATTAATACGCCCTCGATGTTGGCGGTTGAAGACTATCTCTATGCGCTTGACTGGGCGCGCTCTGTCGGCGGGCTGAAGGGCCTGATCGCGCGGGCCGATGCCAATGCGCAGGCGGTGTTTGACTTCTGTGCCGCCAACGACTGGATCGAAAACCTCGCGGTGGATCCTGCCACGCGCTCCAACACATCGGTCTGTCTCAAGTTCACAGACGCGCGGATCACCGATGGCGCTGCCTTTGCCAAAGCCGTGGCCAAGCGCCTTGAGGCCGAGAATGTCGCTTATGACATTGGTGCTTATCGCGACGCGCCCGCAGGCCTGCGCATCTGGTGTGGCGGCACGGTCGAGACGGCAGATATCAAAGCGCTTCTGCCGTGGCTGGCTTGGGCCTTTGAAGCCGAAATCAACGCATAATTCCCGAGGTGCGCAGAAGCTGCGCGCCTCCTTTCCCTGATATTCAAATAAAGGATGCTCACCATGGCTCCCAAAGTTCTCGTCTCCGACAAACTCAGCGAAACCGCTGTTCAGATTTTCCGCGACCGTGGCATCGAGGTGGATTTCCGCCCCGAGCTTGGCAAAGACAAAGAGGCGCTCGCCGCCGCGATTGGTGATTATGACGGCCTTGCGATCCGCTCGGCGACCAAGGTCACACCGACGATCCTGGCTGCTGCCAACAAGCTCAAGGTGATCGCCCGCGCAGGCATCGGCACCGACAATATCGACAAAGACGCCGCCTCCAAGAAGGGTGTGATCGTCATGAATACACCCTTCGGCAATATGATCACAACAGCAGAGCACGCGATCGCCATGATGTTCGCCGTTGCGCGCCAGATCCCTGAGGCCAGCGCCTCGACCCATGCGGGCAAATGGGAGAAGTCCAAGTTCATGGGCGTTGAGCTGACAAACAAAACCCTTGGCGTCATCGGCGCAGGCAACATCGGCGGGATCGTCTGCGACCGTGCCCGCGGCCTCAAAATGAAGGTTGTGGCCTATGATCCGTTCCTCTCTGTGGAAAAAGCCGAGAAGATGCAGGTCGAAAAAGTCGAGCTCGACGAGCTTCTGGCGCGGGCGGATTTCATCACGCTTCATGTGCCCTTTACCGAGCAGACCAAGAACATCCTGAGCCGCGAAAACCTTGCCAAAACCAAGAAAGGCGTGCGGATCGTCAACTGCGCGCGCGGCGGCCTTGTGGACGAAGAGGCCCTCGCCGATGCGCTCAAATCGGGCCATGTTGCGGGCGCCGCCTTTGATGTCTTCTCTCAGGAACCCGCCACAGAAAACCCGCTCTTTGGCCTGCCCAATGTGGTTTGCACGCCCCACTTGGGCGCAGCCACAACCGAAGCCCAAGAGAACGTGGCGCTGCAAGTGGCCGAGCAGATGTCAAACTACCTGCTCACAGGGGCTGTCGAAAACGCGCTCAATATGCCCAGCGTGACAGCCGAAGAAGCCAAGGTCATGGGGCCGTGGATTTCCCTCTCGGGTCATCTCGGAAACTTCATCGGCCAGCTCACAGACGAGCCGATCAAAGCGATCAATATCCTCTATGACGGCGCCGCCTCCGAAATGAACCTCGAAGCGCTCAACTGTGCCGTCGTGGCAGGGATCATGAAAACCGTGACGCCCGATGTGAACATGGTCTCCGCACCGGTGATCGCCAAAGAGCGCGGCGTCAAAATCTCGACGACAAGTCAGGACAAGTCAGGCGTGTTTGACGGCTATGTCAAAGTGACCGTGGTCACAGACAAGCGCGAGCGCTCCATTGGCGGCACAGTCTTCTCTGACGGCAAGCCGCGCTTTATCCAGATCAAAGGGATCAACATCGACGCCGAAGTGGGCCGCCATATGCTCTACACAACCAATGACGATATCCCTGGCATCATTGGCACATTGGGCCAGACCATGGGCGAGAGTGGCGTCAATATCGCCAACTTTACACTCGGCCGCTCGGCGGCGGGCGGTGAGGCGATTGCACTGCTCTATCTTGATGCACAGCCCGAAGAGGCCGTGCTCCAGAAGCTCAAAGCGACAGGGATGTTCCAACAGGTCAAACCCCTCGAATTTGACGTGGCCTAAGCCTGCGCAACACAGTGATCAAAGGCCCGCCATCTGCGCGGGCCTTTTTTATGCTCTCTCGCCTGTCTTTTTCTTTCTAAAAATATCTCGGGGGGCCGGGGGGCTGGCCCCCCGGCGGGTCGGATTTTCGCGCAGCGAAAATGCGAAGCCCGCTCAGCCTTTCAGCGCCACCCAAGCGTCATATTGTGACAGATAAATATCCCCCGTCAGGTCGGCCAGAAAATGGCTCCGTTTCAGACGGTCCATGACAGGGCCTTTCACCTCGCTCAGATGCAGTTTGATGCCCATATCTTTCAGTTTGAGGTTCAGCGCCTCAAGACTTTCCAGCGCCGAAAGATCGACTTCGTTCACCGCCGAAAACATCAGGACCACATCGCTCAAAGGCGCATCACAGACCACCCGCGCGCTGACATAATCTTCTAAAAAACGCGCATTGGCAAAATAGAGGCTCTCATCCACCCGCAGGCTCACCAGATGGGGCAGGGTTTGGACAGCATGGCGGTGTATGTTGCGAAAATGCTGGGTGCCAGGCACAAGGCCGACTTCGGCCACATGGGGGCGCGAGGTGGCATAAAGGTGCAGCCCGATGGCAATCAGGACACCTGCGGAGACCCCGATTTCAACGCCAAATCCGAGGGTCAGCAAAATGGTCGCCGCAACAGCGGCGAAATCGACTTTGGAATATCCCCAGGCCCGTTTTAGGACACTGAAATCAACAAGGCTCAGCACCGCAACAATGATCGTGGCGGCGAGCGTGGCTTTGGGTAGGAAGTGCAACAGCGGCGTGAGAAAAAGCGCCGCAAGCAGGATCCCGATCGCTGTGAAAGCCCCTGCGGCGGGTGTTTCCGATCCTGCATCAAAGTTCACAACCGAGCGTGCAAAGCCGCCAGTGACAGGGTATCCGCCTGAAATCGCGGCGGCGATGTTGGACGTTCCGAGGCCGATCAGCTCTTGGTCGGGTTCGATGCGTTGGCGCTTCTTGGCCGCCAGGGTCTGCGCCACCGAGACAGATTCGACGAAGCCGATCACCGAAATCAAAACCGCCGACACAAATAAGTCACTCCAGAGCGACGGGCTGAAAGACGGTATCGTTAAGGGCGGCAGGCCTTGCGGGACATCACCGACAATTTTGACGCCCATGTCCTGAAGTCCGAAGCCCCAAACCGCGAGAGTTGTCACGGCCACAGCCGCAACAGGCCCTGCCTTTGCGCCGATGTCAGCCAGCCGTGGTCGCAGCCCGAGGCGGAGCAACAGGGGTTTAAGGCCTTTGCGGACCCAGAACAGAAATGCAGTTGCACTGACCCCAATCACCAGCGTGACAAGGTTGATTTCTCCCAGATGCGCGCTCAGCGCGCCAAGGATTTGCGGCAGCGTATGGCCATGGGCTTCAATGCCAAAGATGTGTTTGAGCTGGCTTGTGGCAATCAACAGCCCCGAGGCTGTGATAAACCCTGCAATCACGGGGTGGCTTAGAAAATTTGCAAGAAACCCGAGTCGCATCACCCCCATGAGCGTCAGCAAAGCGCCAGACATGAAGGCCAGCGTTCCCGCCGCGAGGGCCACGGAGGCCGCGTCTGTCAGGCCAAGGTTGCCGATTGCGGCGGCTGTCATCAGTGACACCACAGCGACAGGCCCGACTGCCAGTGCGCGGCTTGTCCCGAAGATGGCATAGGCCACCAGCGGTAAGATGGAGGCATAAAGCCCCATTTCGGCGGGCAGGCCCGCGAGCAGCGCATAGGCCAGAGACTGCGGGATGAGCATGATCGTGACAATCACCGCCGCAACCGCGTCGCTTAGAAATGTGTCACGGTTATACTCTCGTGACCATGTCAGAATGGGCAGGTAGCGCTGAAGCGCTTTCGGAAATTTGGTCATGGCGCGTCCTTTTATGCGTCTAATACATTCCGTTGACGGAATATGTAAAGGTGATTTTGTGAAAGATCATTGCCATTGAAGAGACGCAGGCTTAGCTAAAGCATATGAGTGACACGATTTATGCCATTGGTGATATTCACGGCCAGCACGAGCTTTTACTGGATGCTCTCACGCTGATCGAGCTGGACGGTGGACAGGATGCGCGGGTTATTTCTTTGGGTGATCTCGTGGACCGTGGCCCAGACAGCCGCGCTGTGATCGAAACGCTGATGAGTGGGGTCGCAGAGGGCCGCAACTGGACAGTTCTGATGGGCAATCATGACCGCCTCTTTGAGCAGTTTTTGCGCACGGGCGTGACGACCCATCCAAAGATGCGCTCAAGCTACACCTGGCTCAGCCCCGAGCTTGGCGGGCGCGATACGCTGGCCTCTTATGGTGTTGATTGCGGGCTGCCTGAGGCGGCGCTGCGTGCGGCGGCGCTTGAGGCTGTTCCGGAGGCGCACCGCGCTTTTCTGGCGGGGCTGCCGCTCTATCTGGAGGCGGGTGAGTGCCTCTTTGTCCATGCGGGTCTTCAGCCGCGTTTGCCAATGGCGTGGCAAACCGAGGATGATCTGATCTGGATACGCGATGCCTTTCTGACACATGAAGACCCGTTTGAGCGGCTTGTTGTGCATGGCCATACTGCCGTTGCGGCCCCAGAGCACAGGGGCAACCGCGTCAATATTGACAGTGGTGCCGGCTTTGGGCGGGCGCTGACCGTTGTTGCGATTGAGGGGGCGGATGTGTTTGTGCTCGAAGAAGACGGGCGCACGCCACTTTTGCCTGTGGCCTGAGCGCAAGCTATGCCTTCGGTCTGTCCATACAGACTGCCCTATAGGTTGCCCTATACTGTGCCACACAGCCGAAAATGAGGGGTTTGACGCTCCGTTCGACTTTTCATTCTCGCGGATTGCGGCCTATGGTTTGGCTAAGTTTAGGCAAGATATATAGCGGAGGTCTCATGACGGATATCGTAATTTTAGACGGCGCACGCACGGCGATTGGCACATTTGGCGGGGCGCTCGCAGGCGTCACCCCAGCCGAACTTGGCGCAACCGTCACCCGCGCCGCGCTTGAGCGCTCGGGCGTGGAGGGCGGGCAGATCGGCCATGCGGTTTACGGCCACGTCATCAACACGGAGCCGCGCGATATGTATGTCAGCCGCATTGCGGCGATGGATGCGGGCATTCCTGACAGCACACCCGCGATGAATGTGAACCGTCTTTGCGGCTCTGGCGCGCAGGCGATCGTCTCGGCGGTGCAGTCGCTTATGCTTGAGGATGCGGCCTTTGCCGTCGCGGGCGGCGTGGAGTGCATGAGCCGCTCGCCCTATATTGTGCCTGCCCAGCGTTGGGGCCAGAAAATGGGCGATATCAAGACTTTGGATATGATGCTCGGGGCGTTGAACTGCCCCTTTGGAACAGGGCATATGGGCGTCACAGCCGAGAATGTCGCCGCCGAGCACGACATCAGCCGCGCGGCACAGGACGCCTTTGCGCTGGAAAGCCAGACGCGCGCCGCCAAGGCGATTGAGGCTGGATATTTCGCCAGCCAGATTGTGCCCGTCGAGGTCCGCGTGAAGCGCGACATGGTGGCCTTTGAGGTGGATGAACACCCTAAAGCCACATCTCTTGAGGCGCTATCGGGCTTGCGCACGGTCTTTCAGAAAGACGGCACAGTGACAGCGGGCAATGCCTCTGGGATCAACGATGGTGCGGCGGCGCTTGTGCTGGCGCGCGCAGATGCGGCGGAAAAGGCGGGCCTGAAGCCGCGTGCGCGGGTGCTGGGGTATGCCCATGCGGGGGTGCGCCCTGAGGTCATGGGGATTGGCCCTGTCCCTGCGGTGCAGAACTTGCTTGCGTGCACAGGTCTGAGCCTTGCGGATTTTGACGTGATCGAAAGCAACGAGGCCTTTGCGGCACAGGCGCTTGCAGTCAACAAAGAGCTTGGTCTTGACGCAGCCAAAGTGAACCCGAACGGTGGCGCGATTGCGCTTGGTCACCCTGTTGGCGCAACGGGGGCCATCATCACCCTGAAGGCGCTCTATGAGCTAGAGCGCACGGGCGGCAAGCGCGCGCTTGTCACTATGTGTATCGGCGGCGGGCAGGGCATTGCCCTTGCGATTGAAGCGATCTGATTTGGACCGAAACCTGTTCTGCGCACCGCCTCGAGCCTTTGGCTTGGGGCGGTTTGTGCTAATTTATCTTTGATCTTAAACCTATATTCACCCTGTTTGTGCGAGCGTCTGCCCTGACCTGAATTGGCATGGTGGAGGATCAATGAGCCTGGTTGGCAAGCTCACGCAAGAGAGGCGCGCGCGCCTTGCGGCAGAACGGCTGCTTGAGCAAAAGCAGGCCGAGCTTTTTGCTGCCAACCAAAAGCTCGGGGCTTACGCCAAAAAACTGTCAGCCGAAATTGTCGAAACCCGTGCCGAAGTCCAGACTGTGCGAGACGAGAACCTGCGCGTCAAAAGTGATTTGTCGATTGCCCATAAGAAAATAGAAATTGCCGAGCGCAGGCTCTGGCTTTCGATAGAATCGATCAATGACGGCTTTGCCTTTTTCAACGCGGACAGCCAGATGATCATTGCCAATAAGGCTTATCTTTGGGCTTTTGACGGGATTGAAGACGTTGTGCCCGGGGTCAGCTATGTAACGCTTTTGCAGCTGTTGACGGACGAGGGGATTGTTGATCTTGGCGGGCAGGCCCCAGCCGCATGGAGGGCCGATATGCTGGCCCGTTGGCAAAGCCCTGCCCCCGAAGCGGTTACCATTCGGCTTTGGAACGGGGAGTATGTTAAACTCATCGATCAGCGGGGCCATGGCGGTGACGTTGTGAGCCTTGCGCTGAATATTACCGAAACAGTGCGCTACCAGCGCGAGCTGAAGGCCGCACGTGACAGCGCCGAAACGGCTGCGCGCGCCAAGTCGGCGTTTCTTGCCAATATGAGCCATGAAATTCGAACGCCGATGAATGGAGTCGTCGGGATGGCGGAGCTGTTGATGGAAACCGAGCTTGATGAAGAGCAGGAGCTTTTTGCAAAGACGATTAAAAACTCGGGTGAATCGCTCTTGGTGATCATCAATGATGTGCTCGACTTCTCCAAGCTGGATGCGGAAAAAATGGTGCTTCAGCACGAGCCGTTTGATTTTGAAGCCGCGCTCAATGAGGTTGTGATGCTGCTCCAGCCTGCGTTGCAGGGCAAGGATGTGCAGATCATTATCGATTATGACTTCTTTTTGCCGACCCTGTTCACCGGAGATGTCGGGCGCTTGCGGCAGGTGTTGACCAACCTGATTGGCAATGCAGTCAAGTTTACCAACAAAGGCTATGTTCTGGTGCGCGTTGTCGGGGTGTTTGACCAAGTTTTGAGCACCACGCGCTTGCATATCAGCGTTCAGGACACGGGCATCGGGATCGCGGCGGACAAGCTGTCTCATGTGTTTGGTGAGTTCAATCAAGTCGATGATGCGCGCAACCGTGCCTATGAAGGAACGGGGCTTGGGCTGGCCATCAGCCAAAAGCTGATTGGGATGATGGGCGGCGAAATCTGGGTCGAATCCGAAGAGGGTATCGGCTCTAACTTCGGGTTCAAAGTAGAGCTGGCGACACAAGCGCAAGCGGACACAAGCACCTGGAAGGCCATGGAGGGCCGTGCGCTCTTGCTTGAGCCTGTCGCTGCGATCGCGGATTTGGCGGAGCAACAGTTGGCGCGTTTGGGCTTGTCTGTTCAGTGCTGCGCGGCGGTTCCAGACGCGCTTGAAGCGCTTGGAGCGGATGTTTCTGTCGTATTGGCCGATAGCGAGATGGTCGGGTATGATTTGTTGCCCGCGCTTGAGGCTTCGGGCTATGCGGGCCGGGTAATCTTTCTGAGTGCAAAGCTTGGAGCCTATCAAAAGCAGGGCGATTGCAGGCTTGATGTTCATGAGCTGCAAAAGCCTCTTCTGGCGCGCGCGCTTGTCGAGAAGATGGCTTTGGCCCCTTCACGGTCGGATGAGACGGCCAGTGTTGCTGCTGATGTGATCGAAGCCGACGGAACCAAACGCAAGATGCGTGTGCTTGCGGCGGAAGACAACAAAACCAACCAACTCGTGTTTCGCAAAATGGTCAAAGCGCTTGATATCGATCTGATGTTTGCGAACAACGGTCGTGAGGCTGTTGAGCTTTACCAATCTTTTGAGCCTGACGTGATCTTTATGGATATTTCCATGCCTGAAATGGACGGCAAAGACGCGACCCGCGCGATCAGGGCGCTTGAGGCTGTCTCGGGTTGTCATACGCCCATCCTTGCGCTGACGGCCCATGCGATGGGCGGGGATAAGGAGGAGATTATGGCGGCGGGGATGGACCAGTTTTTGACCAAACCTCTGCGCAAGGCCGAAATATTCTCGGCCATTGGCGGCTATCAGCCAAAGGATGCGTTACCTGTTCTCTCAGATGAGGCGGCGGCTTAGCCTGCGCGCAAAAAGGCGGGCTTGTCGGGCGCAGACAGCTCGGGCGCATAGGCGTAGCCGCCCGTGTCAAACGCAGTCAGCGCGTCGGCGTCTTTGAGGCGGTTTTCGACAATAAAACGCGCCATAGCGCCACGCGCCTTCTTGGCGTAGAAACTCACGATTTTGGGGCCTTGGGGCTTGTCCTCATAAAACACAGGGGTGATGACGCGCGGCTTGAGGGCCGTCAGATCGACCGCGCCGAAGTATTCCTGACTGGCGCAGTTGACCAGACACTCCGCGCCTGCGGCCTCTGCTTCTGTGTTGAGCTGCTCCGCAATGGCGCTGCCCCAATATTCATAGAGATTTTTGCCCTGTGGCGTCTTAAAGCGCGTGCCCATTTCAAGGCGATAGGGCTTGATGGCGTCCAGCGGCCGCAAGAGACCATAGAGCCCCGAAAGAATGCGCAGATGTCCGCCCGCCCATTGCATTGCGTCTTCTTCAAGGCTTGCGGCTTCAAGGCCTGAATAGGTGTCGCCGTTGAACATGAGCGCGGCAGGCGCGGCGGGCAAGGCCTCCCAATTCTGGAAACGGTCATAATTGAGCTTGGCCAGACTGTCGCTCAGGTGCATGAGCTTGGCGAGATCTGCGGCGGTGAGCTTGGCGGCCTCTGCCGCGAGGGCTTCGGCGCGGGGCGCAAATGTTGGTTCTGTTATGGGCAGAGTGGTTTCAGCGGTTTCGTTTAGTTTTTTCGCTGGCGAAATCACAACAAGCATAGTCATACACCCCCATGTATCAGGTCAATAAAGGCCGCTCCAAATCGTTCGGCGCGTTTGTCGCCGATCAGCCGCTCTAGTGCATCTAGGGACTGTGGGCGCATTTGTGCAACCTTTGCGAGCTGGGAATTTGTCAGGCTGAGTGGTTTTTGTGTCCCGCAGCTGCCGCGCTGGAGCGCATTTTGGGCCTCAACGAGCTGATCAAACAGGCTGCCTGCGGGCTTGCCCGCCAGCTTGCGGCGCGCTGGGGAGGCTTTGGGCGTATCCTCCGCCAGCACAGACAAAAAATCACGCCCGTATTTCTCAAGCTTCTTCTGACCGACCCCCGCGATCATGGCGAACTCATCAAGCGACTGAGGTTTATTTTTCACCATCTCGATGAGCGTTTTGTCGTTGAAGACAATATATGCGGGCAGATTTGCCGCCTCGGCAAGAGCGCGGCGTTTGGCTTTGAGAGCAGAAAAGAGCGGCGCGTCTTCTTCTGACACCAGCGTTTTGATTTTGGGGCCGCTTGTCGCTGTGCTGACAAGATCTTTGCGCAGTGTGAGGGTTGTTTCGCCTTTTAGGAGTGGGTGGGCCTTGCGCGTGATTTTGAGAGCGCCATGGGCGCGGGCATCTGGGCGAATGAGATCATGGCCCATGAGTTGGCGCAAAACCGCTTGCCATTGTGCGGGGCGGTAGGCTGTTCCGACGCCGAATGTCGGGAGGCCATCATGTCCAAACTGGCGCACCTTGTCTGTGAGCTTGCCGAGGAGAATGTCGATAATCTGGCCCGCGCCAAAACGCTCTTCGCTCCGCAAGATCGCGGAAAGCGCCATGCGCGCAGCCTCGGTGGCGTCAAATGTCTCAGGCGGTTTGTCGCAGAGGTCGCAATTGTTGCAGGGCTCTGACGCTTCGTCAAAATAAGACAGGAGCAGCTGGCGGCGACAGCTTGTCGCCTCGGCCAAGCCAAGAAGCGCGTTGAGGCGGCCATGATCGGCCTCTTGCCTGTCGACGGGGGCGAGGCTTTCGTCAATCTGGGCGCGCCTGAGGCGGATATCTTCGGGGCCATAGAGTGTGAGTGTTTCGGCGCGAGCACCGTCGCGGCCTGCACGGCCGATTTCTTGGTAGTAGCCCTCGACAGATTTTGGGAGGTCGGCGTGGGCAACCCAGCGGATGTCTGGCTTGTCGACGCCCATCCCGAAAGCAATGGTGGCCACCACAATCAGTGCATCTTCTGTGTTGAAGCGGTGCTCGACGCGGCGGCGCTCGTCTGGGTCCATGGCGCCGTGATAATGGCAGGCATTGTGGCCCTCATCGCGCAGGGCGGCGGCCAAGGCTTCTGTTTTGGCGCGGGTGGCGCAATAGACAATCCCGCATTGGCCGCGGCGCGCGGCGGCATAGCTCAATATCTGCTGGCGCGGCTTGTCCTTGGGGGCGAAGGCGAGGCTGATGTTTGGCCTGTCAAACCCGTGCAAGAAGCGACGCGGCTCTGTGCCTGCGAAGAGGCGGGTGATGATCTCGTCTTGGGTCTCGTTGTCTGCTGTGGCGGTGAAGGCGGCGAGGGGCACGTTTAGATAGCGCTGAAGCTCGCCGATGCGCAGATAATCTGGGCGGAAGTCATGGCCCCATTGGCTGACGCAATGGGCCTCATCAACCGCGATGCGCGCAACACCTGCATCGCGCAGGATATTGCGCGTCACAGTGGAAGACAGCCGCTCTGGCGCGAGATAAAGCAGGCTCAGCTCGCCTGCGCGGGCGGCGTCTATTACGGCGTTGTTCTCGTCTTCGCTGGCGGCGGATGTGAGCGCGCCAGCGGCAACCCCTGCTTGCTGAAGGGCTGAAACCTGATCGCGCATGAGGGCGATGAGAGGAGAGATCACAAGGGTCAGGCCTTCGCCCATAAGCGCGGGGAGCTGGTAGCAAAGCGACTTGCCACCGCCTGTTGGCATGATGGCGAGCACGCTTTCGCCGCTGGCCACGGCGCGCACGATTTCTTCCTGCCCGGGGCGGAAGGCGTCAAAGCCGAAGACGGACTTTAGAAGCGCATTTGCCGAAGCCATTTATCTCTGTATCTCTTGCTGCTCTTTGCCCCTGTGTCCCACAGCGGCGCGGGGCTGGCAAGGCAAGCTCAGTAGAGTGAGGGCAGGAAATAGTCGCGTAAGGCGATGATGATAATGAAGACAGCGAGGGGCGCCAGATCAAGCGGATGTGTGTTGGGCAAAATATTGCGAACAGGGCGGAATACAGGCTCAAACAAGCGGTTCAGGCCCTGCCAGATTTGGGCCACCAGCGGCTGCCCGAGATTGAGCACTTGAAAATTGATGAGCCAGCTCATGATCACGTGGACAAGCAGTAGCGTGAAGGCCACATCAAGGATCAGGCCGAATGTTTGAATAAATGGAGCCATGTGCCGCGCCTTTCTGGATATGCAGGCTATACCTAGGTTTTTGTGATGCAAAGCACAAGTGACAGGTGGCACCGTGAACGCGAACCTTGCGCCATGGGCGCAATCCATGTCTTATCAGGCAAAGAATGGCGGGGGCTTCAGAGCAATGGCAAAGTCGATTTCGACGCGAAAGCGGATCTGGGGCTGGTACTTTTTTGACTGGGCCAGCCAACCTTATCATACGCTTCTGGTGACATTTATCTTTGGGCCGTATTTTGCCACGGTTGCGGCGCAACACTTCCTTGGAACGGGTTTGAGCGAGCAGGCGGCCGACGCGCAAGCGCAGAGCCTTTGGTCTTTTGGCCTTGGGTTTGTCGGGCTGTTTATCGGGCTGGGCGCGCCCTTTCTGGGCGCTTTGGCGGACAGCACAGGGCGGCGTATCCCGTGGATTTTTGCTTTCTCCATGCTCTATGTCACGGGGGCCTTGGGGCTTTGGTATATGCTGCCCGACGGGTCAAACCTCTGGCTTGGACTGGTCTTTTTCGGGATCGGCTTTGTCGGAGCTGAATGGGCGCTGATCTTTATCAATTCGCAGCTTCCCTCCTTGAGCGCGGAGGAGGGCACGGGCAAAATCTCCGGCTCTGGTTTTGCTTTTGGATACCTTGGTGGCGTTATTTCTCTGGCGATTATGCTCTTGTTGTTTGTCGAGCAGGGCGACGGCAAAACCTTGATCGGGCTTGATCCGGCTTTTGGCTTTGATGCTTCGGCACGTGAGGGAACCCGATTTGTCGGGCCGTTTACGGCGGTTTGGTTTGCTGTTTTCATGATCCCTTATTTCCTTTGGGTGCGGGACGAACCTGTTGTGGGCAGGGCGCGGGCGAGTGTGTCTGCGGCCCTTGCTTCGCTGATGCGCTCGATACGGGGGCTGCGGCACAATAAATCACTGACGGCCTATCTTGGTGCGTCGATGTTTTATCGGGACGCGCTGAACGGCCTTTATAGTTTTGGAGGCGTCTATGCGGCGCTGGTCCTGAACTGGCAGATCACCCAGATCGGGGTGTTTGGTGTGATTGGTGCGATTTCGGCGGCGCTGTTCAGCTGGCTTGGCGGCAAGTTTGACAGCCGCTTTGGGCCTAAGCCTGTGATTATCATAGCGATCTGGCTTTTGATCGGCGTTTGTATCACGGTTGTTTCGATGTCGCGCGAAATGATTTTTGGTATGCCGCTGGTAGACGGCTCCAGCCTGCCTGACATTGTGTTTCTGATCTGTGGTGTGTTTATTGGCGGGCTTGGCGGCACATTGCAGGCCGCTTCGCGCACGCTCATGGTGCGTCATTCCAAGCCTGAAGCGCCGACCGAGAGTTTTGGGCTCTATGGCCTCACGGGGCGCGCGACGGCCTTTCTTGCGCCGACACTGATCGGGCTGGCGACCGCAGTGAGCGGAAGCGCGCGCCTCGGGGTTTCGCCTGTGATTGTGCTCTTTCTAATTGGGCTGGTTTTGTTACGATGGGTTAAGCCCGAAGGAGACAGGAGCTAAAAGTGAAACAGTTATTTGTTGTGTGTTTGGTGGCTCTGTTGGCGGGCTGTGGCGGGGGCAAGTCTGAAACAATCAGCACAAAAAGCGCCTCTGTGATCCCTGCGAGCATGAGCGGAAAACTTGCCAAGCAGCTTTTTGGCGTGGCGCAAGACGGCTCACAGCAATCCTCAGCGGCCTATGGAGGATATGCCAAGGGCTGTCTTGCGGGGGGTGTGGAACTCGCCGAGACAGGGCCGACATGGCAGGCGATGCGCCTGTCGCGCAATCGCAACTGGGGGCATCCTGAACTGATTGATTTTGTTCAGAAACTTTCGGGCTTTGCCGCGACCCAGCCGGGTTGGAAGGGCCTCTATGTGGGCGATCTGAGCCAGCCGCGCGGAGGGCCGATGCTCTCTGGGCACCGAAGCCACCAGAACGGGTTAGACGCGGATATCTGGATGCTTGCGCCAAAACGGCTCAACCTGAGCGCAAGTGAACGGGAGAATATTTCCTCGATTTCGCTGCGCCGCGCAAATGGAGCCTACACCAATGACAATTACACACAGCAACATATGGAGATTATGAAGGCGGCGGCAAAAGATCCGCGCGTCTCGCGTATTTTTGTGTTTCCGGGCGCAAAAGTGCAAATGTGCAATGCGGAAAAAGGCGACAAAAGCTGGCTGCGCAAAGTGCGCCCGTGGTGGGGGCATCACTATCATTTCCATGTGCGCCTGAACTGCCCGAAGGGAATGCGCGGCTGTGTCAACCAAGCGGGCCCACCGGCTGGAGACGGCTGCGCAGATGCGCAGACATGGGTTGATAATATTCTCAATCCGCCGCCCCCCGACCCGAACGCCAAGCCGCGGCGCGAATACACTCTGGCTGATTTGCCCAATCAATGCGTCGGTGTTTTGCAGTCGCGCTAGGCGCGATGATTGCCGCGGTTGGCGGGCTTTCGGGCTATGATGTCTCCGGTGGACTACGACACGTTTTGACAGATAGGGGGCACCTCTATGTGCTGTCTTAAGGCAAGATAACCCCGGTCACTTTACAAGACGTTAACGGAGCGCCGCTGGGCCGCCACGCCAACGCTTCTGAAGGGCTTGCGGCCATTGTCGTGAGGTTGATGGCCAGCGAACCTGTCCGCTATCGCTTAAATAAGCCCTTGAAATAAGGGGTTTAGGGCGTTAGGAGGGCGCGTCTGAATGGGTCAGGCCAAGTCTCCGCAACCTTGTGAAAACGGAAATGCACATGACACGCACGTATCTTCCTGGCGTTATCGCCATGGCGGCCATTGTGGTTGCCTCCAATATTCTGGTCCAATTTCTCTTTGGTCAATGGCTCACGTGGGGGGCGTTTACCTACCCGCTGGCCTTTCTTGTGACTGATATTATGAACCGCGTTTATGGCCCCAAGGCGGCGCGGCAAGTTGTTGTTATCGGGTTTGTTTTTGGTGTTTTCTGCTCTTTGGTCGGCACCCAGATCATGGGCGAATACGGCCCGCTTGTGACGCTTCGGATCGCCATCGGATCGGGCGCGGCCTTCTTGCTGGCGCAGCTTCTGGATGTGGCGGCGTTCGATGCGTTAAGAAGCGGGAAATGGTGGCGCGCGCCGCTTGTTTCGACGCTTTTGGGCGCAAGTCTGGACAGCGCAATTTTCTTTACAATCGCTTTCTCGGGCGCACTCACATTTATCGAACCGTCAAATGATGTGTCTTGGGCGGGCGAGGTTCTGCCGCTTCTGGGCGTCGGGCCGGCTGTGCCGCTCTGGGTTTCGCTTGCTGTGGCGGACTGGGGCGTCAAGCTTTCGCTCGCCTTGCTGGCCTTGATCCCGTTCCGCATCATCGTGGGGCGCGTCACAAAAAATACACAACATTTTGTTTGACATATGCGCTCCCTGTGCCACTCTGAGCGCATCTTAAAACAACTGAAAGGAGGTGCTCTAGTGTCTAATGGGAAACCGGAGAATGGTCTTGGGACAGTTCGGGAGGCGCGGATTTAGGGCAGCCCCTAGGTTCGACAAACCACGGATTGGTGCGCCCTAACCAGCCCACCTCCTAAAATCTCGGGGGCCGTTCGACAGGATCGAGCGGCCCTTTTACCTTTCGACTCAATTTTGAAAAACAGGGGGGTGAAAAGCGTGCACAACCCGTGCACCCCCCGTGCACCGCCTGAAGAGAAAAATGCCGTTAACCATTTCAGATGAGATAGAGATCGCGGATTGGGAAATTTCCGAGGTTTTTGTGCGCTCAAGCGGCCCCGGCGGACAAAATGTAAATAAAGTTTCCACCGCTGTTGAGCTGCGCTTTGAGGCGGAGCGCTCGCCGAACCTGCCCGCGCCCGTGAAGACACGGCTGAGGAAACTCGCGGGCCGCCGCTGGACCAAGGAAGGCGCGATTGTGCTTCAGGTCGAAGACACCCGCTCGCAGGCGCGGAATAGGGAAATCGCGCGGGAGCGGCTGATTGAACTTGTGCGGGCGGCTCTGGTGAAACCCAAACGACGGATCGCGACCAAGCCGACCTACGGCAGCCAGAAACGGCGGCTCAAAGCGAAGAAAGTGCGCGGCGATGTGAAGGCGATGCGCGGGAAGGTGAGTGGGGAGGAGTGAGCTTTGTGGCTTTGGGGCTTCATTAAGCTCGCAACAAACTCTTTAGTCGCTAAGTCGGGTGCAGCAAAACCCCTTGTTTCTCTGTTTCGCCAGTTTTCTCGCAACAAGCCTTGTTCTTGGCAGGCAATGTGATACAAACTTTGTTATGGCTACAGCTCAGACACTTGTTATCAACAACACAACATATGACTGCTCCAAGGCAGTTCGATACCACTATGGGGGCTTCCCACCCCTTCCAATCGACGTCAATGCTGTGTTTGAACCTCTTACGGAGGCATTGCAGCAACTGACGCGCTACGACGAAAAGCTTAAGTACCTCCAAAATTCTGAGCTGCTTTTGGCTCCGCTTCGACAGCGCGATGCTGTTGTTTCTTCTAGAATGGAAGGCACAATCTCAACTCTGGAAGAAGTTTTGAGACTGGAAGCAAGCGAAAATGCAAAGAGACAAGAAGGCGCTGTGCGCAACGAAACAATGGAAGTTGCATTGTATGCTCGTGCGTTAAGGCAAGCCGAAACAGAAATGCGCAATGGGCATCCGATATCGGAAGTCTTAATCAAAAACGCTCACCATACTCTTCTTAGTGCTGGACGCGGAGCAAAGCAGCGGCCGGGACAATACAAAGAGGAGCAAAATTACGTTGGAGACAAAGCTCAGCGGCGAGTAGATTTCATTCCGATATCACCTAACGATCTTCCCGATGGAATGAGTGAGCTTATAAACTTCGTTAGACACGACCCTCAGCATACTTTGATCCGGACGGCTATTGCGCATGCGGAATTTGAGGCTCTCCATCCTTTTGAAGATGGGAATGGACGAGTTGGTCGAATGCTGATTCCGCTATTGCTTTGGGAATGTAAGGTGTTGAGCGCGCCTCATTTTTTTGTGAGTGACTTTTTCGAGCGGAACAAGGATGAATACATCGCAAGGTTAAGAGAGATATCGGCTTCTAACGATTGGTCAAGCTGGTGTGCGTTCTTTTTGACAGGCCTGTCGGTCCAAGCTGCGAATAACATAGATACGGTCGGTCAAATACAAGTTCATTATGAGAAAACACGTGAGAGATTTAGAGAGGTCTTAAAGTCTCAATATTTTCACTCAGCTGTTGACTACGTTTTTAACTATCCAGTTTTTTGGAACAACCACTTCGTCGAAGTTGCTGAGGGGCCCAAGTCTACTCTCCGTAATTTCACGCCAAAGCTTGTTAAAGAAGGATTGATTCAGACAATAATTGCGCCCTCAGGAAGAGCACCTGGACTGTATGCCTATTCGTCGTTGTTACAGATACTGAACAACGAAAACTAAACCACAACCTCCATTTCATCCTGATCCCCGACTCCGAACACCCGTTTATAGCGTTCGATTTCTTCCGCTGGGCCCATGGCTTTGCGGGGGTTGTCGGAGAGTTTGACTGTGGGGGAGCCGTTGGCGGAGACGGCTTTGCAGACCATGGAGAAGGGCGCGAGGGCGTCGCCGCTCGTGAGGCCGCGGAAGTCGTTTGTCATGAGGGTGCCCCAGCCGAAGGAGGGGCGGACGCGGCCTGAGAATTGCGCGTGGAGTTCGAGGATTTTGTCGACGTCCAAGCCATCGGAGAAGATGACCAGTTTTTTGGTCGGGTCCTCATTGCGCTCTTGCCACCAGTTGATCGCTGTTTCGGCGGCTGTTGCAGGGTCGCCAGAGTCGATCCTGATGCCTGTCCAGCCAGCGAGCCAGTCGGGCGCGCGCTCGAGGAAGCCTTTGGTTCCGTAGGTGTCGGGCAGGATGATGCGCAGGTTGCCGTCGTGTTCCTCGTGCCAGTCCGAGAGCACGTCATAGGGCGCGCGGGCGAGGGCTTCGTCCGTTTGCGCCAAGGCGGAGTAGACCATGGGCAGCTCGTGGGCGTTTGTGCCTATGGCTTCGATATCGCGGCGCATGGCGATGTGGACATTGGAGGTGCCGATGAAGGCATCGGGGCCGAGGCCTTCGAGCATGGCTTGCACGCACCAGTCTTGCCAGAGGTAGGAGTGGCGGCGGCGGGTTCCGAAATCGGCGAGTTTGAGGCCGGGGGCTGAGCGCAGGCGCTCGATCTTTTCCCAGAGTTTGGTTGTGGCGCGGGCGTAGAGGACTTGCAGCTCGAATTTGCCCATCTGGCCGAGGACGGCGCGGGAGCGCAGCTCCATCAGGACGGCGAGCGCGGGAATTTCCCAGAGCATGACTTCGGGCCAGCTGCCCTCAAACGTGAGTTCGTATTGGTCGCCCACACGCTCGAGGTGGTAGGGCGGGAGGCGCAGGTTTTCGAACCATTCCATGAAGTCGGGGCGGAACATCTGGCGCTTGCCATAGAAGGTATTGCCGCGCAGATATGTGCTTTCACCGCGGGTGAGGGAGAGGGAGCGGATATGGTCGAGCTGTTCGCGCAGCTCGCCCTCGTCGATGAGCTTGGCGAGGGGCACGGTTTTGTCGCGGTTGATGAGAGAAAAGCGCACTTTGGCGTCGGGTTTGTTGCGAAAGACCGACTGGCACATCAGCAGTTTGTAAAAGTCATTGTCGATCAGCGAGCGGACGATCGGGTCGATCTTCCATTTGTGATTCCAGACGCGTGTGGCGATGTCCATGGGTGCGGCCCCCTTGCAAAATGTTGCAGCCACCATGGGGTGCCGGGCGGGCGGGTTCAAGCCCTCAAACGCGCGGGTCAGATCTGGCCGAGCCAGCCCATGAGATCAGAGCGCTTGAGCGGCTTGGAGAGGAAGCCATCCATGCCTGCCGAGAGGCAGGCGGCTTTGTCGGAGGCGTAGACATTGGCTGTGAGGGCGACGATTTTGGGCTGGGGCAGGGATTTTTCGGCGCGGATTTTGCGGGTTGCGCTGATCCCGTCCATTTCGGGCATGGACATATCCATGAAGATGACATGGGGCTGGTGGCGCAGAGTGAGGCGCACGGCTTCACGGCCATTGCGCGCATAGACCACGTCCATCTCTGTGTCTTTTAGGTATTTTTTGATCAGCAGCTGGTTGGTGAGGTTGTCCTCGGCCACCAGCGCTTTGATGCCGGGTAGTTTGACGCTTGGAAGTGCCTCAAGGGCGGCTTCGGCAGCGACTTCGAGGGCGTCGAGCGTATGGTCAAGCTCGAGGGTGATTGTGAAGGTCGAGCCTGTGCCAAGGGTCGAGCGGAGCGCGATATCGCCGCCCATTTCATGCGCGAGGATGCGCGAGATGGTCAGGCCAAGGCCTGTGCCGCCGTATTGGCGGGTGATGTCTCCATCGGCCTGACTGAACTGGTCAAAAATTTGCTCGACCCTGTCTTCGGCGATCCCGATTCCTGTGTCGTTGACTTCAAGAGTGACAAGATTGCCTTCGCTGCTTGGATAGCAGGAGAGATCAATGGTGACGCCGCCATGTTGGGTAAATTTGATAGCATTGCCGACCACATTGATCACGATCTGGCGAATGCGCCCGTCATCTCCGCGCAAGAGCGGGGGAATGGGGGTGAGGCAGTTGAGCTTGACGAAAATATCCTTTTCAATCGCTTTGGGGCGCAGGATCGAGAGGGCGCTTTCGACACAGCCGAGCAAGTCGAAGTCAACTGGATTGATGACGGATTTGCCTGCGTCGAGCTTGGAGAAATCAAGAATGTCATTGATGATCCGCATCAAGGCTTCGGCGGAGTAGCGGATCGTTTCGACATAGCCTTTCTGTTCTTTGCTGAGGCTCTCGTCGTGCAGCAGATCGGCCATGCCGATGATGCCATTCATGGGCGTGCGGATTTCGTGGCTCATGGTGGCGAGGAACTGGGTTTTGGCGCGCTCGCCGTCTTCGGCAGCGCGCTTGGCGACGGCCAGCTCTTCCATGTGGTATTTGTCGGCGGTGACATCGCGCTCGATGGCAATGATCATTTCGACCTGACCTGCCTCGTTGTAAATCGGGACCTGATTGGTTTCGACCCAGATTTTGGTTCCGTCTTTGCGGTAATTGAGCAGCTCGGTGCGCAGCGGTGTGCCTGTGGCGATGGCGCTTTCGATTGCGGCGGTCGTGGTGAAGGCGGTCTCCGGGCCGTCAAGCAGGGTGCCTGTTTTTTGGCCGATGGCCTCTTCGCTGCTGTAGCCTGTGATCCGTGTAAAGGCTTCGTTGACCCAGAGGATATGACCTTTGGGGTCTGCAACAATTACGGAATCATTGGCGTATCGGGCTACGAGCGCAAGGCGGCGGACCTCGCTTTGTTGATCATGCAGGGTTTTGTTGATGGCGGCCAGTTCGAGGCTTTGTTCCAGCATCCGCCTGTCGCTGTTTGTCCGGTGCTCAAAGCCGCTTTGGGAGTATTGCAAAAAGGTGAAGACAAGGAAGATTGTCATGCTGAGGGCGAAGACGGCGTATATCTGCTCTTGAAGGCCGAGTGTGCCAAAGGCGGCGCCGTAGATTATGGTGGCTATTCCAGAGGCAAGGAGGGTTGCCAATCTGATATAGGTTGCTGTTTTGTGGAAGCACAACAGATAGCTTGAGTTGATCCCGCCGCCTGCGATGAAGGCGAAACAGAAGGCCAGCGTCTCGGGGGAGCCTTCGAGCCAGACAGGGAAAAAGGCGAGCGCAACGCTTGTGAGCGATTGAAAACTGGCGGTTGCGGTGGCGAGATGGTGAAGGCGTTTGTAGGGCACGCCGCGTTGAAGCTGCCCCGGAACCGTCTTGAGGAAAAGCGTGTCGACAAGCTCTCCTGCAAGGAGGATCAGGTAGACAACGCCCCCAATGAGAAAGTGACCGGTCAGAAAGAGCACGAGCGATCCGCAGATCATAAATATCTGGCGAAACCAAAAATAAGCGGGGCGCCGCAGCGCATAGCGCAAGAGCAAGCCCTCGGGGCTGTTGCGCTGTTCGAACTCCGCGAGTTTTTGTTCAAATTCCAGACTGTCTGCTGGCATTGCCGCTTGTATCCTTCCACGCGCACCTGCGGGAAGACTTAGCCTTTTTCAGCTTAATGAACAGGTAACAAAACCCCAATATTTACAGGCGTTTTTAACAGTATTTAGCTGATAATAACGCCTGCTTCACGCATTTGCGATTTGGCGGCTGCGAGCGATCCGTCAAGATCAATCGCGCGGCAGAGGCTTTCGCGCAGCTCGACCGCATAGCCAAGGCGGGCAGCATCAAGAGCGGAGTAGGCGACGCAGAAGTCTGTGGCGAGACCTGTGAGCACGAGCGAGCGGATGCCGCGCTCTTGCAAGTAGCCGTGCAGCCCTGTGGCTGTGCTTCTGTCGTTTTCAAAGAAGGCGGAATAGCTGTCGATCGGCGCGCGGAAGCCTTTGCGCACGATCATTTGCGCCGCATCTGTGCGCAGGTCGGGATGAAAGGCTGCGCCTTGGGAGCCGATCACGCAATGGTCGGGCCAGAGGACTTGGGGGCCATAGGGCATTTCTGTCAGATCAAAGGGGGCTTTGCCTGCGTGCGAGGCGGCAAATGAGGAGTGCCCCGAGGGGTGCCAGTCTTGGGTCAGGATGACAGAGCTGTGGTCGTCCATGAGCGCGTTGATGCCTGCAACGATCTGGTCGCCTCCGGCTACGGCGAGCGCGCCGCCAGGGCAGAAGTCGTTCTGAACGTCGATCACGAGGAGGGCAGTGTCTTTGGCGGCGGGCATGGCGAACTCCTTGGCAAAATGTGTTCTGCGACAATGGGTAGGGGTGCAAAAGGGCGAACTCAAGAGTAAACCCTGTGTTGAAATTGCGAATCCACATGAAGCGAAGCCTATGTTTATACTTGCAGCCCTCTATCATTTCACCCCGTTTGAAGACCCCGCTGCGATGCAGGCACCGCTTCAGGACGTCTGCCGCGCGAACGGCATTTCCGGCTCTTTGCTGATTGCACGTGAGGGGATCAACGGCACGATTGCGGGCCACCGCGCGGGGCTTGATACTGTGCTTGGCTATATCCGTGCGCTGCCCGGCTGTGCCACGCTGGAGTGGAAGGAAAGCACGGCGGCGAGCCAGCCGTTCGCGCGTATGAAAGTGAAGCTCAAGAAAGAGATTGTCACGATGGGCCAGCCCGATGTGGACCCGCGCGCCCATGTGGGCAACTACGTGGAGCCAGAGGACTGGAACGCGCTGATCCTGTCAGAAGATGTCGCGGTGATTGACACGCGCAACGACTATGAAGTTGCGATTGGCACGTTTGAGGGCGCGGTTGACCCTATGACAGCGAGCTTTCGCGACTTTCCAGCTTGGTGGGAAGAGAACAAAGAGCGCTTTCACAACAAGCGGATCGCGATGTTTTGCACCGGCGGTATCCGCTGTGAGAAATCGACGAACTACCTGCTCGGGCAGGGGATTGAGGATGTGTATCACCTGAAGGGGGGTATTCTGAAA
This sequence comes from Lentibacter sp., assembly GCF_965657785.1. Taxonomy (GTDB): domain Bacteria; phylum Pseudomonadota; class Alphaproteobacteria; order Rhodobacterales; family Rhodobacteraceae; genus Lentibacter. The sequence goes on from NZ_CBFHPP010000004.1 coordinate 159,549, forward strand.
TATCTCGAAAAAGTGCCTGAAGAGCAGAGCACATGGAACGGCGAGTGCTTTGTTTTTGACGGGCGTGTCTCGGTGGGCCACGGCTTGCGCGAGGGGCCACACGAGCTTTGCCATGCGTGCCGCCGCCCTGTTTTGCCAGAAGATAAGGCGCGGGCCGACTGGGAGCAGGGGGTGTCTTGCCACCACTGCATTGACGAGACCACAGACGACGACAAGATGCGCTTTCGCGAGCGTCAGAAGCAGATCCGCCTTGCGGCAGAGCGCGGCGAGCAGCACATCAAGGTTGATGTGCCTGTTGAACCGCTGGGCTGAGGGCTGATCGGTCCATATAGGCCGTCAGTTGGGCGCGCCCGACGCCTTAGTTCGGGGTCGGACGCACCTTGATCTGAGGGGGCGCCGCTTAGGGCTTGAGGCAGGTTTCAAAGCCTGCTGTGAGATGCTCCATCAGAGCCGCGTAGTGGCCCGCACCAAGGGGTAGAGCCGCGCCGAGGGCGTCGATTTCAACTGCGGGGATGTTGAGCGTTTCGCTCACCAGTGTGATGCTGGCTTTGGGGGTGTTTGGCTCGACCACAAAGCAGGCCAGCTCGGGCGACTCCTTTAGCAGTCCGCGCAAATGCGCGGGTCCTGCATCTTGATCATCTGCGTCCGAGATTGCCGCATGGGACGTGAGGCCAAAGCGGGCCTGAAAATACTGGTAGGCGTCATGGGCTGTGAGGAACTCCCTGTTGGCAAGGGGGGCGAGGCGGGCGTCTGCGCTGGCCATTTGCAGGGTCAGAGCCTCGGCGGCGCTTGTGGCATTGGCACGGTAGGTCGCGGCATTGTCAGGATCAAGCTTGGCGAGTTGCTCTGCTATGACCTTTAGCCAGACAACGGCGTTATCGGGGCTGAGCCATGCGTGAGCGTCTTTGTTCACTGTCGCTTCTGCATGATCATCGTGGCCGGCGTGATCATCATGGTTGTCGTGGTCGTCATGACCTGTGTGATCATCGTGGTCTTTATGGTCGTGATCATGGCTGTCTTTGGCTTCCTTATGGGTGTCTTCGCCATGATCGTGGCCGTGATCATGGTCGTGGTCATGCGCGCCGCGTTTGTCTAAAAGCAGGGTGCCTTCGGTTTCCATCAGGGAGATGCTGGCGGCATTCGGGGCCATTTCTGTTTTGGCGTCGCCGAGCCATGGCGACATGAGCGGGCCAACCCAGATGAGAAGATCGGCGTTTTGCAGGCGTGTGGCCTCGGAAGGGCGCAGAGCGTGGTTGTGTGGGTTGGAACCTGCGTTTGTGAGCAACTCAGGTGCGCCCAAATCTCCCATAACTTGGGCGGCGAGGCTGTGCACTGGCGGGATATCTGCCACAACGCGCAAAGGCTCTGCCGCGAGCGGGCTTGCGAAGAGGGCGGTTGTGGTGATCAGGTATTTTAGCATAGGGACTCCGAAAACTTGGGTGGACGTTAATGGCGATATGTTATAACATAACAGTATGAGTCAAGATATGAATTCGAAAAAAGCGAGGAGCGCTTCTGTGACAGGCTTTGGCGCGCATGATCATTCCCGCTGTCGGGCGGCCTCAATGACGGCCGCCGAGGCGCTCTGCGCTGCGCGCAAGCTCCAGCTGACGCCTTTGCGCAGGCGGGTCTTGGAGATATTGCTTGAGGCGCATGAAGCGCTGGGCGCATATGATGTGTTGGCGCGGCTGGCGGCGGAGGGGCTTGGCTCCAAGCCGCCTGTCGCCTATCGCGCGCTTGGATTTTGGGTCGAGCAGGGGCTTGTCCACCGTATCGAAAAGCTCAACGCTTATGTGGCCTGTGCCCACCCGGGGCGCGCGCATGACGCGGCGTTTATGATCTGCCGCGACTGCGGGCTTGTGGCCGAAACAGAGAGCCAAGGGCCGTTTGGCAAAAGCGCGGGCGAAGCTGGATTTCAGATCGAGTCTATGGTGATCGAGGCGGAAGGGCTGTGCCCCAAATGTATTCCGGAGGCAGGCGCATGAGCTTGATCGAGGCGCGCGGGCTGAGCAAGAGCTTTGGCGGCGACACTGTATTGCAGGGTGTGAACATTGCGATCAAGCGCGGCGAGATTGTAACCATCGTGGGGCCGAACGGCTCGGGCAAGTCGACTTTGCTGCGGATGTTGGCGGGGGTTTTGAAGCCTGATGGCGGCGAGATCAGCCATGCGGCGGGTTTGACGATCGGATATGTGCCACAGAAGCTTGCGCTTGAGGCGAGCTTGCCGATGACAGTGCGCCGCTTTCTCAATGTGCCACGGCGCGTCAGTGAGGCGGCGGCGGAGCGCGCTTTGGCGCGGGTCGGCATTGCGGCGCTTAAGACGCGCAGTCTTGGCGGGCTTTCGGGCGGTCAGATGCAGCGGGTTTTGCTGGCGCGGGCGCTGATTGTGGAGCCTGACGTCCTGATGCTGGACGAGCCGACGCAAGGGCTGGACCAACCCGGGCAAGCCGACTTTTACCGTCTGATTGAGGAGCTGCGCGCCGAGATGGGCTGTGCTGTTTTGATGGTCAGTCACGAGCTGCACGTTGTGATGAGCGCGTCTGATCGGGTGATTTGTCTCAATGGTCATATCTGCTGCGAAGGCACGCCTGAAATTGTGCGCAATGCGCCCGAATATCGCCGCCTCTTTGGGACGGGCACACAGGGCGCGCTGGCGCTCTATCGCCATGAGCATGACCATGTGCATGATGAAACCTGTGGCCATGACCATACCCATGACCACGCCGATGACCACGAGGGTGCTCACTGATGCTCAATGACTTTTTGGTGCGCGCGGGGCTTGCGGGCCTTGGTGTTTCTTTGGCGGCGGGGGCGCTTGGGCCGTTTGTTGTCTGGCGGCGGATGGCGTATTTCGGCGATGCGATGGCCCATGCGGCTATTCTTGGCGTTGCGCTGTCACTTGGCTTTGCTGTTTCTATTTTTATCGGGGTTTTGCTGGCGGCGCTCTTGGTTGCTGTTTTGTTTATCACGCTGACGCGGCGGAGCCAGTCGGCAGATTCGGCCCTTGGCGTGATTGCGCATTCGGCGCTGGCTTTCGGGCTTGTGGCTGTTGCGATGAGTTCGCAGGCGCGGGTGATCAATGTGGAGGCCTATCTTTTTGGCGATGTGCTCACCGTGTCGCGCGCGGATCTGGCGCTGATATGGAGCGTTGCTGGCGTTGTTGCGCTTTGGCTTGTCTGGCGCTGGCAGGCGCTTGTGACTTGGGTTCTTTCGCCCGATCTGGCAGAGACGAGCGGCTATAATACGAAGCTTGAAGAGATGGGGCTGATTGTGGCGCTGGCGCTTGTTGTGGCGGTCGGGATCAAGGCTGTGGGCGCTTTGCTGATCACGGCGCTTCTGATTATTCCTGCCGCATCTGCGCGCCCGCACGTGCGCACACCCGAGGCGATGATTGCGCTGTCGCTTGGCTTTGGGGCGCTGGCGGCTGTGGCGGGGCTGCGCGGCGCGCTTTGGTTTGATACGCCTGCGGGGCCGAGCATTGTCTGTGCGGCGGCGATTGCTTTTGGGCTGTCAATGGTTGTGGCGAAGCTGCGAGGGCGCTGATGTATAAGCGCTATGCGATTTATGACTGCCCTGAGGGGGCGCTTGGGGCCTTTGGGGCGGCATGGCTCGGGAGCGGGCGTGCGCTTGTGGAGCGGCCTGCGCGCTATGGCTTTCACGCGACATTGAAGGCGCCGTTTGCGCTGGCCGAGGGCCAGAGCGAGGGCGCGCTTGCAGGTGCGCTCAAGGCGCTGGCGGCGGGGCTTTCGCCTGTTGGGGTCACGCTTGAGCTGGCGCGGCTGGGCAGCTTTTTTGCGCTTGTGCCACAGAGCCACTCAGAGCCGCTCACCCGTTTGGCGGGGGCTTCTGTGCTGGAGCTTGAGGCGTTTCGCGCGCCCATGACTGCGGCGGAGTATGAGCGCAAATTGCGGCCCAGTATGAGCGCGCAGAAGCTTAAGAACCTCAAGCGTTGGGGTTATCCCTATGTGCTTGAAGACTTTCGCTATCATCTGACCCTGACGGGGCCAGTGGCACAGGCGGAGCGTGCAAGCGTGCGCGCCGAGCTTGACGCGGCGCTGCCTGATTTGAGCGTGGCGCATAGGATCGGCTCGATCTGCCTTTGCGGCGAGGACGCGGCTGGGCAGTTTCACATGATCCAGAGGTTTCCTTTAAGCGGGGCGTAGGCCGAGCATTTTGCGGGCCTCTGCCGCCGTTGCGACGCGGCGCTCGTATTTTTCACACAGCGCGGCCGCGCGCGCGATCAGCGCGGCGTTGGAGGGGGCGAGGGTGTCGCGATCAAGGCGCATATTGTCTTCAAGCCCCGCACGGGTATGCCCGCCTGCAGCGATGGCCCATTCGTTGACCACAACCTGATTAGGCCCGATGCCTGCTGCGCACCATTCGGCCTCGGGCGCGCGGGATTTCATCATCTGAACATAAAAATCAAAGACCTCTTTGTCGGCGGGCATGGCGTTTTTGACGCCCATGACGAATTGCACATAGAGCTTGCCAAAGAGCGTGCCTTCGGCGTGAAGGCGGATCGCTTGGAGGATGTGAGAGAGGTCAAAGGCCTCAATCTCTGGCGTGATTTCGTATTTGACCATCTCTGAGGCGAGCCACGCGACAAGATCGGGGCTGTTCTCATAGACCCGTGTCGGGAAGTTGTTGGACCCCACCGAGAGCGAGGCCATATCGGGGCGCAAAGACAGCATTCCGCCGCGCTCATGGCCTGCGCCAGAGCGACCCCCCGTGGAGAACTGAAGGATCGCTTCGGGGGCGTGTTTGCGCAGCTCTTCTTGCAGGCGGGCGAACTTCTCGGGATCCGAGCTTGGCGTTTCGTCATCGTTGCGCACATGGGCGTGGATGATGCTTGCGCCCGCTTCAATGGCGGCGAGGGAGCTTTCGACTTGCTCTGCGATTGTGGTGGGCACGGCGGGGTTGTTGGCTTTGGTCGGAACCGAGCCTGTGATGGCGCAGCAGAGAATGCAGGGTTTGGTCATGAGAGGTGCCTTAAATGTCGAAGAATACGGTTTCGTCTTCGCCTTGGAGGCGGATGTCGAAGCGATAGGTGTTTTCTGAGCGTGTGGCCACAAGGGTGGCGCGGCGGTGTTCCCATTCGATTGAGTTCAGGACGGGATCGGCGCTGTTGTCCTCATCGTCAAAATAGAGCCGCGTATTGAGGCCCACGTTTATGCCGCGCGCGACGATCCAGAGGTTGATATGGGGGGCTTGCATCTGGCCGTTGCGGCCAAGGGTTGCGCCCGGCTTTATGGTGTCAAAGCCCCATTCGCCTGTGGCAAAATCTGTGATGACACGGCCCCAGCCGCGAAAGCCGTCTTCGACCTCACCCGCGCTTTCTGGGTGGGCATAGATGCCTGCCGCATTGGCTTGCCATGCTTCAAGCAGCACATCTTTCACAGGCGCGCCTGTGCCGTCGATCACCACGCCCTCGACGCGGATACGCTCTCCCGAAGCCTTGGGGCCAGCGATGTCATGGCCCAGCTCTTCACCGTAGATATCAAAGCCAGCCGCCCCCGGCGCGAGGCCGATGTGGACATAGGGCCCAGCGGTTTGGGAGGGGGTTTCTTTGAGGTATTTGGGCGTATTGCTCATGCTCAGATTCCTTTTCGCATTTTCGAACCGCAAAACCGGTTCCCACTTTTGCTGAAAATGCTCATGCTCAATTCCCCTCCAGCTTGTTTTCAAAGAGCGTCGAACGGCGGCCGCGCAGGACGATATCAAAGCGGTAGGCAATGGTATCAAGTGGAATGGTTGCGTTCATGTCGAGCTTGGCGGTGAGCTGGTCTATCGCGGCTGAATCAGCAATCGTCTGGACAATCGGGCAGCGCGCGATGAGCGGGTCGCCTTCAAAATAGAGCTGGGTGATGAGGCGCTGGGCAAAGCCTGAGCCGAAGACGGAGACATGGATATGCGCGGGGCGCCAGTCGTTTATCCCGTTGCGCCAAGGGTAGGCGCCGGGCTTGACTGTTCGGAAGTAATAATAGCCCTCAGCGTCTGTCAGCGTGCGCCCGCAGCCGCCAAAGTTTGGATCAATCGGGGCGAGATAGGTATCTTTTTTGTGGCGGTAGCGCCCGCCTGCGTTGGCTTGCCAGACCTCGACAAGCGTGTTGGGCACGGGGCGGGCGTTTTCATCTAAAACACGGCCATGCACGATGATGCGCTCGCCGATGGGGCTTTCGCCTGCTTTAGCGTAGTTCATCAGAAGGTCGTTATCGTGCGGGTCGATATCATTGTGGCCAAAGCGCGGACCTGTGATTTCGCTTGGGGTATTTTCCAGCGAGATCAGCGAATAGCGCGGCGAACGGGCGATTGATGTTTTGTAAGCCGGCGCGAGGGCGGGCGGATGCCAGTTGCGGTCACGCTGGTAGAACTCGGCTGGTTTCATCTGTCTGCCTCCATTTCGGCATAGGTCTCTTTGGCCAGTTTTAGCGCGTGGTTGGCGCGTGGGACGCCTGCATAGAGCGCGACGTGTTGGAAGACTTCAAGAACGTCTGTCTTGCTGGCACCCGTGCGCGCTGTGGCGCGGATGTGCATCGGAATTTCATCAAAGTTGCCCAAGGCGGCGAGAAGCGCAAGGGTCAGCATGGAACGCTCGCGATCAGGTATGCCATCAGAGGCCCAGACATTGCCCCAAGCGGTCTCTGTGATCAGCTCTTGGAAAGGCTCATCAAACGCTGTTTTGGCGGCTTCGGCACGGGCGACATGGGCCTCGCCGAGGATATGACGGCGCACCTCCATGCCCTTATTGTAACGCTCACTCATAATCAGACTCCTAATAGGGCAGGCCAATATAATTTTGGGCCAAGACGCTCTGCGCGGATGTGTTGCTGCGCAAAAAGTCGATGTCGGCCTTTTGCATTTTGAGATCAAACTCGGTCTGATCGGGGAAGCGGTGCAGAAGATTTGTCATCCACCACGAGAATCGCTCGGCCTTCCAGACGCGGGCGAGGGCCTTCTCGCTGTAGGTCTCCAGTCCTGCGCTATTGTTCTCAAGGTAGTGTTGTTTGAGGCCCTCAAAGAGATAGTGAATATCGCTTGCGGCAGTGTTGAGCCCCTTGGCGCCCGTGGGTGGAACGATATGGGCCGCATCACCACAGAGAAAGAGGCGGCCCCAGCGCATTGGCTCAGTCACAAAGCTGCGCAAGGGCGCGATGGACTTTTCGATGCTTGGGCCTGTGACAAGCTTTTCGGCGTGCTGGGCTGGTATGCGGCGCTTCAGCTCTTGCCAGAAGGCTTCGTCTGTCCAGTCTTCGGGTTTGTCCGAGAGCGAGCACTGGATATAATAGCGGCTGAGCTTGGCGTTGCGCATGGAGCAGAGGGCAAAACCGCGCTCGGAGGCGGCATAGATCAGTTCGTCGTTGACGGGGGGGGTCTCTGAGAGGATGCCAAGCCAGCCGAAGGGGTAAACCTTCTCGTATTCACGGCGCACGGACAGCGGTATGGTTTGGCGTGAGACGCCATGAAAGCCATCACAACCAGCGATAAAGTCACAGTCGATGCGTTGGCTCTTGCCGTCTTGTTCAAAGGTCACGAACGCGTTGTCAGTGTCGGCGCCGTGGATTTCGACCTGCTCGACATTGAAGAGCGTGGGCAAGCCAGCGGCTTCGCGTGCGTCATAGAGATCACGGGTGACTTCGGTCTGGCCGTAAACGACGACGGATGTGTCGGTGTGCTCTTTGAAATTGACGGTAAATTCTTCATCTCCATAGGAGATGATCGTGCCGTCATGCACAAAACCCTCGGCCTCAAGCCGAGCGCCAACGCCTGCCTTATGCATGAGGCCAATGGTGCCGCGCTCAAGGATACCTGCGCGAATCCGCCCCAGAACGTAGTCACGCGTTTTGCGTTCGAGCACTATGGCGTCGATGCCTTGGGTGTGGAGGAGCTGTCCGAGGAGGAGGCCAGACGGGCCGCCGCCGATGATGACGACTTGGGTGCGCATGGGTTGCCTTTCTGAAGGATAGGCCGATTTTAATGATCGAATTTGATATGTAAAATGAATAAGGTGGCTTTATGATTGCTCAAAAAGGAAAGTTATGGATCGCCGCATCAAGCTTCGCCACATTGAGGCCTTTGCCGAGATTGCCCGCCAGCAGAGCCTGAAGGGCGCAGGGGAGGCGCTCGGCCTGACGCAGCCTGCGATCTCCAAAATTCTCAAGGAGCTTGAGGATATTCTCGGAGCGCGCCTGATGAGCCGAGGGCGCGGCGGCGTGGAGTTGAGCGCGGCGGGCGCTGTTTTTCTCAAAGGAGCCGAGGCGAGCCTAGCGGCCCTGAGGCAAGGCTTTGACGGGGTGACGCGGCTTAAGACGGGTGGCGCGGCGGCGCTGTCTGTGGGGGCGATGCCCAGTGTGGCGGCGCGGGTCTTGCCGCTTGCGAGCCTTTCGTTTCGCAGGCATGAGCCTGAGACTGTTCTGAGGGTTGAAGACGGGCCGCACGGTTTTTTGATGGAGCGGTTGCGCGCGGGGGCGCTTGATCTCGTTGTGGGGCGCATGGGCCCGCCAGCGACGATGGCGGGGATCAGCTTTACGCAGCTTTATAGCGAGCAGGTGGCTTTTGTTGTGCGTGCTGGGCATCCGCTCTGTGGCACGCGGCGGCTTGCGGCGTTGCGCGACCAGCTTGTGATCTATCCGACAGAGCGCGCGGCGATCCGGCCTTTGGTTGACAGGCTCGTTATCGCCGAGGGGGTGGGCGCGCTGCCCCACAGGATCGAGAGTGTTTCGGGCGATTATGGCCGCGGGCTGACGCGGGCGAGCGAGGCGGTCTGGATCATTTCTCAAAGCGTCGTGGCGGGGGATATTGCCAGCGGGCTTCTTGAGCAATTGCCGATTGAAACAGGAATCACGGCGGGGCCTGTCGGGGTCATGATGCGGGCGGAGGAAGATGTTTCGCCTCTGGCGCAGCTCTTTCGGGCGGCTTTGGGCGAGGCGGTTGAGGCGCTGGGGCTGAGTGCATAAATGCAAAACGGCCCCGCGCGAGGCGGGGCCGTTTGTGACGTTTAGATTGCCTTAGAGGCTGGCTGTGAGAGCCGCAACGATGGCATCACCCATCTCGGAGGTGCTGATCGCGCTGACACCTTCTTCTCCGAGAAGATCTGCTGTGCGCAAACCATCGGCGAGGACTTTTTCGACGGCTTTTTCGAGGCGGTCGGCCTCTGCGCCCTGATCAAAGCTGTAGCGCAGCGCCATGGCGAAGCTGAGGATGCAAGCGATCGGATTGGCTTTGCCTTGGCCGGCAATGTCAGGCGCCGAGCCGTGCACCGGCTCATAGAGCGCTTTGGGGCGACCATTGGCCATGGGCACGCCGAGAGAGGCCGAAGGCAACATCCCAAGCGAGCCTGTGAGCATCGCGGCCATGTCAGACAAGAGGTCTCCGAAGAGGTTGTCTGTCACGATCACGTCAAACTGCTTGGGCCAGCGGCAGAGCTGCATGGCACCTGCGTCGGCATACATATGCGACAGTTCGACATCGGCGTATTCGGCTTGGTGCACCTCTGTTACAACGTCGCGCCAGAGGATGCCTGACTCCATAACGTTGGCTTTTTCCATTGAGCAAACTTTGTTGCCACGCTTGCGCGCGAGTTCAAAGGCAGAGCGGGCCACGCGGGCGATTTCGCTTTCGGTGTAGCGCTGGGTGTTGATGCCGACGCGCTCGTTGCCTTCTTCAAAGATGCCACGCGGCTCGCCGAAGTAAACGCCTGACGTCAACTCGCGCACGATCATGATATCGAGGCCAGCGACCACATCTTTTTTGAGGCTGGAAAAGTCGGCCAGCGCGTCAAAGCACTGCGCGGGGCGCAGGTTTGAGAAGAGGTCCATCTCTTTGCGCAGGCGCAGAAGGCCGCGCTCTGGCTTTACCGAGAAGTCGAGCACATCATACTTTGGGCCACCGACCGCGCCGAGCAGAACGGCGTCAACCTCTTGGGCTTTGGCCATTGTGTCGTCGTGCAGGGGCGTGCCGTGTGCATCATAGGCCGCGCCGCCGACGAGGTCTTCGCTGACGTCAAAGGCGAGATCGCGGTTGGCGCCATACCAGTCGATGACTTTGCGGACTTCGGCCATGACTTCGGGGCCGATGCCATCACCGGGAAGAATAAGAAGCGAAGGGTTGCTCATAATGTGGGTCCTCGTTTGAAAAGCTTGGCTCTGAGCTAGCGGCTGGCGAGGGGAGGGTCAAGAAACATAAGGCCGTTAGGGCTGGCGGATCTCAATCCAGACGAGGCGGTGACGGCTGGCGGAGAGGGCGAGCGTGTGATCGTGAGACGCGGGCGGGGGCCAGAAGACGCCTGCATCTGTTACAAGGATGTCAGCCGAGGGCAGCAGGAAATCGACGCGCATATTGCCAGGCCCGAAGGTTTCGGGGGTTGGGTCAGTCCAATCTGCGGTATCAAGGGCGGGGTCGCCTCTCTGCCCCGGCGTGGGTTCGAGCGCTGCGCCTGCGCTTTTGGGGCGCGGGTCTTGCAGCGCGGGGTGGGTGAGAAGCCTTTGCATCACTTCGCGCCGACCTGCGCCATCGGCGGGGTCAAGATTGGCCCCGAACGCAAGCAGGAAGGGGCCGCTCGGCGGCGTGCCGAGGCGGCCTTCGATATGGTGTAGCCAGAGCGCGTTTTCGTCGTGGTTGCGCTTGCCGTTCTGGTCTTCTGGGCCGTCAAACACGGGGGGTGTGGCTTGGCTGATCAGCAAGGTGAGCGGGCCGCTGGGCAGGGTGACGGGCAGTGACCAATGGGCCGTGGTCGAAAGACGCTGGGCGGCGCGGGCCGCATCAGAGGGGAAGGCTTTGCCGCTGGCGTGAGTGGGCAGGAGCGCATCGGGAAGATCGCGCCAAAGGAGGGCGGAGAAGTCTTGCAAGCGTGCGTCATCAATCGGGAAACGGGACAGAACGGCGAGGCCTCCTTGGCCCGCAAAATAGCCAAAGCCCTGCGCATCGCGGGGGCCACCGAGGCGGCCATCCCCATCCATATCAAGGCCCGTGGCCCAGCCCGTATTGGGGCGCTGGGCGAAAGCATGAGGGTAGGGCGCGACAGTCTTGGCGAGCAGATCGGCAAAGGCGCGCAGGGCGGCGAGTTCTGCGTCATAGTCAACATCCGAGAGCACGAGGATATCGGGATCGATGCGCGCGATCACATCGCGGGTGGCCAGCACTTGCGCTTCCTCGCGCCAGATGTCGCGCAGGAGGAGGCCCGGGCCTTTGCGGGAGAGACCCGCGCTAAAAAAGGCAATGCGCAGGTCTTGGGCCAGAAGTGGTGCGCCCCATGCGAGGGAGAGCAGAAGCGACAGAACGGCTAGGCCGAGGCGGTTTGCAACCCGCTTTTCTTGGCTTCGGAATAGGCGCGGTTGCGCTTTTCTTCGATCAGCTCGGCGATACGGCCCATGGCGATCCCACGCATGATCATGCTGGCAGGAAGAAAGGCCCATGCTGTCATCGTCCAGATCAAGGTTTGCGGATTCTCCATCGAGATCGGATCAATGAAGCTTGAAGCCGCTTTCACAATTGCTGGGATCAAGAATGGCAGTAAAATTCCTAACACAATGTTAAGACCTGCGTCGCGCTTGAGGCGGTGAACCACATCTCCGCCTGCGGTCGGGTCAAACAGGGGCAGGTTGATCCAGACGTTGAAGGCGCGGTTGCGGGTGGGCCAGCCGAGGAGGCGGACCATTGTGACGAAGATGAAAAGGGCGACCAACGAGACCATATAGGCGATCCCTGCTGAGGTGCGCACAGAGCTGATCAGCGCGTCAGAGGCATATTCGGGCATCATCAGCACAACCAGGCGCACCGGCGAGAAGGGGAAGTCAAGGGCTGTGCCCCAAGCTGTGCCCAGCTGTGTGAGCGTGTTGGCCATGGGGTTGGAGCCTGTGGGGCTGGCCAGAATCACGGAGAGCAGGGTGACAATCACAAAGAGCGCCAGAAAGCGCAGTCGATTGAAGGGCGAGGCGTAGCGGAACTCGATGATCGAGGGATATTGGCTGTAGTATTCGATAAAGGTCATCAGGAAGGCGAGTAGGGCCACCAAGACCGTGATCTGGCTGGTGTCTGTGCTGACATTTGGAAGCAAGAGTGACGGCATTGCCAGAAGCAAAGCCATTAATATAGCGCGTAAAGCTGCGCCTGTTGCACGAGTTAACACTACCCAATCCTTCCAACTTGGTCGGTCACGATACGATGCCGTGTCCTTGTTCCAACTTGAACCCGCTCTTTATGGCGGTATGCCTCAATATTGCCCAATTTTTGCCTTCTTTCGATTCACAGCTCAAGTCGTGCGTTGATAAGAGCGTGGAAATGGGGCGCTTTAAGGGAGCAAGTGGTGCGAGATTGCATCAATTGTGGATCGTAAATGTGTCTATTAAAAACAATTTTACTACATTTTGTAGGATCGGGAGAATTTTCCCATAGGGGCGGATTTAGAAAGTTTTAACCAAAGTGTTCATGGCGCGGCCACAAGAGCTGTCTTGCGGCCGCGCTTGATCTTTTAGAGCCGATTCAAACCCAAGGGCGCGACTGGCTCGCCGTCGCTTCGAATGTGTCGATCGCGGCGGCTTTTTCCATGGTCAGGGCAATGTCATCCAGACCTTCGAGCAGGCAGTGCTTTTTGAAGGCGTCGACTTCAAAGGCGAAGACCTCACCATCTGAAGTCGTTACCGTCTGGGCTTCCAGATCGACATCCATGCGGGCGTTGGCGCCTTTTTCAGCGTCTTTCATCAAGACATCGACAGCCTCCTGCGGCAAGACGATCGGCAAAATGCCGTTCTTGAAGCAGTTGTTGTAGAAGATGTCGGCAAAGCTTGTAGAAATCACCGCTTTGATGCCGAAATCGGCAATCGCCCAAGGCGCGTGTTCGCGCGAGGAGCCGCAGCCGAAGTTGTCACCCGCGACGAGGATTTGCGCTTCGCGGTAGGCGGGCTGGTTGAGCACGAAGTCGGCGACTTCTGTGCCGTCGCGGTTGTAGCGCATCTCGTCAAAGAGATTCTTGCCAAAGCCTGTGCGGGCGATCGACTTGAGAAACACCTTGGGGATGATCATATCAGTGTCGATATTCACGAGGGGCATCGGCGCGGCAATGCCTGAGAGTTTTTCGAACTTTTCCATTACATCATATCCCGAATGTCTGTGAGGTGGCCTGTGATGGCAGCGGCGGCGGCCATGGCGGGCGACACGAGGTGTGTGCGGCCCTTGTAGCCTTGGCGGCCTTCAAAGTTGCGGTTTGAGGTCGCCGCGCAGCGCTCGCCTTCGGAGAGCTGGTCAGGGTTCATCGCGAGGCACATGGAGCAGCCCGCGAGGCGCCATTCAAAGCCCGCCTCTTTGAAGATATCGGCCAAGCCTTCTTCTTCGGCTTGGGCACGGACAAGGCCCGAGCCAGGAACGATCATGGCGCGCATACCGTCTTTGATCTTTTTGCCTTTCAGGATCGCGGCGGCGGCGCGCAAATCTTCGATGCGCCCGTTGGTGCAGGAGCCGATGAAGACTGTGTCGATCTGAATGTCTGTGAGCTTTTGGCCCGCAGTGAGGCCCATATATTCAAGCGCACGTTTGGCGGCCTCGACCTTGCCGCCTTTGAAGCTTGCAGGATCTGGCACAACGCCTGTGATGGGCAGCACGTCTTCGGGGGATGTGCCCCATGTGACGACAGGCTGGATGTCTTCGCCTTTGAGCGTGACAACTTTGTCAAACACGGCGTCTTCGTCTGTGAAGAGGGTTTTCCACCAGTTGAGCGCGGCTTCCCATTGGGCGCCTTTGGGAGCGTGGGGGCGGCCTTTGACATAGTCATATGTGGTTTGATCTGGCGCGATGAGACCTGCGCGCGCGCCGCCTTCGATCGCCATGTTGCAGACTGTCATGCGGCCTTCCATCGAGAGATCGCGGATCGCTTCGCCGCAATATTCGATAACATAGCCTGTGCCGCCGGCTGTGCCTGTTTCGCCGATGACGGCGAGGGTGATGTCTTTGGCGGTCACACCGGGCATCAGCTTGCCAGTGATCTCGACCTTCATGTTTTTCGATTTTTTCTGGATCAGCGTTTGAGTGGCGAGCACGTGCTCGACCTCTGATGTGCCGATGCCGTGGGCGAGCGCACCAAAAGCGCCATGAGTCGCTGTGTGGCTGTCGCCGCAGACAACTGTCATGCCCGGAAGCGTCCAGCCCTGTTCGGGGCCAACGATATGCACGATACCTTGGCGCACGTCGGACACGGGGTAGTAGTGCACGCCAAATTCGCGGGCGTTTTTGTCGAGCGCATCGACTTGAATACGGCTCTCTTCGTTTTCGATCCCTTTGGCGCGGTCCAGCGTGGTGGGGACGTTGTGATCAGGCACAGCGATTGTTTTTTCCGGCGCGCGGACCTTGCGGCCTGTCATGCGCAGGCCTTCAAACGCCTGTGGAGAGGTCACTTCGTGAACGAGGTGACGGTCGATATAAAGAAGGCAGGTGCCATCGTCGGCTTCATGGGCGACGTGGGCATCCCAGATTTTGTCATAGAGTGTTTTGGGGGACATTTGTCCTCTCCCGTATAAAGAATGTGGAAGGATGGGTGTCAGAAAGACAGGCTTGCGTGGCTTAGAGGCACGCCGCGACGAGACGTTCTTCGGAGAAGAAGCGTTCGCGCAGGCGGGCGCGGTCGTCGATGTCAAAGATCTGTGTCATGACAGTTCAGATACAGCTTGGAGGGCTTGCCTGCAAGAGTTTGATGGCTTGGTCTTGCCCGCTCGGCGCAGCCGTGTAACTCTGAAGGGAAAAGAGGGCCTATGGAAAACGAGACAAGCCTGTCCGCGACACCTGCACCGGTTGAGGGTGCCGCTAGCCCATCCGGGCCAGAGGCGGTGAGCGCCGCGAGCGATGCGCATGAGATTGCTCTGTCCTTGGCTGATAAGGCGCAGGGCTTTCTGGAGGGCTTGTTGCGGCCTTGGAACGCGTATCAGATCGCCATTGCGCTGGGGCTGTTTATTGTGGCGCATCTTTTGGCCCAACTGTTGCGGCCACGCTATCGAGAGTGGATGCGCACGCGGGAGAACTGGCCCAAATGGCGCTTGCGGTTCATGCTGCTGGTGGAGCGGCGCTTACGGCTTATTTGCTTGGTTTTTCTGGTTTTTCCCACTGTATGGCTGATGCGCGAGATCACATGGCCGTCGCGGTCCTACTTGCTTGGCGTGATCGCCAATCTGGCGCTGGCCTGGCTTGTGATTGCGATTGTCACGCGGCTGATCAACAACGGTTTTCTGCGCTCGCTTGTGCGCTACGCGGGCTGGGCCTGGGCGACGCTGGTGATCCTCGGGATCACCGAAGAAGCCATCAGTTTGATGGACTCAGCGGCAGTTGAATTTGGCAGTTTGCGGCTTTCGGTCTGGATGTTGGTGCAGGCGGTGGTGACGTTGGGGCTGCTGTTTTTTCTGGCGCGGTCTGTCTCCAAGGCGACGGCGAGCGGGGTGCGGCGCAACGAAGATATCAGCCCTTCTATGCAGGTGCTTGTTATCAAGTTTGCACAGGTCGGACTTTACGGGCTGGCGCTTTTTGTCGGGCTGCGGGCGACGGGCGTGGACCTCACGGGGCTGGCTGTATTGTCGGGGGCGATTGGGGTCGGGCTTGGCTTTGGCTTGCAAAAGGTTGTCTCAAACCTTGTGTCGGGTGTGATCATTCTGCTCGATAAATCGATCAAGCCCGGCGATGTGATCAGCCTTGGCGAGACCTTCGGCTGGATCAACACGCTGGGTGCGCGCTATACCTCTGTTGTGACGCGTGACGGGCGTGAGTATCTGATTCCAAACGAAGATTTGATCACGGGGCAGGTTGTGAACTGGTCCCATAGTGACGATTTTGTGCGGCTGGATATCTATTTTGGCGCGGCTTACGGCGACGACCCGCACAAGGTCCGCGCGCTTGCAATCGAGGCAGCGCAAGGCGTGGAGCGGGTGCTGAGCCATAAGGCACCCGTCTGTCATATTGTCGGGTTTGGCGACAGTTCTGTGGATTATATCCTGCGGTTCTGGATCAGGGACCCGACGGGAGGGCTGACCAATATTCGCGGCAATGTCTACCTCGCGCTCTGGGACAAGTTTCAGGAAAACGATATTTCGATTCCCTTCCCGCAGCGGGAGGTTCGGGTGCTTCGGGACGGGCCTGAAATGCTGTAGGGCAGGCTATGGGGCAGGCTGTGCATACCCCAGTATGGACAGCGGGAGGATGCGGGCTTGCGCTTTGGCTGCGCCAAATCGCGGTGGCGGGGGACCAGTCCCCCGCACCCCACGATACACGGGGGACCAGTCCCCCGCACCCCCTGGGATATTTCGGGCAAAAAGAAAGAACGAGGGTGGGCGCGGCCTGAGCAGAGGGCGCGGCCCTAACGTAGGGCGCGGCCTTTTCGGATGGCGTCTTTGCCGAAGCGGGCGCGAATTTGATCGGTCGCGCGTTCGACGTCTGAGCGTTTGGCGGCGCCTTCGTCGAGCAGATCATGGGAGCGGTCGGCCTCGGCGGCGGGCACGAGGCCTGAGAGGCCTGTGCCAATCAGGCGGTAGGGGCCTCTATCGCCGAGTTGGTCAAAGAGAGCGCGGGCGCTGCGATAGATCGCGTCGGCCATTTGGGTTGCGTCATGCAGGCTCTGACGGCGGGTGAGACTTTTGAAGTCGGCGGTTTTGAGTTTGAGTGTGACGGTTTGGCCTGCGAGGCCTTTGGCTTTGGCGCGGTCTGAGACTTGCTCGGCGAGGCGCCAGAGGTGGCCATCCAGCAGGTCTTTGTCGCCTGTGTCTTGTGAAAAGGTCGTTTCCTTGGAGATAGATTTGACCGGCGCGTTGGCTGCGACGCGGCGGTTGTCTTCGCCGCGGGCGAGGTGAAAGAGCCGCGTGCCCATGGCGCCGAAGCGGGCGGTGAGATCAACCTCGCTCCAGCGGAGAAGATCAGAGAAGTGGTGAATGCCGGCTTTGTCGAGCGCGGCTTGGGAGGCGGCGCCGACACCCCAGATCAGGCGAACGGGCTTGTCGCGCAGAAAGCCGGCGGTTTCGGCGCGGCCAATGACCGAGAAGCCTTTGGGCTTTTCCAGATCGGAGGCGACTTTGGCGAGGAATTTGTTGTGGCTGAGGCCGATCGAGCCTGAGAGGCCGAGCTCGTCTTTCATTCGTTTGATCAGGCGGGCGAGCATGACGGCGGGGGGGCGGCCATGCAGCCGCGCTGTGCCTGTGAGATCCATGAAGGCTTCATCAAGGGAGAGCGGCTCGATCTCGGGGGTCATCTCTTCCATCATCTGGCGGATGGCGCGGGAGGCCTCGACGTAGGCCTCCATACGGGGGGCAACGACAACTGCATCGGGGCAGAGCTTTAAGGCCTGAAACATCGGCATGGCGGAGCGCACGCCACGGATGCGCGCGATATAGCAGGCTGTCGAAACAACGCCGCGGTGGCCGCCGCCTATGATCAGCGGCTTGGCGGCCAGCTCGGGGTTGTCGCGTTTTTCCACGCTGGCATAGAAGGCGTCGCAATCCATATGGGCGATTGTGAGATCAAACAGTTCCGGATGGGCAAGGATCCGCGGGCTGCGGCAGGCCGGACAGCGCGCTCCCGTTTCAAATTGATGTAAACAGTCTCGACACAGGCTTGGCATGGCTCTTCATACGCCGAGGCGATGCGCAATTCCACTTGGAAGTTTGGTCACTTGGCCCCATATTTGGGGAAGAATGAGGAGAGTGAAATGAGTTTGGAACGCATATTGGCTGATCTGTTGGGGGGGAACCTTGTCACCCTGATGATCGCGCTGTTGATTATTATTTCGATTTTCCTCGGGGTGCGGATTGTGCCGCAATCGGAGAAATATGTGGTGGAGCGCTTCGGGCGTCTCAAATCTGTGCTTGGGCCGGGGATTAACTTTATTGTGCCGTTTATTGACGTGGTGCGCCATAAGGTGAGTATTCTTGAGCGGCAGTTGCCGACCGCCTCTCAGGACGCGATCACCAAAGACAACGTTTTGGTGCAGGTCGAGACCAGCGTGTTTTACCGTATCTTGGAGCCTGAAAAGACGGTCTACCGTATTCGCGATGTGGACGCGGCGATTGCCACCACTGTGGCGGGGATTGTGCGGGCCGAGATTGGCAAGATGGAGCTGGACGAGGTGCAGAGCAACCGCTCCAGCCTGATCGGGCAGATCCAGAACGCGGTTGAAGACCAAGTCGACAATTGGGGGATCGAGGTGACGCGGGCCGAGATTCTGGATGTGAATCTTGATCAGGCGACGCGGGATGCGATGCTGCAGCAGCTCAATGCGGAGCGCGAGCGGCGTGCGCAGGTGACGCGGGCCGAGGGCGCGAAACGGGCGGTTGAGCTCAATGCGGATGCCGAGCTATATGCGGCCGAGCAGATCGCCAAGGCGCGGCGGATCGAGGCGGACGCGGAGGCCTATGCAACAGGCGTGGTTGCGCAGGCGATTGCCGACAACGGGCTTGAAGCGGCGCAGTATCAGGTTGCGCTCAAGCAGGTGGACGCTTTGGCCAAGGTGGGCGCGGGCGCGGGCAAACAGACGATCTTTTTGCCAGCCGATGCTGTGGATGCGTTCAAGAACGCCTTTGGTATGTTGAAAGGCGGCAAGTGATGGATCTGGTGACAGGCGACGGGATTTGGAGCCTTTGGTGGGTCTGGCTGGCGGCGGCGGTGGGCCTCGGGATCCTTGAGATCCTTGCGCCCGGGTTTATCCTGTTGGGCTTTGCCATCGGGGCGGCTGTGGTTGGGGTTTTGCTGGCTGTGGGCGGGCCGCTGGGGGCCATGCTTGGCGGCTCGTTTGCGCTGATGTTGGCTGTCTTTGCTGTGTTTTCGCTCATCGGATGGATCGGCCTCAGGCGCACTATGGGTGTGCGCAAGGGGCAGGTGAAGACCTGGGACACGGATATTAACGAAGACTGACGGCGGGCGCTTGGCCTAGCGCTTTGGCAGCTCGGCGAGCACGGCGCGGGCGGCTTCGGCGGGATCGGCGGCCTGCCAGATCGGGCGGCCCACGACGATATGATCGGCGCCGTCTGTGACGGCTTGGGCGGGCGTTGCGACGCGCTTTTGATCGCCCAAGGCGGCGCCTGAGGGGCGCACACCCGGTGTCACGATGAGCTTGCCTGCGGCTTCGGGGAGCGCGCGGATCAGGGCGGCTTCTTGGGGGGAGGCTATGACGCCATCGGCACCCGCCTCAAAGGCGCGGGCGGCGCGCTCGATCACCAGCTCTTGAACGTCACCCGCTTTGAGGAGGGAGGCGTCCAGATCGGCGCGGTCAAGTGATGTGAGGATTGTGACGGCGAGAATTTGCATATCGGAGTTTGCGGCGCCTTCTTTGGCGGCGCGCACGACATGAGGGTCGCCGTGGACAGTGAGAAAGTCGAGATCGAACTGGGCAAGGCCGCGCACGGCGGCTTCGACTGTTGCGCCGATGTCAAAGAGCTTCATATCAAGGAAGATGCGCTTGTTGTGTTCGTCCTTCAGCTCTTGAGCGAGGGCGAGGCCGCCGCCTGTGAGCATTCCGAGGCCGATTTTGTAGAAGCTGACGGCCTCTCCGAGCTTGGCGGCGAGCTCCAGCCCTGCAATGGCATTGGGGACATCAAGAGCAACGATCAGGCGGTCATCAGACATGGGCTAACTTTCTTTAATATGGGCGCGTAAGATTTCGGCGAAGGTTTCGCGCGTCAGGAGCGATTGTGCAAGGGTTTAGCGGCCGCCAAGCTTTTTGAGAGTATGGCTGTGCTTCTCAGCCCTGTTGCCACGCCGTGTTGTTTTGTCGGAGTTTTTGGCGAGCTCGTTGAACTGCTCCACGGAAATCAGAACCAACCTCTCCCGCCCCAGTCAGGGAAGACGGGCGGGGGAAATCTTGCCTCAGGCGGCGAGCGGGGGGTGCTTTGGGGCCTGAGGTTTGGCGGATGTAAGGCGGCGCTGATAGGAGCGCAGGCCCGGTTTGGCCGAGCGGTGTTTGCGCAGCGCCTTGTCTGAAAGCTGCTCCATCACCCGCGCGTATTCCGCATCAAGCGGGGCGGCGACGAAGCTGGGATAGCTGAAGCTCTCTCCTGCATCTTGGATAAAGACAATCGCTTCATAGCCAGAAAATTCGAGGTTGTAGCGGATGCGCGCAATGCGTGATTTACCGTGTGTCATACTGGTTCTCCTTACGGGCAGGGCGCTGTGCCCTTGCCTGTGGATAAGATGGCGTGTGTTGGAGCGGAAAACAGGGGGAATTCACAGAAAGGTGACTCAGATTGTCACCATTTGCGAAAATCCGCCGAGGCGGTTTTTGCCACTCTGGCTCTTGAAGCGCGGCGCGATACACCCCATTTTTATGACAAGGTTCCCGACGCGACGTATGCCTCTTTTGGGTGCGCCAGCAGGGAAGGCTTATAAAAGGAGAAAGACCATGAACCTAGAGAAGTTCACGGAGCGTTCGCGTGGGTTTTTGCAGGCTGCGCAGACAATAGCTATGCGGGAAGATCACCAGAGAGTGATGCCCGAACACCTGCTAAAAGCGATTATGGATGACAGTGAGGGGCTTGCGAGCAACCTAATCACCAAGGCAGGCGGTGCGCCTGCGCGGGTGAAAGCGGCTGTGGACATCGCCGTTGGCAAGATTGCCAAAGTGAGCGGTGATACGGGCCAGCCCTACATCGACAAATCTTTGGCCAAAGTCTTGGGCGAAGCGGAGGGCCTTGCGCAGAAGGCGGGAGACAGTTTTGTGCCTGTCGAGCGCTTGCTTATGGCGCTTGCCATGGTGAAGTCCGCCGCGAAAGACGCAATGGAGGCGGGCGCTGTAAATGCGCAGGCTTTGAATGCGGCGGTGAACGATATTCGCAAGGGCCGCACAGCAGACAGCGCCAGTGCAGAAGACAGCTATGAAGCCTTGAGCAAATATGCCGCCGACCTTACCGAGCGCGCGCGCCAAGGCAAGATTGATCCGATTATCGGCCGCGACGACGAAATCCGCCGCACCATGCAGGTTTTGAGCCGCCGCACCAAGAACAACCCCGTTTTGATCGGGGAGCCGGGCGTCGGGAAAACCGCGATTGCCGAGGGGCTCGCCTTGCGCATCGTCAATGGCGATGTGCCTGAAAGCTTACGCAACAAGAAGCTGATGTCGCTCGACATGGGCGCATTGATTGCCGGCGCGAAGTATCGTGGCGAGTTTGAAGAGCGGCTCAAGTCTGTTCTCAACGAAGTGACGGACGCGGCGGGCGAGATTATCCTTTTCATTGACGAGATGCACACGCTTGTCGGCGCGGGCAAGGCGGATGGCGCGATGGACGCGGCCAACCTCATTAAGCCGGCTCTCGCGCGGGGCGAGCTGCACTGTGTGGGCGCGACAACGCTCGACGAATACCGCAAGCACGTGGAGAAAGACGCGGCCCTTGCGCGGCGCTTCCAGCCTGTGTTTACCGAAGAGCCGAGCGTGGAGGACACGATCTCTATTTTGCGGGGCATCAAGGAGAAATACGAGCTGCACCACGGTGTGCGGATTTCGGACTCTGCCTTGGTGGCGGCGGCGACGTTGTCGAACCGTTATATCACCGACCGCTTTTTGCCTGACAAAGCCATCGACTTGATGGACGAGGCGGCGAGCCGTCTGCGGATGGAAGTGGACAGTAAGCCAGAGGAGCTTGATGCGCTCGACCGTCAGATATTGCAGATGCAGATCGAAGTGGAAGCCTTGAAGACCGAAGACGACGAGGCGTCAAAAGACCGTCTTGAGCGGCTCCAGAAAGACCTTGGCGATTTGCAGGAGAAATCTGACGGAATGACCGCCAATTGGCAGGCGGCGCGCGACAAATTGGAAGGCGCGCGCGAGCTGAAGGAACAGCTCGACCGTGCGCGCGCGGATGTGGATATTGCGACGCGCGAGGGCAACCTCGCACGCGCGGGCGAGCTGCGTTTTGGGGTGATCCCTGATCTGGAGAAAAAGCTTGCCGCGGCGGAGGCCAGCGAGGGCGATATGACCGTGGAAGAAGCGGTGCGCCCGGAGCACGTGGCGCAAGTCATTGAGCGCTGGACGGGTATCCCTGCGGGTAAGATGCTTGAGGGCGACCGTGACAAGCTCTTGCGGATGGAAGACGGCCTGCACCAGCGGGTCATCGGGCAGAACGCGGCTGTGACGGCTGTGGCCAATGCGGTGCGCCGTGCGCGCGCGGGGCTGAACGACGAGGGGCGGCCTTTGGGCAGCTTCCTCTTCCTCGGGCCAACGGGCGTGGGCAAGACCGAGCTGACCAAGGCTGTGGCGGAGTTTCTGTTTGATGACGACAACGCCATGGTACGGATTGATATGTCGGAGTTTATGGAGAAACACGCGGTGAGCCGTCTGATTGGCGCGCCTCCCGGCTATGTCGGCTATGACGAGGGCGGCGTGCTCACGGAAGCCGTGCGGCGCAGGCCTTATCAGGTTGTTTTGTTCGACGAGGTGGAGAAGGCGCATCCTGATGTCTTTAACGTGCTGTTGCAGGTCTTGGACGATGGTGTGCTTACCGACGGGCAGGGGCGGACTGTGGACTTCAAGCAGACGCTCATTATCCTGACCTCAAACCTCGGCGCGCAGGCTTTGAGCCAGCTTCCTGACGGAGCTGATGCGGGCGATGCCAAGCGCGATGTGATGGACGCGGTGCGGGCACACTTCCGCCCCGAGTTTCTCAACCGTCTGGATGAAACGATCATCTTTGACCGTTTGGGGCGCGAGGATATGGGCGGGATCGTCGAAATCCAGCTTCAGAGGCTCAAGAAGCGGCTTCTGGCGCGCAAGATCGAGCTTGATCTTGATGACGGCGCGATGCAGTGGCTCGCGGATGAGGGCTATGACCCTGTGTTTGGCGCGCGCCCTTTGAAGCGGGTGATCCAGCGGGCGTTGCAAAACCCGCTCGCCGAGGCGTTGCTTGCGGGCGATATCAGGGACGGTGACACCATACCTGTGCGCGCGGGGGCGGAGGGCCTTTTGATCGGGGACCGTGTGGGCGCGAGTAACCGCGACAAGCCCGAGGACGCCGTGGTGCATTGAGCCTCGCTTTATAACAAGACAGAAGGGCCGCCCCGATAAGGAGCGGCCCTTTGCTGTTTTAACAGAGGTGTGACGCGAAACGCTGGCTGCCTCAGGAGGGCTAGTCTTCGCCAATGGCTGCGCGGGCGATCTGATCGAGGAGGGCCTCGATCTTTTTCATCGCGCCGTCAGGATAGCTGCGAAACCCCACCATGGTCTGATCGGGCGTGTCGGGCGAGACTATGACGAAGATGTCGTAAGGGCAGAAGACCACATTCATCGGATCGGCTTCCATCACCTCGCGGCTGAGCTTGGCCGAGCAGAAGCTATAGATATCGGCCTTCTCAAACAGGGTGACATCAGAGCCAACATCGCCTTTGGTGCGCTCAAGCATATCGCCGGTATGAGAGACGTGGTCGATCACGAGGCCTTCATCAAGGATGGCGTTCTCAAGGCCGAAGACCACATCTTCAAAGCTCTGGTTTGTGGTGTAGCTGATGATGCCGTCCATGGCGGCGGCTTGTGTGGCGATCACGCAAGCGGCAAGGGTCAGGGGAAGTGCGCGCATATTTGGGTCCTTTTCGGTGGGCTTTGCTTGCCCTCTAGGGCGATCCGCCCCACTCTACGCCAGAGAGTAAAGATGACGTTGATATATATCAAACAGGGAATGTGATGGAATTTGCGGGTTCGGTTTTGAATTTTCTGGCTTTGGCCTTTGTCTGGGTTTTGGGCGCGCTCGTGGCGCTTGTCTTGATCTTATATGTGATCGACCGCAGACAACCCAGGGATGCGATACGGCGCAACTATCCTGTGATCGGGCGGTTTCGTCATCTCTTCAGCACATTGGGCGAGTTCTTTCGCCAGTATTTCTTCGCGATGGACCGTGAGGAGCTGCCGTTTAACCGCGCGCAGCGCGACTGGGTGAGCCATGCGGCGAGTGGGGCGGGCAACACTGTGGCCTTTGGCTCGACGCGCAACCTGTCTCTGGCTGGAACCGCGATCTTTACCAATGCGCCGTTTCCCCCGCTCAACGACCAATTTGCCAGCTCTGAACCGATGCTGATCGGGCCTCGCGCGCGCGTTCCTTATATGGCGCCGTCGTTCTTTAATATTTCGGGGATGTCCTATGGCGCTTTGTCCAAGCCTGCGGTGCGGGCCTTGAGCCTTGGCGCGGCGAAAGCGGGCATCTGGCTGAGCACGGGAGAGGGCGGCTGCGCGCCGCATCATCTTGAGGGCGGGTGTGATGTGATCATGCAGATCGGAACGGCGAAATATGGTGTGCGCGACAGCGCGGGACGCCTGAGCGAGGAGAAGCTGCGCGCGCTGGCCGAACGGCCCGAGATCAAGATGTTTGAACTCAAGCTCGCGCAGGGGGCCAAGCCCGGCAAGGGGGGGATATTGCCCGCCGAGAAGGTCAATGCCGAGATCGCGGCGATACGGGGCATTCCGGAAGGAACAGCGAGTATCTCACCCAACCGTCATGTGGAGGCGGGCGACTGGGGCGAGCTTCTCGATATGATCGCGCACATAAGAGAGGTGAGCGGCAAGCCTGTCGGGATTAAGACGGTGCTGGGCGCAGCCGAGGCTTGGGAGCCGTTCTTTGAGGAGATAGTGAAGCGGGGCGAAGACGCGGCCCCCGACTTTATCACCGTTGATGGCGGCGAAGGGGGCACAGGGGCTGCGCCTATGCCACTGATGGATCTTGTGGGGCTGCCGATCAGGGAGGCGCTGCCCTTGATGGTCGATCTGCGCGACCGCTACGGGCTGCACGAGCGGATCAGGATTATTGCCAGTGGCAAACTTGTGAACCCCTCTGATGTGGCATGGGCGATTTGTGCTGGCGCGGATTTTGTCACTTCGGCGCGCGGCTTCATGTTTAGCCTTGGCTGTATTCAGGCGCTTAAGTGCAACAAGAACACCTGTCCCACAGGAATCACCACCCATGACCCCAAGCTCCAGCGCGGGCTGGTTGTGGAGGAGAAGTTCGAGAAGGTGGCGCGCTATGCCCAGCAGATCGTCAGTGAGGTTGAAACCATTGCGCATTCTGTCGGGGTGGCGGAGCCAAGGCAGATGCGGCGGCGGCACGTGCGGATTGTTGGAAGCGACGGGCGCTCACGGCTGATGAGCGAGATCTATCCGAGCCATCGAGTCGAACCCTAGCGGAAAGACATACTTCTGTAAGGCACCCGTAGGGGGCACTGGCGCGGAAACGGGATTTGCCGCGATTCCGAGGGAGATGTCTTCAAATTCGTCCTGATTGATAAACGACTCGCCCCGAGTCGGGGTGAATCGGGTCTAGAAACAGCTCCCTTTCGGTGAGTCTTGGGCCTCGCCCTGTGGATAAGGCTATATGTAGTGTTCTGCGCAGAGGCCGGGCAGAAGCGGGCGAGACAGAATGTTTCGCAAGAAGGAGGGCTCGCGAAACAAACGGGACTTAAGGCACTGAAAACGCGAGAAAATCAGGAAGTTTTAGAAAAATGACATATTTCCTAAAAAAGGGGTTGCGGGTTTGGTGAAGTCACCTTAGAACCCACTTCACCGGCGGCGCTGAGGCGCACAACGGGACGCGGAACGGACGGAGGGAGCGGTGCTCTTGAGGTTCTGAAGCGGAGAAATTTTGAGGTAGATGGGGCGGGGCGCGCTAGTAAGTTACAGCGCATCCAGTCACTTTTGTCTCTGGGGTTTATCCCCGACGCTGTTTGAAATTGATATTAACTGAAGAGATATGTGGGCGGTTTGGTTCATTCGATGGATCAACCTCTTCATATCAACTACCTAGGAGTTCGCTCCGATGATGGATAGTCAGCTTCACTGTTTGGACGGCTTCTGGTTACTTTGGTAACTGAAAGCACTTCAAACAATGAAAATGCCGAATGGTTTCAGTAAGGCCATTTGGTAGATGTGCAGAGGTTCGACGTCAAGGATATGTGAGCAATCACATTTCAACTTGAGAGTTTGATCCTGGCTCAGAACGAACGCTGGCGGCAGGCCTAACACATGCAAGTCGAGCGCTACCTTCGGGTGGAGCGGCGGACGGGTTAGTAACGCGTGGGAACG
>NZ_CBFHPP010000005.1:0-172612 GCF_965657785.1 Lentibacter sp.
TCGGTCTCGTAATTCCCATCTTCGATTCTCCGTTTTCCTAACTATAGGGACGGACCAATTCAAAGGGGGAGGCTCAGGACCAGCTGCCTACGACGGACAGGTCTTCGGCAAAGGCCGGAGCGGCCAGAGCGGTGGTCGCGGCTAGAATTGCAAGTGTTTGTTTCATTTGACTTATCTCCATGTTGGATTTCTTTAGGTTTTTGTTAGGATTGTTGTTTCAGCGTCTTCGGCCACATCGGCGATCAGCATGTGACCCGGCGAATGAGTGATGCAGATCGGTAGGCCCGCATCTAGAAGAACGTTTTGTGGGGTCACACCGCAGGCCCAATAGACGGGCACTTCGCCGGGTCTTATTTCAACGGCGTCACCCCAATCGGGTTGTCCCAGATCAGGGATGCCAATTTGGGCAGGGTCACCAATGGCAATTGGGGCCCCATGGGCCTGCGGGTAGCGGCGGCTGATTTCGCGGGCTTGGTCGACCTGTGCGGCAGGGATAGGTCGCATGGTTACGACCATCTGGCCAGCAAATCGCCCCGCTGGAACAAGGTCGATGTTGGACCGGAACATTGGAACGTTCAGGCCCTTTTCTACGTGCCGGACCGGAATGTCATTGCGCAGCAGTGCATTCTCGAACGTGAAAGAACAACCAAGGGCTACGGTAACAAAGTTATCTTCCCATACATCGCTGATGTCAGTCACTTCATCACTTAGCGTGCCATTGCGAAACACGCGATATTTCGAGACATCACTGCGAATATCAATGTCACGGCCCAAAGTTGGCAGCGTTGGATCGCCGCTGTCACCTAAACCCACGATAGGGCACGGCTTGGGATTGCGTTGGCAAAACCGAAGAAAATCCAAGGCGTATTTTTCTGGAAGGATGGCCAGATTGCATTGAAGTGTACCAGATGCAAGTCCTGCCGTATGACCGTCATATGATCCACTGCGAATAGCCGATCTGACTTCGCCTGCGGAACAGGCAATCAGGTCGGAGTGTGAGACTGAACTTGGCACTATGCGAAACTCCCCTGCTGCTTGAACAGCATCACACGGTGCTATCGCTCAATCAAATTATCAATTTATATCAGTATTGATAGATTTATTGAATTCACCTCGGTTGGGTCCGCTCCCATATATCGGCAACGTTGCGGGCGATTTGCGCACTGTTTTCAATAAGAAAGCTGCGTGGCTCTGACATATACGATGCGGTGAACGACAAAGGCTGCGGGCGAAATCCTGGATCGAACTCTACGATTTTTCCGGCTTCGAGAAAATCATTGGCAAGGGCTCGGGGGTAGGGCCCAACTGCGATTCCCGCCGCAATCATCTTCAAACTGGCTGACAAGGATGCAGACGCATAGACCCGTACCTTTGGCCCAATCCGCCGTGAGAGTTCGGACATCAGTTCGCGGTATGGTCTGGTCTTGCTTGAATACGAAATAACCGGAATTTTGCTCAGATCAGTCTGCTGGTTTGTGGTCGAACGATACCAGTGCAAGTCGAACGATGGCAGGGCGACGTTTTCAACAGAAAACTCTGATACAGGCCCCATCAACAGTGCAAGGTCGAGTTTTCTTTCAAGAAGCTCTGCCCGCAAGTTGAGGGAAATGTCGACTGTCAGATCAACATTGACGCGCGGATACTGCTCACTGAAGGCTTTCAGGAAATCTGGCAGCCATGACTGTGCGATGGTCTCGGAAGCTCCAACGCGAAACAGGCCCTCTGTTTCAGACGGGTTGGCAACGCGCAGCTTTATTTCTTCTTCAACAAACAACATTTGCTCGGCATAGGAGAGCAGAAGCGTACCGTGCTTTGTCAGGACGAGTTCACCCGGACCACGCTCAAAAAGGGGTACACGCAGTTCTTGCTCAAGATTCGCAATTCGGGTTGAGATGGCAGGTTGCGAAAGGTTGAGCCGTTCAGCGGCTTTGCGAAAGCCACCCAGACGCGCCACCCAGAGGAAAGTCTTGATCTGATCAAATGTCATATCGCATCCATAGATTATATCATTCGGGCCGCAAATCTATAAATCGCACAGCAAGACCAGAGGTATCAGGCATGGAATGTGGAGGATCAGCCTCTAAGACCTCGGAAATATTGTCCCAATCACACTGGTAGTGAGGGGCATTGACCAGGACGTCAGTAATGTCGGCCCTTTGACCGAAGCTTCAACCAACAAAATGCTGCAATATGCGCGAAAGTCCGCAATGACGGGCTGCGCCGCAGCATCGAAGCACATGGTGGAGGTCGGCTTTGGACCGGTACCCACACCAACTATCTTCCACATCTCGACCCTTCAGTGAAATTCCAAATCGCTTTGGGCAAAAGATTCAACGGCCAGTCGTTGAGTGGATATATTCAAACATCAGAACAGATGGCGTTAGATTTCTATTCCTCTGAGAGCGGCGGTGATCGCCCACGATGCGGTCGAATGCCACCAACACCCCTTAAGTCACTGTTATAAAATGAAACTACTGACAATCTCTATTGCCAGTAGTCTTTCGTCTCAGCTCCAATGGCCGCTATTTGTTTGTAAAATGGCAGCCTTAAGTTGTGAAATAGTCATTATATGGTGGTGACGATATCACCCCAACAGCGTCTTCAGCCACATTTGCTATGACCACAGCTCGCGCAAGTCATGCAGCCCTCCACCATGCGCATATCAAACTGGCCGCAGCTCGGGCAGCTTTTGCCGCGCGGGGCGTCAAGCCCGACAACAGAAGAGGTCGGGTCTTGCTTGAGGCCCATCCCTTCGCCTTCGATAAAGCCAATCGAGATCATGTGCTTTTCGATCACGCCGCCAATCGCCGCCAAGATCGACGGGATATACTTGCCGCCCATCCACGCGCCGCCGCGCGGGTCAAACACGGCCTTCAGCTCTTCCACAACAAAGCTCACATCGCCCCCGCGACGGAACACCGCCGAGATCATCCGCGTCAGCGCCACGGTCCAGGCAAAATGCTCCATGTTCTTGGAGTTGATAAAGACTTCAAAGGGCCGGCGATGTCCGCCAATCACCACATCATTCACAGTGAGGTAAATCGCGTGCTCGCTGTCGGGCCAGCGCAGCTTATAGGTCGCGCCTTCCAGCTCCTTGGGCCGCTCCAGCGGCTCGGCCATATAGATCACATCGCCATGCGGGTGCTGCGGCTCGGCGTCTGTATTGGCGACGACTTCGGGCGCGTTCCCCTCCCCCTCACTCACAGACAAAACAGACCCCGTGACATCATTGGGGCGATAGGTCGTGCAGCCCTTACAGCCCGTGTCCCAAGCCTGCATATAAACGTCTTTAAAAGCGTCAAAGTCGATATCTTCGGGGCAGTTGATCGTCTTGGAGATCGAGCTATCAATCCACTTCTGCGCCGCCGCCTGCATCTTCACATGGGCGCTCGGCGCCAGTGTCTGCGCGTTGACAAAATACTCGGGCAAAGCCTTGTCACCAAACTTCTCACGCCAAAGCGCAACCGCATAATCAACAACTTCTTCTTCCGTGCGCGAGCCGTCTTTTTGCAAGACTTTGCGCTTGTAAGCATAGGCAAACACAGGCTCGATCCCCGAGCTGACATTGCCCGCATAGAGGCTGATCGTGCCGGTCGGCGCGATAGAGGTGAGCAGAGCGTTGCGAATGCCATGCTCGGCAATCTCGGCGCGCACATCGGCGTCCATCTGCTGCATCGCACCACTGGCGAGATATTTCTCCGCGTCAAACAGCGGGAAAGCACCCTTCTCTTTCGCCAGCGCCACAGACGCACGATATGAGGCGCGCGCCACCGCGTGCAGCCAAGCTTCTGTCTGCGCAGCCGCTTCGTCCGTGCCATACTCAAGCCCGACCATAAGCAAAGCATCCGCCAAGCCCGTCACACCAAGGCCGATCCGCCGCTTCGCCTGTGCCTCTTGGCGCTGCGCCTCAAGCGGGAAGTTCGAGGCATCCACCACATTGTCCATCATCCGCACAGCCGCCGCGACGAGCGCCTCAAGCTCGCTCACATCAAGCTCGGCCCCCTCTTCAAACGGCGTCGCCACAAGCTTTGCAAGGTTGATCGAGCCAAGCAAACACGCGCCATAGGGCGGCAAAGGCTGCTCGCCGCAAGGGTTCGTCGCGGCAATCGTCTCGCAATAGTTGAGGTTGTTCATCTGGTTGATACGGTCGATAAAAATAACACCCGGCTCGGCGTAATCATAAGTCGCCTTCATAATCTTGTTCCAAAGATCGCGGGCCTCAAGCGTGTGATAGACCTTGCCGTTAAACGTGAGGTCCCAGCTCTTGCCCGCCTTGACCGCGTCCATAAACGGGTCGGTGACCAGCACCGACATATTAAACATACGCAAGCGTGCGGCGTCAGATTTTGCGGTGATGAACGCCTCGATATCAGGGTGATCACAGCGCATTGTCGCCATCATAGCGCCGCGGCGCGAGCCCGCAGACATGATCGTGCGGCACATCGCATCCCACACATCCATAAAGCTCAAAGGCCCCGATGCGTCCGCCGCAACCCCGAGCACATCCGCGCCCTTGGGGCGGATGGTGGAGAAGTCATAGCCAATGCCGCCGCCCTGCTGCATCGTCAGCGCGGCCTCTTTGAGCATATCAAAAATCCCGCCCATGCTGTCCGGCACAGTGCCCATCACAAAGCAGTTGAACAGCGTCACAGAGCGCTCCGTGCCCGCCCCTGCCGTGATCCGGCCTGCGGGCAGGAACTTGAAGTCCTCAAGCGCGGCATAAAACACATCTTCCCAATGCGCCTTATCGTCTTCCACTTGGGCCAAAGAACGGGCAATACGGCGCCATGTATCTTCCACCGTGCGGTCAAGCGGCGTTCCGTCCGCCTCCTTGAAGCGATACTTCATATCCCAGATTTGCTCGGCGATCGGCGCAGAAAAACGGCTCATTCAATAGTCCCCAGGTCTTGTGTGATTTCATCGTGTGATCAGATGTGGCAAGGATGTTAAACTACGCATCGCACAAAGGCGGGTCAAACCCCAAACACGCCCCTGCAAGAAATAACGTGAGTGGAAGAATCAGGTTTACCCCGACACACTACCATATATAGAGTTACTTTATGAAGAACATAATACATATTGTGAAGCTCAGTGTCGGAACAGAGTCTGTCGACTCCCTGCTTTCCTGGCAAAAAAGCCGCGCCGCGGCGCACCCCGAGGGGCTGCCCTTTCACATCACCCGTATGTGGCCCAAACGTGAGGACGAGATTCTCGCTGGGGGCAGCGTCTACTGGGTGATCAAAGGCTCCATTCAGGCCCGCCAACGCGTGCGCGGCTTTGAAGAGGTGATCGGCGGCGACGGGATCCGCCGCTGCGCCTTTATCCTTGATCCAGAGATCATACGGACCGCCCCCGCGCTCAAGCGTCCCTTTCAAGGCTGGCGCTACTTAAAGCCCGAGGATGCGCCGATAGACCTTGCCGCAGGTCGCGAAAACGATGACGCCCTCCCGCCCGAGCTGGCCGGCGCTCTGGCCGATATCGGCATCTTGTAAACGCGGCTTTCTTTTTGCCTTAAATATCCGCCCCGCAGGGCCGCTCTCAAAGCGAAAGACGCTCCTGAAGCGCGGCCAGCGCAGCCCGCGCCTCTTCCGTCATCTGCGCATTGCGCGCCCGATAAAGCGTGGCCGAGCTGCGCAGGATAAGCCCGTCGCTCAAGATTTTCAGATGGTTGGCGCGCAGCGTATCGCCTGTCGAGGTAATATCGGCAACAGCCTCCGCCGTCTCGTTTTTCACAGTGCCTTCGGTCGCGCCCTGACTGTCAACAAGCTGGTAATCCGCCACACCACAGTCGCGCAGATAGTCGCGCACCAGACGGTGATATTTGGTGGCAATCCTGAGGCGAAAGCCGTGCTCGGCCCGAAACGCCGCCGCAGCCGCGTCAAGGTCATCCATCGTGTCCACATCCACCCAGGCCTGCGGCACCGCAATGATCAGATCCGCATGACCAAAACCAAGCTCCGCCAGCGCCTCGACCCGCTGCTCCCATTGGCCGAGTTTTTCGCGGATCAGGTCGGTTCCCGTCACCCCAAGGTGTATCCGCCCCGCCGCCAGCTCGCGCGGAATTTCTCCCGCCGAAAGAAGCACAAGCTCGACCCCGTCGATTCCGTCCACACGGCCCGCATATTCCCGCTCGCCCCCCGCCAGCGCAAGGCGCACGCCGCGCTCGGCAAACCAGTCAAACGTCTTTTCCATCAACCGCCCTTTTGACGGCACGCCCAGCTTGAGGCTCATAAGCTGCCCTCCTTCAGGCCCAGCATCAGGCCGGGGCGCACAACGCCCCCCACAGCAGGGATCTCGCCCCCCTGCCCGAGCTGGCGGGTGAGCGCATCATAGCGCCCGCCACTCGCCACAGGCGGCAGATCGGCCCGCGCCTCGGCATAAAAGCCAAAGACAAACCCGTCATAATACTCCATCGACGCGCGGCCATAACTGGCCTCAAACGAAAGCTGCGCCACATCAACCCCACGCGCCGCAAGCGCGCGGGTGCGCTTGGCCAGCCCCTCGACCGCCGCCGCAATCGCAGGCATATCCACAGCAATATCGCTCAGTTGCTCAACCGCATTGGGCAGCGTCTCCTGCACAGCCAGAATGGCCTCCATCAGCGCGACATCCCCCTCCGAGAGCGGCCCCGCCGCCTCATCCTCGCGCAAAGCCGCGATCCGCGCCTCCACTTCCCGTCGCGAGCGCAGCCCGATCGCGGGGCCAGCCTCGGCAAAAGCATCTTCCGCCGCCAGCAAAGCCACTCGGCTGGCAGGCACATCTGCCCGCCCCGAAAAGCGCTCCATCAAAGCGCGAAACCGCCGTGGCCGCCAGATATGACGGCGCAGCGCGGCCTTCCTGCGCTCGGTTGTGTTCAGCCCGTCAACCGCCGCCATCAATATCCCGATATCCCCCGTCGCCGCGCGCACAGGCAAGCCGCGCAAGACCGAGGAGATCAGCGCGAAAACTTCCGCATCCGCCTCATGAGGTGCCGCGCGCTCAAAGATTTCATAGCCGACCTGAAGATATTCATTGGCGCGGTTGCCGTCGTCTTCCTGACGCCGAAACACTTCGCCCGAATAGGTATAGCGCGCCGGCTCCGCCCCGTGCTGCATATGCATCTGCACCACAGGCACAGTAAAATCAGGCCGCAACATCTGCTCGCCGCGCAAAGCGTCCGAGGTGACATAGGCCCGCGCGCGGATGTCTTCGCCGTAAAGGTCAAGCAGCAGCTCGGCAGGCTGAAGCACAGCCGCCTCCACAGGCAAAGCCCCCGCCGCTTCAAACATGGCCCGCACCCGTGCCGCCTCGGCCCGTTTCGCCAGTCCTTCAGACATAGTCAGTCCTGCCCATCGAGAATTTCGCGCACCTTGCTCACAAGCTCGGCCCGTGGCACTTCAAACTGGCTGGGCCGCTCTTTCCATTCCTCATGGGTGGCATTTTCAGCAATTTTCGCGCCCAAAATCAGATCTTTGATCTGCACCACACCGCGCTCCGCCTCGTCCGAGCCCGCAATGATCGCCACAGGGCTTTCGCGCTTGTCCGCATATTTGAGCTGGTTGCCAAAGCTCTTGGGGTTGCCAAGATACACCTCGGCCCTAATGCCAGCCTGCCGCAGTTCCGCGACCATGCCCTGATACTCCGCCATCCGCGCCTTATCCATGACCGTCACAACAACAGGCCCCGCCGCCTTGCCGCCGATCCGCCCCTTCTCGCGCAGCGCCGCAAGCAAGCGGTCCACCCCAATCGAAACACCCGTGGCAGGCACAGCTTGGCCCGTGAAGCGTTTGACCAAATCGTCATAGCGCCCGCCGCCCGCAACAGAGCCAAACTGCCGCTTGCGGCCCTTTTCATCCAGAATTTCAAAGGTCAGCTCGGCCTCGTAAACAGGCCCAGTATAGTAGCCAAGGCCGCGCACAACAGAGGGGTCAATAACGATACGGTCCGCGCCATAGCCCTGCGCCTCCAGAAGCGCAGCAATCTCGGCCAGCTCGCCAATCCCTTCCGCGCCAATCGCGCTCTCGCCAACAGCGCCGCGCAGGTTTTCAAGCGTCTCGGCGTTGCTCGCGCCCTTGGCGATAAGGAATTGCACAACCGGCTCGGCCTGTGCATCCGCAAGGCCCACGCCATCAATATAAGCGCCAGAGGCGTCCAAACGCCCCTTGCCCAGAAGCTGGCGCACACCCGCCTCGCCGACTTTGTCAAACTTGTCGATGGTGCGCAAAACGTCAGCTTGCTGGCCCGCGTCGGACACACCCATCGCCTCAAGCACCCCGTTCAGAACCTTACGGTTGTTCACCCGCACAATATAATCGCCGCGTGCAATACCGACCTTCTCCAGCGTATCACTCAACATCGCGCAGATCTCCGCATCCGCCGCCACAGAGGCCGTGCCCACCGTATCCGCATCACACTGATAAAACTGGCGGTAGCGCCCCGGCCCCGGCTTTTCGTTGCGCCAGACAGGGCCCATGGCATAGCGGCGGTAAGGCGTCGGAAGCTCGTTGCGGTGCTGCGCATAAACCCGCGCCAAAGGCGCTGTCAGGTCATAGCGCAGCGCAAGCCAGTCTCCCTTGTCGTCCTCGTCAAACTCCTGCCACGCAAACACGCCCTCATTGGGCCGGTCCACATCGGGCAGGAACTTGCCCAGCGCCTCAACGGTCTCGACAGCAGCGCTCTCCAAGGCGTCAAACCCGTAGTGGTGATATACCCCTGTGATCACGCGCAGCATCTCTGCGCGCTGGCTCACATCCTCGCCAAAATAGTCGCGGAAGCCCTTGGGCGTCTGTGCCTTGGGGCGCGGGGCTTTCTTTTCCTTGGCCATCGGGAGTATCCTTGCCTGAAACGGTCAAAATTCTTGTGAGCAGGCTCTAAAGGATCACGCCCCAAGGAGCAAGAAGCCTGCCTCACTCGCTCAAATCAACGCGGCATATATATTTCTCATAAACCCAGCCTTTGACACCCTCATAAGACCAGTCCTGCGCGTGCTCCTGCACAATCACCTCACGCCAGCCCTTGGTGGCGTCTGGTTCCAGCGTCACAACAAAGGTCTCAGGCCCAAGCTTGCGGATCATAGTGCAACTGGAAGAGCCACACCTCCGCAACGCCAGAAAGTTGTCGCCCTGCGGGTTAAGCTTGCAGACAACAAATTGCTCCCCGTCATAGGCCTCAGCCGCGCCCGCCAAGACACTGGCCCCCAATAAAGCGATCATAAATTTACGCATCTCAATACCTCCAAACCAATTCAATAGCCCAAGTCTTTCAGCGCCCTGAAAGCAGGGCTATGATGCAGATCAGAAACCCGCTAAAGAAACACCATGGACTCTCTTGAAGAAAAAATCGCGCATCTTGAGCGCACAACAGACGAGCTTTCCTCAGTGATCGCGCGCCAAGACACAGAGATCGCCCTGCTCACACGGCAGGTGCAAATCCTGCTCGACGCAGAAGCCAGCCGCAACCGCTCCGAAGGCGGCCACATCTTCGGCGGCGACGAACGCCCCCCGCATTATTGAGATGTCCAGCAAGCGTTAAGCCCGCCTCACTCCATCGCCATCACAGCGCCGTCGTGCAAGAGCACGTTGTGCCAGCTCCGCGCGTCGACAAAACGGTCATAGACCGTGATAAACGCCGTGGTTTTTTCCAGCTGGCCCATCTTCGCGCCACAGGGTTTGCCTTTGCCTACGCCGCAGATGTCTTTTTTGGCAGCCTCATAGGCCTTGTCAGTCTGCGAATAGGGCTGGCCTTTAAATGGCGCGCCATAGCGCATTCTTTCGTGGCTTTCAGCGCTCGCAAAAAGTGCTAGCGCGCCCGTCACTTGGCGGGGGCAGCCGTCGTCAAACCCTGTGATGTAAAAGGGGCGCGCCTCTGTGCTGCCAACGGCGCTGTCATAAAGGCGGTATTTTCCCGCCGTCTCGACTTGGCGGCCCATCTCGCCCTTAGGCAAGGCGCAAACCCGCGCAATCTCGCCAAAGGCCAGCGGTGTTCCTGGTGCAATCTCTTGCGCATCTGGTCCTGTCAGCACATCGGCTTTCTTACGGCCAAACAGCCCGCCCCCCAAGCGCGGCTTGCGCGCCTCAGTCTCAGTCTCAGGCGTGAAAGACGCCTCAAGAACCTCAGCGTCAGGCGCGACAGGTGCAACATCCTCTCGGCGCGGTTTTTTGTCTGATTTTGGCCTCAGAAAGCCAAGCAGCGCGCGTGGCTCGGCCTCTTCTTGCACAGGCAAAGCAGCCTCTCGCGCCTCAGAGAGCGCGAGGTCCTCTGCGTCCTCAAGGCCCTGCACAGCCTCTTCAACCGCGTTGGCAACAGGGTCTTCCGGCCCGCTCAAAAGGCGTTCAAAAAGCGGGCGATTGTCCTCTGCCGCCGTGGGCAAAGCCACAGCAGAGGCGGCTTCTGTCGTGTCCTGAAGCTCCACATCCGCAAGCCGCGTCATCTTGCTCAAAGGATCAGAGCAGCCAGCCGTCACAGCACCAAAAAACAAACACAAAAGCCAACGCGTCATGAAGCCTACCTTCTTCTTTTCACGCGTCTTAACCATTTGGTAACCATCGGTCCAGCACGGATAAGTCTTGGTAAATATCCCGCGGTTTCCCGCTGGCCTCAAATATCCTGAACTTCGACAACCCCCGACAAGCTCTTGATCGCGCCCTTGATCTGCGGCGAAATCGGAAAGTCGCGCCCCGCCGTCAGCTCCACTTCGCCCGGCAAGCTCGGGTCCATCAGACAGAAATGCAGCGGCCCCTTGCTCGCGCCCTGCGCCGCCTTGGCCGCATTCGCCAGCACTTCGGCCACCGCGCTGATCGCGCCCTGATCTTCCACAAAGATTTTAAGCCCGCTCGCGCCCGCATCCGCCACCACAGCATCAATCGGCGCAAAGCTGCGCGCCAAAAGCTTGAGCTGGTCGCTCTCCAGCGTCGCCTCGCAGGTCACAACAACTTTCGCGCCCACTTCAAGATACTCGCGCGCCTTTTCCAGCGTGTCGCTGAACACAGTGACCTCATAGGCCCCGCTCACGTCCGATAGCTGCACAAAAGCAAAGCGGTTCCCCCTTGCCGATTTGCGCTCCTGACGCCCCGCAATAACCCCCGCCATCTTGGCCAGAAACGGCCCGCCCTGCGCGCGCGCCTCAACCTCTTCCAGCGTGATCACCTGCTTGCGCTTGAGCGGCGCCATATAGTCATCGAGCGGATGCCCCGAGAGGTAAAACCCGACAGCCTTAAACTCCTCGCCCAGCCGCTCCGCTGGCAACCAGTCCTGCACGGGGCTGAGCCGCGGCTCGGGCAGATCATCGCCCGCCTCGCCAAACAGGCTCACCTGATTAGAGGTCTTCTGCTCCATCACAGCCGCCGAATAGGCCATCAAACCCTCAAGGCTGTCAAACACACGCCGCCGGTTGCGATCAAGCACATCAAACGCCCCCGCCCGCGCCAGCATCTCTAGCGGCCGCTTACCCACGCGCTTGAGATCCACCCGCCGCGCAAAGTCAAACAGCGTCACAAAAGCCGCATCGCCGCGCGCTTCAACGATCAGTTTCATCGCCTCGACACCGACGTTCTTCAAGCCCCCCAGCGCATAATGCAGCACTTGGTCCTTAACCGTAAATGTCGCGCCAGAGCGGTTCACACAGGGCGGCGCCCACTTCAGCTCAAGCCCCTTGCGCACTTCTTCAAAATAGACAGCCAGCTTATCTGTGAGGTGGATATCACAGTTCATAACCCCCGCCATAAACTCGACAGCGTGGTTCGCCTTCAGCCAAGCCGTCTGATAGCTAACCACAGCATAAGCCGCCGCGTGGCTTTTGTTAAAACCGTAGTTGGCGAATTTTTCGAGCAAGTCAAAGACCTCGGAGGCCTTTTTCTTGTCGACACCATTCTCCATCGCCCCCTTTTCAAACTTGGGGCGCTCCTTGGCCATCTCTTCAGCGATTTTTTTACCCATCGCACGGCGCAACAAATCAGCGCCGCCAAGCGAGTAGCCCGCCATCACCTGAGCAATCTGCATAACCTGTTCTTGATAAACAATAATCCCCTGCGTTTCCTCAAGGATATAGTCAATCGAGGGGTGCACAGACTCGCGCTCCTTAAGCCCGTTCTTCACTTCACAATAGGTCGGAATATTCTCCATCGGGCCGGGGCGGTAAAGCGCCACAAGCGCCACAATGTCCTCGATACAGGTCGGCTTCATGCGCTTGAGCGCATCCATCATCCCCGAGCTTTCCACCTGAAACACAGCCACAGTCTTGGCCCGCGCATAGAGCTCGTATGATTTGGCGTCATCCAGCGGGATCGCGCCAATATCGTTCTCCGCCCCCGCTGGCGGCTCATAAAGCTCGGTGCCATCCGCGCCTTGGTGCAAATCGCGCCCCTCGGCGTGGATCAGGTCCACAGCGTTCTGAATAACCGTGAGAGTCTTGAGGCCCAAGAAGTCAAACTTCACAAGCCCCGCCTGCTCGACCCACTTCATATTAAACTGCGTCGCAGGCATATCAGAGCGCGGGTCTTGATAGAGCGGCACAAGCGCGTCCAAAGGTCTGTCGCCAATCACAACGCCAGCGGCGTGGGTCGAGGCATTGCGCAAGAGGCCTTCAACCTGCTGGCCATAGTCAAGCAAGCGCGCGACAACTTCCTCGTTCTTCGCCTCCTCGCGCAGCCGCGGCTCTTCTGCCAAAGCCTTCTCGATGCTGACAGGCTTCACCCCCTCCACAGGGATCATTTTGCTCAGTCGGTCGACCTGCCCATAAGGCATCTGCAACACGCGGCCAATGTCGCGCACAGCGGCCTTGGAGAGCAGCGCACCAAAGGTAATGATCTGGCCCACTTTGTCGCGGCCATATTTCTCCTGCACATAGCGGATCACTTCTTCGCGCCGGTCCATGCAAAAGTCGATGTCAAAGTCAGGCATACTGACCCGCTCGGGGTTCAAGAACCGCTCAAACAGAAGCGAATACCGCAAAGGGTCAAGGTCCGTCACCGTCAGCGCATAGGCCACAAGCGAGCCCGCCCCCGAGCCACGGCCAGGCCCGACAGGGATGCCATTGTCCTTGGCCCATTTGATAAAATCGGCAACGATCAGAAAGTAGCCCGGAAAGCCCATGCCCTCAATAATATCAAGCTCGAAATCAAGCCGCGCCTGATAATCCTCAACAGACACAGCGTGAGGAATAACAGCCAGCCGCGCCTTGAGGCCCGCGTTCGCTTGGCGGCGCAGCTCCACAACTTCGTCATCAGCAAATTTCGGCAGGATCGGATCACGCTTATAGGCCTTAAAAGCACAGCGCTTGGCAATCTCGACGGTGTTCTCAAGCGCCTCTGGCAAGTCGGCAAACAAGACAGCCATCTCGCGGGGCGACTTCATATAATGCTGCGCCGTCAGGCGGCGGCGGTCCTCCTGCTGGTCCACATAAACGCCATCCGCGATACAAATCAGCGCATCATGCGCCTCATACATACTGGACTTGGGAAAATAGACGTCATTGGTCGCCACAAGCGGCAGGTT
Source organism: Lentibacter sp. (assembly GCF_965657785.1). Taxonomy (GTDB): domain Bacteria; phylum Pseudomonadota; class Alphaproteobacteria; order Rhodobacterales; family Rhodobacteraceae; genus Lentibacter. Next base: position 13,471 of record NZ_CBFHPP010000005.1, read on the forward strand.
CATAGCATAAGCCATCTCGACAAAGCCGCGTTCGGTCAGACGCTCGGCCTCGGGCGTGCTTCCGTCCTCGGCGGGGTGGCGCTGAAGCTCCACATAAAGCCTGTCGCCAAAAATATCTGCCAGCGCCTCCATCAATGCCTGCGCCGCTGGCCCCTGCCCCGCGCGCAAAAGCCGCCCCACGGGGCCGTCTGGCCCGCCCGTCAAGCAGATCAGATCGCCCGCGTTTTCGCGCAGCTCCGCCAGCGAGACTTGCGGCAGCTCGCCGCCGTTGTCGATATAGAGACAGGAGTTGAGCTTCATCAGATGCTCATAGCCCGCCTCGCTCTGGGCGAGCAAAACAATCGGCGCAGGCGGGCGTGGCCGCTCCCCCGGCTCAAGCTTGTGATAACCCAAATCAACCTGACAGCCGATGATCGGCTGAAGCCCCGCGCCCTTGGCCGCTTCGGAAAACTCAAGCGCACAGAACATATTGTTCGTGTCCGTCACCGCCACGGCAGGCATACCCATATCCGCACAAAGCTGCGGCAGCTTCTTCAGCCGCACCGCCCCCTCCAGAAGAGAGTATTCGGTGTGGACGCGCAGATGAATGAATCGGGGTGTATTGCTCATGAGCGCAACCTAGCCCCCCAGCGCCAGACTGAAAAGCAACAAGAGTGCCCCCCCTTGCATCCTCTTTCCAGAAATATCCCGGGGGGTCTGGGGGGCTGGCCCCCCAGTTTAACTGTGGTCTGGGGGGGCTGCCCCTCAGCTTGGTTGCTCAAAATGCGGGCAACGCCCGCTGCGTTAACCAATTTTCGGCCCAAAAGTTAACAAACAGGCGGTGCACGGGGGGTGCACGGGTTGTGCACACATATCACCCCCTGTTATTTCTCCCGAATTAACGAATTAACTTTTCCACTTTCGCCAAATCATTGAAAGAGATTACCAAGACAAGGGTCATTCGAATCTTGCATGAAACAGGCTTTCAGCATTTGATGATCCGCAACAAATAAAGCGCATCCGATGGGGCAACCCGGAAAGGAAAACTGCGTGACAGGGACATTGCTAAAGATAGAGGGCCTCACCAAGGCCTACCCCGGCGTCGTGGCAAACGACACTGTTTCCTTTGAGATAAAAACCGGCGAAGTCCATGCTTTGCTTGGAGAAAATGGCGCTGGCAAGTCAACGCTCGTCAAGATGATCTATGGCCTCGTGAAGCCCGACAGCGGCACAATGTTGATGAACGGCGCGCCCTTCGCTCCGCCCGAACCGCGCGCCGCGCGCGCCGCAGGCGTGGCGATGGTCTTTCAACACTTTTCCCTGTTTGATGCGTTAAATGTGTCTGAAAACATAGCCTTAGGTATGGAGCACCCGCCCGCCCTGCGCGATCTCGCGGAGAAAATCCGCACCGTGTCTGAGGATTACGGCCTCCCGCTCGACCCTTACAAAACCGTCGGAGACCTCTCCGCAGGCGAACGCCAACGCGTTGAAATCATTCGCTGTTTGCTGCAAGATCCCAAGCTTCTGATCATGGACGAGCCGACTTCTGTGCTCACCCCGCAAGAGGTCGAGATCCTGTTTAAGACCCTGCGCAAGCTCACCGCCGAGGGCGTTGCGATCCTCTATATTTCCCACAAACTCGAAGAAATCCGCGCGCTTTGTGACGCCGCCACAATCCTGCGTCTTGGCAAAAATGTCGGAACCTGCATCCCCGCCCAAACCAGCGCCCGCGACATGGCCGAGCTCATGGTCGGCACCGAGCTTCAGACCCCCAAAAGCGCAGGCGCAACGCTGGGCGATGTAGTCCTTGATATCACAGGACTTTCCATGCCCTCGCCCAGCCCTTTCGGCACGCCTTTGCGCAACATTCACTTGCGCCTGCGCTCAGGAGAAGTGCTTGGAATTGGCGGCGTGGCCGGCAACGGGCAGGACGAGTTGCTGCTCGCTCTCTCGGGCGAAATGCGCACCGCCCATGACGCAGTCAAGCTCAAAGGCGAGCCCGTCGGCCAGCTCCCGCCCAACGCCCGCCGTCAGCGCGGCTTGCTCACAGCCCCCGAAGAGCGCCTCGGCCACGCCGCCGCCCCCAACATGAGCCTCACAGAAAACGCCCTCCTCACAGGCAACACACGCCGTGAACTATCCCAAAAAGGCTTTCTCAAATGGGCCCAAGCCCGCAGTTTTGCTGAGGAAATCATCGAGAAATTTGATGTGCGCACGCCCGGGCCTGACAATGCTGCGCGCTCGCTGTCTGGCGGCAATTTGCAGAAATTTGTCATTGGCCGCGAGGTCTTACAAGAGCCGGATGTGCTTGTCGTCAACCAGCCCACATGGGGCGTTGATGCCTCCGCCGCAGCCAGCATTCGCCAAGCCCTGCTTGATCTCGCAGCTGGCGGCACAGCCATCATTGTGATCAGTCAAGACCTCGACGAATTGATGGAAGTCGCCGATAATTTTGCCGCCCTCAACGAGGGCCGCCTTTCAGAAACCCGCCCGACCCAAGGCCTGACAATCGACGAAATCGGCCTCATGATGGGTGGCGCACACGGAATGGAGGTGGCCCATGTTTAAGCTCGAAAAGCGCCCGCAGGCGTCGCAATCTTTTGCATATCTCACCCCCCTTCTTGCCATATTGGCAACCATGGTCGCTGGCGGCCTTTTGTTCATGGCCCTTGGTAAAAACCCGTTTGAAGCCATCCGGACGATTTTCTGGGACCCGCTCTTTGGAGAGTTTGCGTCGTTCTCCCGCCCTGATCTTCTTGTCAAAGGTGGCCCCCTTATCCTGATCGCCATTGGCCTCTCTCTTGGCTTTCGCGCAGGCATCTGGAACATCGGCGCAGAGGGTCAGTATATCGTCGGAGCCATATGTGGCGCAGGCGTAGGCCTCGCGTTTTATCCTATGGAAGCTTGGTATATTTTCCCCCTGATGGTCCTCTCAGGCGCGCTTGGCGGCTGGGCTTGGGCCATGATCCCCGCGCTTCTGAAAGTGAAGTTCCAGACCAATGAAATCCTTGTGTCGCTCATGCTGGTTTATGTGGCCGAAAAGCTTCTTGCCGCTATGTCCCTGGGTTTATTACGAAACCCTGACGGCCATGGCTTTCCCGGATCACGCAACTTCAAAGACTATGAAACCGCTTTCAACGGAGAGCTTATCCCAAACACAGGGATGCACTGGGGCGTCGCTATGGCCTTTATCGCTGTGATATTTGCCTATGTCTTGCTCAATCGCCATATGCTTGGCTTTTCTATCCGCCTCACAGGCGAGGCCCCGCGCGCCGCAAAGTTCGCCTCGGTCAATCCAACCCGTGTGATCTTGTTTTGCCTTGGCACATCAGGCGCTCTGGCGGGCATGGCTGGGCTGTTTGAAGTCTCGGGGCCTGCGGGCCAGATCAGCATTGATTTCAATTCGGGCTACGGGTTTACCGCGATTATCGTCGCCTTTCTGGGCCGGTTGCACCCCGTTGGTATCCTCTTTGCAGGGTTACTCATGGCGCTAACATATATTGGCGGAGAACTTGCACAGCTCACATTGGGCCTGCCCGCAGCAGCAATCCAGCTTTTTCAGGGGATGCTGCTTTTCTTCCTTCTGGCGGCTGATCTGCTGACAAACTATCGTATCAAACGCGTGAAGAAGGAGGCTGTGTAATGGACCTGTCTGCAATCAATCCCGCGCTTCTCCTTGCGTCTCTCCTTGTCGCCGCCACGCCCATCTTGCTCGCAGGCATAGGCGAGCTCGTCGTGGAGCGCGCAGGCGTTCTCAACCTTGGGGTCGAAGGCATGATGATCACAGGGGCCATCTGTGGCTTCATGGCGACAATCGTCACCGGCTCACCAGCCTTGGGCTTTCTGTTTGCGGCCACGGGCGGCGCGGCCTTGTCCTTTCTCTTTGCCCTGCTGACGCAATACGCCTTGGCCAATCAGGTCGCGTCGGGCCTCGCCCTGACGCTCTTTGGCCTCGGCCTCTCCTCTCTCTTGGGGCAGGATTATGTCGGCCTCAAGCCGCCCTCCACACCCCAGCTTGATATCCCCCTGCTCTCGGACATTCCGTTCCTGGGCACAGTTCTCTTCAGCCACGATGCCATCGTCTATCTCGGCATTGCTCTTGTTGCAGCGGTCTGGGCCACACTCAAATACACCCGCGTTGGCCTTGTACTGCGCGCTGTCGGCGAGAATCACGACGCCGCTCACGCGCTTGGCTATAAAGTCGTACGCATCCGCGTTCTTGCCATCATGTTTGGCGGTGCTTGCGCGGGCCTTGGCGGTGCCTACATCAGCCTTGTGCGCGTGCCACAATGGACCGAAGGCATGACAGCGGGGGCCGGCTGGATCGCCCTCGCACTTGTTGTCTTCGCAAGCTGGAAGCCATGGCGCGTTTTACTCGGAGCTTGGCTTTTCGGCGGAATAAACGTGTTACAGCTTAATTTACAGGCAGCAGGTGTCGCAATACCTGTCGAATACCTAACAATGTCGCCTTACATCATAACAATCCTTGTGCTTGTCATCATGTCAGCCGACAAATCTCGCGCACCGGCTTCGCTCGGTCGCATCTTCCACGCCTCGAGCTAATGCTTTAAGTTAACCACAGAATCCAACCTGGGAGACCACAGACTATGAAACTCAATCACCTTCTCGCCACAGCTGCCGTGGCGCTCGGCATGGCCACAAGCGCCTTTGCTGATGACAAAACCAAAGTCGGTTTTGTCTATGTTGGCCCCGTCGGCGACGGCGGCTGGACCTATGAGCATGACAAAGGCCGCCTCGCGGTCGAAGCCGAGTTCGGCGACAAAGTCGAAACTGTTTTTGTTGAAAGCGTTCCTGAAGGCGCTGACTCCGAGCGCGTGATGACACAGATGGCCCTGCAAGGCGCCGATCTGATTTTCACAACCTCTTTTGGCTACATGGACCCAACAATCAACGTTGCCAAAAAATTCCCCAACGTGAAATTTGAACACGCCACAGGCTACAAAACAGCCGAAAACGTCTCTGTATATTCAGCGCGCTTTTATGAAGGCCGCGCCATTCAGGGCCATATTGCGGGCAACATGACCGAAAGCAACATCATCGGCTATATCGGCTCTTTCCCGATCCCAGAAGTGATTCGCGGCATCAACTCCGCCTTCATCCACGCCCGCAAAGTAAACCCTGATGTCGAGTTCAAAATTGTTTGGGCCTACACATGGTTTGACCCCGCCAAAGAAGCTGATGCTGCCAAAGTTCTGATCGAACAAGGCGCAGACGTGATCCTGCAACACACCGACTCAACAGCCCCTCTTGCAGCCGCTGCAGCCGCTGGCAATGTTGTTGGCTTTGGTCAGGCGTCTGACATGGCCGAGTTCAAAGACGGTCCACGCGTATCCTCCATCATCGACGATTGGGCGCCCTACTACATCGCGCGCACAAGAGCCGTGATGGACGGAACATGGGAAACCATGAGCACATGGGACGGCATCGGCGCTGGCATGGTTGGCATCGGTGAAATCACCGATAAAGTGCCCGCAGATGTAAAAGCCGAAGCGCTTGCTCTCAAAGCCGCTCTCGCAGACGGCAGCTACCACGCGTTCACTGGCCCGATCAACAAACAGGACGGTTCAGTTTGGCTCGCAGACGGCGAAACAGCTGACGACGGAACACTCGCAGGCATGAGCTTCTATGTAGAAGGCATCGAAGGCGACATTCCTCAGTAAGCCTCAACACTTACACTTAGAAAGCCCCGCCTCACAGCGGGGCTTTTTTTGTGCGCCAGCTTGTGCCAGAAACACGCGAGAACAGGAGCACATAGAATGCACGACATCATCGTCATAGGCGGCGGAATCGCAGGCACATCAGTCGCCGCACGGCTCGCCCCTCACGCCAAAGTGCTTCTGCTTGAGGCCGAAACGGCTCTCTCCTACCACGCGTCTGGCCGCTCCGCTGCCCTCTATGAAAGCAACTATGGCCTGCCATCGACTGTCGCGCTCAGCAAAGCCAGCAGTGAGTATTTTCATACCGCTCATGGCGGATATCTCAGCCCACGCGGCCTCATGATTGCGGCGCGCGTTGACGAATTTGACGCCTTCCAACACGACAGTAAAACACTGGGCCTTGAAGTCATCAGCCCCACGGAAGCGCGGAAAATGCTGCCAATTCTCAACCCCGAAAAACTCGCTCACGCCTCTTATCATGCGGCCGCATGGGACATTGATACGGACCGCATGGTGCAGGATTTTGCGCGAGAGCTGCGCTCCCATGGCGGCGAGATCGTGCTTGGCGCTCCCGTGAAATCTATTGTGCGCAACGGTGCGGGATGGGTCCTTGAAACGCCCTCCGACAGCTATCAAGCAAAGCTCATTGTCAATGCGTCTGGCGCATGGGTCGATGAGATCGCAAAGCTGGCAGGGCTTGATCCCCTAGGCTTCACGCCCCTGCGCCGCTCGATGGCGCGTATTCCTGCCCCGGGCGGGCATAATGTTTCAAGCTGGCCGATGTTTTTCGGCGTTGGGGAAAGCTGGTATGCCAAGCCAGATGCCGGCTCCCTGATCGTCTCTCCCGCCGAGGAAGACCCGATGCCGCCCATGGACGCCTGGGCCGACGATATGGTTCTCGCCGAAGGCCTTGCCCGCTACGAAGAACTGGTCACCGAGCCCGTCACTCGGATCGAAGCCAATTGGGCGGGCTTGCGCACCTTCTCTCCCGATCGCGCGCTGACCATAGGGTTTCACACCGATGTCCCAGATTTCTTCTGGCACGCAGGTCAAGGTGGGTATGGCTTCCAAACGGCCCCCGCTGCAAGCCAGCTTGCCGCCGATCTTATCCTCGGGCGCGCCTCTGAGCTGGACGCCCAAACCCGCACCGCCCTCAGCCCCGAAAGGTTTTGCTCATGAGTGCTCCACGCGATCTTTTGTCTGTTTCAGGCTTTGCAGAAAAGGATGGGAGCAACCGCCTTTTCGCCCCCTCAGCAGCACGCAACATTGGGCCGATTGCCGATGTCCTTGCCCATCATGCGCCCAAAACAGGCAAGGCCCTCGAAATCGCAAGCGGCACAGGGCAGCACGTTGCCGTTCTGGCTGGGCGTATCCCGCAGCTTCTCTGGCAGCCTACCGATGTCGACAGCGCCCGCCTTCTCAGCGTCAATGCTTGGGCGGCCCAGTCAGGTCAGAGCAATATTCTCCCAGCCGTCTCCCTCAATGCCACCCGCGCCGGCTGGAGCCTTGAGCATCCGGCTCAAAGCCTGATCACCGTCTCCAACCTACTCCACCTGATCAGCGAGGTCGAAGCCAGAACACTCCTCTCGGAGGCTGGAAAAGCTTTGGCACCGCAAGGGGTGCTGCACATTTATGGCCCCTTCCTGCGCGACGGAACAGCCACCTCCGAAGCCGACGCAGAGTTTCATGCCAAGCTTCAATCAGAAGACCCCGAAGTTGGCTATAAAAGCGACTGGGATGTCATCGACTGGATCCAATCCTCAGGCATGGATCTTGTTCAAGTGCTCGAAATGCCCTCCAACAATATTTCCTTCGTCGCGCGAAGGCCTTTCTGATCTAGGTCAAAGCTGACGCAGCATAGCCGTGGTCTTCCTTGGGGAAATTCATCAAAGGATCACACTATGACGTGGCAAGCCAAACTTGACAGCACACGTGAGCAGCTGCGCGGATTGAACAAAACAATTCCCGACACCACCCGCGCCTTCGGCGCTTTGGGAAAGGCTGTGAAAGAGGGTGGAACACTCGACTTCAAAACAAAAGAATTCGTTGCGCTCGGCATAGCGGTCGTCAAACAATGCGATGCCTGTATCGCCCTCCATGTCGAAACACTGATCAAATCGGGCGCGAGCCGCGACGAAGTGAGCGACGTCCTCGCCATGTCCATCCAAATGGGGGGCGGACCAGCCATGATGTATGCCGCCAAAGCGCTTGAGTGCTTTGATGAGCTCGCGGGCTAAATCGGCGACGGAAACCTGGCGGGGCTGCGTTTGACGCTCAGACACAACAATTGGACATACTATGAAATCTTTCCTCACCACAGCCGCCATTCTTTTGAGCGCAAGCACAGCCTTCGCAAGTGGCCACGGCAACCCTGGCGCACATTTTATCGAAAACTGGGACACCAATGGCGACGCCATTGTCACCCTTGATGAGGCCACAGAGCGCCGCGAAGATGTGTTCAATGCCTTTGATGCCGACAGTGACGATATCTTGAACACCGAAGAATACGATCAATTCGACGAAGCCCGCGCCAACGACATGAAAGAGACCGGAATGGGGGCTGGCAAAGGCCAGAACAATCCCGCCAATGGAATGGCGCGGGAGTTCACCGATCAAAACAGCAACGGTACGGTGAGTCGCGCAGAGTTCAAAGCCTCGGTTCCAGACTGGTTCGCTCAAATTGACAAAAACAGCGATGGCGTGGTCACAAAAGACGACTTCGCAAAGCGTTGATACGCCGAGCAGGCGAACCTGCGGAGCCCCACAGTTGATCCAAAACCAATACGTCCCGCCCTTGGCAACACGCCTCTTTTTTGCGTGTTGCCATTGCTGCGTCTGTGTGACCTGTTCTTTTGCCCATCAGCCCGCCAGCCTTGGTAGGTCCCTGTTTTGACAACAATGCCCCCGTCGTTTTCCATGGGCCCGCGCCACACCAATTCCCAATGCACGGCAGCGACGCAGAAAAACTCCAAGACAGCCTAAGCGGGCGCAAACCCCATAAGGCTGGCGTCCGCTTCGCCTGTGTCAAAGCCACAGAAGACAGTGACGCGCTGGGCCCTAGGTTCGCCTCTCACGGGCGCGGCGCACAGTGAGCAAATGTGCCAAAATCAAAGAGCGCGCGGCCCGCTGCGCTGGATGTGGAGTGAACCCCGTTCTCTCCAAGCGGCAAACCGCGCCCAGTGAGCCGCGTCCCTGTCTTTTTCTTTCCCTAAGTATCCTGGGGGTGTGGGGGCAAAGCCCCCACATCGGTCGGATTTGCAAAGCAAATTCGACCCCCTTCAGCCGTCCTTGCGGATGGTTTCGTTCTTGGGGTCATAAGGGCTGTCGCAGGTCACAACCGCGTCCCAAAGCCGGTCCTGCATTTTGACCTTAAGCTTCGTGCCCTCCACAGCCAGCTCTGGCGTCACATAGCCCATGCCGATTGAAGTCTCAAACGCCACAGAATACCCACCCGATGTCAAGCGCCCAACACGTGTGCCATCTTCCGAATAAAGCACTTCACGGCCCCAAGGGTCCGCATCAGAGGGCCCGTCGATCAACAGCGTGCAGGCCTTCGAGCGAATGCCCTTTTCCACCATCGCCTCTTTCCCGTGGAACTCTTTTTCAAGGTCAATAAAGCGCGGCAAGTCGGCTTCGGCAGGTGTCGCATCACGGCCCAGCTCGTTGCCAAAGGCGCGGTAGCTTTTTTCCTGACGCAGCCAGTTCTGCGCCCGCGCGCCAACAAGCTTCATACCATACGGCTCACCCGCTTTTTCCAAGAGATCAAACAGGTAGTTCTGCATTTCGATCGGGTGGTGCAGCTCCCAGCCAAGTTCCCCCGTATAAGCCACACGGATCGCATTCACAGGACACATCCCCAGCTCGATCTGCTTGGCCGAGAGCCAGGGGAAGCGCTTGTTGTTGAGCGCGCCTTCCGGATCAGCATCATTAATCACGGCTTTCAATACATCACGCGACTTCGGACCAGCGATGGCAAAAACGCCCCATTGGCTGGTCACATCCTGAATTTCGATGTACCCAAAGTCGTCCATCTTGCTCTCTGCGGCCTTGCGCAGGTAGTCAGCGTCATACTCGGTCCAAGCCCCTGCAGAAACAAGGTAATAGCTGCTCTCACCATTGCGCACGATGGTATATTCCGTGCGCGTCGTGCCATGCGCCGTGAGCGCATAGGTCAGGTTGATACGGCCCACTTTGGGCAGCTTGTTGCAGGTAAACCAGTCCAGAAACGCCGTTGCGCCGGGGCCCTTTACAATATGTTTGCTGAAGGCCGTCGCATCAATCAGGCCAACGCCTTCACGGATCGCTTTGGCTTCGTCCACAGCATATTGCCACCACCCGCCGCGGCGGAACGAGCGGGCGTCATGGTCAAAATTGTCAGGCGCATCAAGCGGGCCGTAATAGTTCGGCCGCTCCCAGCCATTCACAAAGCCAAACTGTGCGCCACGCGCCTTCTGGCGCTCATATGCGGGGGCTGTCCGCAAGGGGCGACACGCAGGGCGCTCTTCGTCAGGGTGGTGCAAGATATAGACATGATCATAGCACTCTTCGTTTTTGCGCGCGGCAAATTCGGTCGTCATCCAGTTGGAAGAATAGCGCTTGGGATCAAGGCTTGCCATGTCGATCTCGGCTTCCCCCTCAACCATCATCTGCGCAAGGTAATAACCCGTGCCGCCGGCAGCGGTAATTCCAAAGCTAAAGCCTTCCGCAAGCCACATATTGTGCAAGCCAGGCGCAGGCCCAACGAGCGGGTTGCCATCGGGCGTGTAGCAGATCGGACCGTTGAAGTCGTCCTTCAGACCGCTTTCTTCGCACGACGGAATACGATGAATCATCGCCATATATTGCTCTTCGATACGGTCAAGGGCGAGCGGGAAGAGATCGGCCCGGAAGCTGTCGGGCACACCATGCTCAAAGACTGCAGGCGCGTTTTTCTCATAGACGCCCAAAATCCAGCCGCCACGCTCCTCGCGCACATAAGACTGCGCGTCCGCATCACGGATAACAGGATGCTCAACGCCGCCCTCGGCGCGGAATTTCACAAGCGCGGGGTCTTGGTCCATGACGATAAACTGGTGCTCGACAGGGATCGCGGGCATCTTGATCCCGAGCATCTTCGCCGTGCGCTGTGCGTGGTTGCCCGACGCCGTCACAACGTGCTCGGCAGTGATCACAATTTGCTCCTCAGACGGAACAAGATTGCCACCCTTTTCCACCATCTTGGAAAGTGTCACTTCCCAGTGGGTGCCATTCCAATGAAACGCATCCGCCTGCCATTTGCGTTCGATCATCACACCGCGCTGACGCGCGCCCTTGGCCATGGCCTGCGTCACATCGGCGGGGTTAATGTAGCCGTCAGTGTTGTGATAAATCGCGCCCTTGAGGTCTTCGGTGCGAATAAGCGGCCAACGCTCTTTGATCTGCTCTGGCGTCAGCCATTCATAGGATACACCACAGGTTTCAGCCGTGGAGGCATAGAGCATATATTCGTCCATACGCTCCTGCGTCTGCGCCATGCGCAAGTTTCCAACAACGGCAAATCCCGCATTCAGCCCTGTTTCCGCTTCGAGCTGCTTATAGAACTCAACGGAGTATTGATGAATATGCGTGGTTGCATAAGACATATTGAACAGCGGCAACAAGCCAGCCGCGTGCCATGTCGAGCCAGAGGTGAGTTCGTCACGCTCGATCAACATAACATCATCCCATCCCGCCTTGGCGAGGTGATACGCGATAGAGGTGCCAACAGCACCGCCCCCGACGACAAGAGCTTTAACTTGGGTTTTCATGAGCCGACTCCTTGGCTTGGCGTTGAACATCATATGACGCAAAGCCAAAGCCAAACGAGGCAGACTCCCGACCGCTTAGGGCAAAAAACGACTCTCTTGAATTCGACGAAGCCTACAAAGCTTGCTGCTGAACAGCTTGATGCTCACTCTGACGGAGTAACACGCGCCGGATGAAACGAAATCCCACGGCCGCCGCGCTGGGTTGCAACTTGTGGCAAACGGGACTTTTCATCACGTGACACTTTCAAGCGCTCCCAAACCTCAGGGATCACATCATCGACATTCCGCGTCGCCTCTGTGTTTACGAGCGTGCGGGTCTTGATCTGTCCACGCTCCGCGTCTTGCCGTGGGGGTGCCGTCTCGCCAGTCGCCTCTACGCGCTGATCCACTTGGTCTCCGACACGCGCCACAATACTCTCTTTGTAGCGGGCCACCCCGTAAGATTGCACATCCTGCTGCGCATGGCGCGCCTGAACATAGTAATCAGCCCCCGCCACTGTAAAAACGGCAATCGCCAAAAAGGAAAGGGTTATGGTGCGGGACATTGGCTTACCTGTCGTCTATTTGCGGCGTTTGTGGCCTCCACATCATTTAAAAATAATAAAACCTTAAGGTCAAAACATGGCAAGTTCTTGCTGTATTTATGGTTTATTCGCCCAACGCGATCCCTTCGCGGCGCGGGTCTGATCCGCCTGAAAGGCCGTTGGCGTCACGCAGAATCAAGTTCAAACCCGAGTTCAAACCCGTCACATTGACCTCATACCCCATATCTCGCAGAGGGCCTTCCAACGCCTCGGCTGATGTGCCAGCCTCAAGGTCATATCGTCCGAAACGGTTCACAAGATGCGGCAAGCTAACTGCCGCCTGCGCATCCATCTCCCAGTCAAGAATCGCCACAACGGTCTTGGCCACATAGGGAATAATCCGCGATCCGCCGGGGCTGCCCAATACAGCCATAGGCGCACCATCCCGCATCACAATCGTTGGTGCCATAGAGCTTCGGGGCCGCTTGCCTGGCTCGACACGGTTGGCAATCGGAACACCGTCACGGTGCGAGCGGAAGGAGAAATCCGTCAGTTCGTTGTTGAGCAGAAAGCCTCCGACCATAAGCCGCGAGCCAAAGGCATTTTCAATCGTTGTCGTCATGGAAAGCGCATTGCCAAAACTGTCGACAATCGAGATATGCGACGTTGAAGGCAGCTCGATCGCCTCATCATCCGCCAGATGTAAGCTGTGATCAAACTCTGGCTCTCCTGCGCTGACAGCCGCAAGCGCTGTGTCACCCGCCAAAAACTCTGCGCGCTCACGCAGGTATTGCGCATCAAGCAGCCCCTTTACAGGCACAGGCACATAATCGCTGTCCGCAATATAGCGCCCACGATCGGCGAAGCTCAGGCGGCTGGCATCCCCGATCAACCGCCACGCGCGCGCCTCCTCTGGCGGCCCCAACTCATAAGGCTCAAGCAATCCGAGCGTCTGACCAACACTGATCCCGCCCGAAGACGGCGGCCCCATCCCGCAAACGTCATAGCCGCGATAAGCCGCACATACCGCCGCACGCTCTCGCACCTGATAGAGGGCAAAATCAATCTCGCTCAAGACCCCCGCGTTGTCGGGGTCATTGCGCACCTTGTCCACAATCGCCTTGGCAACCGACCCCGTATAAAACGGCGTCACACCATTGCCCGCCAAAGCACGCAAACTTACGGCATAGGCGGTATTGCGATGCAACGCACCTGCGGCCAGTGCCCTGCCGTCAGGAAAGAAATACCTCTGCGTCTCAGGGTCGCGCCTCAAGCGGTCGGCATCAGCAGAAACCATAGTCGCAAGACGTGGCGAAACAATAAAGCCCTCTTCGGCCAGAGTGATCCCTCGTGAAAAAAGGCTCGCCCAAGAGCGATTGCCCCAACGGCGATGCGCCTCTTGCATCAAGGCAGGCGTCCCGGGAACGCCGACAGAACGGCCTCCCACAACAGCATCAAAGAACTTGAGAGGCGCGCCTTCAGCATCCTGAAACAGCGTGGGGCGCGCCTCCAAAGGCGCGGTCTCGCGCCCGTCCAGCGTTGTGATTTCACCTGTTGTGGCATCATACCAAAGCAAAAATGCTCCGCCGCCAAGGCCAGAGCTTTGCGGCTCAACCAGCCCCAAAACCGCCTGCACCGCGACCATGGCGTCCGCCGCTGTGCCGCCCTCGGCCAAAACGGCGGCGCCAGCCTCAGCGGCATAGGGGTTTGCCGCTGCAATCATCCAGCGCTCTGAGCGCATGGGCTTGCCGGCCGCTTTTGTCATAAGGGCTGCGCCCACAGCCTCGTTTAGGACATATCCGCCAAGCTCCGTTGTGCCTTCAGGCGCAACCTCATCAGCGGCTTGCTGCGCACCAAACGGGGCCGCGCTCATGAAGAGTGTAGCGGCCAAAGCCAGACTGCAGATGTATCTCATCCAGACCACTCCTTTTACGCAACCGGTGGCTCTTTCACACAGAACCCAAGCTCTAAAGCATGGAGGGCACAACCTGATCAGGCGGGCGGTGCCCATCTGCGAATGTTTTGATGTTGATGATAACTTTTTCACCCATCTCAAGACGGCCTTCAACAGTTGCACTCGCCATATGCGGCAGCAGCACAACATTGTTCAGATTGCGCAACTCAGAGTTCGCCTCGCCTTCATGCTCAAAGACATCAAGCCCTGCTCCGGCAATCTCGCCAGACTTCAAAAGCCGCGTTAGAGCTGGCTCATCAATCACCTCGCCCCGCGAAGTATTGATAATGACAGCGCCGTCTTTCATCAGCTTCAAACGCCGCGCATTCATCAAGTGAAACGTCGAGGGCGTATGAGGACAGTTGACCGATATCACATCCATCCGCGCCACCATCTGATCAAGACTTTCCCAATAGGTCGCCTCAAAGGCCGTTTCCGTCTCATCGCGCAAACGGCGGCGGTTGTGATAATGGATTTGCATCCCAAAGGCGCGCGCACGCCGCGCCACCGCTTGGCCAACCCGCCCCATGCCCAATATTCCGAGCCGCTTGCCGCTCACCCGCGTGCCCAAAAGCGCCGTGGGCGAAAAGCCCGAGAACCCGCCGTCTTTGATCTGCTGCAAGCCTTCAGGAATGCGCCGCGTCACAGACATCATCAGCGCCATGGTCATATCGGCGGTATCATCCGCCGAAACCCCGGGCGTGTTGGACACAAGGATGCCCCTCTGCAAGGCGCTCGCCACATCAATATGATCAAACCCTGCCCCAAAATTGGCAATCAGTTTGAGGCGCTCGCCCGCGCGCGCAAGCAAATTCGCATCAATCGTATCTGTGAGCGTCGGAACAAGAATATCCGCGTCAGCCATCGCCTTGGCCAGCTCCTCGCGGCTCATCGGCGTGTCGTCTTCGCGCAGCGTCACATCGAAGAGTTCTTTCATTCGTGTTTCGACAGGCTCAGGCAGGCGTCGCGTCACAACAACACTCAGGCGTCCAGATGGCATAGGCAAGCTCCATTCGCTTTTCTTTTTTGTGCGTTACTGGCAAAGTGAACGATAGATAGCCGAGGCACAAGAACCCAGCGGCAAAAAAGCAGCAACGCAGGCAAAAGCATGATCCGATACCTTACAGCCATTTTGTTGGCCCTGACGGTTTTCGCAACCACCTCACGCGCCGAAACACAGCGCGGAAGCGCCACGAACCTGCCCATTCCCCGCTTCGTGTCCATTAAATCTGATGAATGCAACGTCCGCCGCGGACCATCGCTCAGCCACAAGATCGACTGGGTCTTCACCCGCAAGGGTATGCCCGTCGAGATCACGGCAGAATACGGCCACTGGCGCCGTGTGCGCGACCGCGACGGCGTCGGCGGCTGGGTGCATTACTCTTTGCTCTCAGGCTCGCGCAATGTGATTATTGACGAAGATATGCTTGCGCTCAACATTCGCCCGAATCCTGACGCGCAAATTTCAGCCCGACTCGAATCCGGCGTGATTGCCCGCCTTATGGAATGCAACGCTGACTGGTGCAGGCTCTCGGCGGGCGGATATAAAGGCTGGGCCCGAAAAACAGCGCTTTGGGGCGTCAAACCAGATGAAATCGTTGAATGATGCGGCCCTTAAGAGTGACTTGTGAAAAATTTTCATATCAGGCTTGAAAGCGTCGCCTCTTGCGCGTAATTAGCCCTCAGAGTTGGGATGTGGCCTAGCGGTAGGGCAACTGTTTTTGGTACAGTAGATCGTAGGTTCGAATCCTACCATCCCAGCCAATCACTCTTAAAATAAAGAGACAGGTTTGCCAGCAGGCCAATGTGGCCTGCTGAATATCATATCATCACGTGTCCGATCCGCTATCAAACAAGAGCGTCAGAAGCTCGGAGAACTTTGCGTCTGGCTCCAGCAAGCGTGCGCGCGCAGCCCAGATCGCTCTCCGGCGCGCCTCAGGCAGGGCTGCACAGAAGTTATAAAACTTACGTTCAACCTCGTCCAAACCCATCGGTGATTCTGGTCCGCCCCGCGCATGAACATCGCCTGACTGAAGCGTTTGACCGTCTTTCAGGACCAGCGTCACATCAGACCACCGCCCAAGAGGGAAGCGGACCGAGTGGCGCGGCTCTTCGGTTACGCTGATCTTGGCAAGCGCCTCCGCCACGGCTTTGTCCTTCAGCCCGTCTCCCGAAATATGCTCTGGCCCAATGTGCCCGTGCACAAGCCGCGTCGCCAAAGCGAAGCCAAGCGAATATTGCGCCTGAGACGTTGTTTCGGGCAGCCCTGCATAAAGTTCTGCTGATTCTGCAAAGGTGCGCACTTCAATCCGCTCGATATCAACCTCGCTCAGCTGATGCGCCTCAAGCATCCCACCGAGCGCATCTATCGCCGCATGGGCCCAGCGGCAGATCGGATAGGGCTTGATATAATTCAGCTCCACAGTCCAAAGCCTGCCCAAATCAGCCCAATGTTCAGCCGCCTCTTCAGCCTCAACCGTGATCGCTGGCGCGCCGGTAAAGCCGTCTTCAGCCATCAAGACAGCCATCGTGCCAACCAAAGCGCCCATCCCCGAGCCATCATGAAGCATCGTCGGCGTTGCAATTTCGCGCATCATCTGGCTGCGCGGCCCATGGTATTCGGCAATCCCAAGCGCGTGACGCAACACCTCGGGGTCATCGCCGCGCAGGCGACAGCCCAGAGCCGCAACCCCAAGCGCATTCCAGGCACCAGAGGTGTGATAGTCGCTTACGCTGCCATGAAGGGCAATCGCCGCCCGCGCCGCAACTTCATAAGACATGGCCAAAGCCTCAAGCGCCTCGCGCGCTGTCAAATCAGGCATCTGCTCGGCAAAAGCGCAGAGTGCTGGCACAACAGCACAGCCGATATGGCCCTTGGTGGGGTTGTAGCCGTCATGCCCGTCAAGATTGTCAATTTGCGTCGCCAGCGCAAAGGCCGCCCCCGTAATCGAGGCCTTTCGCCCGTCAAACAAGAGTGTCGCCTGATCTCCCACCTCGGCCGTGTTCTGAAAGCGCACCACATGATTGCGCGCGATCCGCCCCGCCTCCATATCCGCAGCGCCTGCCGCCACACCCAATGTGTCAATCAACAAGGTTGCCGTCATTTCAAGCGAAGTGTCAGGCGCATCAATCGGCCCCAACACAAAAGCCGCAATCTCGTCATATGTCATGGTTGCCCCCAAATCAGTTCGGGGCCGCACCCCACAGAAAAACTCTGCGAGGCGCGTTAGACTGCGTCAATGGATTTTGCGTCATGCTTTAGCGCGCAAACGTCACCTTGCCATTGCAAATTGTGACAACCGCAATGGCATCTGTCACATTTTCGGGCGCCAGCTCAAACAGATCATGGCTCATGACAGCAACATCCGCCATCATCCCAACGGCCAACTGCCCCTTACGGTCCTCCCTGAATTCAGCCCAGGCATTGGTTTTTGTATAGCTCTCCAATGTGTCCACGAGGCTCTGCGCCTGGCTTTTCCAAGGCACGCCCAAGTTTTGTGGAGCCACTGCCGCTTTCACATTGGTCATCACATCCACAGGGATCACAGGCCAATCTGTCGAGAAAATAACTTTGGCCCCTGTCTCGCGAATATCCTGCCACGCATAGGCACCGGCAATCTGGTGATCATGCAAATACTGCCCCACACCCGTTGGCGGGAAATATCCGCCAAACGGCGCATGGCCCGGCTGGATTGAGGCGACAATGCCAAGCTTAGCAAGCCGTGGAATATCGCTCGGGTGCATCACTTCCAAATGCTCGATACGGTGGCGGCTGTCGCGGAGGCCATTGGCGTTTTGTGCCACCTCATAGGCATCGATCGTGCGCCGCACCCCCGCATCGCCAATCGCATGAACCGCAATCTGAAAGCCCAGACGGTCGGCTTCGATACAAGCCGCCACAAAGTGCTCCTGCGTAAAGACTTCGTCGCCCATGTTCCCGCCCGCTCCCATTTCTCCGGGATAAGGCTCAAGCATCAGGGCGGTGCCACTCTCGACCACACCGTCGATAAACATCTTCAAATGCGAAGAGCGCACCATATCGCCCTGAAAGCGCGCACGCATCGCGGGCGCTTCCGCCGCAATGCGCTCAATCGGGTCTGTGCCTTTGAAATGAAACGGCACCTCACAGCGGCACAAAAGCCGCCCTTCGGCCTCAAGCTCTTTCAGAAGTTCGGCCTGATAAACATTGCCGTCCATCAGATGCAGTCCCGTAATGCCCTGCTCCGCACAATGCACCAGCCCTTGGGCAATCACGTCTTTATCCATCTCGCGCTCGGCTTTGCTGGGCGCAGGCACAGGGTCTTTGCCTGTGGTCAGCCCCATCATTTCGCGCCCGCCATGCTTTGTCAGCGCCAGAACGGGGCTATAGGCTCCCGGCTCCAGCAGCTCGCCGCTGGCCAAGCCATCCTCACCCATCACAATCAGCGATCCCGCATCAACCTCCCCGCCCTGAAGCACCCCCGCCAGCTCAAGCGCCGCGGTATTGGCCCAGACCGTATGATGATCAGGGGCAAACATCGCCAAGGGGCGGTCTGGCAGAATATAGTCAAGGTCATGGCGCGTTGGCGTCTTGCCCGTGCCCAGAATTCCATAGTCACACATCACGCAAAAAACGAGCTGTTCCTCAGCGTTTTGTGCGGCATAGGGCCTGATTGCCCCCGCCATCTCCTCCAAGCCGCTCACACCATAAAGGCTCAGACAGCTCAGTTCGACAGACCCGCCAAACAGATGCACATGGCTATCAATAAAGCCGGGCAGAACCGTGCCACCCTTGGCATCAATCACGCGCGTGCTCGCGCCAGCCATAGCCATAATGTCACGCGTGCTGCCAACGGCCGTGATAATGCCATCGGCAATCGCCAAGGCTTCGGCCTTCGGCTGCGTCATATCAAAAGTCGTCAATGCGCCATTATGAATAATAATATCAGGGGTCATTTCGCTCTCCGCAAAAGAAAAAAGGCCCCGCCACACGGGCGAGGCCAAGTCGTCTTACTTCTGAAGCTCTGTCCAGATCGCCGTATACAGCTTGGTCGCTTCTGGCGGGCAGGTCTTGGCCACATAAGCCGCTGCTTTCAACTCCGCAGGCACAACAATCTCAGGCGCTGCCTTCATATCCTCTGGCATAAAGGCTTCCGAGCCAGAGATCCCGTTTGCATAGCGCGCAAAGGAAGACAGCATCGCCGCGTTTTCAGGGTCCATGATGAAGTTGAGGAAGGTTTTCGCTTCATCAACATTCTTAGCATCAGACAGGATCGCCGCATTGTCCATCCAGACAGGGAAGCCTGTTTGCGGATAGCCAAAGCCGATATCGGCGTTTTTCTCACGTGCGCGGAAAGAGGCCCCGTTCCAGTTCACACCAGCCGCCACATCTCCCGCAGCAAACTTCTCGATCATGCCATAATCCATCGAGATCCAGTTCGGCTTGGCCGCCTGCAACGTGTCGCGCACTTTCATAAGGACTTCTTTGTCCGCCGTGCACTGCTCACCGCCAACATAGTGAATGGCCATGCCCATGACATCGTTCATCTCTGGCACAACGTTGATCTTGCCCTTGAGTTCCTCGGGCGGATTAAAGATCACGGCTGCAGTGTTGATGTCCCCACCATAGATCGCGGTGTTCACAGTCACCCCGACAGTGCCCCACTGCCAAGGCACGGTATAATTGCGCCCCTTGTCAAACTCGACATCAACCCACTGCGGGTCCATGTGCTTGAAGTTCTCCATCTCGTTGGGCTTTGACTCCATCAAGAGCCCCTCACCCACAAAAATCGGGATATACGTCCCCGACGGCACCACAATATCAAAGCCGTGTCCGCCAGCCTTGATCTTTGCGAGCGCCGTATCATTGCTGTCATAATCGGTGATCGTCACTTTGATGCCCGTCTCGGCCTCAAACTTCGTGATCATCTCGGGCGAGGTATAGTTGCCCCAGTTGTAGATGTTGAGCGCGCCGTCCGCATAGGCGGGGGCCGCCAGCACCAGTGCCATAGCTACCATTGTTTTTTTCATTGTGTAGTCTCCCTGTGGTTGGTTTGGGTTGGTCTAGTTTCTTATTTTACTCAACAGCGTAAACCCGATCACCATCGTGACCGAAATACCAATCAGCACTGTCGAGATCGCGTTAATCTCAGGCGTGATCACGCGGCGCAACTGCCCCAGCATATAGGTCGGCAAAGTGTCTTGCCCTGCTGATTTGACAAACTCTGTGATCACAACATCATCCAAAGAGATCACAAAGGCGAGCATCGCGCCGGCCAGAATTCCGGGCCAAAGCTGGGGCAGCGTGATGCGCCGAAACGCCTGAAACGGCGTCGCATAAAGATCGGCCGCCGCCTGCTCAAGGCTGAGGTCCATGCCCTGAAGCCGCGCGCGGATCGGCAGATAGGCAAACGGAATACAGAAGGCCGAATGCGCAATAATCAGATACAAGAGCCCAGAATATCCTGTCGCAACCTTGATCATCGCAAAGAAGATCAGAAGCGCCACAGCCGTCACAATTTCAGGCACCATGAGGGGCTGGTTGATCATGGCAAAGACAGCTCCCTGCCCCTTGAACTTGCGCGTCCGCGTGGTCGCGAGGGCTGCTAAGACTGCCACAGTTGTCGAGATCAAAGAGGCCCAAACCGCAATGATCAAACTGCGCACAGTGGCTTCCTGCACCAGCTCGTTTTCCCAAGCCGACTGATACCAACGCCAGGAAAACCCCTCCCAGATCGCAATCGAACTGCCCGAGTTAAAAGAATAGGCTACAAGCAACAGGATCGGCAGATAAAGCAGCACAAAACACGCCACAGCAATTGTCGCAAAGCCCGTCTGGCGGCGGATGTTAAAGCCCTTACTCTCAGCCATGCTTCACCTCCTCGTTTCCGACAGCGCGCACATAAGTGAGCAGCGCCACCATAACGATCGCCAGCAAAGTGATGGAAAGCGCAGCCCCAAGCGGCCAGTTGCGCCCCTGCCCAAACTGAAGCTCGATCAGATTGCCAAGCATAAGCTGGTTGCCCCCACCCAAAACCCGCGGCGTCACATAAGCCCCAAGAGAGGGCACAAAAACAAGGATCGACCCTGCAATCACCCCGGGCTTCACAAGCGGCAGGATCACACGGCGCAAAACCTTGAGGCGCGTCGCGTAAAGATCATAGCCCGCCTCAACGAGGCTAAAGTCGAGACGTTCCATCGACGCATACAGCGGCAAAACCATCAGTGGCAAATAGACATAAACCATCCCCACAGCGATCGCGAATTCGGTATAAAGCATCTGGATCGGCTCATCGATCAGCCCAAGCGCCAGCAAGACAGTGTTGAGCGTGCCCTCATTGCGGATCAACTCCACAATCGCAAAGGTGCGAATGAGCAAGTTGGTCCAAAAGGGAATGATGATCAGCAACATCCAGAAGTCGCGCTGTTTCTTGGGGCGCGTCGCAATGAAATATGCTGTGGGAAACCCAAAGAAGATACAGGCCAGAGTGGTCATCAGCGAGAGCTTCACAGAGCGCCAGAAAATGCTGAGATGCGCATCTGAAAACCCAAGAGTGTCGTCAAAAATATCGCGCTGCATAAAGACATTAAACCAAGCATCCGTCGAGAAGCTCCACTCAACGCCGCCATAATCACCCGCCGTCAGGAACGAATAAACCAGCGTAATCAGCAAAGGTCCGCTCGCCGCAAACAAAAGAATAATCAGCGCAGGCGCAAGCAGCATCCACCGCACCCGCGAGGCTCTCTTGGCTTCCTTTTGGGACAGATCAGCCATGCCTCAATCCCTCAAAACCTGCGCGACATCCGCGCCAAACGTCACACCAACCCGCGCACCACTCTCAAATGACGCCGCCGTATCAGGGCTGTTTTGTTTACGGATCACAAAAGCCGTCCCGTCATCCAGACCCACATGATAATGCGTGTCCGTGCCAAAATAGACCACATTGCTCAGCGTGCCGGCCAACATCCCCTCCGCCTCATGCACCAAAGACGTATGCTCAGGGCGCAGCGCCAGCGTCACTTGCCCGCTGACGTCTGCCCCCTCATGAAGACGCGCCGTTGTGGTCTGCCCCGAAGCAAGACGCACAGTGGCCTTCCCCTCGGCGCTCGAGACCAGCTCGGCAGGCAGAAAATTCGTATCGCCAATAAAATCGGCCACAAACCGCTCGGCAGGGTGGTCATAAATATCGCGCGGCCCGCCGATCTGGCGGATGGAGCCTGCATTCATGACAGCGATACGGTCAGACATCGTCAGCGCTTCTTCCTGATCATGGGTCACAAAAATAAAGGTAATCCCCGTTTCCGTCTGAAGCCGCTTCAGCTCAAGCTGCATCTCCTTGCGCAGTTTGAAATCAAGGGCGCTCAACGGCTCGTCAAGCAATAACACCTTGGGCTTTGGTGCCAGCGCCCGCGCCAACGCAACCCGCTGCTGCTGCCCGCCAGAGATTTGCCCGGTCTGGCGGTCGGCCATCGCCGTCATTTTGACAAGCTCCATCATCTCGGCGACCGTCGCCTTGATCTCGGCCTTCGGCTTCCCGAGCATCTCAAGCCCAAAGCCGATATTCTCGGCCACGGTCAAATGCGGAAAAAGCGCATAGCTCTGGAAAACAGTATTCACAGGCCGCTTGTAAGGCGGCAGATCCAACAGATCTTCGCCAAACATATCAAGCGCCCCGGAGGTCGGGTGCTCAAACCCTGCAATCATGCGCAACAGCGTGGTCTTGCCACAGCCCGACGGCCCCAAAAGCGTGAAAAACTCGTTGTCTCTTATCTCAAGGCTCGCATCCGCCAAAGCCACAACAGGCGGTTGGCCCGGATAGACTTTGCGCAAATTTCTCACGCTGATTGCAGTGCTCAAATTCCAATCTCCCGTTCTGCGCGCCTTTTTCTGGTCGTCTTGTTGATCCCAAACGCATCTCTTGTTGCCTTCATGATTGCGCCGATCTTGACTTTAGGTAATACCCCTATTGGGGTAGTTTTTCAGAAATAGAGACGGAATTTAGGGGTATAAATCGTGTCAGATCTTACGTCGCGCGATATTTCGCGTCTCACCAAGGCCATGGCCGAGGTGCAAACCGAATCTTTTTTCAAAGCGCTGAAAGACCTTCTGCGCGCCAAACTTCACTTTGATACATTGCTTATTTTGCAGTTCACGCGCGGCAACCCTCCACAGTTGGTCTCAGGCTGGCTTCGCCGCCCCATCATCCCCCAAGACGCGCTGACAGCCTATATTGACGGGGCATACAGGCTTGATCCGTTTTATCAATTCTCACAAACCTCGACAGAAGGCGCCTTATATCGCCTCTCCGATATCGCTCCGGATCGTTTCTTCACCGGCGAATATTATGTCCAATATTATGGCGAAACACACCTCTGTGACGAAGTCGGCTTGCTGGTTCCGCTCGGCTCCGGCACGACGGCCCACCTTTCTATGAGTCGCCGAGAAGAGGCTGGCCCCTTCAAACGAAAAGAGTTGCAGTGCCTACGCCATTACAGCCCGCTTCTGATTCATTTGCTAAAGCACCACTGCGCAGGCCACCAAGGCCAATATACCCAAAACCACCCCTCCGCCGCAGCGCCCTTCTCTGACGTCATCCAAGCTGAGCTGGCTGAGACCCTCGGCATCAAACTAACCCACCGTGAAGCCCAGATTGCAGAGCTTGTGATACAAGGTCACTCCAATGCCTCCGCCGCCCTCAAACTCGGCATCGCTTACGAAACGGTCAAAGTGCACCGCCGCAACATCTATCGAAAACTCTGCATTTCGTCCCAAGGCGAGTTATTCGCTCTCCTCAAAGACCTGCTCTAGGCCCGCCCCGCCGCGTCCCGCACCAAATCGGCAACATCCCTCAATTGCGCGATCAAAGGGCTGGTCTTGCGCCAGATCATCCCGACTTTGCGCGCAGGCTCAGGCACGGCAAACCGCGCCACAGCCACAGAGGCCGAGCGTGTCTCAACAGCCACTGCCATCTCCGGAATAAGCGTAACCCCCATTCCCGCGCCAACCATCTGTACCAAAGTCGAAAGCGAGCTGGCGTCAAATCCGTCGCGCGGGCGCACCTGCGGAATCGAGCACACCGATAGCGCCTGATCGCGAAAGCAATGCCCCTCCTCCAAGAGCAAGAGCCGCATCTCGCTCAGACTGTCCGCACTTGGCACAGGCAGGCCTGCCTCCGCTTCAGGGCGCACCAAGACAAAGCTCTCCTCAAAGAGCGGCACCTCCTCAAAGCTCGGCTCAGACACGGGCAAAGCCAGAATCGCCGCGTCCAAACGCCCTTCCTCCAGCTCTGCCAAAAGCTTGGACGTCAGAGTTTCGCGTACCTGAATATCAAGCCGTGGGTATTTCGCCGCCAAAGCCTTAAAAACCTGCGGCAAGAGATAGGGCGCAATCGTCGGAATAACCCCGAGCCGCAAGCGCCCGCTAAACTCTTCCTGCGCCTTGCGCGCCATTTCCTCGAGCTCTTCTGCCCCGCGCAAAACACCACGTGCATGGCGGCCAAAATCCTCGCCAAAGGCTGTCAGCCTGACCTGCCGCGCCCCGCGCTCGAAAAGCGCCATGCCAAGCTGCCCTTCAAGCTCCTTAATTTGCATCGACAATGCAGGCTGAGATACAGAACACACCTCTGCCGCGCGGCCAAAATGCCCCTGCCCTGCAAGCGCCTCAAAATAGCGCAACTGTTTCAATGTGATATTTGCCATAAGTTGAAACTATCAAGTCGATTAGAAAATGCAACTTATTCCTATCGCTGGTTTGAGTTAGAACTATTATAGGAACCGCAAGATTCGGCGCACAAGCGCCCCGCACAATATCAGGGAGATATGACATGGACGGAAACAACGTAGGCAAATGCCCCGTCATGCACGGCGCAGCCAGCATGAACACCCGCTCAAACCGCGACTGGTGGCCAAACCAGCTCAATCTCAAAATCCTTCACCAGCATGATCGCAAGTCAGACCCAATGGGCGAAGGCTTTGACTATGCCACCGAATTCAAAAAGCTTGACCTCGCAGCCCTCAAGGCCGATCTGACGGCCCTGATGACAGACAGCCAGGACTGGTGGCCCGCAGACTACGGCCACTATGGCCCCTTCTTTATCCGCATGGCGTGGCACGCCGCAGGCACATACCGCACAGCCGATGGCCGCGGTGGCGCGGGCACAGGCAACCAACGCTTCGCCCCGCTCAACAGCTGGCCCGACAACGGCAACCTCGACAAAGCCCGCCGCCTTCTTTGGCCCGTGAAGCAGAAGTATGGCAACAAAATCTCATGGGCCGATCTTTTTGTGCTCACAGGCAATGTCGCCATCGAAAGCATGGGCGGCCCGACCTTCGGCTTCGCAGGCGGACGCCCCGACATCTGGGCCCCCGAAGAAGACATCTACTGGGGTGACGAAGACGAATGGCTGGCAGATGGCCGCTATTCAGGCGATCGCGAGCTGGCCAACCCGCTCGCCGCCGTGCAAATGGGCCTGATTTACGTCAACCCAGAAGGCCCCAACGGCAACCCGGACCCGCTGGCCTCGGGCCGCGACATCCGCGAGACATTCGGCCGCATGGCGATGAACGATGAAGAAACCGTCGCGCTGGTGGCCGGTGGCCATACATTCGGTAAAGCCCACGGCGCGGGCGACCCCGCCCTTGTCGGCGCCGACCCCGAAAGCGCGCCGATCGAGCAAATGGGCTTTGGTTGGAAGAACAGCCACAAGTCAGGCAAAGGCATCGACACCACAACATCAGGCGTCGAAGGCCCGTGGACAGCCAACCCGATCCAGTGGGACAACGGCTATTTTGACCTGCTCTTCGGATATGAATGGGCGCTGACAAAGTCGCCCGCAGGCGCGCATATCTGGCATCCGGTTGACCTCAAAGACGAGGACTTCGCCTTTGAGGTCGATGGCTCAGGCAACAAAGTCATCCCGATGATGACAACTGCCGACATGGCCATGCGCATGGACCCGGCCTATGAGGCAATTTCGCGTCGTTTCCACGAAAACCCCGACCAGTTCGCCGATGCTTGGGCGCGCGCTTGGTTCAAGCTGACACACCGCGATATGGGGCCAAAAGCCCGCTACCTTGGCTCCGAAGTTCCGGCCGAAGATCTGATCTGGCAAGACCCGATCCCGGCCCACACAGGTCCGATGGTGAGCGATGCCGACATCACAGCACTCAAAACCAAGCTGCTGTCCTGTGGCCTCTCCACAGCCGAGCTGGTCAAAACCGCTTGGGCCTCCGCCAGCAGCTTCCGCGCCTCTGATATGCGCGGCGGAGCCAATGGCGCACGCATCCGCCTTGCCCCGCAAAACGGCTGGGACGCCAACGAGCCGGAGGCGCTTGCAAAAGCCCTCAAAGCGCTTGAAGCGGTGCAAGCCGACTTCAACGCAGCAGGCGGCGCACAGGTTTCGCTGGCTGATCTGATCGTCCTTGGTGGCACAGCCGCCATTGAAACCGCCTCTGGCGTCTCAGTCCCCTTCACCCCTGGCCGCACCGACGCCAGCGAAGCGCAAACAGACGCCGCCAGCTTTGAGCCAATGGAGCCTGAAGCCGATGGCTTCCGCAACTTCCAAAAGCAGGAATACGCGATCGCCGCCGAAGCCATGCTTGTGGACCGCGCCCAGCTTCTCACGCTCACAGCGCCAGAGATGACAGTGCTCGTCGGCGGCTTGCGCGCGCTCGGAGCCGTTCACGGCTCGGCCTGTCACGGTGTCTTCACAGAAACTCCTGGCAAGCTGACAAACGACTTCTTCCGCACCATCACAGATATGGGCATCACATGGTCCCCCGCCGCTGATGGCGTCTATGAAGGTCGTGACACGTCAGGCAAAGTCAAATGGACAGGCACACGCGTTGACCTCGTATTCGGTTCCAACTCACAGCTGCGCGCACTCTCCGAGCTCTACGCTCAAGATGACAACGCAGAGAAGTTCGTGGCCGATTTCGTTGCCGCATGGACAAAAGTGATGAACGCAGACCGCTTCGATCTGGCCTGATCCCACCGGCCCAATATAAAATCAAAGGGGCGCGAGTGTAAAATCGCGCCCCTTTCTTTTTGCATTAAATATCCAAGTCCTTAGGCCGCCAATAGCGCCGCCCCTTCTGGAACGCCTACGCGCCTGCACCAAGCGTGAGCGACACCCCCTCAAGCCCGTCGATGCCGCCACTGATCTTGTCTCCCGCAAGCACAGGCCCAACGCCCGCAGGTGTCCCAGTGAGGATGATATCACCAGCCCCAAGGTGATAATACCGCGACAGATGCGCAACAATCTCCCCACAGCTCCAGACCATATCTTCAAGGCGCGCGCCCTGCCGCGTTTCTCCGTTCACCTCAAGATGAATGCGTTGGGCCGCAACAACCCCGAACTCGGCCGCTTTGGTCAGCGGTCCAAACACGGCAGACCCTTCAACATCCTTGCCAAGCGACCATGGCCTGCGGTTGTCCTTGCCGTCCTGCTGACGGTCCCGCCGCGTCATATCCAACGCGCACCCATAGGCATAAATCGCTGCCTGCGCTTCGGCTTCACTGGCGCGAAAGACAGGCGCACCAAGCACAAAGGCAAGCTCCATCTCGTGATGATAGTTTTCTGTGCCGGGCGGATAGGGCAGCACCGCGCCGCTCTTGACCGCGTGCGCCACTTGTTTGGTGAAATACCACGGCGCTTCACGGTCGACTTCATTGCCCATCTCGGCCGCATGAGCGGCATAATTGCGCCCCACGCAGAAAATTCGGCGCAGCGGGTAGAGCTTAACCTCCCCCGTCACCTCAAGCGCAAAAACATCGGCTGGTTCAAATAGATAATCTCTCACGCGGCGTCCCCCTCTTTTGCGGGGAGCCTCTCACAGTTTGATCAGGAGCAAAAGATAAACCGCGCAGAAAACGGGCGGCACTATTTCTTCTTCACATATTGCGTGAGGATAACAATCCGCTGGCCTTCCACGCGGCCCTCAATGTGCTCGGGCGTGTCCGCCACAAGACTGATCCCGCGCACAGCCGTGCCACGCTTGGCCGTAAACCCTGCGCCCTTCACAGGCAGATCCTTGATCAAAACAACAGTGTCGCCCTGCGCCAGCACCGCGCCATTGGCGTCCTTATGGTCTGACGCGGCGGCGACATTCTCTGCCCAAGCCTGCGTCTCCTCATCCAGATACAGCTGCTCGGCCAAGTCCTGCGCCCAACCCTCGCCCGCCAGACGCCTAAGCATCCGTGCCGCAACCACCTGCACCGCAGGCGCCTCGCTCCACATAGCCGAAGCAAGACCACGCCAATGGTTGGCATCAGGCGCGCCTGCAATCTGTTCAGCACAGGTCGCACAAACGGCAACTTGCGCCCCCACAGGGCCGCCCTCAACATCAATAGACATCAGGTCAGCCTCAGCAGAGCAAAACGGGCACGTCATGGGGCAATCCTTCCTTTGGGTTGCCCCGCCTTACAGGCTCGGCCCGATAATGTCTTCAGCTGTTCTCATAAACCGCTTTGGCGATATACCATGTCACGGGAATCGACACGAGAAACCCGATCAACGCCGACCAAAGCACAGGCTGAAGCGTATCATAGCCCATGGTCAATGCCGCAACCATGGCCACGCCAGCAAGCGTCGTGCCGATAAACAAATGAAAAATAAGCGCAATACGGAGCATAGCTGTCCCTTTCTGTGGTCAAGCATTTGGGGTGAGTCTACGCCAAATAAGGCGTAGGTCTTTGATCTGGGTCAGATTGGGCTACCGCGCGCGCGTCATCCGCGCGACGAGATTGTCCTTAAGCACAAACTGATGGTAAAGCGCGCCAACGATATGCAGCGCAACAAAGCCAAGCATCACAAAGCGCAGCAAACCATGGGCATAGGCCGCAGCCTCCACAGAGCCAAACCAAGCCACAGCCCCCGACACGGGCATGAGGATCATCAGCGCATACAGCACCCCATGGGTCAGATGCGCGAGCGCGCGGCCCAGCGGCCCCTCTTCTGGGGGCAAAGGCGGCACACCATGCTTGCGCCGCAGGCCCAGCCGCCAAAGCGCAAGGACGAGCACAAGCATACCCCCCGCCACATGACCAACGACCATAACCGAAGGCGCAAAGACCCCCTCCTTCATCCAGAGATCAAAAGCGCCACGGATCGGCTCATGGCCGATAAACTGCCAAGCAATCAGCCCGAACACGACCCAATGCAAAACGATCTGGGGTGTCTTATACGTCATATGGGCCTCCATGACCGTTCACTTGGCACACCCCGCACAGAGCGGCGTTGCGGGCAAAAGCTGAAGCCGTGCCTCAGCAATCTCGCCACCACATTTGACACAGGCGCCATAAGTGCCCGCCTCAACCCGCGCCAATGCCGCATCAATCTGGCGCACCTCAGCAAGCTCCTGCGCGCCCAGCGCTTCAAGAACCTCGTCTCCCTGCCGTTCGGCAGAGCGGTCCTGCCAATCGGTTGAAAGCGGCTCGTCAAGCTGGTCTTCAACCTCATGCAAATGCGCCGTCAACTCCGCCCGCCGCGCAAGAAGGGTCTGCTTTGCGAGTTCAATATCCATATCCGCCTCCCATTGGGTTTCTACAGGAGGATGAGACGGATCGGGGAAACGTGCATTGATTTGGGTCAAGGGGGAATTTAGGCCGCGAGAATGTGCTTACTCGTAATCACATCAATAGCTGGTGGCTTAAAGAAAGTTAGACTCTCAAGGTGAGCAATCAGGCAATCAAATTCATTTGAATCCGCGCAAACAACCTTATCCAGCCCGAGCACATCCCCACTATCAATTTTTGCATTAACCGAATTCGCCTCTTTCTCGTTCAGCGTAATAAGAAAGCTCTGACTGTTCCGGTGCACTTGCCGAAGCATCATGCCTTCCAAATCGGCCTGTTTATAGCGCTCGCGAAGGCTCGTTTTCGCGGACAAAACAATTGGCCCATGCTCTTTAGAATACAAAACAAAATCAAACTCAACATTCGGAATAAATGCCAGCT
Source organism: Lentibacter sp. (assembly GCF_965657785.1). GTDB lineage: Bacteria > Pseudomonadota > Alphaproteobacteria > Rhodobacterales > Rhodobacteraceae > Lentibacter. The sequence continues at coordinate 43,326 of NZ_CBFHPP010000005.1, forward strand.
TGGCTTGTGCAAAAAGAGGTTGCAGCCCACGCCGCACAAAGAGAACGGATAGCAGTGCTTCAAAGACCCTGCCATTCATTCCCTTTTCACCCTGAGGGTATTTCGCCCAAGCCTTTTTCATGAACTCTGAAGGTGATGCGATATCAGACGCAAGTTCATCGGCAAGATGCTTGGCAAAAACAGCTCTCACCTTCTCACCAAAAACAACGTCTTCAATTCGCACGCGACAACACTCTCATAATATTCTCACCGACTGCCTGAATCGCAGGCACCGCCACTGAGTTGCCCAGTTGTTTCATGGCCTGTGTTTCAGAAACTGGAAATCTGAAGCTACTGGGAAATCCCTGCATTTTCAGACCTTCTCTGGGGCCAAGCCGGCGCTCCACACCATCAACCATATAACCATCCCAGTTACGGCGATCGCCAACGCCAGAGCCTCTACCGCCAACCCTGAGAGTATAACCAATTTCTTTGGGACAGTTTCCACCCCAAATTTCAGACATGGACAACCGCTCTTTCTTCGCTTCAGGGAAACGAAATTCACTGCCAAGTTGCTTATCGCGAAAGCCGACCATAAAAAGCCTTGGCCGATATTGAGGCAAACCATGATCGCTCGCTTTCACAATTTCAGACGCGAAGGAGTATCCAAGTTCGACTTCGAGCACCCTTTTGATGGTCTCAAAGGTTCGCCCACCGTCATGGTTTTTCAGATGACGCACATTTTCCAGAAAGAAGGCTTTTGGTTTTTTTTCTGCAATGATTTTTACGAGGTTGAAAAATAGAGTGCCTCGAACTTCGTCAAAACCTTTCTTAAAACCAGCTTGTGAGAATGGCTGACACGGAAAGCCTGCGCAGAGAACATCGAAATCAGGAATAATCTTCGGATCAACTTTCGTGATGTCATGCGCAAAATTCTGAGATGCAAAAAGCTCGGGCGAAATCTTCTTGTGATTAAGGGTATATGTCTCGCGAGCAAACCGGTCCCATTCAGCTGCAAAAACACACTCTGCGCCCAGATTGTGAAACGCTAGATGAAACCCACCAATACCCGCAAACACGTCCGCAAAGGTATAGCCTAAACCAACACCTTGTTTTAGCTCAGCTTTTCTCACAACTGGCGCAAAAGTGTTCATGACAGAGGTTTCCTCAACTTAGCAAATTGCGTGCTAACTAGCATGCATCTCCTTAAGAATGTCTCAAGGTGTTTCTCACCCATCCATCTTCAACGCAGAAATAAACGCTTCCTGCGGGATATCCACTTTCCCGAACTGGCGCATTTTCTTCTTACCAGCCTTCTGCTTGTCCAGAAGCTTGCGCTTACGTGAGGCGTCGCCGCCATAGCACTTCGCGGTCACGTCCTTGCGCATCGCGCTCAAAGTCTCCCGCGCAATAACCTTGCCACCAATCGCCGCTTGGATCGGGATTTTAAACATATGCCGCGGGATCAGATCCTTAAGCTTCTCAACCATCGCCCGCCCACGCATATCGGCGCGGTCGCGGTGCACCATCGTGCTCAAAGCATCCACAGGCTCGTCGTTCACAAGGATCGACATCTTAACAAGATAGTCCTCGCGATAGCCGATGATCTGATAGTCAAAGCTCGCGTAGCCCTTGGTCACGCTCTTCAGACGGTCATAAAAATCAAACACAACCTCGTTGAGCGGCAAGTCATAAACAACCATAGCCCGGCTGCCCGCATAGGTCAGGTCCATCTGGATACCGCGACGGTCTTGGCAAAGCTTCAAAACGTCCCCGAGGTATTCATCCGGCACAAGGATCGTCGCCTTGATGCGCGGCTCTTCCAAGTGGTCCACATAGGTGAGGTCAGGCATATCGGCAGGGTTGTGCAACTCCTGCATCGTGCCGTCTTTCATGTAAACATGGTAAATAACGCTCGGCGCGGTGGTGATCAACTCAATGTCATACTCGCGCTCGATACGGTCGCGGATCACCTCAAGGTGCAACAGCCCGAGGAAGCCACAGCGAAAGCCAAAACCGAGCGCCGCGGAGGTTTCCATCTCGTAGCTAAAGCTCGCATCATTGAGCGCCAGCTTCTCAATCGCGTCGCGCAGGTCTTCAAACTCGGCACTGTCCACAGGGAACAAGCCACAGAACACAACTGGCACAGAGGGCTTAAAGCCCGGCAGCGCCTTTTCCGTGGGCCGCTTGTCATGCGTAATCGTGTCGCCCACCTTGGTGTCGCGCACCTGCTTGATGGAAGCGGTCAGAAAGCCGATCTCTCCTGGCCCAAGCTCGGCCACCGCGTCCATAGCGGGGCGAAACACGCCGATACGGTCGACATGATGCTTGGAGCCGTTCTGCATCATCATAATGCTGTCGCCCTTTTTGAGTACCCCGTCCATGACGCGCACCAGAACAATTACACCAAGATATGAATCATACCAGCTGTCCACCAGCATGGCCTTCAGCGGCGCATCACGGTCGCCCTTGGGCGCAGGCAGCTGGTGCACGACGGCCTCAAGCGTCTCGCGGATACCAACACCCGTCTTCGCCGAAACCCTGATCGCGCCCGAGGCGTCAATTCCGATCACATCTTCAATCTGCTCCGCCACACGGTCACAGTCCGTCGCAGGCAAGTCAATCTTGTTGAGCACAGGCACAATCTCATGGTCCGCCTCAATCGCCTGATACACGTTCGCCAGCGTCTGCGCCTCAACGCCCTGAGTGCTGTCCACAACAAGCAAAGAGCCTTCCACCGCACGCATCGAGCGGGAGACCTCATAAGCAAAGTCGACGTGCCCGGGCGTGTCGATCAGATTGAGCACATAATTCTCGCCGTTCTGCGCCGTATACTCGATCCGCACAGTGTTCGCCTTAATCGTAATCCCGCGCTCGCGCTCGATATCCATCGCATCAAGCATCTGCTCCTTCATATCCCGAGCCGCGACCGTATTCGTCTCCTGAATAAGCCGGTCGGCCAGCGTGGATTTCCCGTGGTCAATATGCGCCACGATCGAGAAATTGCGTATATGTGTAAGGTCTGTCATGCATTGGGATATGATGTGGAATCCCTGCCTCGTCAAGCTACCTTACAGTCATGCAAGCCCCCATTCGATCGCAAAGCCAGAATTGCAGCGGCAATATCTCCTACCCTCGCAAAAGAAGCCTGCGCCGCCCCCTTCCTCTTTCTATAAATATCCAAATCCGTCGCCAGCCAAACACACATCCCTACGCCGTCCAAGCCCCCGCGCCGAGGCCCGAAAGGGCCGAGGCACCCGCGGGCGATTTGGCGCAGCCAAAGCGCAAAACCTCACGCGCTTGTCATTGAAAATCCCGAAAATTTCAGCCATACAACTCCCAAAAGGCACAGATCCCCCAAAGAGAGCCGTTTCCATGAGTTCCACGACCACGTTTTTTGCGCTTGCCTCGCTCACTTTTCTCCTGTCATGCGGAGGCGGCGGTTACAAATCCGCAGTTCGCTATCCCTCCAATACCTCTCTGGCAGCCTCCTCGGCCTCTGGCCCGATCTCCCGTGCCTGCCTGATGTCAGACCGTAAGGCGCGCTCGCGCCAGCTCTGCGGTTGCATTCAGGCCGTGGCCGACATGAGCCTCTCAAACCAGGACCAGTCGCGCGCCGCCTCCTTCTATCTCAACCCGCAAAAAGCGCAGGATATCCGCCAGTCCGACAATCCCATCAACGAACGGTTCTGGAAAAAATACCGCGAATATGCAGACACAGCGGCGCAAATCTGCGGTTAGCAACGTTCAGATCAGACGCGCGCTCAGCCCGCCGCCAGCCTTAGCTTGCCACGCGGCTTCTCAAGCCTGATATCGGCCGCGCGGGCGTGGCCTTCCATGCCCTCATGGCGGGAAATATGCGCCGTGACCCGTGCCAGTTCGGGCAGGGCTTGGGCCTCCACCCGCTGCCATGTCACGGTTTTGAGAAACTTATGTACAGAGAGCCCGCCCGTATACCGCGCCGCGCCGGATGTGGGCAGCGTATGGTTCGGCCCCGCCGCCTTGTCGCCAAAGCTCACAGTCGTCTCCTCGCCCAAGAAAAGCGAGCCATAAGACGTCAGCGCATCCGACCACCAGCCAAGCTCCGCCGCCTGCACGTGCAAATGCTCGGGTCCGTAACGGTTGGCAACCTCGGCCATCTCTTCGCGCGTGTCACATAAGATCACCTCGCCCAAATCGCGCCATGCTGCCTCTGCTGCCGCGCGGTTGGTCTCAGGCAGCTCGGCCATAAGCTGTGGCACAAGCTTCATCACAAACTGCGCCAGCGCGCCATTGTCGCTCACCAGCCAGACAGGCGAATTGTGCCCATGCTCCGCCTGAGACACGAGGTCCCAAGCCACGGTATAAGCATCCGCCGTGGCGTCCGCGATCACCATGCTGTCGGTCGGTCCCGCAAACATATCAATCCCCACAGGGCCAAACATCTGCCGCTTGGCCTCAGCCACATAAGCATTCCCGGGGCCGATCAGAATATCCGCAGATTGCGCGCCAAACAGCCCCCCCGCCATCGCAGCAACCCCCTGCACACCCCCTATCGCAAGAATGCGGTCCGCGCCCGCAAGCTGCATCGCATAAAGGATCGCAGGCGGAATGCCTTGGTCGAGCTTGGGCGGCGAACAGGCCGTGATATCACGGACACCAGCCACCTTTGCGGTGGTGATGGTCATCAAAGCACTGGCGATATGCGCATAGCGCCCCCCCGGCACATAAGCTCCCGCCGCCTGCAGCGGAATAAGCCTCTGCCCCGCAAATAACCCGGGCCGAAGCTCTATTTCCATCTCGCTCGCAGTGGCCAGTTGCGCCTCGGCAAAACGGCGGATGTTGTCATGCGCCCAAGCGATATCATCTTTAAGGTCTTGCGGAACGGCCTTCACCGCCTCAGCGATGGCCGCCTCGCTCACAACAACATCCCCCTCCCAGCCATCAAGACGCCTCGCATACTCAAGCGCCGCCGCCTCGCCCCCCGCCTTGATCCGCGCCAACATCACAGAAACAGTATCGCGCACATCTGCGCCCGCGTCTGCCTCGGCGGCTGTGTCGGATGATTTCAAATAGCGGGTGGCCATGGCTGTGCTCCTGTCTCAGAGCGCAACTCTGGCGGCGCGACGCAACACAAATCAAGCGCCGCCCGCGCGGAAGCGCCTTGAGCGCTGCGCATTTTTCGCCCGCCCAAAACCCATGTTCAATCTTTCCGAAAGCCGCGCTCAGCCGCCGAGCTTTGCCAGCGCCTCGGCCGCCGCAGCCGAAGGCGTCATCGCCCCCGCCTCGACCTCTGCCGCAAGCGCATCCATCACATCGCGCATCTCGCCGGTTTGAAGCCGCGCCAAAAGCCCTTGACGCACATCTTCAGCAAACCAATGCCGCGCCTGTCGCGCCCGTGTGGCGTCAAAATGCCCATTGGCGCGCCGCCACTCATTGAGCTCGCTCATCGCCTCCCAAGCCACAGACAACCCATGCTCCTCCAGCGCCGAAACGGTCATAGCCTTTGGAAAGCCGTCAGGGTCTTGCGCCCGCTTGCGCAACAGCCTGAGCGCGCCCGCATAATCCGCACAGGTGCGCGTGGCCGCAGATTTAAGGTCGCCATCCGCCTTGTTGACAAGGATCAGATCCGCCATTTCCATAATGCCGCGCTTCACGCCCTGAAGCTCGTCTCCCCCCGCAGGGGCCAGCAGCAATATGAAAAGATCAGACATTTCCGCAACAACAGTCTCCGACTGCCCCACACCAACGGTTTCGATCAATACAACATCAAACCCCGCCGCCTCACAAAGCGCAACGGCCTCGCGCGTGCGCCGCGCCACACCGCCAAGCTGGGTCTGGCTTGGCGAAGGGCGGATAAACGCCGCCGGCTCGCGGCTCAGAAATTCCATCCGCGTCTTATCGCCCAGAATAGACCCGCCAGAGCGCGCCGAGCTCGGGTCAACCGCCAGCACAGCAACACGCAGCCCCGCCTTCACAAGCATCAAGCCAAAGCTCTCGATAAAGGTCGACTTCCCCACGCCCGGTGTGCCCGACAACCCGATCCGCAGGGCTTGCCGCCCCGCCCCCTTCAGGCGCTCCAAAAGCGCACGCGCCTCTCTGCGGTGGTCCTCACGGCCACTTTCCACAAGCGTGATCGCCCGCGCCAAGGCCCTCCGATCACCATCCAATAATTTTGCTGCGACTGCTTCAATATCCATGCACCAAAATATGCCCTCTTTGCCGCTTGATTGTCCAGCCCACCCCATGCTCCAAAGGGTCATGCAAAACCTGCCCATCCATGACGCGCTCCCCGCGCTCCTCGCCGCCTTTGAGAGCGGCACGCGCGCGGTGCTTCAAGCCCCGCCAGGGGCAGGCAAAACTACAGTTGTGCCCCTCGCCCTGCTGTCCTCGGGCCTCGTCACAGGCCGCATCCTCATGCTTGAGCCGCGCCGCCTCGCCGCACGCTCTGCCGCCGAATATATGGCCTCCACACTTGCGGAAGAGGTCGGCGCTACTGTCGGCTACCGCATCCGCGGCGACAGCAAGACAGGCCGCGAAACCCGTATCGAAGTCGTCACAGAGGGTATTCTCACGCGGATGTTGCAGTCTGATCCAGAGCTGTCAGGCGTCGGCATGGTGATCTTTGACGAGTTTCACGAGCGCTCGCTCAATGCCGATCTCGGCCTCGCACTCTGTCTCGAAGTCTCCGAGGCTCTGCGCGACGATCTCAAGCTTCTGGTGATGTCCGCCACGCTTGACGCCGCACCCGTCGCCGCGCTCATGGGCGGCGCGCCAGTGGTCACATCAGAGGGCCGCAGCTTTCCCGTTGAAACCCGTTGGCTTGACAGGCCCCTGCCCAAAGAGACCCGCATTGCAGACGCCATGGCAGAGCAAATCCTCAGCGTCCTGCCCGAGACAGAGGGCGGCCTCCTCGCCTTTCTCCCTGGTGAAGGCGAAATCCGCCGCGCCGCCGCCACCCTGGAAAAGCGCGTCCCCGAGGGCGTCGCTGTTCATATGCTCTTCGGCGCACTCCCCTTCAAAGACCAGCAAGCCGCCATCCGCCCCGCAAAATCTGGCCGCAAAATCGTGCTGGCCACAGCGATCGCAGAAACCTCCCTCACGATTGAGGATGTCCGCGTGGTGCTCGACGCAGGCCTCGCGCGCCGCGCGCGCTATGATGCAGGCTCTGGCCTCTCCCGCCTCGTCACAGAAAAAGTCAGCCGCGCCGAAGCCACCCAGCGCCAAGGCCGCGCAGGCCGTGTTGCGTCAGGCACCTGCTATCGCCTCTGGACCCGTGGCGAGGAAGGCGCGCTGCCCGCCTTTGCGCCCGCCGAAATCGAAGTGGCCGATCTTGCCCCTTTCGCCCTTGAACTCGCGCTTTGGGGCAGCGCCGATCTGCCCCTGCTCACAGCCCCGCCTGATGGCACCCTCGCCGAAGCGCAAAGCCTGCTTTTGGCCCTTGGCGCGCTCGACCCTGAAAAGCGCATCACAGCCCATGGTCGCAGGCTCGCGGCCCTGCCCGTGCATCCGCGCCTCGGCCATATGCTGGCGCTCGCAGGCAAAGCCGCCGCGCCCGTCGCAGCCCTTCTGAGCGAGCGCGATATTCTCAAAGGCGCCCCCGCCGATCTGGCTTTGCGCCTCAAAGCGTTGGAAAACCCCCGTGCCGTGCCGCAGCAGGTTAATCACGCCGCGCTTGCCCAAATCCGCAGCGAGGCCAAGCGCCTCGCCCGCACCGCGCCCGCTGTGGCCAACGCCTTCTCACCCGCCCAAATGGCCGCGCTCGCCTATCCTGATCGGATCGCGCTGCGCCGCGCAGGCGATGCCCCCCGCTTCCTCACATCCGGCGGCAAAGGCACCTATCTCGCCGATGACGATCCCCTCGCCGCCGCCCGCCTGCTTGTCGTGACAGACACAGACGGCCACCCGCGCGAAGCCCGCATCCGCGCCGCGCTCCAGATATCAGAAGCCGAGCTGCGGGAGATCTTCGCTCCCGAGATCACATGGCAAAACTCTTGCCACTGGTCGCGCCGCGAGCGCCGCGTGCTGGCGCAACAGGAAGAGCGCTTTGGCCAAATCGCCCTGCAATCGCGAATGTGGAAAGACGCCCCGCAAGAAGACATCGCCCGCGCCATGTGCGACGGTATCCGCGAGCTCGGTCTCAGGCCCTCCGCCGCCGCCGAGCGCCTGCGCGCCCGCGTTGCCCTTCTGGCGCAAGCTGGCCACGAAATGCCCGATATGTCCAATGAGGCCCTGCTCGATACGCTGCAAGACTGGCTCGCTCCCTATCTCGCTGGCGTGAAAACAGATGCACAATGGAAGGCCTTTGACATCCATGCGCCCCTTGAGGCGCAGCTGACCTACGCGCAAACCCAGCTCTTGGCCCAACACGCCCCCGCCCATTTCACCACGCCTCTGGGCCGTCAAATCCCGATTGATTACGCAGGTGAGGCCCCCGAAATATCGCTGCGCCTTCAAGAAATGTTTGGCCAGCGCATACATCCCAAAGTGGCGGGCAAGCCTTTGCGCGTCACACTTCTGTCGCCCGCCCTACGCCCTGTGCAAACCACAATGGATATCCCCGCCTTCTGGGACACTTCCTATGCTGACGTGCGCAAGGATATGCGCGGCCGCTACCCGCGCCACCCATGGCCCGAGGACCCGCGCGAAGCCGACCCGACCCTGCGCACAAAACGCCGCTCCTGAGCGCGCCTTTGCAAGTGCCTGAAAAATTGTTATATACGTGTTAACCAAAAATAAAATCGCGGCAGTTAGTCAGTCCCTTATGAACAAACCTTTCCAAAAAGCATGGAGTGAGCTTCTCGGCCCGTTTCTGCGCCGCCCCAAGCGGCTGCAAGTTGCCGCCCTGTGCTACAAACAGGCCAAAGACAGCGGCCCAAAAGAGGTCCTGCTCGTCACATCCCGTGACTCTGGCCGCTGGATCATTCCCAAAGGCTGGCCGATTGACGGCAAAAACGCCCCCGAGGCCGCGCTGCAAGAAGCATGGGAAGAGGCGGGCGTGCGCAAAGGCACGGTCACAGGCGAGGCCCTCGGCCTCTACAATTACGACAAGGAACTCAAAGGCGGCCTGCCCATCGCAGTGGAAACACTCGTCTTCCCTGTCAAAGTGCGCGAAATGCGCGATGACTACCCCGAAGCTTTGGAACGCAGCCGCAAATGGGTCAGCCCCGAAGACGCCGCCAATATGGTGCGCGAGCCGCAATTGCAGGAAATGCTTCGCGATTTGTAACAGTTTTGTATCAAATTTGTGACAAATTGATTGAATTGCGCCCCAAGTTTCTCTAACCGAGCAGCCAAGCCAAGGGGGGCAAAATGACAGATTTCAACAAGCACGACGCCGATCACCTCGAAACACTCGACCGCGATCTACACCGTCTTTCCTATCTGGAAAACGCCACCCAATATGTCGCCCGCCCGATGATGGGGCCAGGGATAGCCCTTGCCTTCATGGTCCTCGCAGGCCTCTCCGCCGCGATCTTCTTCGGCTTTGAGCCGCAAAACTACGTGGTCATCCTCGCCGCCGTCTTCGGTGCCTATATGGCGCTCAATATCGGCGCAAACGACGTCGCCAACAATATGGGCCCCGCCGTCGGCGCCAACGCGCTCACCCTCGGCGGTGCCATTGCCATCGCCGTTGTGTTTGAAAGCGCAGGCGCGCTTCTCGCGGGCGGCGACGTGGTCTCAACCATTTCCAAAGGCATCATTGCCCCCTCCACAATGGCCTCCGCTGATGTCTTCATCTGGGCGATGATGGCCGCGCTGATCTCGGCCGCGCTCTGGGTCAACCTCGCCACATGGGTCGGCGCGCCCGTCTCGACAACCCACTCTGTCGTCGGTGGTGTCATGGGCGCAGGCATAGCCGCCGCAGGCCTTTCCGCCGTCAACTGGCCCACAATGAGCGCCATTGCCGCGAGCTGGGTGATCTCTCCTGTTCTGGGCGGTGCCATTGCCGCCGCCTTCCTTGCCCTGATCAAGTCCCGCGTGATCTATCAGGACGACAAAATCGCCGCCGCCAAAAAATGGGTCCCGATCCTCGTCGGAATCATGGCCGGCGCTTTCGCGTCCTATCTTGCCCTCAAGGGCCTCAAACGCATCATGAAAATCGACCTGCCGACCGCTCTCGCCATAGGCCTTGCCCTTGGTGGTCTGGCGTGGATCGTGACAATCCCGCTGATCCGCCGTCAAGCCGAAGGGCTGGAAAACCGCAACAAATCGCTCAAGGTGCTGTTTGGCATTCCTCTGGTGATTTCCGCCGCCCTGCTCAGCTTCGCCCATGGTGCCAATGATGTCGCCAATGCGGTCGGCCCCCTCGCGGCGATCGTGCACGCCGCCGAATACGGCAGCTTCGCTGACAAAGTCGCAATCCCGATGTGGGTCATGATCATCGGCGCCTTCGGGATCAGCTTCGGCCTCTTCCTCTTCGGCCCCAAACTGATCCGCATGGTCGGAAGCCAGATCACCAAGCTCAACCCGATGCGCGCCTATTGCGTCTCGCTCTCCGCGGCCATCACAGTGATCATCGCAAGCTGGCTCGGCCTGCCCGTCTCCTCGACACATATCGCCGTGGGCGCGGTCTTCGGCGTTGGCTTCTACCGAGAATGGGACGCCGCCAAACGGATGCGCGCCAGCTCCGCAGCCGCACCCGAAGGGCTTCGCATTGCCCCCGAAGAGCGCCGCCGCCGCAAGCTCGTGCGCCGCAGCCACTTCATGACAATCATCGCAGCATGGGTCATAACAGTCCCGGCCGCCGCCGTGATGTCGGGGCTGATCTTCTACATCCTCAACGCCGTGGTAAACTGAACCGGCCCGGCCCTTAAGGTCCTGACCCTAGGCCCATTCACGCCAGCTCTTTCTTTTTGCCCCAAATATCCCAACGCGCCCGCGCAACACGCGCGCCCTGTCGGGTATCGCCCGCGCGACACAAATCTCTTAGGGGGCGAAAGGCTGACCCTCAGTCCCACCACGGGCCATGGTGCTGGCCGCCTTGGTCAAGCCTCTCAAAGCCGTGACGGCCAAAAAAGTCGCGCTGCGCCTGAATGATATTGGCGGTGCCACTGGCAATCCGCAAACTGTCAAAAAAGCTGACAGCATTGTTCAAGGCCGGCGCAGGATGCCCCGCACCAAGCGCCGCAGCCGCAACAGCGCGCAAGCCGGGCAGCGCCCCCTGAAGCCTGTCCGCAATCACCTCCGCTTCCAGAAGCTGCCCGCCGCGTCCGCTCGCCTCAAACGCCTCGGCAATATCGTCCAGCAAAGCCGACCGGATGATACAGCCCGCCCGCCAGATCTGCGCAATCCGCGCAAAATCAAGCGGCCAGTCATAGTCCTGTGCCGCCTGCCGCAAAATGCGAAAGCCCTGCGCATAGGCCAGAATACGCCCCGCCATCAACGCCTGCTCGATCTGCGCAAGGCCCACAGCAACAGCCCCGCGCGCCCCGCCATATTGCGCAGCAAGCCGCTCGCGCAACGCCTTCTCAGAAGACCAGCTCCGCGCCCCGATCGCGGCCTCGATCAGACTCGCGCTCTGCCCCATGTGCAGCGCCTCAATCACGGTCCAACGCCCTGTGCCCTTCTGCCCCGCCGCGTCGCGGATATGGTCAACAAACGGCGCCCCCGCCGCCTCATATTTCAAAAGCGCACCCGTGATTTCCACCAGATAAGAGCGCAAAGGCCCCTTATTCCAAGCCTCGAACTGCGCACCAATGTCAGAGGCGCTCATCCCCATACCAAAGCGCATCAGCCCATAAGCTTCCGCAATCATCTGCATATCGGCATATTCAATTCCGTTGTGCACGGTCTTTACAAAATGCCCCGCCCCGTCAGGGCCAAGATGCGCCACACAGGGGTCGCCCTCATAACGCGCCGCAATCGCGCGCAGCATCGGCTCAAGCTGGGTCCAGGACTGCGCCGTGCCCCCCACCATCATAGACGGCCCATGCCGCGCGCCCGTCTCGCCGCCCGAAACGCCCATCCCGACAAAATGCAAACCTTGCGTCGCCAGCGCCGCCGCGCGCCGCCGCGTGTCATGAAAATTCGCGTTGCCCCCGTCAATGATCGTGTCCCCCGCCTCCAGCAGCGGCGTGACGGCTCTGATCATGTCATCCATCGGCACGCCCGACGGGATCATAAACAAAATCACCCGTGGCGTTTTCAGCCCCGCAACAAAATCAGACATCTCGGAATGCGGATGCAGCCGCGCTGCCAAAGGTCCCGCTTCGGCCACAAAATCAGCGATCCAGCCCACTTCACGGTTGCTCACCGCAACGTCAAAGCCCTGCTCGGCAAGGTTCAGCGCCAAAGCGCTCCCCATCACACCAAGCCCATATACACCGATATCCCCGCGCGACATTCACACTCTCCTGTTTGCGCGAGTATCCTATTGCACAAAACCCCAAGCGCAAGCACCCAGACCCAAAGTGCCTAATGCTTCCTCTTTCCAGAAATATCCCGGGGGGTCTGGGGGGCTGGCCCCCCAGCTTAACTGTGGTCTGGCGGGCTGGCCCCCCAGCTTGGCTGCGGTCTGGCGGGCCAGTCCCCAGCCTCACTGCCGCCTAGGGCGCAGCCCCAGCCCGGCCCGCACTCATTTCCCCAAGCACCAGCGCACAATCGCCTTCTGCGCATGAAGACGGTTCTCCGCCTCATCAAAGATCACAGAGTTTGGCCCGTCCATCACAGCACTGGTCGCCTCGTCCTCGCGATGCGCCGGCAAGCAATGCATAAACAAGGCATCAGGCTTGGCATGACGCATCAGCTCCTCGTTCACTTGATAGGGCCGCAGCATATTGTGTCGCCGCTCTTTGGTGCTCTGCCCGTCATGCATACTCACCCAAGTGTCGGTCACAACAAGGTCCGCGCCCTCTACAGCGGTCTTTGCGTCCCGCTCAAGGCTCACACTCACGCCCGCCTTGCGCGCAAGGCCGATAAACTCGTCCTCAGGATCAAGCTGGCTTGGCCCTGCAAAAACCATATCAAAGCCAAATTGCGCCGCCGCGTGCAGAAAAGACGCGCAGACATTGTTGCCATCCCCGCACCAGACCACTTTCTTGCCCTTGATAGAGCCACGATGCTCCTCATAGGTCAGAACATCCGCCATAATCTGGCAAGGATGCGTGCGGTCGGTCAGCCCGTTGATCACAGGCACAGTTGCGTGCTCCGCCATTTCCAACAGCACGCTTTCATCAAACGTGCGGATCATGATCAGGTCGACATAACGGCTCATAACCTTTGCGGTGTCCGCAATCGTTTCGCCATGGCCAAGCTGCATCTCGCTGCCAGTCAAAAGCATGGTCTGCCCGCCCATCTGGCGCACCCCCACATCAAAGCTCACCCGCGTGCGCGTGGACGGCTTTTCAAAAATCAGCGCAACCATCTGGCCGTCCAGTGGGCGCTCGTCATCGAGCGCGCCCTTGGGCCGCCCTGCGCGTGCAGTTTTCATAGCCGCCGCCTGGTCAATAATCCCGCGCAAATCGTCTTTGCTCGTCTTATGAATATCAAGAAAATGGGTCATGCTTTCAGTCCTTCACTCACCGCGCTCGCGGCTTTATCAAGACGCGCCACCGCCTCGGAAATATCACTCTCGGCAATGTTCAGCGCCGGCAAAAGCCGCACCACATTGTCCGCCGCAGGCACAGTCAGCACACCCGCCTCATACCCCGCCGTCACAATTTCAACAGGGGTAACCTTACACTTCAAGCCAAGCATCAGCCCCGCGCCGCGCACCTCTTCAAACACATCAGGATGCGCCGCCACCAAGCCTTCAAGCTTCTGGCGCAGCCCCCCCGCGCGGGCGTTGACCTCGGCCAGAAACGCAGGCTCCGAAACAATCTCCATCACCTTGAGGCCAACAGCGCAAGCCAGCGGGTTGCCGCCGTAAGTGCTGCCATGCGTTCCCGCAACCATGCCGCTCGCGGCCTCTTCGCGCGCCAAAACAGCCCCGAGCGGAAAGCCTCCGCCAATGCCCTTCGCAACCATCATGATATCAGGCTCGATCCCTGACCACTCATGGGCAAAAAGCTTGCCCGTGCGGCCCACACCACATTGCACCTCATCCAGAATGAGCAGCGCGCCCACCTCGTCACACAAGTCGCGCAGCCCCTTGAGGCACTGGTCAGGCAGCGGACGAATACCGCCCTCCCCCTGCACAGGTTCGATCAGGATCGCAGCGGTCGTCTCGCTCACAGCCGCGCGCAAAGCCTCGTGGTCACCCCAAGGCAGATGCGTGAACCCGCCCAGCACAGGCCCGAAGCCCTTGGTCATCTTCTCACTGCCCGCCGCCGCAATCCCTGCGGCCGAACGGCCATGAAACGAGCCTTCAAAGGTGATGATCTCGACCCGTTCGGGCTGGCCCTTCTCATACCAGTATTTGCGCGCCATTTTGACGGCCAGCTCACAGGCCTCTGTGCCCGAGTTCGTAAAAAAGACAGTGTCGGCAAATGTCGCCTCGACAAGCTTCTCCGCCAAAGCCTGCTGCTGCGGGATTTGATAGAGATTGGACAGGTGCCAGAGTTTCCCCGCCTGCTCCGTCAGCGCCCCGACCAACGCGGGGTTGGCATGGCCCAAAGCGTTTACAGCAATCCCTGCCCCAAGGTCCAAAAAGCGTCGCCCGTCCGCTTCCGTCAGCCAGCTGCCCTCGCCTGAGACAAAGCTCAAAGGCGCGCGGTTATAGGTCGGCAGAAGTGAAGGGATCACAGCAGGAGTCATGGTCTTGTCCTTATAAGAAGCCCGATAAGTGCCGAAGCAGGCGGGCATAGTCAACATGGGGGAAGAAAAGAGCGCCTTATGGCCGCGCCCATAGCCGTGCAATCGCCGAGCTTAGGCTCGTCGACGTCGCGCGCAAAAAGAGATCACTGCGGTGCACATAGAGGCCCTTTAGCAGCGCCCCTGCCGCAAGGGAAGCAAAAACAGCTTGCCCCTGCGCGCGGCTCCTCTATCGCTTGCCCCATGAAAGCTCTCGCCCTCCCCAACGCACGCCTCGCCGTCGCGCTCATGCTCATAGCAACCTTCTTTATCGCCAGCTCCACGCTGATGGCCAAGCTCGCCTCCGACCCAGGCTTCGGAACACCGCTGCACCCCCTCCAGATCAGCCATGGCCGCTTTCTCTTCGCCTTTGTTCTGATCACCACAGTGGTGACAGCCACCCGCCAGAAGATTTCGCACCCAAACCTGCGCCTTCACGCCGCCCGCTCCCTACTCGGCTGGAGCGGCGTAACACTGATGTTTGCCGCCGTGGCTTTTGTGCCGATGGCCGATGCCACAGCGATCAGCTTCCTCAACCCCGTGTTTGCGATGGTCTTTGCCATTCCGCTTCTGGGCGAGCGGGTCGGCCCCGTCCGCTGGAGCGCCGCCGCCATTGCCTTTCTGGGGGCGCTGATCCTCCTGCGCCCCTCGCCCGCCAGCTTTGAGGCCGGTGCCCTCTTGGCGCTCGGCGCAGCACTCTTCATGGGCCTTGAGGTGATCCTGATCAAGCGTCTCTCGGGCCGCGAACCGCCGCTGCAAATCCTCTTTGTCAACAATACCATAGGCCTGACCATCGCCAGCCTCGCCGTGCTCCCCGTCTGGCAGATGCCCAGCCCCGCCCAATGGCTCATCCTCGCGGGCGTCGGCTCCGCTATGGCCATGGCCCAGTTCTTCTTTGTAAGCGCCATGGCCCGCGCCGAAGCAAGCTATGTCGCCCCCTTCGCCTTCACCACGCTGATCTTCGCAGCCGCCTATGATGCGGCTCTCTTCGGGGCCTGGCCCGATGCCGTCACAACGCTTGGCGCGCTCACCATTCTCTCAGGCGCAGGCCTGCTGGCGTGGCGCGAAAGCCATCTCAAGGCCGCCACATCACCCCCCAAGTGATTCTGCACCTTGTATCTGCGCCCGTGATGCTTAGAATAGGGCGCTGACCCAAGTTCTGGCCCGCCCCGTGCGCGCGCCCCCCAACCTCAAGGAAACCGGATGTCCTGGACAGACGAACGCGTAGAAGTATTGAAAAAAATGTGGGGCGAAGGCCAGTCGGCCAGCCAGATCGCCAAAGAGCTTGGTGGCGTCACCCGCAACGCCGTGATCGGCAAGGTGCACCGCCTCGGCCTGTCCAACCGCACCACGACAGCGGCAGCCAAGCCCGATGCCAAAGCAGCAGCGCCCACCGCTGCGCCCAAAAAGCCCTCAAAGCCCAAGGCCGCCCCGCCCAAGCCCGCCGCGAAACCCGCCGAGCCAGCCCCCGCGGCTGAGCCTGTTGCCGACGCCGAAGTCGAGGTCGAAGCCAAACCGATCCCCAAAAGCCCTGCCCGCCGCGCCATCATTCCCGCAGGCCAGCCGCTCCCGCCACAACCCTCCCACAACGAGATCAGCGCCGAAGCCCTCGCCAAAGTCAGCGCCATCGAGAAAAAAGCCAAAAAGCTGACCCTGATGGAGCTGACCGAACGCACCTGCAAATGGCCCGTGGGCGATCCTGCAACAGATGATTTCTGGTTCTGTGGCCTCTCCACCCAGGCAGGTAAGCCCTATTGCGAGGCCCACGTCGGCGTCGCCTTCCAGCCCATGTCGTCCCGCCGCGACCGCAAGCGCTGATCTGCTCTTCCTCTTTCTAAAAATATCCTGGGAGAGCGCGAGAGGGCAAAGCCCTCTCGCCCCACCGCGATTTGGCAAAGCCAAAGCGCAATCCCTCGCAAGGAGCGCCTCATGAGCCTCGGATTTCTCGGCACAGGCACAATCGCAACCGCCGTGGTGCACGCCCTCGCCCCTCTCGGCCACCAGATCACAGTCTCCGAGCGCTCCGCGAGCAACGCCGCAGCCCTCAGCGCTGCCTATGACAACGTCACCATCGCCGCCAATGCCGATGTCACCGCCACAGCCGATGTGCTCTTCCTCGGCCTGATGCCCGATACGGCCCGTGAACTGCTCCCCAAGCTACCCTTTCGCGCGGGCCAGCGGGTGATCTCCTTTATTGCCGATCTGCCCTTGAGCGAAGTGCAGGCGCTGATCGGCCCCGCCCAAGCCGAGAGCCTTGTGCTCCCCTTCCCGGCCATAGCCCACACTCGCTCGCCGCTGATCGCCTACCCTGAGTCTGATCTCGTCGCCGAGATTTTCGCCGCTCATGATGTCTTCGCCATGGCCTCCGAGGCCGAGTTCAAAGCCATGCTCTCGGCCCAAGCCGTGCTCTCCCCCGTGGTGCAAATGCTGCTCACTGCCGCCGATTGGGCAGCCACACAGGGCGCCGAGGCGACCAAAGCGCAAGATTTCCTGCGCAGTCTGATCGCCGCCAACCTCACGGCCAGCCCGCTCGCGCCCCTGCTCGCCTCGCTGAGCACAGAAGGCGGCTACAACGCCCGCTTGCGCGCCCATATGGACAGCGCCAACAGCTTCACCGCCCTCAAAAGCGGCCTCGACGCGCTCTAAGCGGCATCCGCTTAAAAACTGTCGCCACCATCAGCTGCAGATCATAGCAAAGCCCCTGCTCGCGCGCATAGATCAAATCAAGCCGCGCCTTCACAGGCACACAGCGGCGCATATAGACAGCCTCGGTCTCCTCAGCACTCTCACAGCCTGACAACAAGACCTCCTCGCGGCGATGAAACGCCAGCGTCGCCAGCCCCGTCACCCCGGGGCGCGTCTTCAAGACCTCGCCATAAAGCTCGGGATAGAGTTCGACATAGCGCCTCAGCGGCGGGCGCGGCCCGACAAAGCTGATATCCCCGCGCAAAATGTTGAGCAATTGTGGCAACTCATCCAGCCGCCTGCGCCTCAGAAAACGGCCCACAGCCGTGATCCGCACGGCCTTATCCCCGCCAGACACGCCCGCATCCCCCTGCGCCGCGCGCATGGTGCGAAACTTCCAGAGCATAAAGGGCCGCTCCACAGCGCGCATCCGCTCGGCGATATAAAAGATATCGCCCCCGTCCGACAGCTTGATCAGCACAGCAATCACAAGAAAAAGCGGCCAAAGCACCAGCAGCAGCAAAACCGCCAGCCCGATGTCCATCGCCCGCTTGCCCCGCCTCATGACCAGCCCCCATAGTCCCGCCAGGCCGCAACCATATCCGCCGCCCGCGCCTCGGGCAGCGATATAATCTGTCCCAAAGCGGTGAGATCAAGCTCAACCCGCGCCACAGCGCCCGCGCGCGGCACAGCCCAGGCGATCTCCCGCTCCGCCGCCATGGCAATCTCGGCCATATCCAAAGCTTTCGGCTGCGCGACATTCAAGACAGCGGGCAAAGCCTCAAGCGGTAGCGCGATCAAAGCCTCAAACACCTGCGCCAGCTCGGGCAGGGCAATATAACTGCGCAGAGGCCCACCGCCTGTGTCAAACCTGTCGATCTGCAAGGGCGCATCCCCTGCCAAAGCCCGAAACAAGCTGTCACAGCCCGCCACATTCGCAAGCCGCACGACACAATTGCCCACAGGCCCGCCGAGCCGCGAAATTCGCGCTTCCATATCGGCCTTGGCCTGCCCGTAAGCGCCCAAAGGCCGCAACGGGTCCGCCTCTGCAAAGCCCGCCGCCCCCGCGCCGTAAACCGCCGCGCTGGAGAGATGCAACACCCGCGCCGCCCCCGTCGCCCGCGCAATCATCACAGCCGCCTCCGCAAGCGCCGTGTTCTGCGCAAGCTGGGCCTCATCGCCCGATGTAACCCCCCAAAGTGCAATCACAGCACTGGCCTCAGGCAAAGGCGCGTCCAAATCGCCTCGCCCGACCCAATGAGGCCGAAAGCCCGCTGGCGGCGCCGCGCGCCACACCCGCGCCAAAGCACGGCCCAGCTTGCCAGTCTTTCCAAGGATCAGAACCGTTTTCAAAAAGTAACCTTCCAATAGCATTGGGGCTTTCTAGCACCCGATATCCTGTGTAAACAAATATAAGTGCCCAAAAAATGTCTTGGGGGAGGATTTCGTGCGCGTGTTTATGCGGTTTTATTTTGTGTTGTTTTTGTCTCTGTCCCTAACGGCCTGCTCGCTGCCCCGTGGCGCGGCGCTCATGCAAGAAGTCGTGCGAGAAACCAAAGCCGACAGCCCCAGCTTTCAAGTGATCGAGGTGACACGCACAGAGCTTGCCACCGTCGCACAATGGCCCCGCGCGGCCAAGCAAACCAAAACATATTGGCCCAAAGCCTCCAAAGGCCCCAATTCCAGCACAATCCGCGCCGGCGACACCGTCGACCTGATCATCTGGGACAGCAACGACAACTCCCTGATCACAAGCCCGGGCCAGAAGTCGACAGAAATGCGCGGCCTGACTGTCTCGCCTTCAGGGGCGATTTTCGTGCCCTATCTCGACGACGTCGTTATCAGCGGCATGACAGCCAATGATGCCCGTCGCAATATCCAGACCCGCCTCACAGATATTTCCCCCTCCGCTCAGGTCCAGCTGATGCTGAGGCAAGGCCTGCAAAACTCGGTTGATCTGGTCTCTGGCGTTACCTCCCCCGGCACCTACCCCTTGCCCAGCCGGAACTACAACATCCTCAGCCTGCTGTCCCAAGGCGGCGGCATAGACAAAACCCTGCGCAACCCGCAGGTGCGCCTCGTGCGCGGCTCAAAGACATATAGCATTCGCGCCGAGGCCCTGCTCTCGGATCACGCGCGCAACATCACCCTCCAAGGCGGTGACACAGTCATCGTGCGCGAAGACGACCGCTATTTTACAGCCCTCGGGGCGACAGGCTCCGAGCGGATCGTCTATTTTGACAAAGAAGAGATCACCGCCATGGAGGCGCTCTCCATGCTCGGCGGCCTCTCGGATGGGCGCGCCAATCTCAAGGCCGTGCTCGTGTTGCGCGAATATTCCACCAAGCAGGTCGGCACAGGGCGCAACAGCCCCGACCTGCCCTATGTGGTCTTCGCCTTTGATCTGACAAATGCCGACGGCCTCTTTGCCGCCCGGAACTTTGACATCGAGCCAGACGATACTGTCCTCGCGACAGAATCCGCCGTCAATGCCGCCCGCGCCCTCTTCGGGCTGATCGGCTCGGCCTTCGGGCTGGCGAATGCCGCCTCAGGCAATTGAGCAAATGATATCCCGCCAAGCCCTCGGCCATAGCGGGATATCTTGTCCTTAAAGGCCGCCTCAGGCCCGTCTTTAGGCCCGATTGGCGGCCATCTGGCACAGCATCTCGAACATAATCGACACCGCCAGAAAAGCCGTTCCGCCACTCGTATCAAACGGTGGCGACACTTCCACCATATCGGCCCCGACAATATTGACCCCGCTCAAGCCCCGCACCACTTGCAGCGCCTGATAGGAGTTCGGCCCGCCCACTTCGGGCGTGCCTGTGCCGGGCGCAAAGGTCGGGTCGACAAAGTCGATATCATAGCTCAAATAGGTCGCGCCTGTGCCCGCAATCTCGCGCGCCTCGGCCATAACATCCTCCACACCGCGCGCATGGAATTCCTCAATCGGAACAATCCTGATGCCCTCGGCGCGGGCAAAATCACGGTCCTCACTGTCATATTGCGTCCCGCGAATCCCGATCTGGATCACCCGCTTGGGGTCAAGCAGGCCCTCTTCACAGGCGCGGCGGAACGGCGTGCCATGGGTATACATCATCCCGTCAAAATACGAGTGATAGAGGTCGGTGTGGCTGTCAAAATGGATCATCCCGACAGGCGCTTTTTCGGCCACCGCGCGCAAAATCGGCAGCGAGGAGAGATGATCGCCCCCCGCCGTCAGCGGCAAGATGCCCGCCGCCACCACGTCTTTATAAAAGGCCGTGATCCGCTGCATCGAGTCCTGAATATCCGCAGGGTTCGGCCCGACATCGCCAAGATCGGCACAGTTCAAGGCCTCAAACGGGCGCACCCCGCTCACAGAATGCTCCGCTCGGATCATGGTTGATGCATCGCGCAACTGGCGCGGCCCGTGGCGCGGACCGGGGCGGTTGGTTGTGCCGCTGTCCCAAGGCACACCAATAATGCCCACATCCACATCCGCCCAGCGCGCATCGCCACGTGGCAGATGTGGCAGCCGCATAAAGGTCGGAATTCCCGCAAACCGTGGCAGATCCATCCCCGACACGGGCTGAAAAAATCTATCGCTCATCTTCGCTCCTTAAGTCTCTTGCGCGCGCTCACTGGCCCGTCGCCCTGCTCTTCTATCCGTCTGATCGCCGCCGCGATCGGCTCATATACCACAGCCATATGATGCGCATTGGCGTGCAAAAGCGTCTCGCTGTCCACAACCCAAGCGATATGACCTTTCCAAAACATAAGGTCCCCCCGCCGCAGCGGCGCATCCGCAGGCAAAGCCTCGCCAAGCGCCGCCTCCTGCAAGTCACTGTCCCCGTCACAGACAATCCCGCAGGCGGCGCACCCCGCCTGAACAAGCCCCGAGCAGTCAATCCCGAAGGCCGAATTCCCGCCCCAAAGGTAAGGCGTGCCAAGCAGGCGCTCGGCCACGCTTACAGGGTCGTTCTCTGGCTCCAGCCCGCGCAAATGCACCAGCGGCACAAAGCCTTCAGGCACTTTCGCAAAGCCCTCCTGCTCGCGCAAAACCCGCAGACGGCTGCCCATGCTCAGGCTGGCGCGCTCGGCGCTCTTCATGTCGGCCTGCGTGTAAATATGCGTCGCCCGCGCGCTGACAACATGGGTCGCCTCCCGCAGCGCGCCAAGGCTCGCCTCAGGCACATATCCGACATAGCCATCCAGCGCACTTTCAACATAGGCCCAGCCGTCACGCTCCTCCAACAGGCTCACAGCCTGCCCCGCCAGAAGCTGGCGGTCACGCCTGCCATCAGGGGCGCGCAACAGATCCACCACAGGCAGCATTATCTGTCTGGCCTCGCCTTCCACAAACTTCGCAGCCTCGACGTGCCCCTTCAGGCGCGCGGCGGCGACCCGTCCGTTGTTTGGCGTTGTGCGGCGGTCGCTCATAGTTTCAGCATCACAGGCAGCGCCTCAAGCAAAGCGCGCGCCGCCATGCCCACGCCGCCCTTGGGCCGCGCTGGCTTGGCCGCTGGGTTCCAGCCATAAACATCAAAATGCGCATAGTTTGTTGCCCCCGCAAAGCGCCGCAGGAACAGCGCCGCCGTGATCGTCCCCGCAAAGCCCCCGCTCGGCGCATTGTCCAGATCGGCAATCCCGGGTTCGATCACCTCCTCATAAGGCTCCCAGAACGGCAACCGCCAAACAGGGTCTTGCGCGCGGGCGGCACCTGCCTCCAAAGCGCTCACAAACGCAGCATCGTCGGAGAAATACGGCGCCAGATCAGGCCCGACAGCCACCCGCGCCGCCCCCGTCAAAGTCGCCATCGAAATCATCAAGTCAGGCGCATCTTCCGCCCCGAAGCTGAGCGCATCCGCCAGCACAAGCCGCCCCTCGGCGTCTGTATTGTTGATCTCAACCGTCAGCCCCTGACGGCTCGTCAGAATATCCCCGGGGCGGAAGGCATTGCCACTCACCGCGTTTTCCACCGCAGGGATAAGCACCCTGAGCTGAAGCTTCAGCCCCAGCGCCATGATCATCTCGGCCAGCCCCAGAACAGTCGCCGCGCCGCCCATATCCTTTTTCATCAAGGCCATGGAGGCCCCGGGCTTCAGGTTCAGCCCGCCCGTGTCAAAGCAAACGCCCTTGCCCACAAGCGTCAGCTTCGGCCCGCTGTCGCCCCAGCGCATCTCGATCAATCGGGGTGGCTCATCGCTCGCACGGCCCACCGTGTGAATGAGCGGGAAGTTTTCCTCCAGCAAAGCTTTGCCGCGTATGACATGAAACTGCGCCCCATGCGCCTCGGCCAAACGCGCGCCCGCCGCCTCAAGCGCCACAGGCCCCATGTCGTTTGCAGGGGTGTTGATCAGATCACGCGTCAGCGCTTCGCCCTTGGCAATCGCCTCAATGCGGGCCGCGTCCACGCCTTCGGGGGCCACAAGCCGCGCCGCAGGTGCCTTTGCCTGCGCATAACGGTCAAACACATACTGCCCCAAAAGCCAGCCCAGCGCCTCCGCTTCAAGGGCTTCGCCCGTAAGGTCGCTCACAAGTCGATAGGTGCCCGCAGGCAGCTTGGCCGCCGCCGCCGCCAGCCCGAACCGCGCCCGCTTGCGCGCTGCCTCCGTGCCATAGCCCGCAAGCGCACACAGCATACGCCCGTCTGGCCGTGGCACGCTCAAGGCCTCGCCCAGCCCCGCGCCAAACCCCGCATGGGTGATCCATGTCTTCGCAGCCTCGCTCTGGCGCGGCAGCCAGTCCTCAAACCCGTCAGGGGACAAGAGATAAAGCGGGGTCGCGTCCGCATCGGCGGGGGCAAATGTCAGGCTCACAGGCAGGCATCCTTTGGCTGGTTTCAAGCCTCAGCCTAAAGCAACTTGTGAACCAGAGGGAACCACATTCTTTCAGCTCATATCGAAAGATCCTGCAACTGCCAGATCTCGGTCAACGAGCCTTCGCCCGTGCGCATCAGCCGCTGCAAGACAGCCGCCAGCGCCACGCTGTCCTGCGCCTCGACACAGCCAACCAGGTCTTCCGCCACAACCGCAAGCCGGATCATCCCGATCTGCTTGGCAATCGCACCCATAGAGCGCACAACCTTGCGCATCTCGCCAATCTGCCCGCTGCGATACAGCCTGTCCGCTTGCGCCAGCTTAACCGCCAGCTCTTCCATCGCGCGGCACACAACGTCTTCCGCTGCCGCATCGCCCAATGCCTCATAAAGCTGTTCCAGCGTGTCGGCATCCAGCTCAACAGGCTCGCTCATCGCCAGCATTCTTACCTCAGTCATCATCTCACCCTTTGGTTCTTGCCCCACGGCAAGGGTCACTATGACAGCCAATCCCTCGAAATTGGTTTATGCCCAAGCGCCTTTTCTCTCGAATTCTTTGACAATGCAGACTATTCAGAGAGGCAAGACAGCCAAACGCAACGGACCAGATCACCATGCACACGACAAAACCCCTGCCCCAATATCTCGTTCAGCGTTTCCAAGGCTGGAAAGCCACCACCTATACAGAAAACGAAAGCTGGTATCGCCGCCTCGCCGACGACGGCCAGCATCCCCGCGCCATGCTGATCACCTGTTGCGACAGCCGTGTGCACGCCACCTCGATCTTTGGTGCCGAGCAGGGCGAGTTCTTCCTGCACCGCAACATCGCCAATCTTGTGCCGCCCTATAAGCCCGATGGCGCCCAACACGGCACCTCCGCCGCGATCGAATACGCCGTGACCGTGCTCAAAGTCGCCCACATCATCATCATGGGCCACTCAAACTGCGGCGGCGTCGCAGGCTGCCTTGATATGTGCGCAGGCCGCGCGCCAGAGCTCGACAAAAAAGAGAGCTTCGTTGGCCGCTGGATGGACATCCTGCGCCCGGGCTATGAGCGCATCAAAAATCTCCCCGAAGACGATCAAACCACCGCGCTCGAAAAAGAGGCCGTGCTCGTCTCGCTGCAAAATCTCAAGACCTTCCCCTTCGTCGCCGACGACGTGGAAAGTGGCAAAATCTCGATTCACGGCCTCTGGCACAATATCGGCGAAGGCCTAATCGAGGAATTTCTTTTCAAAGAAGGCAAATTCTGCAAAATCTAACCCCCGCCACGGCTCAAGACCAGACGCCCCACAGGCCCGAACCCGAGGAACACCATGACCGAAATCCTGAGCTTGGCAGCCGATAATCTGCTGTCCCCGATTGTTCTCTGCTTTGCCCTTGGCCTCGCGGCCTCGCTCGCGAAATCCGATCTCTCCGTCCCCGAGGCCGCCGCCAAAGCGCTCTCGATCTACCTCTTGTTCGCCATCGGCTTCAAAGGCGGCGTCAGCGTCTCGGCCCATGGCGTCGACATGACCCTCGGCATGAGCCTTGTCGCAGGTGTTATTCTCTCGGCGCTGCTGCCGCTCCTCGCCTTCGCGCTCCTGCGCGCCATGTCAGGGCTTGATAGGCTCAACGCCGCCGCCGTCGCAGGCCACTACGGCTCGATCTCGATCGTCACATTCGTCGCCGCCACCTCGGTTCTGGAAAGCTCGGGCATTGCCTCCGAGGGCTATATGGTCGCCGTCGCCGCCGCCATGGAGGCCCCCGCCATTCTCTCCGCCCTCTGGCTCATCTCGCGCGGCGAAGCAGGCCGCATGGACGCCAGCCTCTGGCGCGAAATCATGCTCAACGGCTCAATCGTCCTCTTGGTTGGTGCCTTCTTCATCGGCATGATCACAGGCGAAGACGGCCTCGCCGAAATCTCAAGCTTCGTGGTCGCGCCCTTCAAAGGCGTGCTCTGCCTCTTCCTGCTCGACATGGGCCTCGTCGCGGGCCGCGGCCTCGCCAAAGGCGGCAAGCTTCTGGGGTGGGGCAGCATCGCCTTCGGCGTGCTGATGCCACCCATCGGTGCGGCCCTCGGCCTCGTTGCTGCGCTCCTGCTCGGCCTCAGCTTGGGCGGCACAGTCCTCTTGATGACGCTCTCGGCCTCCGCGAGCTATATCGCCGTGCCCGCCGCCATGCGCGTGGCCCTGCCCGAAGCCAACCCCTCGATCTACCTCACGCTCTCTCTCGGCGTCACCTTCCCGTTCAATCTCGTGCTCGGCATCCCGCTCTACCTCGCGGCCGCCAGCTTTGTCTTCGGAGCCTGATCCATGCAAACCCACAAAGCCAAACGTGTCGAAATCACCATCGAAAAAATCATGCAGTCGCGCCTCTCTGACGCGCTGGTCAAAGCCGATGTCCACGGCTTCACAATCCTGCCGGTCTATGGCGGCTCCGGCCGCTCGGGCCTCTGGGATCGCACAGGTCAGGTCGGCCGCGCCGAAGGCATGGTGCAATTCATCTGTATCGTGCGCGAAGAGCGCCTCGACGCCCTCCTGACAGCCGCCTTCAAAGTGGTCGAAAAACACATCGGCGTGGTCAATATAACCGATTGCGAAGTCCTGCGCGCCGAGCGCTTCTGAGCCCCACCCCAGCGCCAAACCTGATCATCCCCCCACCCCTTTCTTTTTGCCCCAAATATCCCGGGGGGCGCGGGGGGCTGGCCCCCCGCTCTATACGGCGGTGCAGGGCGCGCACCCCGCCGTGACCAAATGTGCCACAGCCACATTCACTCCCGCTATTGCAAGACCTTCCCCTCGGGCCACTCCAGCCCAACCTCAAGCGTCACAGCCTGCTTGGCCCCCGCCAGAAGCTCCAGATCCCAAACAAGCACACCCTGCCGCGCCTCATAATCGGTCTCGCGCGGGCGCGGGCGCGCTTGCCACGCAATCACCAGTTCCTCCTGCTCTGAGTAAGGCACACGGTCAAACAGCGTCACAGGCCAGTCCTGCCCCGTCAGGTTCTCCACTTCAATCACGACCTCCTCGCTCAACGCGCTCGAACGGCTGATCATCCCGCGGTCGCCTGCGTTGCGCGTCACACTCCGTGTCAGGCGCAAGCCGTCAATCGCCCCGAAAGCAATATCCGCCTCTGCCCCCGCAGGGATCACCGCGCTCAAACGGCTCTGCCCCATGAAGCGCCCGTCAAGATAGAGGTTCATAAACGGCGTCGGCAAAATAAGCGCGCCGGTGTCATTGCGAATATGCGCCATAAGAAACCCCGTGGCGTCATACAGCGGTGCCGCCCAAGCCCGCACCTCGGCCTCAGTCTCCTCCTTGCCCAGCGTGATGCGCAAACTGTCAGCGCGGTTGGCCACGCTCACAGCCTCGGGGTAGTCATAGCTCACAGCCAGCCCGTCATATGCCGCCAAAGCCACAGCCTCATCCGCCACACGCATCGGCGCTTCTGCAACGGCCCCAAGACGCGACAGACTATCCATTTCCAGGTGCTTGCTCTGGCGCGGCATCGCTTGGGGCGGGTCGATCACCCCGCGCTGCCAGCCAAAAACCTCGCTCGGCTCGATCTGCCCGCTCGGCCGCACCGTCGAAAGCGTCAGGCGCACATCCGCCCAGTCTTCCCCCGTGTTCTGGCGGATCATCGCACCCCGCTCGATCACAAGCCGCCCTGCCCCCTGATCCAAGCGCATATCATACGTCGGAACCCAGCCCGCGTCATAATGCGTATACGAAAGCGTCACCACGCCCTCCGTCGCCGCCGCCGAGCTGGCCATAAGGCTCAGCTGCACGCCCCCCGCCACCTCTTCGGTCTGAAGCGCCGCCAGCGCCTGCAAGGCCTTCGCCAGCGCAGCGCGGGTCTCACTCAAAGCGCGCTCCGCCGCCTCGGCGCGCAGCTCCGCCTCAAAGCCGCTCTGCCGCGCCGCCAAAATCTCCTCGCCAATCATCACAGCCAGATCGCGCAGCGCAGCGACATCCAGACCAGCCGCCGGCGCGCCCGCGCCCAGCCCGCGTAAAAAGGCAACCCGCGCCTGCGCCGCCTCGCTCTCTAGACCAATCCTTGAGACCTCGGCCTCGCCCCTGCGCAAAACGCCCTCAAGCCGCTCGACCTCGGCCTTGGCCGCCTGGATCTCTTGGTCCACAACCGCGTCTCGCGGCGGCACATAGTCGCTGCGCCCCGTCACGGCTCCAAGCCGCGCCCCCGTCAGCTCAACCCCCACCTGGCTCAAATCAGTCGAGCGCGGCAAACCGGTCAAAACAAGCTCATGCTGCCCCGCTGGCATCTGATAGGGCACCTCCCGCACAATGCTCGCCCCCTGCGGATAAAGCCTGACCGCCGTCACTTCACTGCTCAGCGCAATAATATCCGCACCACAAACCGACGGAAAAAGCCAAAGAACCAGAGCAAAACTGCGCATGGGGAACCTCCTAAATACACCCCCAGAAGACGCCAACACAGACCAAGGCGCAAGCCCACCCTCGCCACCATAGGCAAGACACCGCCTCCCCCACCACCACGCACGCCACCACGCGCGCCCCGCCCCTTCCTCTTTCTCAAAATATCCCGGGGGCGTGGGGGCAGAGCCCCCACAGCATCCCCCTCAAAAGCAAAAAGGGCCAGCCCCTCGGCCAGCCCTCCAGAATACAGCGCCAAAAAGCTTTAGCCCTTCTTCAAGACCTCACGGCCCAACAGCTCGGCAATCTGAACCGCGTTCAAAGCCGCACCCTTGCGCAAGTTGTCAGACACACACCAAAGGTTCAGACCGTTCTCGATCGTGCTGTCTTGGCGAATGCGGCTGATAAAGGTCGCAAAGTCGCCGACACATTCCACAGGGCTGACATAGCCACCGTCTTCGCGCTTATCGATCACCATCACACCGGGCGATTCCCGCAAAATATCGCGTGCCTCGTCTTCGTCGAGGAAGTCCTCAAACTCGATGTTGATCGCTTCGGAGTGCCCGACAAAAACAGGCACGCGCACACAGGTCGCCGTCACTTTGATCGAGGTGTCGATGATCTTCTTAGTCTCTGCGACCATCTTCCACTCTTCTTTGGTGGAGCCGTCGTCCATAAACACATCAATATGCGGAATGACGTTAAAAGCGATCTGCTTGGTGAATTTTTTCGGCGGCTTATTGTCCGTCGGATTGTAGATGCTCTTGGTCTGGTCCCAAAGCTCGTCAATGCCCTCTTTGCCCGCGCCCGACACAGACTGATAGGTGCTCACCACAACCCGCTTGATACGCGCACGGTCGTGCAAAGGCTTCAGCGCCACAACCATCTGCGCGGTCGAGCAGTTCGGGTTGGCGATGATGTTTTTCTTGGCATAGTCATGGATCGCCTCGGGGTTCACCTCAGGCACAATCAAGGGCACCTCGCTGTCATAGCGATAAAGCGATGAGTTATCGATCACAACACAGCCCGCCTTGGCCGCCAGCGGCGCATATGTCTTCGTCGCCTCCGAGCCAACAGCAAACAGCGCCATGTCCCAGCCCGCAAAATCAAACGTGTCCAGATCCGTCGTCTTGAGGGTCTTGTCGCCAAAGCTCACTTCCGTTCCGATAGAACGGCGGCTCGCCAGAACAGCGACTTTATCCACGGGAAACTGGCGCTCCGCGAGGATGTTCAGCATTTCACGACCCACATTGCCAGTGGCGCCGACGACAACAACGTTATAGCCCATCAAAAAGACTCCTTATGTCTAGGACATGGCCCCATAGCGCAGCCAGCCCCCAGAATAAAGAGCCTTCAAGCGTTTCAGGCAAAACCCGCGCGCCGTCCGAGGCCAAAGCTCAATCGGTGCGATCCCGCGCAAAGGCATAAATACCAAGCCCCAGCGCCACCAGCGCGCCATAAAAGACAAAAAGCGCCTGATAAGGCTCGGCCGGGCTCACAGCCCCCTCCGCCACACGCGCATAAAGCCGCCCCGTCAGCATCTGCATGACGCCCACGCCCCCAATGGCAAACAAATTCATCAGCGTGACCCCGCGGCCCACCAGATGGGGCGGGAAAAACGCCCGCCCATGCGCCATCATCAGAGGGAAAGACGCCCCGAAAAACCCGATCAAGCCAAACAGCCCCACCGCCAGCCAAAGGCTCTGCACAGACACAAGCCCAAGCACAAAACATCCAGCCATGGTCAGACCATTGCCCACAAAAATAACCCATTTTCGCGTGCCCAAAATACGGTCCAGCGGCCCGTAAGCAAAAGTCCCCGCAATCATGGCCGCCCCCATCAAGAGCGTGACATTGCCGACAAGCCCGTCGCCGGCGCCAAAAACATCGCGAAAGAAAGGACCAACCCAAAGCCCCCGCGCCCCCGCCGACGGCGCATAATGAAACGTCATCAAAGGGAAAACGAGCCAAAGCGCTGGCATCTTGAGCAAATCAAACAGCGACCCCTTCACATCAGACTCCGCCTGCTCGGGATCACGCACAATAAAGAACAGCCCCACCGCCGTGAGCACACTCACAAGCGCCATGCCCCAAACAACAGCGCGCCAGCCAAAGGCCTCAACAGCCAGCGTGGTCGGCAAGGCCGAGGCCAGATTGCCCACAGAGCCTACCCCCAAAATAACCGCCGCCAAAGTGGCAAAGACAGCCGCAGGGTAGCTGCGCGCAAAAATATAGTAAGACGCCATCAAAACAGGCGAACACCCAACCCCGATCAACAGCATCGCAATCGAAATATGCACAGGCGCGCTCGCCATGGCAAAAACAGCCGCGCCGCCCCCGCCGCCAATCAACAAAAGCCAGGACGCCGTGCGCCGTGGCCCGACCTTGTCCAAAGCCCACCCCACAGGGATCTGCATGAGCGCAAAGGCCAGAAACCAAAGCCCCGACGCCGTCGCAAGGTCCTCAGGGCTCGCCCCCAGATCGCGCTCCAATACTTCGGTCAATACAGCCAAAAATGCCCTGTAAAACTGGCTCAACACATAAGCAAAACACAATAAAATCAAATCAACGCGCATCTCTCATGCCTTTCTGGCTCTTTTTCTTTCTCAAAATATCCCAGGGGGTCTGGGGGACTGGTCCCCCAGTTAAATCTGAGGTCTGGGGGACTGGTCCCCCAGTTAAATCTGGGGTCTGGGGGACTGGTCCCCCAGCTTGGCCTGAGGTCTGGACTTCGCCCTCGCGCTTCAACGGGGGTGTGGGGGCAGCGCCCCCAGCTTGGTCGGATTTTCCAAAGGAAAATTCGATCTCAAATACACCGCCCACCATCCACTTCCATACAGACCCCCGTGATCATGCTCGCCTCATCCGAGCACATAAAACACGCAGCATTGCCCATATCTTCAGGCGTTGAAAACCGCCCCAAAGGAATGGTGCTCAAAAATTTCGCCCGCATTTCGGGGGTGTCCTCGCCCATAAAGCTCGCCAGAAGCGGCGTCTCCCCCGCCACAGGGTTGAGCGCATTCACCCTGACGCCAAAAGGCGCCAGCTCCACAGCCATAGCCTTTGTCGCCGTGTTCATCCAGCCTTTAGAGGCATTGTACCAGTTCAGCTTGGGGCGCGGGCTGACACCCGCGGTAGAGGCCACATTCAGGATCGCCCCGCGCCCCCGCGCCTTCATCTTGGGCGCAAGCGCGCGGGCAAAAAGATAGACCGACTTGCAATTCACCGCAAAAACACGGTCAAACTCTTCCTCGCTGACCTCTTCCATAAGCTTTGGCAAATGGGTGACACCCGCGTTGTTCACAAGAATATCCACCGCGCCAAAGACCTGCTGCGCCGTGGCCACCGTCTCGGCCACATCGCCCGCCTCCGCCACATTCGCCTGATGCCCGAACGACCCCGCGCCCAGCTCTTCGGCCATGCCCATAGCCCCGTCGTGGTTCAGGTCCACAATCATAACCTGCGCCCCCTCGGCCACAAACTTGCGCGCAATCCCTGCGCCAAAGCCGCTCGCGCCGCCTGTGACAATCGCTGTTTTCCCCTCTAGCCGCATAGCATTTCCTCCCATGGTTTTATGTCCCTAATTCCTATTCACCGACCGATAGCGTCAAGAGCGCCGCGTGGCGCGCCCGAGGCTCCATAGTCATCACAACATCCAAAAAGAACCGCCCCGCCACACAGGCGCGCACCGCACTCACCCGATCGATCCGCTCAAAATCAGCCAGCGCCGCCTGTGCGGCAGGGTCCGCCGCCGCCGCCGCGCTCAAGGCCGCGCCAATCTCGGCGCGTGTCTGCGCGCGCAGCGCAGGCTCAAGCCGCTTTGGCGGGCGTGTCGCACCCAGTCGCGCCGCCTTATACTGGATTCGGTAATATTCTCTCAAAGCGGGCGTGTTGAGCCGTGCCGCCGCCTCGGCGGTGCGCTTGGCAATCGCCTCAGGCCCAAGACGGTTCTTGAAAATAAGCCCGCAACTGCGCAGAGACAGCGCCCCCATCACAACCCGCTCCACCTCCAGAAAATACTGCAACTCTCGCGGCGCAAGATGGCCCATCCCGCGCGCCAGAAGCGGCTGGATCAGCCCTTGGGCGGCCTTTGCCGTCTGCCAGTCGCCGCGCCCCGCCGCCAAAATCCGCTCCGCAATATGGCTGGCAATCGCATCATCCCCCAACATCCGCGCCATCTGCGCAACAGCCAGATCAAGGTTTTCGCCCTCATAACCACTCTGCGCCACAGAGGCGCGAATCTCGGGCAGAGCCGAAATCCCGCCCAAAAGACGCAGAATTTCGGCCTTGCTCGGCCCCTCTTGAGCAAAGCTCCCCTGCCCCAAAAGCCCAAGCGCCAAAGTCAGAGAAGCCATAAGTCTGCGCATCATCCGCCCCGTGTGATCAGGGGAGGATCATTGCCCGCCTGCGCGGCAATGAAAAGCCCGAACTCAGCCATGAAAAGCCGCAACTGTTTTCAGCGTGGTGAAGCCATAGAGCGCCTCAAAGCCCTTCTCGCGCCCGTGGCCCGACTTGCCCACACCGCCAAAGGGCAGCTCCACACCGCCCCCCGCGCCGTAATTGTTGAGAAAGACCTGCCCCGCGCGAATGGCCTTCGCCAGCCGCATCTGCCGCGCGCCGTTCTGGCTCCAGACCGAGGCCACAAGCCCATAGTCCGTGCCATTGGCAATCGCGACCGCTTCGGCCTCGTCCTCAAACGGAATGATCACCTGCACAGGGCCAAAAATCTCGTCGCGCGCCAAAGCGTGCCCCGCGCTCACCCCCGCAAACAGCCTCGGCGCCACATAGCTCCCGCCCTCGGGCGCATCCTGCAAAACGCCCTCGGCAACAGTCTCAAGGTCCGCCCCCTGCGCGAGAAACCCGTTCACAATTGCCTTCTGCTTGGCCGAAATCAGCGGCCCCACATCCAGATCAGACAGCGCCTGCCCCACGCGCAGCCCGGCATAGCGCTCAGCCATCCGCGCCGTCACCTCGTCATAAATCTTGCGCTGCACCAGAATGCGCGAAGACGCCGAGCAGGTCTGCCCCGCGTTCTGAATGCCTGCGTTCACAAGAAATGGCAGCGCCGCGTCCAAATCCGCATCCTCAAAGACAAGCTGCGGGCTCTTCCCGCCCAGCTCCAGCGTCACAGGCTTCACGTGCCGCGCCGCCGCCGCCTGTATCATACTCCCCGTCGCCACCGATCCGGTGAAGGAAATATGGTCAATCCCGTCATGCCCGCTCAAAGCCGCCCCCGCCTCACTGCCAAGGCCCGGAACCACGTTCAAAACCCCGTCAGGCAGCCCCGCTTTCTTGGCAAGGTCGGCAAAAGCCAGCGCCGTGAGGCAGGCGTCTTCCGCAGGCTTCAGAACGCAGCAGTTCCCCGCCGCCAAAGCCGCGCCAACAGAGCGCCCGATGATCTGCATCGGATAATTCCAAGGCACGATATGCGCCGTCACCCCATGTGGCTCGCGCAGCGTATAAACGGTGTAACCGTCGAGATAAGGGATGCTCTCCCCCATAAGCTTATCCGCCGCGCCACCATAAAACTCACAATAACGCGCCAGCGCCAGCGCATCGGCCCGCGCCTGCTTGAGTGGCTTGCCCACATCCAGCGCCTCAAGCCGCGCGAGCGCCTCCACGCGCCCCTCCACAAGCTTGCCAAGCCGCATCAGGATGCGCCCGCGCTCCGCCGCAGGAGTGCGAGCCCAGCCGCCCTCAAAGGCCCGCCGCGCCGAAGCGATCGCCGCGTCAACATCGGCCTCTTGCCCCCGTGCAATCTCGCCGATCTGCGCCCCCGTCGAAGGGTTCATCAGTGGCAGGGTCTGCCCCCCCAGAGGCGCAACCCATGCCCCGTCAATCAAACATTTCGCGGGGTCAAACCCCAAATCCTCAAGGCTCATCTCGCTCTCCTCTCACGCGCTGCGTGTCTTCGGAAGCTGCGGCACAGCGCCGATCAGCTCTTTGGTATAGGCGTGTTCGGGGCGCGCAAAAATATCCGCCGTCGCACCCTCTTCCACAATCTCCCCCGCCTGCATCACAAGGCAGCGGTCGGTCACATTCTTCACCACACTCAAATCATGGCTGATAAACAAATAGGTCAGCCCGAAGCGCGCCCCGAGGTCGGCAAGCAAGTCGAGTATCTGCGCGCGGATCGACACATCCAAAGCGCTCACCGCCTCATCGAGAATGATCAGCTCAGGCCTGATCATCAGTGCGCGCGCAATCGCGATCCGCTGCCGCTGCCCGCCCGAAAACTCGTGGATATACTTGCCCGCGTCCGCCCCACTCAGGCCCACCTTCTCCAGCGCCTCGCTGATCGCCGCCTCACGGGCGCGCCCCAGAGGCGCATCATCAAGCAGATGAAACGGCTCGCTCACAAGCCGCCCCACCGTCCAGCGCGGGTTAAAGCTCCCGTAAGGATCCTGAAACACCACCTGCATCTTGCGCCGCACCGCGCGGTTGGGGGTTTTGCCGCCAAAGACAGGTTCCCCATCGAGCAAAATCTCGCCCCCCTGCACCTCCTCAAGCCCGAGGATCGCCCGTGTCAAAGTGCTCTTGCCACAGCCGCTCTCGCCCACAAGCCCAAGGCTCTCGCCCCGACGGATGTCAAAGCTCACGCCCTTCACAGCTCGAAAATGCGGCGCAGGGCCAAACAGGCCCTCGCGCGGCAAAACATAGTCTCGCACCACATTTCGCAGGCTCAAAAGCGGCGCCTCCAAAACCTGCGCCGCGCGCGCGGGCGCATGGTCCGACGCCGCCAGAAGCGCGCGCGAATAGGGGTGGCTCATGCTGGCAAAAATAGCAGGGCTCGCGCCACGCTCCACAACCTCGCCGCGCCGCATGATCACAATCTCGTCGGCCATATCCGCCACAACAGCCAAGTCATGCGTGATCAGCAAAAGCCCCATCCCGTCTTCCCGCGCCAGCCGCTTCAAGAGCCGCAGAATCTCCGCCTGCGTCGTCACATCAAGCGCCGTTGTCGGCTCATCCGCAATCAGAAGCTTCGGCTGCAAAGCAATCGCCATCGCGATCACAACCCGCTGCCGCTGCCCGCCCGAAAGCTCATGTGGATAGCGGCTGAGCGGGAAGCGCTCTTCAGGCAGCTCGCAGCGGCGCAAAGCCTCGCGCGCCCGCTTCATAGCCTCGCGGCGGCTCACCCTCTCATGGATCAGAACCGTCTCCGCCACCTGCGCACCAATCGTCTGGATCGGGTTGAGCGCCGTCATCGGCTCCTGAAACACCATGCCCACTTCATTGCCACGCAAGCCACACAAAGCGCCCTCGTCAAGCGCCAGCATCTCATACCCACCGAGCGCCACACGCCCCGTCGCCTTGGCCCCCTCGGGCAAAAGCTGCATCACAGCCAGCGCCGTCATAGACTTGCCCGAGCCAGACTCGCCAATCACCCCGACAATCTGCCCCGCCTCCACAGTGAGCGACACCTCACGCAAAATCTCGGTGCCATGAATGCTCACACAGAGCTTCTCAACGCTCAAAAGGCTCATCGCTTCGCCCTCCGCAAGCGTGGGTCAAGCCAGTCGCGCAAGCCGTCGCCCATCAGGTTGAGGCCCAAAACCGTAAGCAAAATCGCAAGGCCAGGGAAGATTGCCAGATGCGGCTTGAAGCTGAACATCGTCTGGCTCTCCGCCAGCATCCTGCCCCAGCTCGGCGTCGGCGGCTGCGCCCCAAGCCCGACATAGCTCAGCCCCGCCTCGGCCAGAATCCCAAGCGAAAACTGGATCGTCCCCTGCACAATTAGCAGGTTGGTCACATTCGGCAAAATATGCTCAAAACTGATCCGCGCCGCCCCCTTGCCCGACACCCGCGCCGCCAAAACGTAATCGCGCGTCCAGAGGCTCAAGGCGGCTCCGCGCACCAGCCGCGCAAACACAGGAATGTTGAATATCCCGATGGCAATAATAGCGTTAAAAGCACTTGCGCCAAACACCGCCGTAATCAGGATCGCAATCAGCAAGGACGGAAAGGCAAAGACAAGATCATTGCCGCGCATGATCACCTCGTCCAGAAGCGTCCCCGTGCGCGCCGCCGCCGCCAGCCCGAGCGGAACCCCAAGCAACATCCCGATCCCCACAGCGACAACCGCCACAGCAATCGAAGTGCGCGCGCCCACCATGATCATGGAAAAGATATCGCGCCCGAAATGGTCTGTTCCAAAGAAATGCGCGCCGCTCGGCGGCTTCAGCTTGTTGGGGATATCAAGACCCAAAACGTCATAAGGCGTCCAAACAAAACTCACGAGCGCCGCCAGCACAAACACCCCCGAAAGCGCGGCCCCGATGACAAGCGAGCGGCTCATGCCCGCACCCGCAAACGCGGATCAACCACGGCGTAGGCCACATCAACAAGAAAGTTCACGACAATCACAGCAAAGACCAGAAGCATCACCACACTCTCGACAACAATAAGGTCGCGCGCCGCGATAGACTGAAACACAAGCCGCCCGAGGCCGGGCAAAAAGAACACATTTTCAATGATAATCGCCCCCGCCATCAGGAAGGAAAACTGCAAGCCAATGATCGTCAGCACAGGGATCAAAGCATTGCGCAAGGCGTGCCGCCACAAGGCCTGACGGCGGCTCAGCCCCTTGGCCCGCGCGGTGCGAATGTAATCCTCTCCCAATGTGTCCAAAAGCGAAGAACGCATCACCCGCGCCAAGATACTCGCCTGCGGCAAAGCCAGCGCAATCGCGGGCAAGGTCAGGCTCTTCAGCCCCGCGCCAAAGCCTGCGTCCCAGCCCGCGAAGCCGCCCGCGCTAAACCAGCGCAGGTTGATCGCAAAGACCAATACCATCAACATCGCAAACCAGAAATTCGGGATCGCAACCCCAAGCTGCGTCACCCCCATCACCAGACTGTCCGCCAGCCGCCCCCTCTGGCTCGCCGCCCAAATCCCCGCAGGAAAGGCAATCAGCGTCGAAAGCGTCAGCGCATAAACAGCCAGCGGCAGGCTGATCCACATCCGCTCGCCAATCATCTCGGCAACAGGCGTGCGATAGGTGTAAGACGTGCCAAAATCGCCGCGCAGCATCCCGCCAACCCAGCTCACATAGCGCTCAAACAAGCTCCCATTCAGCCCCAGCTGCTCGCGCAGTGCCGCCAAAGTGTCTTCCGCCGCATTGAGGCCAAGCATATAAGCCGCAGGGTCGCCCGGCACGACCTCGACAAACAGAAAAATCACACCCGAGGCCACGACAAGCGAGATCACAAGCGACACAAGCCGCCTGAAAACAAATCTCAGCATAAGCCCCGCCCGCTCATTCGCGCCTCACCCTGTCTTTCTTTTTGCTCTAAATATCCAATCCGGCGCCCGCAAAATGCGCAGACGCCAGATCGTCAAGAGATCACTCGGCCCAAGACACGCCAGTCATGTCGTTGGCCTGCGTCGGTGCATTCTCCCAAAGCCCGCGAACCCCCGCCTTGGCAATGGTCGGGATCGCAAGCTGGAAGAGATAGCCGTTCACATAATCCCCCGAAATCTTGCGCTGCATCTGCTCCAGAAGGGCCGAGCGCTTGGCAGGGTCCGCCTCGGCCTCAAGGGCTGTGTTCATGGCTTGGAAATCCGCATCATCATACTGGAAGTAGTAATCAGGCCGCGCATAAATCCCGATGTCCATAGGCTCGGTGTGGCTCACAATCGTGAGGCCATAATCCTTGCCCTTGAACACTTCTTCAAGCCACTGCGCCCACTCCAAATTGCTGATCTCGGTCTGGATACCAACCTCGCGCAGCTGCGCCGCAATGATCTCTCCGCCACGGCGCGCATAAGAGGGCGGCGGCAGCTTCAGCGTTGTGGTGAAGCCCTCGGCAAAGCCCGCCTCCGCCAGCAGCGCCTTGGCCTTCTCAGGGTCATAAGCGCTGTCCGCCGTCAGATCGACATAGTCAGGGTTGTGTGGCGCAAAATGGGTGCCAATCGGCGTCCCAAGGCCAAACATCGCCCCGTCAATAATAGCCTGACGGTCAATCGCATGCGCCAGCGCCTCACGCACCGTCACATTGTCAAAGGGCGGCATCTTGTTGTTTGTGGACAGGATCGTTTCGCCCTCGGTGTTCCCGACAATCACTTGAAAGCGCGGATCCGCCTCAAACTGCGGCACATTCTCAGGCGCAGGATAGCCCGCAAACACATCCACATCTTCCGCCATCACAGCCGCAAAAGCCGCCGTCGGATCGGAGATAAACTTGAAAGTCACCTGATCAAGCTTGGCCGGCGTGCCCCAATAGTCAGCGTTCTTCTCAAGCGTGATATTGTCGCCCTGCACCCAATTGGCAAATTTGAAAGCGCCCGTGCCCACAGGGGCCTGCTTGATGTTTTCAATGCTCTCAGGCGCCACAATCACAGCATCGCCCCACGCCAGATTGAACAGAAGCGAGCCGTTGGGCGCACTCAGGGTGATCTTCACAGTGCCCGCATCCTCTGCCTCAACATCGGCAATGCTCGCAAACAGCGCCTTCTGCGCATTGGCGCTGTCCTCGGCCCGCGCCCGATCAAGGCTAAACTTGACGTCTTCTGCGTCCATCGTCGTGCCGTCATGGAAGGTCACCCCCTCAGCCAGCTTGAAAGTATAGACCAGCCCGTCGTCTGAAATCTCCCAGCTCCGCGCGAGGCCAGGGATGATCGAGCCATCCGAGGCAAACCGCGTCAGCCCCTCAAAGACGTTGGAATAAAGCACACTATCAATCGCGCCCGCAGCGGCGCTCGTCGGGTCAAGATGCGGCGGTTCAAGCTGCATGGCGAGCGTGATGTCGCTCTTGGCCGTCGCCCCTGTCGCCACCATCATGGCCACCGCGCTCACTGTCGCAAATTTCAATAGTGTCATGCCGTCTCTCCCTTTGCTCAGGCCAATCAGTCCACAGCCCGTTTGTGCAAGTTTGCCCCCGAAAGGAACGACTCTTCAAGTGCTAACTCGATATCGCCCGCAGGCTGCGCAGTCTTTGCGCACCTCACCAGACCACCGCCCGCAGCATTAAGTTAATTTCTGTTCACAGTTTCGCTGTTCAGGGGGTGCACGCATGGTGCACGCCCGGTGCACACAAAACACCCCCCTAGAATCAGCACTTTTAGAGGCCGTTAACCAAGCGGTGCGCTGCGTTAACTTTCGCGACCGTGAAGCAGGTCCAAAAGGCTCCTCGCCATCACCTGCGCACTCTGCACCATATCGTCGATCCCGACATATTCATCAGGCTTATGCGCAAGGTCGAGAATACCCGGCCCATAGGCAATACAGTTCTTCAGACGGCCAATACGGTCAATGTGTTTTTGGTCATAAGTCCCTGGAGACACAACATAATCCGCCTCTTTCCCCATGATATCGCTGATCGCACGCGCAACAGACTGCACCACAGGCGCGCTTTTTTCGGTCATGCTCGGCAAAACGCGTTGCAGCTCGCGCACATTAAACGTGAAGTTCTCCCGCTCGGATTGAACATGGCGCAAAAGCCCGTGGATCTCCTCCTGCACCTCGTCAATATCCTCCTCGATCAAGAACCGGCGATCAATCACCATGCGGCAGCTGTCAGGCACGCAAGGGCTTGGTAAACCAGTATAATCAGGGTCTTGCTCGGCCTCCCCGCCATGGATCGAGTTGATGTTCATGGTGCTCTGTTTCGCCCCTTCAGGCACAACAGGCATATCGGTGCGCTTCTGCGCCAAAGCGGGAAAAAGCGAGCGCTCCATCTCGCTCACCACGGCCCCCATATGGCGCACGGCACAATCGCCAAGAAAGGGCATGGAGCCATGGGCAATCTCGCCATACGTCTCGATTTCCGCCCACCAGACGCCCCTGTGCCCAAGACAAATACGGTCGTGCCCCAGAGGTTCGGGGATGATGACATGGTGCACTTTCTCGGGGTTGAAATAGCCTTTTTCGGCCAGATACGCCACGCCGCCAAAGCCGCCGCTCTCCTCGTCAGCCGTGCCCGATATCTCGATAGCCCCAGCAAAATCAGGGCAAATCGCGATAAAAGCTTCCGCCGCTACGATACTCGCGGCCAGCCCGCCTTTCATGTCACAGGCCCCGCGCCCGTAGACCTTTCCGTCGATGACTTCGCCGCCAAACGGGTCCGTCGTCCAGCCGCGCCCGACTTCGACAATGTCGATATGGGAGTTGAAGTGCACACACTCGCCCGCGCGCGGCCCCTCTTTGCGCGCCACAATGTTCCAGCGCGGATAGCGATCCGAATCACCCAAAGCGCCCTTGGCGCGGATGAGTTCCGTGTGGAAACCATTCTTTAACAATCGACGGTCAAGATACTCACATATCTCGCGATAGTTTTCCCCCGGCGGATTCAAAGTCGGTATTTTTATGAGGTCACAACACAGCTCAACAAGGTCATCCCGCCGCGCGGCAATCTCTACGCTCAATCGGTCAGCAAGGCTCATAGCGCGTCTCCTTAGAGGCGCACTATGCGAAGCCCGCTGACCATGTTCAAGAGCCGCCTTACAGCGCGGCCTCGGCCGCCGCTTTGATCGCGCGGATGTTTTGCCCATAAACCTCGGGCTGGCTCACCGAGCCGCCACGAAACACTGCCGACCCAGCAACAAGCACATCCGCGCCCGCTTCGGCCATCAGAGGTGCGGTATTTACGTCCATGCCACCGTCAATCTCGATATGAATTTCACGGTCCCCGATCATCTCGCGAAGCGCGCGCACCTTGCCGGTCATGTCGATATACTTCTGCCCGCCAAAGCCGGGGTTTACTGTCATAACGCAAATTAAGTCTGTTAAATCAAGGAGATGCGCAACCGCCTCCGCAGGCGTCCCGGGGTTCAGCGCCACACCGGCCTTCATTCCAGCGCCCTTAATCGCCTGCAAGGTGCGGTGAATATGCGGCCCCGCCTCGATATGCGCCGTGAGCACATCCGCCCCCGCATCGGCATAAGCGTCGATATATTGATCCACAGGCGAGATCATGAGGTGAACATCCATCACGGTCTTCACGTGCGGGCGGAACGCCTTCACAGCCATCGGCCCAAAAGTGAGGTTCGGCACAAAATGCCCGTCCATCACATCAATATGGACCCAATCCGCCCCCTGCGCCTCAATCGCCTGAATTTCTTGGCCAAAGTTGGCAAAATCCGCGCTCAGAATAGACGGCGCAATCTTGATATGACGCTCAAACATCAAGCGCTCCACTGTCATAGCGTTTCGCCATTGCATCCATGCTCAGCGGGGTAATCTTGCCCGCGTTGCCCGCCGTCCCAAAGCGCTCAAAACGGTCCAGACAGACCGCTTCCATCGCCTCCATCGCAGGGATCATAAACTTGCGCGGGTCAAATTCCTTGGGGCTTTCCTTGGCAATTTTGCGCCACGTGCCGGTGATCGCCATGCGGTTGTCCGTATCGATATTGACCTTGCGCACACCCGACTTGATGCCGCGCTCGATCTCTTCCACAGGCACGCCATATGTCTGCGGCATTTCCCCGCCATATTCGTTGATAAGGTCTTGAAGATATTGCGGAACACTCGATGACCCGTGCATCACAAGATGCACATTCGGGATCTTCGCATGGATCTCTTCAATCCGCTTGATCGCAAGGGTCTCGCCCGTTGGCTTCTTGGAGAATTTATAGGCGCCATGGCTCGTGCCACAAGCAATCGCCAGCGCATCAACCTGCGTGAGTTTGACAAATTCCGCCGCCTCGTCAGGGTCG
The DNA here is from genome assembly GCF_965657785.1 of Lentibacter sp. GTDB lineage: Bacteria > Pseudomonadota > Alphaproteobacteria > Rhodobacterales > Rhodobacteraceae > Lentibacter. The sequence goes on from NZ_CBFHPP010000005.1 coordinate 84,528, forward strand.
GTCAAAAGCTGGTCTTCGCTCAGCTTGCCGCTCGCGCCCGAGCCGTCTTCCTCGGCGGCTTCGCCTGTCTCAAGGCTGCCCAAAACGCCGAGCTCGCCCTCCACAGAGGCCCCCACCCAATGCGCCATCTGCGCCACTTTCTTGGTGATATCGACGTTATACGCCCAGTCCGCAGGCGTCTTCATATCCGCCTCCAAAGAACCATCCATCATCACCGAGGTAAAGCCATGCTTGATCGCCGAAAGACAGGTCTGCTCGTTGTTGCCGTGGTCCTGATGCATACACAGCGGAATAGCAGGGTACATCTCGGCCAGCGCCCGAATGATATGCGCCAGCATCACATCGCCCGCATAGGCCCGCGCCCCGCGGCTCGCCTGCATAATCACAGGCGCATTCGCCTTTTCGGCCGCCTTCATAATGGCGAGCCCCTGCTCCATATTGTTGATGTTAAATGCCGGCACGCCGTAGTCGTTTTCGGCGGCATGATCGAGCAATTGGCGGAGCGTGATAAGAGCCATCAGGAACCTCGTGATGATGAAATGCAGAGTTGCACCCGCCTTACCACGCCTCCATGCAAAAGGACCAGCCCGTTAGCGAAAACACCCTGCCACAAAGCCTCTGTTGTTTCTTTTTGCTTTAAATATCCTAGGGGGTCTGGGGGACTAGTCCCCCAGTTAAACCTATGGTCTGGGGGAGGGGTTCCCCAGCTTGCCCTGGGGTCTGGGGGCAGCGCCCCCAGCCGGTCGAATGGCCCGAAGGGCCATCCGAAATCAGGCCTCGTAATGCGCCTTGACGCGCAAGACTTCCTCGTTTGAACCAAAAATAAAAGGTGTGCGCGCGTGCAGATCAGGTGCCGTCTTGTCCAAAATCCGCGTTGTTCCATCATGCGCAGCGCCGCCTGCCTGCTCGATCAAAAAGGCGATCGGCGCACATTCATAAAGCATCCGCAGCCGTCCGTTTTCATAGCCCTTGCGCGCATCTGCTGGATAAAGAAACACACCACCCCGCGTGAGAATACGGTGGGTTTCCGCCACAAGGCTCGCCACCCAGCGCATATTCATGTTCTTCACTTTTGCCCCCGTCTCGCCAGCCTCACATTCTTCAATATAAGCCTTCGCGCCAGCGACCCAGTGGCGACGGTTGCTCGCATTGATCGCATATTCCTTCGTCGCCACAGGGATCTGCTTTCGCCTCTCCACAAGCACAAATGCCCCCGTCTCAGGGTCCATCGCATAGATCAGAACACCATCGCCAAAGGTCACAGCCATGCCCGTTTGCGGCCCAAAGACAATATAACCGCCCGCCACCTGCTCGCGCGCGGGGCGCAAGAAGCTCTCCTCGGCGCCGTCCTTGGCCTCAAAAATAGAGAAGATCGTGCCAATCGAAACATTCACATCAATGTTGGAGGAGCCATCCAGCGGATCAATCGCCAGCGCATATTTGCCTGCACCAAGGTCAAGCACGCCTTCTTGTTCCTCAGAGGCGTAATAGCGCACAGCCGTATCGCGCAGCGCCGCCTCAAACATCTCGTCTGCCATCACATCAAGCGCTTTTTGCCCGTCACCATCACTGTTTTCGCCCACTTCTTCACTGAGCGACGCGCCCAAAGCCCCCCGCGCAATGATCGCGGCAACGTCACGCCCGACACGGGTCAACGCCTCCATCACAGGCAGCAAATCGGCGGGGATATGATCGGGCGAAAGAGGCATGGACTGATTCCTTTAAACTGTCTGCTCTCCCTATCACAGATTTCTGACAGGATTTGAATCCCCCACACCGTCGCAACGTCACAGGCGCAACAGGCGTGAAACAGGCTTGGAGTTCGCCCCGTCTCACGGTTAGGCTTGCACAAAACAACGGGAGGAGGCCCCAATGAAGGGCATGATGATGCAGCAAGCGCTGCTGATCAGTGATATCTTGACCTATGCCGCCGATGCACATGGCGACAGCGAGATCATATCAGTGCGCCCCGAAGGCGATCTTCACCGCCAAACCTACCGCGAGACAGCGGCCCGCGTCGCCCGACTTGCCCATGCGCTCAAGGCGCAAGGCGTCGATACGGGTGATCGCGTGGCCACTCTGGCATGGAACGGCTACCGCCATTTCGAGCTTTACTATGGCGTTTCAGGGATCGGCGCTGTCGTGCACACGATCAATCCGCGCCTCTCCCCCGAACAGCTGATCTATATCGTCAACCACGCCGCCGATAAGATGCTTTTCACCGATGTCACATTTGTGCCGCTTCTGGAGGCCGTGAAAGATCAGCTTCCTCAAGGCCTCACCTATGTGGTGATGACAGACCACGCCCATATGCCCGAGAATACACTCGGCGCACTCTGCTATGAAGAGCTTCTCCAAGGCCAGCCAGAGCATATCGACTGGCCCCAGCTCGACGAAAACACAGCCGCCGCGCTGTGTTATACCTCTGGCACAACAGGCAACCCGAAGGGCGCGCTTTATTCGCACCGCTCCACAGTGCTGCACGCGCTGTTCGTGACGCTCGTCTTGGGCGCAGGCTATCCACCCGCTTCCAGAATTCTTCCCGTCGTGCCCCAGTTTCACGTCAACGCTTGGGGCCTGCCCTACGCCGCGCCGCTCATGGGGCATTCCCTTGTCATGCCAGGCGCAGCGCTCGATGGCCCCAGCCTCTTTGCTCTCATGGACAAGGAGAAGGTTTTCTCCGCTTGGGGCGTGCCCACAGTCTGGCAAGGCCTGATGGCCGAGATCAAGGCACAGGGCCATAAGCCCGAAGGCTTCTCAGAGGTCGTGGTCGGCGGCTCGGCCGCGCCACGCTCGATGATCGAGGGGTTTGAGACTATGGGCGTCGATGTCGTTCACGCTTGGGGCATGACCGAGATGAGCCCGATCGGCACCCATGGCAAAATGCCCGAGTGGATCAAGGCCAAAGGCTTCAAGGAGCAGATCGACAAGAAGTCTCTCCAAGGCCGCCGTATCTTTGGCGTTGATCTCAAAATAAACGACGAAGACGGCAACCGCCTGCCCCATGACGGCCTCGCCGCAGGCGAGCTGTTCGTGCGCGGCAACGGGATCATCTCGGGCTACTTTGAGAACGAAGAGGCCAGCAAAGCTGCCTTTGACGCCGAGGGTTGGTTTGGCACGGGCGATATCGCCAGCATTGACGAGCATGGCTTCCTCAACATTCAGGACCGCGCCAAAGACTTGGTTAAGTCGGGCGGCGAATGGATCAGCTCGATTGATCTGGAGAACACAGCTATCTCCCACGAGGCTATCGCCAGCTGCGCCGTCATTGCGATAGCCCACCCCAAATGGGACGAACGCCCCGTGCTGGTTGCCGTGCCCGCAGGCGAGGCGCGGCCCAGCCTTGAGGAGTTGCACGCCCATATGGCCGAGCATTTTGCCAAATGGCAGCTGCCCGATGATCTGGTCTGGGTCGAGGCCCTCCCCCTCACCGCCACAGGCAAGGTGAGCAAACTCACCCTGCGAAAACAATTTGAAGACTATACACTGCCGGAGCTGCGCACATGATGACCCCGTCAAATCTCTTTGATCTCACAGGCAAGGTCGCCCTTGTTACAGGCGGTGCCACAGGTATTGGCCGCATGGCCGCCGAGGGCCTTGTCGCCGCAGGTGCGCGGGTTCTGGTCGCCTCGCGCAAAGCCGAAGCCTGCGAGGCCGTCGCCGCCGAGCTGAACGCCATGGGCTATTCAGGCACAGCCGAAGGCTTTGGCGGCGATGTCGCCACCGAAGAGGGCATCAATACTCTGGTGGCTGAGGTGCAGAGCCGCACAGATACACTTCACATCCTGATGAACAATGCAGGCCGCTCTTGGGGCGCGCCAATGGGCCAGCACCCCTATGACGCTTGGGACAAACTCCTCAAACTCAATGTCCAAGGTATGTTCCACCTGACACAATCGCTTCTGCCCCTGCTTCTGAAAGCCGCCAGCCCTGAAGACCCCGCCCGCGTGGTCAATGTCGGCTCTGTCATGGGCGAGGTGCCCAAAGGCACAGCGACATATTCCTACGCCGTCTCCAAAGGGGCAGTGCACCACATGACCCGCGTGCTCTCAAACGACCTTGCACCCAAGTTCATCACAGTGAATGCCATCGCACCTGGCCCCTTCCCCTCCAAGATGACAGACTTCGCGCTTGGCTCTGAAGAGGGCCGCGCCCAATCGGCCAAAGGCGTGCCTTTGGGCCGCGTCGGCAGCCCAGAAGATATCGCAGGCGCGCTCCAGTTCCTCTGCTCGCGCGCAGGCGCATACGTGAGCGGCGCAATCCTGCCACTCTCTGGCGGGATGCAATCCGCCGCGCCAATCTCGATCTTCAACGAGGATCTCTAGTGCCCAGCCAACTGTCAGTAGACGAGATGCAGGCGCAGCTCGGCCAAAAGGTCGGCACAAGCCGCTGGTATGAGATGAGCGCCGCGCGCATCAAGGCCTTTGCCGATGTGACTGAAGACTGGCAGCCCATCCACCTTGATGACGCCGCAGGCGCAGCCAGCCCCTTTGGCAGCACAATTGCGCATGGCTTTCTGACGCTCTCGCTGCTCTCTGCCATGGCCTATGAAATGCCTGCCCTGCAAGGGGAAGCAATCGGGGTCAACTACGGCTTTGAAAAGGTCCGCTTTCTCTCGCCTGTCCCCACAGGCGCGCGCCTGCGCGGGCATTTTACCTTGGCCGAAATGTCGGCGCGGGAGGACGGCGGATATATGCTGACCTATGATGTCAGTGTCGAAATCGACGGCCAAACCAAGCCTGCCCTCGCCGCCCGCTGGCTTGGCCTGCGCTATCTGGAGCGCGCTTAATGCCCACGCTTATTCTCATTCGCCATGCCCAAGCCAGCTTTGGCGCTGCTAATTATGACGAGCTTTCCCCGCTCGGCCACGAGCAGTCCCGCGCGCTCGGGCAGGCGCTGAAGACGCTTGGCATTGCCCCCGATGCCGTCTGCCTTGGCGCGCAAAAGCGCCACCGCCAAACATTGGAGGGGATCAACGCGGCCCTTGGCCACAGCGCCCCGCCGCGCATCCTGTCAGGCTTCAACGAGTTTGACTTTGGCGGCCTTCTTGAGGCGCGCTATGCGGGCCGCACCCGCCCTGACAACCTGCACACAGAGCGCCGTGCGCATTTCAAAGCACTGCGCGAAACGGTATTGGAGTGGCAGCAAGGTGAAATCAGCGATCCGCCCGAAAGCTACTCCGCCTTCGCCGCCCGCGTCCGTGCCGCACGCACCGAGGCCATGAGCCAAGGCCACGAGACTGTGCTTGTCGTCTCCTCAGGCGGAGCCATAGGCCAGACTGTGAGCGACGTCATGGGCGCGCCCGTCGACGCCATGATCCGGCTGCAACTCCAGATCAAGAACTGCGCCATGACGCGGCTCATCGTGACGCCCCGTGCCGAACACCTGAGCACTTTCAACGAAACACCCCATATCACCGCCGCCAACGAAGCGCGGCTGCTGACCTATAGCTGAGGCCAAAATGACGGACGCAAACACACTTGATACAGAGGCGGTCAGCCAGTGGCTCAGCGCGCATCTCGACAGCTTCTCAGGCCCGCTGACAGCCGAGAAATTCGCCCAAGGCCAGTCTAACCCGACCTATCTCTTGAAAACCTCCACGCGCCATTACGTTCTGCGCCGCAAGCCTGCGGGGGTGCTGCTCAAGTCTGCTCACGCCGTCGAGCGCGAGTTTCGTGTGCAAAAGGCGCTGGCGGGTTCGGCTGTGCCTGTCGCGCAAATGCACCTACTCTGTGAAGACGCAAGCGTGATCGGCTCTCCCTTTTACGTGATGGAGGCGATCAAAGGCCGCAGCTTTGCCGAGCCGACCCTCAAAAGCCTCGCGCCCCCCGCGCGCTATGCCGTCCTTGACGAGATGAACCGCGTGCTCGCCGCCATCCACGATGTGGACATCCATGCCGCGGGCCTCGCCGATTATGGCCCCGAAGGCAATTATTACGCCCGCCAGATTGGCCGCTGGGCCAAACAATACGACGCCAGCCAGACCGCCGATATCCCCGATATGACCGCGCTGATCGACTGGCTGCAAAACAACATCCCCGAAGACGACGGCCAGCGCACGCTTGTCCACGGCGACTACCGCATCGACAACCTACTCTTCGCCCCAGACAGCGCCCAGATCAGCGCTGTGCTGGATTGGGAGCTGTCAACCATAGGTCACCCCTACGCCGATCTTGCCGCCGTGATCATGCAATGGTCCATGCCGCAAGGCGCCGAGGGGCGCGGCCTTCTGGGCATTGATCGTGCCGCCCACGGCTTGATCTCCGACGAAGCGTTTATCGCCGCCTATTGCGCGCGCCGCGGCCTTTCAGGCATAGACAATTTCGGCTTCTATCTGGCCTTCTCCTACTTCCGCATGGGGGCAATCCTGCAAGGCGTGCTCAAACGCGCGCTCGATGGCAACGCCTCCTCTCCTGACCAAGCCAAGCGCCTCGGCGCTTACGTTCCCGCCTTTGCCGAAGCGGGCCTCAAAGCCGCAAGGACCGTGACATGACCTCACTCATAGAAGCCCCCTACCCCTTTCAGGAAACGCTCGGCTTTACCGTCACCGACTGGTCTGACGGGGCCTGCACCCTGCACCAGCCCCTGCATGACCATCTCGGCAACCGTTACCGCATCCTGCATGGCGGCGTTCATGCCACCCTGCTTGACACCGCCATGGGCTTTGCCGTCGCCTATACAGGCGACCCCGCGCTGCGCCAGCTCGTCATGACCCTCTCACTCAACGTCAATTACCTCGGCGTTGCCACGGGCGAAGCTGTCATTGCTACGGGCCGCAAAACGGGCGGAGGCCGCAAAACAGCCTTCGCCGCAGGCGAGCTTCACGACAGCACTGGCGCGCTGGTCGCCACAGCCACAGCCGTCTTCCGCTATCGCGGCACAGAACAAAGGACAGAAACCAAATGAGCGACATGGTGCAACAAATGACTCTCGCCGCCCGCCCCGTCGGCGCGCCTAAGGACAGCGACTTTGCCTTGGTAGAGCGGCCCCTGCCAACGCCCGCCGAAGGCGAAGTGCTGGTGCGGCTTCACGCCTTCTCGCTTGATCCTTATATGCGCGGCCGCATGGATGACGCCAAAAGCTACGCCGCCCCCGTGCCCATCGGCGGCGTCATGGAAGCTGGCGGCGTGGGCGAGGTCATAGCCTCCCGCTCCCCCCATTTTGTTGTCGGCGATATGGCGTTTGGTATGTTTGGCTGGGCCAGCCACGGCTGCCTCCCCGCCAACCAGCTGCGCAAGCTCGACAACAGCCTGCCCGCCACAACAGCCCTTGGTGTCCTCGGGATGCCAGGCTTCACAGGCTGGTATGGCCTCACAGAGCTGGGCCGCCCCAAAGCAGGCGAAACGCTTGTGGTTGCTGCCGCCACTGGCCCCGTCGGCTCCATGGTCGGCCAGATCGCCAAGGCGCGCGGCCTACGCACCGTCGCCATCGCGGGCGGGGCTGACAAATGCGCCCTCGCGCTGGACAAATTCGGCTTTGACGCCGCAATCGACCATCGCGCCCATACTGACGCCAGCAGCCTGCGCAAAGCCATTGCCGAAGCCGCGCCCAAAGGCATCGACATCTATTTTGAAAATGTCGGCGGCAAGGTCTTTGAAGCCGTGCTGCCTCTGATGAACACTTTCGGGCGCATTCCCGTCTGCGGGATGATCTCGGGCTACAACGCTGGCGCCCTCGGCGGCGGAGCTGTGACAGAGGGGCCAGACAGGCTCCCCACGCTCTGGCGCTCTGTTCTGGTCAAGCAAATGTCGGTCAACGGCTTCATCATTTCAAACCACTATGAACACTATCCCGCCTTCCTCAACGAGGTCGCACCGCAGGTCGCCACAGGCACGCTCGCCTACCTTGAAGACATCACCGAAGGGCTGGAAAATGCCTCCCGTGCCTTCATGGCGCTTCTGGAAGGGGGCAACATCGGCAAGCAGATCATCAAACTGACCTGACAAAATCAGCCTTGGGCTCTGCCTGTGCAAACATGGCAGAGCCAGCCATATTTCCGCCACAATGCTTCATTTAGGGGCAACTAGAGCGCAGGCAACTAAATGTGCCTAAAATTCGTGGCATCCTTCCCAAAATGAAAACTTTATTCAATAGCCGCGATATGTTAGCCTTTCCTCAATAAATTCGTCAGTCGAGCAAATCGGCGGCACCTGAGGCAGAAAAAGGCAAAAGCTGTGAGACAGTGTATCTCCATGGCCCGTTTGGGTCCTATCTTCTTTGCATGGCTATTGATGCTGGCTGCGCTGCCAATGGCCGCGATTGCCGCGCCCTATGCCGCCCTCGTCATGGACGCACGCACAGGCGAAGTGCTTCATTCCGAAAACGCCGATACGCGGCTCCACCCCGCCTCCCTCACCAAAATGATGACGCTCTACATTGCCTTTGAAGCAATCGAAAAAGGCGAAATCAGCCTTGATACAAAAATCCGTGTCTCCAAGAACGCCGCCTCCGAGCCGCCCTCAAAGCTCGGCCTGCGGGCCGGCCAGCACATCACGCTGCGCCACTGTATCCGCGCCGCGGCGATCAAATCCGCCAATGATTGCGCCACAGCCATCGGCGAGGCCATCTCTGGCTCCGAAGCGAAGTTTGCCCGCCGCATGAACCGCACAGCGCTTGCCCTCGGCATGACCCGCACAACGTTTAAAAACGCCCACGGCCTCACCGAGAGCGGCCATATGTCCACCGCCCGAGACATGACGCTGCTTGGCCGACACGTGCTCTATGACTACCCCGAATATTACAACCTCTTCTCGCGCCGCACAGCCGACGCAGGCATCCGCGAAGTCGCCAACACCAACCGCCGCCTCCTCGCCGCCTATAAAGGTGCCGACGGGATCAAAACAGGCTACACCCGCGCCGCTGGCTTCAATCTTGTGTCCTCGGCCCAGCGCGGCAACGAACGCATTATCGCAACGGTCTTTGGTGGTCGCTCCACAGCCACACGCAACGCCCGCATCGCCGAGCTGCTCGATCTTGGCTTTCGCAAAGCCCCGAGCCGCGCCCGCCTGAACAAGCCCGACACGCCCGAATATGGCCTCGAAACAGGCCCGATTCTTGCCGACAACAACGGCAAATCAGGCAAAACCATCCGCCTCGTGACCGCCGTCAAAACAAGCCTGCGCCCGCAGATGCGCCCGCGTGAAGAGCCAGCGCCTGTGCTCGTCGCCATGAAAGACGACATCAAGGCCGCCCTCCTGGAAGCCCAAGCCGCAAGCGCTGTCACACGCGCAACCCCCAGCCCGACAGCAAGACCCACCGATCTGGTCCTTGCCTCGGTCCAAAGCGCCATCAAACCCCGCCCCAGCGCACGGGCACAGCCCCGCGAGGTCGTCACGCGCCTCTCTGGTGAGGGCGGCAAGCATTGGGGGATCAATGTGGGCCGCTTCAATTCGCGCTACCACGCCGAGCGCGCCCTGCTCAAAACAGCCCTCAACGAGATGGAAACACTCGACGGCTCGCTGCGCAGTGTCGTGAAACGTCCTCAAGGCTTTGAAGCCAACTTCAACGGCCTCACACGCGAGCGCGCCGAGACAGCCTGCCGCCGCCTTCAGGCGCGCAATGTGACCTGCTTCATGATGGGTCCAGGCTAAGCCGACGCCCTAATCCTGCTTGGGCTTGTCGTCATAGGCATCAGACAAAATCCGCTGCGCGTCCCCTTCGGGATCGTCATATTGGTTGGTCTTCAGCGTAAAAATAAAAAAGCCAAGCCCAACGCCGCCCAAGATCAAAGAGATCGGGATCAGATAACTCAGAATATTCAAATTCTATCCTCTCAGGCGCAGTGCATTGAGCGAAACTGTAATCGAAGACGCCGACATTGCCAAAGCCGCAATCAGAGGCGTCGCCATCCCCGCCACAGCCAGCGGCACCGCGATAATATTATAAACTGTCGCGATCTGGAAGTTCTCCTTGATACGGCGCACAGCCGAGCGCGCCGTTTCGGTGGCTTGCGCGATGGGTTCAAGATTGCCGCCCAACAGCACAATATCACTGGCCACACGCGCCGCGTCCAAAGCGCTCGCAGGCGAGATCGAAACGTGAGCCGCCGTGAGCGCCGCCGTGTCGTTCAGCCCGTCCCCCACCATCAAGACATGATGGCCCTCCGCCGCCAGCGCCGCAATGCGCTCGGCCTTTTCGCGCGGCAGAGCTTCCCCGATCCATGTCTCAATGCCGAGCCGCTCTGCCATCGCCTGAACCGCAAGCCGCGTATCCCCTGACATCAGGATCACATCTTTGCCCGCCGCCTTGAGCGCGCGCACGGCCTCTTCGGCCCCTGCGCGCAAACTGTCAGCAAATTCAAACGCCACAGCTGCGCCTTCGCCGCGTTGCAGCCAGCTGCTGGTCTGCTCGCCCGCTTCGGCGCCGACCCATGCCGCGCGGCCAAGGCGCACGCGCTGCCCCTCAAGCACCCCTTCCGCTCCATAACCCGGAACTTCGCTCTGCGCACTCAGCACCACAGGCGTCACACCCGACGCCTTGCCTGCAGCCCAGATCGCGCGCGCAAGCGGGTGCGACGAGCCTTCCGCAAGCGCCATAGCCAGCGCCATATCTTGTCGCGAGATCGCCGCGCCATTGGTCAGCTCGGGGGTGCCCTCCGTCAGCGTGCCTGTTTTGTCAAAAACAACAGTATCCACCTGCGCCAACCGCTCCATCGCGGTTTCATGCTTGATCAGCATTCCCTTGCGAAACAGCTTGCCGCTTGCCGCCGTGGTCACAGCAGGCACAGCAAGCCCAAGCGCACAGGGGCAGGTGATAATCAGAACCGCCGCCGCGATATTGAGCGCAACCCGCATATCGCCCGCATAAAGCAACCAGCCAAGAAACGCCAAAGCCGACAGAATATGAACCCCCGGCGCATAGAGCTTCGCCGCCCCGTCTGCCAGCGAGGTGTATTTTGAGCGCCCCGATTCAGCAATTGCCACCAAATCTGCCATACGGTGCAGCGAGGTTTCCTCGCCCACCGCAGTGGCGCGCAGTTTCAATGGCCCTGTCAGGTTCACTTCGCCCGCCGACACGGCTTGGCCCACGCCCGCAAAAACGGGCAGGCTTTCCCCTGTGAGCAACGAACGGTCCAGCTCGCTCTGTCCCTCAACGATTTCGCCGTCCACAGGCATACGCCCGCCAGGGCGCACCAGAATAATATCGCCAAGCCGTAGCTCCGCTGTCGGTAGCTCGCGCTCTTCCCCGTCAATCAGCAGCGTCACCCGCGGCACCTCCAGCGCGGCAAGCTCCTCCGCCGCCGAGCGCGCAATCGCGCGGGTGCGGTGGTCAAGATACCGCCCCGCAAGCAGGAAAAACGTGAGCGCCAGAGCCGCATCAAAGTAAGCGTGCTCGCCCGAAAGCGTTGTTTCCCAAAGCGAGGTGACAACAGCCAGCACAATCGCCAGCGTGATCGGTACATCCATATTCAGATGCCCGTGCTTCAGAACGCTCCAAGCGCTCTTGTAAAACGGCTGCCCCGAAAACAGAACTGTCGGCAGGGTAATCGCCGCCGATATCCAGTGAAACATATCCCGCGTGGCGTCCGCCGCCCCCGACCAGACCGACACGCTCAAAAGCATGACGTTCATCGCGGCAAAGCCCGCCACCGCGAGCCGCATCAAAAGCTCGCGGCCCGCCTTGTCGGTCTCGGTCGCGCTTAGCGTGCCCGCGTCCAGCTCATGCGCCTCATACCCGATCTCGCCCAACACTTGCACAAGCTGCTGCGCGCTCACGTCCTTCTCGGCCTCAATCGTCGCACGCTTCAGCGTCAGGTTGACCCGCGCACTCTTAACGCCGGGCTCCGCCGCAAGCCGCCGCTCCACTGCCGAAATACAGGCGGCGCAATGAATGGTCGGCAAAGACAAAGCAAGCCGCGCATCCTTTTGCGCGGCACGTTCGGCCAAGTCTTCCGCAGCAGGCGCCGCAGAACAGGCAGGACAAGCTGAGATACCAGTGCTCACGGCGGCTCCTTACTTCTTCACACGCAAGACAAGACGGCGGCTATAAAGTGTGCCGTCCTCGGCTGTTGCACTCATACGAATGTTCCAGTTGCCCGGCGCAAGGTCCACAGGCGCGACAAAAGCTGTGCCATCATGGGTAAACTCAAGCACCTGATCATCCTTGATCTGGGTTGCACGCCCCAAGACCGCGTTCATTTCGGTCGGATAAACAGGCGCGCCGTCGGGTCCGTTCATCACAAGCCGCAAGACACCGCCCTCGGCAACGGCGCTCACCTCCCAGCCCAAAGCCTCCTGCGCGGCCTTGCGCACGTCGAAGTTCTGACTGGCCACATAAGAGTTCTTCACTTCCAGCCCCGGAAAGGTCGCGACAGCATTGTAAGCCAGCGCCAGATTGACCGAAATGATCGTGGTAAAGGCCAGGAGCACAGTCACAAACATATGCCCCCCCATAAACTGGCCCACACGCGTCACGGATGTGCCAATCACAGTGCCCGCGGCAATACCCCAGAACATGATCGCCAGAAAGAACGGAAGGATCATCCAGGAATATTCCCCAAAGGACACGCCCAGCGTGATCAGCACTTTGTTGAGCTGAAGGCCAAGCCAGTATCCGCCGTATAATCCAACGAGGTTGGCAGCGACCCCGAGAAGAAACAAAGCGGCAAAATAGAGAAAGCCTTTTCCGTCTGATTTAGGTATTGCAACAGCAGCGCTCATCAGTTCGCCCTTCCATTAAAAATAGTGTCTTTATATGCGCGTTCACCAGAGGTGATATCTTCCGCCCAGATACGGATGTCCACACGCTCGCTCTCGGCAGGCTTTGAGCCTGGAGGCGCCACAACATAGGTCCGCACAAGATAAGTGCTGTCCGCAGGCACAGTCACAGTCTCGTAAGGGTTGCCCTCAAGCTGCAAGCGCACAGCTGGGTCGCCCTTCACAGTCACACGGAAAGGCCTGTCTTCCCCATGTTTGTTGAGCAGGCGGATTTCGTAAACGTTGCGGATCGAGCCGTCCGACAGCGTTACATAAGTCGGGTTGCGCACAGGCGCGACCGTCATTTCGATATCGGAGCGGATAAACAGCGCCACCACAAGCAAGATGCCGACGATTGACCAAAGCGTTGTGTAAAGGATCGTGCGGGGGCGCAAAACGTGCTTCCAGATCGGCTTCGGATCCATCCCCGCACGCTCGTTGGTTTCGTCTGTGAGCGCGATATAGTCGATCAGGCCACGTGGCTTGCCGATCTTGTCCATCACCTCGTCGCAGGCATCAATACACAGCGCACAGGTGATGCACTCCATCTGTTGCCCGTGGCGAATGTCGATCCCCATAGGGCAAACGTTCACACAGGCCATACAGTCGATACAGTCGCCATTGTCAGGCGAAACAGTGCCTTTGTGCAGCTTGCCGCGCGGCTCCCCGCGCCACTCGCGATAGGCCACCGTCAGCGTGTCTTCATCAATCATGGCAGCCTGAATACGCGGCCACGGGCAGGCATAAATACAAATCTGCTCGCGCGCAAAACCACCAAAGAAAAAAGTCGTCCCCGTCAAAATAAGGATCGTTGTATAGGCCACAGGATGTGCCGTGCCTTGAACCAGATTGCCAAGCAATGTCGGCGCATCAGTAAAATAAAACACCCAGGCCCCGCCCGTTGCCAGCGCAATCAGGAACCAGCTCACCCATTTGGTCAGCCGCATCCGAACCTTGGTAAAGTCCCAGTTTTTCTGGCGGTGCAAGCGCAGCCGCGCGTTGCGGTCGCCCTCGATCCAGCGCTCCACCAAGATAAACAGATCGGTCCAGACCGTCTGAGGGCAGGCATAGCCACACCACACGCGCCCCAAGGCCGAGGTAAACAGAAACAACCCCAACCCCGCCATCACAAGAAGACCCGCAACAAAGTAGAACTCATGGGGCCAAATCTCGATCCAAAGAAAATAGAAACGGCGGCTCGCCAAGTCGATCAGAACAGCCTGATCAGGCAGGCTTGGCCCTCGGTCCCAGCGGATCCATGGCGTGAGATAATAGATGCCCAAGGCAACAATCATGATCAACCACTTGAGATTGCGGAACTTGCCATAGACCTTTTTGGGAAAAATAGGCTCGCGCGCGGCGTAGAGGCTCGGCGGGGTGTTGATATCAGAATCAGACACGGACTCACTCCGTTAGATGGGTTTCTTCCCTATGTTTCTCGCAGTCTGGGCCACGTTCCTCTTTGACCTGAATCAAATTTATATTTTTGACGTATCTTTTATGCGCTTTTCACAAAGCACAGGCAAAACCGCGCCAAAGACCGCTCCAAAAGACAAAAAAGCCGAAGGATTTCTCCCTCGGCCTTTCGTTTAAATAGAGACACCGGACTTCCAGGAAACGCGCGAACAGGACGGAAGCGCCGGTGTCTCTTCCAAGGGCGCGAACGCCCTCAGAACTTGTTATTCACCACCACCAAGCTGGTGAACATATGTTGCCACGGCGCGGATCTGTGCCTCGGAGAGGCGCTCGTTCCAGTCCGGCATCACACCAAAGCGTGAGTTGTGAACCGTCTCGCTGATCGCCGCATAATCGCCGCCATAGAGCCAGATCGCATCCGCAAGGTTCGGCGCGCCTTGTGAGCGGTCGCCCGAGCCGTCTTCCATGTGACAGGCCGCGCAATTGTCTTCAAAGATAACGGCACCAGCCTCTACCAATGAGGGGTCTTTGGGCGGGTTCACATTCGGCGTCAGAGACATCACATAGTTGACGACTTGTTCGATCTCTTCTTCTTCCAGAAGCTCGTCGCGGCCATAGGCTGGCATCTCCGAATAACGTGAATCATCGTCTGTCTCGCTGCGAATGCCGTGCAGAAGCGTCAGATGGATGTCTTCCATCGTGCCGCCCCAGAGCCAGTCATCATCCTGCAGGTTCGGGTAGCCGACAGCGCCCGCACCGTTGGTCTGGTGACACTGGGCACACCATGTCTTGAAGACAGCCGCGCCCGCTGACTTGGCATAGCCTTCCAGCTCGGGATCTGTTGCAATCGAGGCCAACTCGACCGAGGCGAGCTTTTCGTTGATCGCCGCGTTCTGTGCCTCGACCTTGGCAATATCCGCCGCCACTTCGGCGCGCGTCGAATAGCCCAAGTAGCCAGCCGTCGCAGACTTAATCCCCGGCCAGGCTGGATAAGCAATGGAATACCAGATCGCCCAAACGATACAGGCATAGAAAATCCAGAGCCACCAGCGCGGCAGAGGGTTGTTGAACTCTTCAATACCATCCCAGCTGTGGCCGGTGGTTGAAGGATCTTCTTTTTTCACAGGTTGTTTTGCCATGTCTTAGGCCTCCTTTTCGCCGCCAGAAGTCTGGGCTGGCGCAGGCTTGTCTTCATGCCGGAACGGAATGTTCGCCACATCGCTGTAGGTCTTGCTCGCCCCCGGGCGAAACATCACCCAGAGGATCATCAGGACAAAGAAGGTGAACAAAGCCAAAAGCATCCAGCTGTCTGCAAATTGCCGCAAGAGTGAATAGGTTTCCATAGTGACCCCTCCTTAGCGGCTTGCATCGGCAGTGAAGGTCGAGAAGTCGACCAGCGTGCCAAGCATTTGAAGATAAGCAATCAGCGCATCCGCTTCCGAAACACCGGGCTGGCCGTCAAAGTTACGCACATTGACGTTTTCACCATAGCGCTCAAGCAAGCCGTCATAGTCGCTGTCAGGGTCGGCCTGCGCAAGGAAGTCGGCCTGCGCACTCGCCACCATCTCTTCGTTATACGGCACACCCACAAAAGCGTGTGTCTTCAGAAGATCGCCCATATATTCGCCCTCGAGCATCTTGTTTTCGAGGAAGCCATATTTGGGCATGACAGATTCAGGCACAACAGATTGCGGATCGCGCAAGTGGTCAACGTGCCACTCGTCCGAGTAACGGTTGCCAACGCGGGCAAGGTCTGGCCCCGTCCGCTTTGAGCCCCACTGGAACGGGTGGTCATACTGTGACTCCGCCGCCAGTGAATAATGGCCGTAGCGCTCCACTTCGTCGCGCATCGGGCGGATCATCTGGCTGTGGCAGACATAGCAGCCCTCGCGGATATAGACATCCCGCCCTGCCAGCTCGAGAGGCGTGTAAGGGCGCATACCCTCCACATCCTCAATGGTGTTTTCGAGCCAGAAGAGCGGTGCAATCTGCACAATCCCGCCAACAGTCACAACAAGGAAGGCAAAGATCGCAAGAAGCGTAACGTTGCGTTCAAGGACGCCGTGTTTGTCAAGAATAGCCATTCTCTATCCCTCCTTATTCTGCTGGGACGAGCTGGTTCGTGGCATCGACTGCCGGCGAACGTTTGACCGTCATCCAGAGGTTGTAACACATGATGACTGCACCAGCGAGGAACAGGGTTCCGCCCAAGCCACGCACAACATACATCGGGAACTTCGCACTCACCGTGTCCGCGAACGAGTTCACAAGGAAACCGTTGGCATCAACTTCGCGCCACATCAGGCCTTCCATGATACCCGTCACCCACATCGAGGCCGCGTAAAGAATGATCCCGATTGTGGCGAGCCAGAAGTGCCAGCTCACAAGACGCAAGCTATAAAGGCGCTCACGGTTCCAGAGCTTGGGCACAAGGAAGTAAAGCGCGCCAAAGGTGATCATACCGTTCCAGCCGAGCGCACCTGAGTGCACGTGGCCGATTGTCCAGTCAGTGTAGTGTGACAGAGAGTTCACAGCACGGATCGACATCATCGGACCTTCAAATGTGGACATCCCGTAGAAGCCCACCGAGATAACCATCATACGGATGATCGGATCGGTGCGCAGCTTGTCCCACGCGCCAGAGAGCGTCATCAGACCGTTGATCATCCCGCCCCATGACGGCATCCAGAGCACGATCGAGAACACCATACCCAGCGTCGAGGCCCAGTCAGGCAAGGCTGTGTAGTGAAGGTGGTGTGGACCCGCCCAGATATAGATGAAGATCAGAGCCCAGAAGTGGATGATCGACAGCTTGTATGAGAAGACAGGGCGCTCGGCCTGCTTTGGAATGAAGTAATACATCATGCCAAGGAAACCCGCTGTGAGAAAGAAGCCCACGGCGTTATGGCCATACCACCACTGTGTCATCGCATCCTGCACACCCGAGAACACCTGAACCGACTTGGAGCCGAAGATGCTGACAGGGATGCTCAGGTTGTTGACAACATGAAGCATCGCAACGGTGATGATGAAGCTGAGGTAAAACCAGTTGGCCACATAAATATGCGGCTCCTTGCGCTTGACGAGCGTGCCGACAAAAACCGCAAGATAGGCGAGCCAGACAATGGTCAGCCACCAATCCACATACCATTCAGGTTCTGCGTATTCTTTTGATTGCGTCGCGCCGAGCACATAGCCCGTGGCTGCCAGAACGATCATCAGCTGGAAGCCCCAGAAGACAAACCACGCCAGATTGCCGCCCCAAAGGCGCGCCGCGCTTGTGCGCTGCACCACATAGAACGACGTCGCAATCAGCGCGTTGCCGCCAAAGGCAAAAATAACCGCGCTTGTGTGCAACGGCCGCAAGCGCCCAAAGTTGGCAAAGCCCTGCGCCCACTCGAAGTTGAGCGCTGGAAACGCCAGCTGAAACGCGATTGTGACCCCAACAAGGAAGCCGACAACGCCCCAAAGCGCCGTCGCAATCACGCCAGCGCGCACCACGCCGTCCATATATTCGCCGGAAAGATCGACCGTGCTGGCCGGCTCCCCTGTTCTGCGCAATGTCCAGATGAAAAGTCCACCTGCAACGAGCGCTACCGTCAACGCGTTGACCAAATAAGCCAGGTCACGCGCATAGTTGGTCGCAATCAGCGCAAAAAGCGCAATGATTCCGAGCACAACCAGCTTGATGTAGTTACCCATGTTTCGTCCCTTCGTCTTACCCGCGCACGATTCTTTCGCGCATCAGGGCGATTTTCCTGGGTCCGTTTTCCTCCGAGCAGCAGATAGCTGCCTTGATCTGCATCAAGAAGCCTCTCCAAATTTGTTGATCTGGTTCAAAGAAAAATGGCCCGCCAAAGCCTAGGGTGAAGCCGAATTTCACGGCGGAGGAAAAAATGTCCTTTAAAACAATCTTTACAGCCCTGTCTCAGGACAGCCTTGCAAAGCCTATGCTCGCCCATGCGGGCTCAATGGCGCGCACCTATGACGCTCACCTTGAGGCGCTCTGCCTCGGCGTCGACCGCAGCCAGACCGGCTATTACTACGCCGGTGCCAATGCGATGATCCTTCAGGAAGTCATCGAAAAAGCCAGTGACGAGGGCCTCGCCCTCAAAGCGCTCACTGAGGCCGAACTGGGCCATACAGAGCTGCGCTGGAGCTGTGACCATGGCGTCGCTCAACTCCCCGACATCGGCCGTCACGTGGCCGCACGCGCCCGCTTTGCCGATATCGCCGTGCTGCCGACGCCCTATGGCGAAGACCGCGGACAGGAACAGGAAGCGCTGGTGGAGGCCTGCCTCTTTGAGGCGCGTGTGCCTGTGCTCGTTGTGCCCGAAAAGCGGCCCCCCTCTGGCCCCTATGAAACAGTGATCATCGGCTGGAACGAAAGCGACGAAGCCCTCGGCGCGATCCGCGCGGCCCTGCCGATCCTGAGACAGGCCAAAAACGTGCACGTCGTCGTGATCGACCCGCCCAAACACGGCCCAAACCGCTCTGATCCCGGCGGGCTGCTCTCTGTCTGGCTGGCGCGCCATGATGTCCATGTGGAAATTGACGTCCTGTCAAAAACCATGCCGCGTGTGTCTGATGTGCTCCTGCGCCACGCCAGCGATCTGGGTGCCGATCTGATCGTCATGGGCGCCTATGGCCACTCGCGTTTTCGCGAAGCCATCCTCGGCGGTGCCACCCGCTATATGCTGGAGCAGTCCAAGCTGCCTGTCTTGATGGCGCATTAAAGACGGTTTCGGATTGCACTTCGTGCACTCCGACCCGCTGGGGGACCAGTCCCCCAGACCCCAGCCAAGCTGGGGGACCAGTCCCCCAGACCCCCTGGGATATTTTTAGAAAGAAAAAGGGCCAGCCGTCAAAAGACGGTCAGCTCAGCATACCACCGTCTGAATCATCGCCCGCTTCTTCGGAGAGGCGGTCAAAATCTGGCACAATCACATGGCGCTTGCCGACAAGGTCGATGACGCCGTCGCGTTTGAGGGCATTGACCTGACGGCTCACGGTTTCAAGAGTGAGGCCGAGGTAATCCGCCATCGCTTCCCGCGTCAGTGGCACATCAAACTCAAGCGGTCCATCCACGCCCGCGAGATTGAGCGTCGCATCGCGGCGGGCGATGATGCTCAGCAGGCTGGCAATCTTTTCACGCGCCGTTTTGCGGCCCAAAACAAGCATCCACTCGCGCGCGGCGTCAAGCTCGTCAAGTGTCATTTCGAGCAGGCGCTGCGCAATATGCGGCGTCCGTATCATCATGTCTTCAAACGGTTTTTTGCGAAAACAGCACATGACCAGATCGCTCGTGGCCACCACATCATAGGCCGCAGACTCGCGCCCCGGACGGCCGACAAAATCAGACGGAAGCAACAGGCCCACCATCTGTGTGCGCCCGTCTTCCATGGTTTGGGTCAGGGAGGCCACGCCTTTGACCACGGAGCCGACAAATTCCATACGATCCCCAGACCAGACAATCGTCTGGCCCGCCTCATAGGAGCGATAATACTTGATTTCTTCAAGCCGTGTCAGCTCGTCGCTCTCGCAACGCGCACAGACCGCCCTATGTCTGATCGGGCATTCTCCACAGTCGCGTGGCACATCAATCGTTACTGTTTTTTGCATATCGTCACTTCGCGCGTTTGATCTGTATCAATGTGAATACAGGCTCTTTCTTCTAAATCTAGCCCCATGATGACAAAAACTCAACTTGCCAGTCTGGGGCTATTTGACGCGAAAGTGCCGCGTTATACAAGCTATCCGACAGCCCCCCAATTCACCCCTGCTCTCACTGGCGATATGTTCTCCCGCTGGATCACCCTCATCCCCGAGGGAAGCGCCATTTCGCTCTACATCCATGTCCCCTTCTGCCGCAGGCTCTGCTGGTTCTGTGCCTGCCGCACCCAAGGCACGCAAAAAGACGCGCCCGTGCGCGCCTATCTTGAGGTTCTCAAGGCTGAGCTGGCCTTGCTCAAGGAAACGCTCCCCAAGGGCGTAAGCCTGTCCCGCCTGCACTGGGGCGGCGGCACGCCCACGCTCCTCACTGCCGATATGATGCGCGACCTTGCCGCCGAGATCGCCTCGGTGGCGCCTTTTGCGCCAGATTACGAATTCTCCGTCGAGATCGACCCCAACGAAATCGACAGCACACGCCTTGATGCGCTCGCTGCCGCAGGGATGAACCGCGCCTCCATCGGCGTGCAGGATTTTGACGACCAGATCCAGCAGGCCATCGGCCGCATCCAGAGCTTTGAGGCCACCCGCGACGCAATCGACATGATCCGCGCCCATGGCGTGGAAAGCCTCAACGCCGATATCCTCTTTGGCCTGCCGCACCAGTCCCAAGCTCGGATCACAGAAAGCGTGCAAAAGCTTCTGGCGCTCTCGCCTGATCGTGTTGCGCTTTATGGCTACGCTCATGTGCCCTGGATGGCCAAACGCCAACAGATGATCCCCTCAGAGGCCCTTCCCACGCCCGAAGAGCGGCTTGATCTCTTTGAAACCGCGCGCAAGCTCTTTGTCTGGGACGGCTACGCCGAAATCGGGATTGACCATTTCGCCCGCCCCGAAGACGGGCTGACCCGCGCCCAAAAGGCAGGCACCCTGCGCCGCAACTTTCAGGGCTATACCGATGACACAAGCGATGTGCTCGTTGGCCTTGGCGCCTCCTCGATCTCGCGCTTCCCGCAAGGCTATGCCCAAAACGCACCAGCCACTTCGGCCCATACCAAGGCAATTTCCGAAGGCCGTTTTTCAACCTCGCGTGGCCATGTCTTCTCCGCCGAGGACAAGCTGCGCAGCCGTATCATTGAAATGATCATGTGTGATTTTCGCGTGTCCTCTGCCGCGCTTCTGGCAGAACACGATATCGCGCCCGCCGCACTGGCAGCGATGCTCGCCGAGGCCAACAAACGCTTTGGCAACCGCCTCAAAACAAGCGCTGACGGCCTCTATATCCCCGAAGAGATGCGCCCGCTCACCCGCCTCATAGCCCGCGCCTTTGACGCCTATGATCTAAGCAAAGCAGGCCATAGCTCGGCGATCTGAGAAGCCCTTTTTCTTTCTCCAAATATCCCAGCACAGCGCGCGCCAAGCAGGGCTCTCCCTGCAAGAGGGGCGGGGCTAAAACGGGCCGAGCGCAGCGAGGCCCCCCGCGATGCGCGCCAGCGCAGCGCAACAGCTTATCCGGCCGCGCCACCCGCCTTCAGCTCGAGCGCCGCGCTCAAGAGCGTCTTGGCATAGTCGGTCCGGGGTCGCTCAAACAGCTCTTCCGCCGTGCCCGCCTCCACGATATCGCCTTGACGCATCACAATCATCTTGTGGCTCATTGCGCGCACCACGTTGAGATCGTGGCTGATAAAGAGATAGGCCAGCCCGTATTTGCGCTGAAGCGCGCGCAACAGATCGACAATCTGCACCTGCACCGTCATATCAAGCGCGCTCGTCGGTTCATCCAGGACAACAAGCTTGGGCCGCAATATCATTGCCCGCGCAATCGCGATCCGCTGGCGCTGCCCGCCAGAGAATTCATGCGGATAGCGGTCCATCGTGGCAGGGTCGAGTCCGACCTCTTCCATCACCTCAGAGACAAGCTCACGCGCGCTCTTGCCCTCAGGCTTGCCATGCACGCCAAGCCCCTCGGCAATGATCTCGGCACAGCTCATCCGTGGGCTGAGCGAGCCAAACGGGTCCTGAAACACAATCTGCATCTCGCGGCGCAAGTGGCGCAGTTTCTTGGTGCTCCAGCGGCGCACATCCTCGCCCTGATAGGTGATCCCGCCCTCCGAGCCGATCAGCCGCATGATCGCCAGCGCCAGCGTGGTCTTGCCAGACCCGCTCTCGCCGACAATGCCCAGCGTCTCGCCCGCACGCACAGACAGGCTCGCCTCGTTTACGGCCTTCACATGGCCTGTGGTGCGCTTCATCAACCCCGACTTGATCGGAAACCAGACCCGGAGCTTATCGGCCGCCACAATCTCTCTTGCGCCCGAGGGCACAGGCGCCGGAACGCCCACAGCCCGCGCCGCCAGAAGCTTTTTGGTATACTCATGCTGAGGCGCATCAAACACGGCCTTGGCCGGCCCCTGCTCGACAATCTCACCGTCCTTCATGACACAGACGGTGTCGGCAAAGCGCTGCACAACCCCCAGATCATGGGTGATAAACAAAAGCCCCATGTTCTCGCTTTCCTTCAGCTCGTTGAGAAGCTCAAGGATCTGCGCCTGAATGGTCACATCCAGCGCCGTGGTCGGCTCATCGGCAATCAGAATGTCAGGCTTGTTCGCCAGCGCCATAGCAATCATCACGCGCTGCCGCTGACCGCCGCTTAGCTCGTGAGGGTAGGCGCTGAGGCGGCGTGCCGCATCCCGAATGCCGACCTTTTCCAAAAGCTCCAGAATACGCGCCCGCGCCGTTGTCCGCGTGAGGCCCTGATGCAGCTCAAGGCTCTCGCCAAGCTGCTTTTCAATCGTGTGCAAGGGGTTGAGCGAGGTCATCGGCTCCTGAAAGATAAAGCTGATATCGTTGCCGCGCACTTGCCGCAAAAGCCTGTCTTTCGCTCCGATCATTTCCTGCCCGTCGTAGGTGACAGAGCCGCCCACTTCGGCGCTCTCGCCAAGCAAAGCCACCGTGCTCAAAGCGCTCACAGACTTGCCAGAGCCGCTCTCCCCCACAAGCGCAACAGTCTCCCCGCGCCCGACAGAAAAGCTCACCCCTTTGACAGCCTGATTGGCCTTGCCGTCTTGGCGGAAGGTCACTGTGAGGCCCTTGACGTTTAGCAAACTCATCGGAAAGTCTTTCTCGGGTCAAACGCGTCGCGCACGCCTTCAAAGATGAAAACCAGCAGCGACAGCATGACGGCAAAAGTGAAAAACGCGGTAAAGGCCAGCCATGGCGCCTCAAGGTTCTGCTTTGCCTGAAGCGTCAGCTCGCCAAGGCTCGGCGCACTCGAGGGCAGGCCAAAGCCGAGATAATCCAGCGCCGCCAAGGACGAGATCGTCCCCGTCACAATAAACGGCAGCATGGTCAGCGTCGCGACCATCGCATTGGGCAGCATATGACGAAACATGATCGTTGTGTTGCCCACACCCAGCGCCTTTGCGGCGCGCACATACTCAAGGTTGCGCGCCCGCAAGAACTCAGCCCGCACAACGCCCACAAGCGACATCCAGCCAAACAGCACCATCAGAAACACCAATAGCCAGAACGAGCGCCCCAGAATGGCAAACATAATGATGATCACATAGAGCTGCGGCGTTGAGGTCCAGATTTCGATGATCCGCTGAAAAACAAGGTCAATCCAGCCGCCAAAATACCCCTGCACAGCCCCCGCCGCGACCCCGATGATCGAGGCCAGACCCGTCACAATCAGGGTAAACAGGATCGAGAGGCGGAAGCCGTGAATGACCCGCGCCATCACATCGCGCTTGGTTGCGTCGGTGCCAAGCCAGTTCTCGCCATTGGGCGGCAAAGGCGCAGCCCCGGGGCGCTCGACAGCCGTATCAAACGAATAAGGGATAAGCGGCCAAAGCGCCCAGCCCTTCTCAAAGCCCTCGACGGCAAATGTGCCCGCAGCAATCTCTTCAAGGATGCCGTCAGGGTCGTCAAAGCAGTCTTCCAGCCCGCCCGAGGCGATCAGACAGCGCACCTCAGGGTCGCGATACACCGCCTCGGTCTGAAAATCCCCGCCAAACTCCGTCTCTGGATAAAAGTTCCAGATCGGCGCATAATATTGGCCGCGATAGTTCACCAGAATGGGTTTGTCATAGGCCAGAAACTCGGCAAACAAGCTCATCACAAACAGAACCGAAAAGACCCAAAGGCTCCAAAGCGCGCGGCGGTTGGCCTTGAAATTACGCCAACGGCGCGCATTGATCGGCGAAAGAGCCATTATCCCTCCCTCCGTTCAAAGTCGATCCGCGGATCAACAAGCACATACATGAGGTCCGAGATGATCCCGACCACAAGGCTGATCAGCCCGAAGATAAACAGCGTCCCAAAGACGATAGGATAATCCCGCGCCACAGCCGCCTCAAAACCAAGCCGCCCGAGACCATCCAGCGAAAAGATCGTCTCAATGATCAGCGACGCGCCAAAAAACACCCCGATAAACACCGCAGGAAACCCCGCAATGACGATCAGCATGGCATTGCGAAACACGTGCCCATAAAGCACCGCCCGCTCGCTGAGCCCCTTGGCCCGCGCGGTCATCACATATTGCTTTTTCATCTCGTCCAGAAAGCTGTTCTTCGTGAGAAGCGTCAGCGTCGCAAAGCCCGCGATGCTAGAAGCCAGCACAGGCAGCGTAATGTGCCACGCATAATCCTTGACCTTGCCCCAAGCGCTTAAGCTCTCAAAGTCGTCGCTGGTCAGCCCACGCAGCGGGAAAATCTGCCAATAAGAGCCGCCCGCAAACAGCGTCAGCAAAAGGATCGCAAACAAAAATCCGGGGATCGCATAGCCCGCAATAATCGCGCCACTTGTCCAAGTGTCAAAGGGCGTCCCGTCCTTCACAGCCTTGCGGATACCGAGCGGGATCGAGATCATATATGCAATCAAAGTCGACCAAAGCCCAAGCGTGATCGACACAGGCAGCTTCTCCTTGATCAGCTCGATCACAGTCGCCGAGCGGAAATAACTCTCGCCAAAATCAAACCGCATATAATTGCCAAGCATCAGGAAAAACCGCTCCAGAGGCGGCTTGTCAAAGCCGAACTCGCGCTCAAGCTCGGCGATAAACTCGGGCGGCAAGCCCCGCGCCCCGACATATTCGCTCGCGCCCGTGCCCAGCGTGCTTTCCGAGCCGTCCTGCCCCGCAAAGCTGCCAAAGACATTGCCCTCGCCCTGTGCGCGCGCAATCGCCTGCTCCACAGGCCCCCCCGGAACAAACTGGGTGAGCGCAAAGTTGATCAGCATAATGCCAAACAGCGTTGGAATAATCAGCAGCAAGCGCCGCAGGACATAAGCACCCATAAGGTTACCTCAGCGCCCCCTGCTCTTTCAGCTTGGCGCCCTTGTCGGCGTCATACCACCAGAAATCAAGCGTGCCCAAAGCAAACGGCGGGATCGTTTCTGGCCGCCCGTATTGGTCCCAATACGCGACCCAGTGATCGGCGACATACCCCGTCGGGATCAGGAAAAACTCGTGCCGCAGCACACGGTCCAGCGCGCGCAGCATCATGTCTTCTTCCTCTTGCGTCTCGCTCAAAAGCGCCTTCTCGATGATCTCGTCCACAACAGGACTGGCAAGCGAGGCGGGGTTAAACAAAAGCTTCGCCGCCTCCGAGCCAAAGCGCTGCTGAAGCCCTGTGCCCACACCAAACAGCGCAGGATAGCCATCCAGCACCAGATCATAATCATGGTCGCGCTCGCGCGAGGTATATTGCGACGGGTCAACCACTTCAAAAGTCGCATCAATCCCCATCACTTGCAGATTACTGACAAAATTCTCCGCCAAGGCCTTGTTGGTCGGCGTGTCAGACGAGTTGAACAAAAGGTTCAGGCTCAAAAGCGCACCGTCCGCATTACGCCGCTTGCCATCATCGCCCACAGCCCAGCCCGCCGCGTCCAGAAGCTTCATCGCCGCGCGCAGATTGCGGCGATCATTCAGGCGCTCTTTCTGCGAGGTGTGCGGCATACGCGGCGCACCGGTCAGAACCTCGGGGTCAGGCTGCGCCGCAAGCCCCTGCAAAAGCGCAAGCTCCGCGCCCTCTGGTGCGCCCTTGGCCTCATATTTCGTGCCCGTGCTGAAAGACTGCTGCTGGCGTTGCAGCCCGTAAAGCAGCGAGGCGTTTGTCCACTCAAAGTTAAAGCCAAGCGCCACAGCGTCGCGCACGCGGCGGTCTTTGAGAACTTCACGATCAAGGTTCATGATAATGCCCGTATTGGCTGGCGGCATCCCGTCAGGGATTTCTTCCAGCTTCACAAAAGCATCATTCACCGCAGGAAAGTCATATGACGTAGCCCAGCGCTTCGGGTCGCTCTCGCTGCGATAGGTCACAGACCCCGCCTTAAATGCCTCAAAAGCCGCCGTCGCATCGGCAAAATACTCGATACGAATGCTGTCAAAGTTGTGCCGGCCCTTATTGATCGGCAGATCATTGCCCCAATAGTCGGGGTTGCGCTTATAGATCACCGAGCGGTTCACATCGACACGGTCGATCACATAAGGCCCCGAGCCAGGAGAGACTTCAAGGCGGCTCTCGTCCAGCCGCGCGCCGCTCTCTTCATACCATTTTTTGGACCACGCAGGCACAAACCCCACTTGGTCAATCAGCGAGCGCCGCGAGATGCCCTCGGCAAAGTAAAACTTGATGGTGTGGTCGTCGATCACCTCAACCTTGGGAATGCGCTTGCGCACCGCATCGGCATAAGACTTCAGCCCCTGATCCAGCAAAAGATTGTGGCTAAAGGCGATATCATGCGCTGTCACAGGGCTGCCGTCCGAAAACTTGGCCTCAGGGCGCATATGAAAAACAACCCAGCTCTTGTCCTTGGGGTATTCAAGCGTATGGGCGAGCAGGCCGTAGTATTCCCCGTCCACATCCGCAGGCAGCGCCCCCGAGCCGGCCAGAACCGAGCCCAAAAGCGATTCGTATCCAACGGTAGACAGCGCCGCAGCACGGCCCTTGCGGGTGTAAGGGTTCATGCTGTCAAACGTGCCCGCCACCGCGATAGAGATTTCCCCGCCCTTGGGCGCATCAGGGTTCACATAGCTAAAATGTGTGTAATCCTCTGGGTAGCTCAGCTTGCCAAAGTAAGAATAGCCGTGGCTCTTGATGATTTCGCTCTCCGCGCGCAGCACAAGCGCCGAGGCCGCCAGAAATACAAAGCTCACAAGCGCCAGAGACGCTATATCTCTGATCTGCCCTGCGGCCACCGCTGCCGCGCCTCTGCGTGATCCCGTCATACCAATGCCTCCCAAAGCCAAACAAACCCGTCAGGCCTTATTTATAGTTGTCCCACCCTAGTTTCCAAGACCCATGACATTCAAGTTGAGAATTCGTGATAGGCCACTCCACAAAGCAAAACCGCCAGCCCGTTTCGGGGCTGGCGGCTTCAAACTCTGGTCTGTCGTTCAGTCTCAGTCGTCGAGGCTGTCGAGATAGGCAATCACATCCGCACGATCAGATGATTTCTTGAGGCCCGAGAAGCTCATGCTTGTGCCGGGCGTCGTTTTCCTGGGGTTCTCAAGGAAGGCATAGAGGTTTTCAGGGGTCCATTCCGCGCCGATCTGCTCAAGCGCTCCGGAGTAGCCAAAGCCCTCAGCTGAGTCGATTGCGCGCCCGACAACACCGTGAAGGTAGGGGCCTGTCGCGTTCGCGCCAGCTTCAATCTTGTGGCAAGCCGAGCATTTCTTGAAGACTTTCGCGCCAGACGCAACATCGGCAGCAGCCATGATGGTTGCAAAATCGGGGCCTTCTTCTTCAACTTCGGCTTCGGCTGTCTCTTCAACTTCAATCAGATAGCCCGCAACGTGCTCTTCGCCGTACGCGCCATGACCGCCGCCAACAGTGTAAAGCGCATCTGCGCCCCACTTGGCAAACAGGAACAACAAAAGCGCGCCACAAACCGCGCCGAGGATTTTGGTGGATGTCATTGTATCAAACATGGGCCAGATTCCGTTTGGTAGCTTTTGGCGGTTTCTATCCGCTTCCACTCCCTTTACGCAAGGTGTAGTTTCTGCGGCCAAACGCCCCTATTCACTCGGGGTGCATCAAAAAGGTTAAAATATGTCTGAACGGATCGCATTTCAGGGCGAATTGGGCGCCTACAGCCACGAAGCCTGCACAACAGCACGCCCCGAGGCTGTGCCTGTGCCCTGTGCCTCCTTTGAAGCCGCCATCGAGGCGGTCAAATCAGGCGCGGCCGATTTTGGCATGCTCCCTGTCGAGAATACGACCTATGGCCGCGTCGCCGACAATCACCGGCTGATCCCTGATTGTGGCCTGTTCATCGTGGATGAGGCCTTCGTGCGGGTGCGCATCGCGCTCATGGCCAATGCGGGCGTGCCGCTCGCGGCTGTCAAAAGCGTGCGCGCACACCCCGTTTTGCTGCCCCAGTCCGCCACCTTTCTGAAACAGCACGGGATCGCGCCGATCTCGGCGGCTGATAGCGCAGGTGCCGCCGCCGAGCTGGCCGCCTCTGGCGCACAAGACCAAGGCGTGCTCGCCTCCGAGCTGGCCGCAGACATTCATGGCCTCACAGTTCTGGCCTCCGATATCGAAGACCACGGCCACAACACCACCCGCTTTGTCATCATGGGCCGCGAAGCCGACCTGTCGCGCCGTGGACAACTCAACATGATGACAACCTTCGTCTTTGAAGTGCGCAACATCCCCGCCGCGCTCTACAAAGCCATGGGCGGCTTCGCCACCAACGGCGTCAACATGACCAAGCTCGAAAGCTACATGGTCGACGGCTCCTTCACCGCGACCCGCTTTTACGCCGACATCGACGGCCACCCAGAAGACCCCAACGTCAAACTGGCGCTGGAAGAACTCGACTATTTCACATCCTACATCCAAATCATCGGCGTCTACCCCGCCGACCGCGAAAGATAATTCCCATGACCAAACGCATCGCCCTCTCAAGTGACCACGCCGCCATCGAATTGCGCCAAGCCATTGCCGCGCACATCACGGCTCAGGGCTATGAGGCCGTCGATATCGGGCCAACAACGCCCGAAAGCACCCACTACCCCAAGCACGGCCAAGCCGCCGCAGAGCTTGTCGCCTCAGGCGATTGTGATCTCGGCATCATCCTCTGTGGCACAGGTCAAGGCATCATGATGGCCGCCAATAAAGTCAAAGGCATCCGCTGCGGCGTCTGCTCCGAAACCTTCTCGGCCCGCATGATCCGCGCACATAACAACGCCAATATGCTCTCCATCGGCGAGCGCGTCACAGGCGCGGGCCTCGCCCTTGAGATCGTTGACGCCTTCCTCTCCGCCGAGTTCGAAGGCGGCCGCCACGGCACCCGCGTGGACATGATCACCGAAATCGAAGCCTAGAGCATCCGCAGCACAGCCGCGCAAAAATAAACCCTCAAGTCAGGGTAAAGCTTTGCGTGGCGCGTGTTTGGCGCTAAAGCCTGACAAATGCGTTATCAGGGCCAAGATGTTTTAACTGCCCCCGCCCGCCAAAGCCCCGAGCTCTGGCGCTTTGGCTTGGGCGTTGTGCTCGTGCTCGCCTGCTATCTCACACTGGGGCATGGCTACTTTACCCTGCTCGCCGAACTGGTCGCGCCACAAGACTGGCCCGCGCTGGTGGCCGAAATCGACAGCGGCAGCAGCCCGCGCGGAATGCTCGCCATTCTCGCCTCCTTCGGCTTTATCATCATCGCCCTCGGCCTCGTGCTCAATATGTTACACCGCCGCCCGCTCGCCACACTCTTTGGCAAGGGGCGGCAGTTTCTTCAGCAGGGCCTGCGCGTCAGCACAGCACTCGGCGGCTTTGCCGTGCTGCTCTGGTTCCTGCCCGAGCCGGGGCTGCTAGAGCCGTTTCACAATCTTGACTACCTGCGCTGGCTCGCGCTCCTGCCGCTCGCCCTGCCGCTTCTGTTTATTCAGGTCACAGCCGAAGAGCTGCTCTTTCGCGGCTACGCCCAGAGCCAGCTCGCCGCGCGGTTTTCAAACCCTGTGGTCTGGCTTGGCCTGCCTGCGCTGGTCTTTGGCGCGCTGCACTACGAGCCCTCTATCGCTGGTCCCAACGCTTGGGCGCTTGTGCTCAGCGCCGCGCTCTTTGGCCTCGCTGCCGCCGATCTGACGGCACGCTCGGGCACACTTGCCCCCGCCATCGCGCTGCATTTCTTCTTCAACTTCGCCAGCCTGCTCTATGTCACGCCCGGCGATACGCTGGTCGGCCTCGCGCTCTATACCTACCCCTTCGAAATGACCGATCCCGCCCTCCTGCCGATCTGGCTGCCCTATGATCTGATGATCCTCCTCTGCGCCTGGCTCGCGGCACGGCTCTCGCTTGGGCGCTGACAGATGCGTCGCGCGCCCTATGCCCCGCATCGCGCCTTCATTGCCCCCGCGCGGCTCAGCGGCACATTGCTCACAGTGGTTCTCGGATACTGCCTGATCGAGTTTGGCTACCTCCTCACCTATGATCTGATCGAAGCGCTCCTGCTCGCCCTTCAGCCGGGTTGGGTCGCCCCCTTCTTCTCAGGCTCAACCCCGCTTGGCCTCGGCGCGCAGCTCGCCTCTTTCGGCCTGCTCGCCGCCATCGTTATGCTGGTGACACGCCGCCTGCATCACCGCGCCGCACAGACGCTCCTTGGCCCGCCACGCAAAGCCCTGCGCCAGTTTTGGGCCGTGCTCGCCCCGCTCACCCTGCTTTTGCTGGCGCTTGAGTTTATCCCGCCATGGTGGAGCGCCGAGGCCCTGCAAGCCACGCGCGCGCCCCTGCTCTGGGCTGCGCTTTTGCCGCTCTCGCTTGGGGCCGTCTTTGTGCAAATCGCCGCCGAAGAGCTGCTCTATCGGGGCTATCTGCAACAACAGCTCGCCGCGCTCTTTGCCCATCCCGCAAGCTGGCTCATTCTGACAAACCTCGCCTTCGGCCTCGCCCATTGGAACACAGAGGGCGACCTCTCCCACAACGTCCAATATGTCATCTGGGCCTTCTGCTTCGGCCTTGCCGCCTCCGACCTGACCGCCCGCGCAGGAACACTCGGCCCCGCCCTCGCCTTTCATCTCGCCAACAACGCCTTCGCCTTCCTGCTCTACGGCGAAGCAGGCGGGCCGTCGTCGGGCTTTGCGCTCTTTCTGTTTGCGCCCGAAACGCTGGAAGAAACCTTCGCTGGCGACACAGCCTCAGGCCTTAACTGGCAGCTCGCCCTCGAGCTTCTTTTGCTTGGCCTCATGTGGCTCGCCGCACGCATTGGCCTCAAGCGCTGATTGCATTTCCCGCCCGTCCTGATTATCTGGACATCTGACAAGTGAAACGGCAAAGGCCCCTCTATGAACTGGATCACAAACTACGTCCGTCCGCGCATCAACTCGATCTTCTCGCGCCGCGACACGCCCGAGAATCTCTGGAGCAAATGTGACGACTGCGGCACCATGCTGTTTCACCGCGAACTGGCCAACAACCTCAATGTTTGCACCTCCTGTGGCCACCACATGGGCATCACACCCCGCGACCGCTTCACAGCGCTGTTTGATGGCGGCATCTTCACCGAGGTCAAAGTCCCAGCGCCAATCGAAGACCCGCTCAAATTCCGCGATCAGAAAAAATACCCCGACCGCATGAAAGCCGCACAGAAATCAACCGGCGAAAAAGAGGCCATGCTCGTCGCCGAAGGCGAAATCGGCCGCACGCCGATCATTGCCGCCGCGCAGGACTTTTCCTTCATGGGCGGCTCCATGGGAATGTATGTCGGCAACGCCATCATCGCGGGCGCCGAACGCGCCGTAAAGCTCAAGCGCCCGCTGGTGCTCTTCTCCGCTGCGGGCGGAGCTCGGATGCAAGAGGGTATTCTCAGCCTCATGCAAATGCCGCGCACAACTGTGGCCGTGCAGATGCTCAAAGAAGCGGGCCTGCCCTATATCGTCGTTCTGACCCACCCGACAACAGGCGGCGTCACCGCCTCCTACGCCATGCTGGGCGACGTCCAGATCGCCGAGCCAAACGCGCTGATCTGCTTTGCTGGCCCGCGTGTGATCCAACAGACCATTGGCGAAAAGCTCCCCGAAGGCTTCCAGCGCGCCGAATACCTGCTTGATCATGGTATGCTCGACCGCGTCACCCCCCGCACAGAGATGCGCGGCGAGCTGATCCAGATCATCCGTATGCTCATGGATATGCCGCCTCCCGTCGCAGGTGATCTGCCCGCGCCAAACCTCGCAGAGGCGGCCGACGCCCCCGCAGCGGCAGACGCAAAAAAATGAGCAGCGGATCAGATGTCATCCTCGAAAGGATGATGGCGCTTCACCCCAAGATCATCGACCTCACGCTAGATCGCGTGTGGAAGCTGCTCGACGCGCTCGGCAACCCGCAAGACAAGCTCCCCCCCGTGATCCACATCGCAGGGACCAATGGCAAAGGCTCAACCCTTGCCATGTTCCGCGCAGGGATCGAAGGCGCAGGCCTCACCGCCCACGCCTATACCTCGCCCCACCTCGCCCGCTTTCACGAGCGCATCCGCTTGCGCGGCGCGCTGATTTCCGAGCCGCACCTCACCGAGGTTCTGAACGAATGCTATGACGCCAACAATGGCGACACGATCACCTATTTTGAGATCACAACGGTTGCGGGCCTGCTCGCCATGTCGCGCACGCCAGCAGATTATACGCTGCTAGAAGTCGGCCTCGGCGGACGGCTTGACGCCACCAACGTGATCAACAAACCCGCCCTCACAGTCATCACCCCCGTGTCCTTTGATCACCCGCAATTCCTGGGCGATACCGTCGCCAAAATCGCGAGCGAAAAAGCAGGGATCATCAAACGGGGCGTGCCGCTTGTGATGTCGGCCCAGCCCGAGGACGCCGCCGAAGTGATCGAAGCCAAGGCCGCCAGCCTCGGCGCGCCGCTGATCGCCCAAGGCCAGCACTGGCACGTCTCTGAAGAGCGCGGCCGCCTCGTTTACCAAGACGAAACAGGCCTGCTTGACCTGCCCCCACCTTCGCTCATGGGCGCGCACCAGTTCCAAAACGCCGGAGCCGCCCTCGCGGGCCTGCGCCACCTCGGCTTGCCCGAAGCCGCCTATGAGGCCACCGTCACGGGTGCCACATGGCCCGCGCGGATGCAAAAACTCGCTCAAGGCCCGCTGATTGACGCCGCCCCCGAGGCCGAGCTCTGGCTTGATGGCGGCCACAACGCCGCCTGCGGCGCAACCCTTGCCGAAAGCCTCACGCGCCTGCCCAAACGGCCCACCTATATGATCTGCGGTATGCTCAACACCAAAGACATCGCAGGCTATCTCGCCCCCGTCGCGGGGCATATCGAAGCGCTCCACGCTGTCTCGATCCCGGGCGAGGCCAACACCCTCCCCGCCGCGACCACAGCTGCTGCCGCCAAAGACGCAGGCATGAAAGCACAGGCCGCTGAGAGCGTCTCAGCCGCCCTAAGCGACATCCTGCGCGAAACGCCACAGGCGCGCATCCTGATCTGCGGCTCGCTCTATCTCGCAGGCCATATCCTGCGCGAGCACAGCTAAATCCGCAGCCAACGGACCAAAAGGTAAAATATTTCCCAAGCATTTAAGAAAAATGCGAATCACTTCCAAGGACTTAGCCCCAAGACAGCTCTGATTCGCCGAATTCCGAATCACTTTATGTTGACCGATTCGCATCGATTCGCCTATATGTTGAACCAGTTGTCAAAGCACGCCCTGCGCCACAGATGAATGCGTGCACTGATTTGGGGGATAGTAATGAGACGCCTTTTTGGCATTTTTTTCGCTGGCGCGTGCCTTATGCCAGCAGTGACCTTCGCACAGGATGTGCGCCTCACACCGGATAGCCTGTCAAAAGAGATCACGTTCAACACAGGCGAAGCGCTTGTGATCGAACGGATCCAAGACACCTCACACCAGCTCATGGGTGAGTTCACCAAAACATCGCGCGCCTGCCCGCCCTTCTGCATCCACGCCATGAGCGCGGGCGAAGGCGTCGAGACAGTGGGCGAACTCGAAGTGATTTCCTTTCTGGAAACTTCGGTCGCCCGCGGCAATGGCCTCCTGCTTGACAGCCGTATGCCCGACTGGTTCGCCAAAGGCACCATCCCGGGCGCCGTCAACGTGCCCTTCGCCACGCTGCAAGAGAGCAACCCCTACCGCGACGAAATCCTCAAGGCCCTCGGTGCGCAAAGCAACGGCACCACATGGGATTTTGCTGCCGCCAAAGAGCTTCTGCTGTTTTGCAACGGCCCGTGGTGTGACCAGTCCACCCGCGCCATCAACGCCTTGCGCAGCGCTGGCTACCCCGCCGACAAAATCAAATATTACCGTGGCGGAATGCAAGTCTGGCTCCTTCTCGGCCTCTCTGTAAAGCAGCCAACGTCATGAAGCAGCTTATCACACCAGCCAACCCGCACCTGACCCGCCTTTTGATCATCGGCGCGGCCTTCCTCACAGTCACACTGGCGCTCATTCTGATGCAGCCCTCAGGCGCCCCGTTGGCAAACGCCCCCGAAGAGCTGCCCTTGCCCGAAAGCGCCGATGACACCGCCGTCACCCGCGCCGACACAGGGCTGATCGGCCTCGTGCGCGCTCCTGCCACGACAGAAGAGACGCCCGTTGACGAGATCACAGCCAGCGTTCTGGCCAGCCTCTCAGGCCCAACAGCGCCAAAAGCGGCCGCCGCCGCTGCCCCCGACGACACCCTGCGCAACATGACCGCAGGTGTGCTCGCCAGCCTCACAGGCCCCGCGCCCAAGGCGGCCACCACCACGGCCAATGTGAATATGCAAGATCTGGTGACCCAAGCGCTCCAGCAAGGCCAGTCCGACGCCTATATCGACGCCCTGCTCAATGAGGCCGCCGCCTCTGGCAACATAGCGGTGCCCAGCGCCCTGCGCACAAACGAGGGCCGCGTCGATACCGCAACGCTTCTGGCCGCCCTCGTGCGCAAATCCAGCCCCGACACAGCGCCCGCGCCAACGATTGACGCCAACAGCCAAGGCGTCGAAGTCCGCGTCGTTCAGCGCGCCGGCGAGACCAAACGCTACAACTTCTACACCGTGCAGTCCGGCGACAGCCTCGGCGCCATCGCCAACCGCTTCTACGGCGACGCAGGTCTCTACACAGCGATCTTTGAAGCCAACCGGCAGTTTTTATCCAGCCCCGACCGCATCCGCGCGGGCCAGCGGCTGAGCATCCCCGAGGTCACCTCGGGGTAAGTGTTTACGAGGGCAAGAGTGTTATCTCTTAATCTATCGGCAGGAGAAAGAGGGGCCGATCCAACGGCCCCCTTTCTTTGCCGATAAGGGCGCAAGAGCGGGGCGCTAGGCCTCGCCCCAGCCGTCCCCCTGCATCTCGCGCAAACGGCTCGCGGTCCGCTCAAATTCAAACGTGCCCTCGCCCTCAAGATAGAGCATCTCGGGCGCCGCCGCCGCGCTCGCAATGAGGCGCACACGCGCCTCATACAAAGCATCAATCAGCGTCACAAAGCGCTTGGCCTCGTTGAAGTTGCTGCGCGACAGGCTCGGAATATCCTCAAGGATCAAAACCCGCACCGCCTCGGCAATCGCCAAGTAGTCGGCAGGCCCCAGCATCTTGCCGCAAAGGTCATGAAACCGCGCCCGCCCGACCCCGCTCTGAAACGCGGGCAAAACAACCTCGCGCTTGTTCACACTGAGACGCAGAGGCTTGGCCGCCGCCCCGCCCAGATCGGCCCAGATCGCGGCAATAGCGGCCCGCGCCGCCGCGTCTACAGGGGCAAAATACGTCGCCTCGCCCGCCAGCCTGTCTTGACGATAATCGGTGTCACTCACCAGCTCATGCACGGCAAGCCGCGTCTTGATCAGGTCGATAAACGGCAAAAAAAGCTGCCTGTTCAGCCCGTTCTTATAAAGATCGTCAGGCACACGGTTGGAGGTGGTCACAACAACAACCCCCGCCTCAAACAGCGCCTCAAACAAGCGCCCGACAATCATCGCATCGGTGATATCGGTGATCTGCATCTCGTCAAAAGCAAGGCAGCGCACCTCCTTGATGACGTTCGCCGCCACAGGCGCAAGCGCGTCCTGCACATTGTTCTGACGCGCCTCATGCATCCCCTTATGGATCTCCTGCATAAAGGCATGAAAATGCACCCGCCGCACAGGCACGTCGAGACAATCCACAAACAGATCCATCAACATAGACTTGCCGCGCCCGACCCCGCCCCACATATACAGCCCACGGATCGGCTCTGCCTTCTTGGCAAACCAGCCCCGCTTCACAGGCTCCGCCAGCGCCGCACGAATGCGCTCAAGCTCGGGCAAAGCCGCCTCTTGCGCGGCATCGGCCCTCAGGCTCCCATCCGCGACACGGGCCGCATATTCAGTGATCAAATCGCGCGTCATGTGGCCCTTCCTAAAGCCATTCACACCCTCGGCGCAATCCCCCCGCAAACGCCCCCGTCAGACAGGCCAATCCGCCGCCCTGAACCAAACACACCTCCCGCTGCGCCGCGCAGCACACCCCATGAGGCGCCCCAAACCGCTCTTTCTTTTTGCCCCAAATATCCAAATCCCACAGCAGCCCCACAGACCACGCCAGCGACCCTCCCCGTAGGCTACGCACCATTGCCTCCTCTCGCGCCCCGCTCTAGGATTTCGCAAGTTAATGTAAAGAGTGCCCAGCCCCATGACAGACGCAGAAAAAGCCTATGCCGAAGCCGAACGGCTGATTGCAAAAGAGAAGGAAGAGCGGACAGGACAGCTTGATCTCTCTAATGACGAGCTTAAGGCGCTCTCCAAGCTGCCTTCAGATATTTCAGACCTTGATTGGCTTAATACTCTAAACCTGAACAATACTCAGATTAAAAGCCTTGAACCAATTTCCACACTGACAGCGCTGATGATACTCGAACTCAAGAACACGTCAATTACAGACCTAACGCCCCTTGAAGCTCTCGAATCTCTCCGATGGTTGAACCTCAGCGACACTCCTGTCAGGGAGCTGGCACCGCTTTCAAACCTTCATAAGCTCTTTGGGCTTTTTCTTGGCAACACCCAAATCGGAGATATAGTGCAAATTGAGACTCTAAAATGGCTCAGACGTCTTGATATTGATAACTGC
This sequence comes from Lentibacter sp., assembly GCF_965657785.1. Classification (GTDB taxonomy): domain Bacteria; phylum Pseudomonadota; class Alphaproteobacteria; order Rhodobacterales; family Rhodobacteraceae; genus Lentibacter. The sequence goes on from NZ_CBFHPP010000005.1 coordinate 121,361, forward strand.
GAAATAACTGATCTGAGACCGTGTCGAAACTTCACGGAATTAAGTTCGGAAGACTCATTTCAAGGCTTGTTCTTTAGTAATATACTAGCATCACACCTTGACCCGCATCTTCACGAACTCAGTCAACTTCAAAACCCTCAAGACCGCACCCGCAAAACACTCGACTACCTCAACAGCCTTGATGACACCGAATACGACGCCTTCCTTGCGCGGCGGAAGCGAGAGCTTGGTATTGTAAAGGGAGAAGCAGTCGCACCCCCGCCCAAGCCCTCGCCCACAGCCAAGGCCCGCGCCGCATACCTCGCGCCAAACATCTACGCGCACCGCGAAGTCATCCAGCCGCTGGCCGATCAAATCCAGACCGCTCTGCGCGAATGGCAAAACGAGACAGGCACAAACCAGCTTCCCGAAGCGCTCCAGCTCATAGAGCACCTCGCCAGCGGTTTTGCCCTCGCCGTGAAGCAGAGCGACACTGAAGGCCTTGAAGCCCGCCTCGCCTATCTTGAGTCCGAAGGCCAAAAACTCGCCACGCTCCTGAAACAAGAGCAAGCCAAAACCGCCGCGCTCAGCCATGAGCTGTCCGAGGCAAAAGCCGCCAAATTCGCCCCTGCCTTCCGCGAAGAAATGGGCAAGCGCTCGGCTCAGATGATGACAGGTGGCGTCTATGCTTTCACAGGATTGGGTGTCACCTATCTTCTCGGAGAAGCTCACCCGATCACCAAAGCCCTAATCAGCTTAATCAGCCCTAAATAACCCCCCACCGCACGCCCCCTTAACCAAATTTCCCTAACAGAAATTAACGTTTAGCCGGTGCACGGGGGTGCACGCCTTGTGCACGGGTTTCACCCCCCCTTTTTAGGAGCGAGCGCCGCTCTTTACCAAAGTTAACAAATCAACAATTGACCTTCTCAAAGCGCCGCGCCACTGTCCCCTGCGATCAGGAGACACTCATGCCCAAACAAGCCTCACTTTTCACCCCTGTGCTTCTCACAGGCTGCGTGATTATCCTTGTGTCCTTTGCCATTCGGGCCAGCTTCGGTGTCTTCCAAATACCCATCGCACAAGAGTTCAACTGGCCCCGCGCCGAGTTCTCCCTTGCCATCGCCCTGCAAAATCTCGCATGGGGCATCGGCCAGCCGTTTTTCGGTGCGATTGCCGAGAAAATAGGCGACCGCAAGGCCGTCATCATCGGCGCTTTGGTCTATGCGGCGGGGCTTGTGCTCTCGTCTTTTGCCGTTAGCCCGCTTGAGCACCAACTCTATGAAATCCTTATCGGATTTGGCGTTGCAGGCACGGGCTTTGGCGTCATTCTCGCGGTCGTTGGTCGCGCCAGCTCGGATGAAAACCGCTCCATGTCGCTGGCGATTGTGACAGCTGCGGCCAGCGGCGGGCAGGTCGTCGGCGCGCCTATCGCCGAGTATCTTCTGGGCTTCATGTCATGGCAGGATGTCTTCCTCGTCTTCGCCGCCGCCGTGCTGGCGCTGATCATGCTCTTGCCCTTCATGCGCGCGCCTGTCGCGGCCACCAAGCAAGAGCTTGAAGACAGCATGGGAACGATCCTCAAACGGGCCGCGCGCGACCCGTCTTTCACCCTGATTTTCCTCGGCTTTTTCTCCTGCGGCTACCAGCTTGCCTTCGTGACAGCGCATTTCCCCGCCTTCGTCACAGAGATGTGCAGCCCCATCGTCTCAGGCTCCATGCTCGACACCATTGGCATCTCCTCCACCTCGGCTCTGGGCGCTGTCGCGATCTCGCTCATCGGCCTTGCAAATATCGCCGGAACGCTCACTGCGGGCTATCTCGGCAAGCGCTACTCCAAGAAATACCTGCTCGCGAGCATCTACCTCGCGCGCACATTCGTGGCCGCCGCCTTTATCCTCACCCCCATGTCCCCCGCCACCGTGCTGATCTTCTCGGTCGCCATGGGCGCGCTCTGGCTGGCGACCGTTCCACTGACCTCGGGCCTCATCGCCCATATCTACGGGCTGCGCTATATGGGCACCCTCTACGGGATCGTCTTCTTCTCCCACCAGCTCGGCAGCTTCCTCGGCGTCTGGCTCGGCGGGCGGATGTATGACATCTACGGCAGCTATACCGCCGTCTGGTGGTTTGGCGTGGGCGTCGGGCTGTTTTCCGCACTCGTCCATCTGCCCGTGCGTGAAAAACCCCTGGCTGCGGCCGCTTAAAGGGCTTCGAATTTCGCTTCGCGAAATCCGACCCGCTGGGGGCTTTGCCCCCAGATACAGGCTAAGCCGGGGGACTTTGTCCCCCGGACCCCCTAGGATATTGAGAGCAAAAAGAAAGGGCTAACGTTGGCGCCAAGCCTCAAGGATATAGCGGCTTGTCATCAGGTCAAGATGGGCACCACCGCCATTTTTGAAGAGTGTAATTTCGCTGTCTGATCTGCGCGTCATCTTTTCGGGTGTGTAATAATCCGCGATCAGATCTTCGCGCGTGATCACGCCGGTTTGCAGCGGAATTTCGATCTCGCCGATATGGCCGATGGTTGTGTTGTAACTGTCCACAAAAAGGCGCGCGCGCGTCAGAGCCTCGTCATCGGCCTCGCGCATATCAGGGCGATAGGCGCCAATCAGGTCGATATGTTGCCCTGCCTGCAGCCATGCGCCCAGGAGGTTCGGCTCTGTGACCATTGTGGCAGAGGTGATGATATCGGCGTCTTTCACAGCCGCCTCCAAGCTCTCGGCCACCTTCATGCCAGGATACTGCGCCGCCATCTTCTCGGCGTTGGCGCCTGTGCGGTTCCAGACCGTAAACTCTGCCTCGGGAAAGCCCGCGCCGTACGCCTGCCGCAGCGAGCGCCCGACGGTGCCTGCGCCAATGATCAGGATCTTGCGGCTGTCCTTGCGCGCGAGTTTGAGCGCACCGAGCAGCGAGTCTCCCGCCGTCTTCCATTTGGTTACAAGATGAAAATCAACGATCGCTTCAAGGCTCCCGTCTGCGTCCGAATAAAGGCTCACGCCCCCGCCCACCACAGGCTTGCCCACTTGCGGATTGTCAGGGAAAATCGTCGCTGATTTCACAGCAATTCCCATCCCGTCGATCCAGGCCGCACGGCTCAGGAGCGTGTCTTTGCCACGGTAGAGAAAGGTATCGCCGATCTCGGCCTTGGGCAGGGTGTGCCCCGCCTCAATCGCCTGCGTCAGTGCCACCCAGTCGAGCAGTTGTTCACCCTCATGAAAGGGAACCATTTCAAGACTCATCTCGCAGCCTCCTCGCTGAGCAGCCCTTGTGAAACCAGAGCTTGCGCCCAGCTGTCCTCGCTGTCAACGCGATGGGTCTGCCAGCCCCGCGCGCGGGCGGTGGCAAGGTTGTCGTCGCGGTCATCACCGAAGAGAAGCCGCTCAGGCGCAATACCGCAGTCGGCCTCAACAGCAGCATAAATCGCTTCAAACGGCTTGCGCATCTTCATGTCTCCCGAAATGTAAGCGCGGTCAAACTCAGCCAGAAAAGGATGCGCCTCAACGCTCCACTTGAAGTTCTCCGCGCCGAAGTTTGACAAGGCAAAGACAGGCACACCCGCCACTTTCAAGGCGCGCATGAGCCGCACAGAGCGGTGCATCACTTGAGCGGTCATCGGGAGCCACTCATCGCGCAGCATCAGAAGCTCATCGGCAAAATCGGGGTGTGTCCGAGCCGCTGCCTCAATGCTCTCAGAAAAAGGCGCGCCAGCGTCGATCTCGTTCATCAGCCCGTGCAGATCGTAGCCCGCAAAGAAGGCCTCCTGCCGCTCGCGCCCGAGGCGCTGCGCATAGTAGCGCTCCGGCTGCCATTCGATCAGCACATTGCCGATGTCAAAGACAACCGCCTCGATCACGTCGCAGCCTTGCGTAATTCCCGCTCCAGCGCCTCCAGAAAGCGCGAGCGGTCGGTCTTGGAAAAGGCTTTGCCGCCGCCTTGGCGAAACGGGTCTGCCGCGCGCAAATCATACATCAAATCGCGGGTGGCCAACACATTGCCAATATTGGCCGCCGTGAGCGCCTCGCCATTGTGCTTGAGAACTTGCGCCCCCGCCTCGACACATTTGGCCGCCAAAGGGATGTCGGATGTGATCACCACATCGCCTTTCCCCGCCCGCTCGGCGATCCACATATCAGCAATGTCAGGCCCGTCAGGCACAATCTCGTGGCTCACATAGGGGTTGGCCGAGGGCCGCAGCCCCCCGTTGCTCACCATCACAGCCATGATCTTGTGGCGCGTCGCCACGCGCTCCACTTCGTCCTTCACAGGGCAGGCATCTGCATCGACATAAATCACGGCTTTTTCTGCACCTTGAACTCATCAGGGATAGGCATACGGTTAAACGCATCCAGCCCCGCAATTTTATAGGCCTCCGCCAAAGTCGGATAGTTGAACGTGTTCTTCACAAAGTAATCAACCGTGCCCTTAAGATTGAGAACAGCCTGCGCAATATGGATCAGCTCGGTCGCGCCCTCGCCGACAATCTGCACGCCCAAGACACGCCGCGTCTTCAGGCTCACGAGCATCTTGAGCATCCCGTGCTCAAGCCCCATGATCTGGCCACGGCTGGTCTCGCGAAAGCGCGCCACGCCGATTTCGTAAGGGATTTCGCGCTCCTGCATCTCTTCCTCAGACATCCCGCAGGTGCTGATCTCTGGCACAGAATAAATCCCGTAAGGAAACCACGGGCTTTCCCCCAAAGTCGGCGTCTCCAGCGCATGGCAGCCCGCCACGCGGCCCTGCTGAAGCGAGGTCGAGGCCAGCGAAGGATGCCCGATCACATCGCCCGCCGCATAGATATGGGGCACTTTGGTCTGATAGCTCTTGCGGTCGACTTCAAGCCGCCCGCGATGGTCTGTCTTAAGCCCGACAACATCAAGCCCAAGCTTGTCTGTCGCGCCCATGCGCCCTGCCGCAAACAAAAGCATATCGGCGCGCACATGGCGTCCGTTTTCAAGGCTCACTTCCACATGGGTCTTGGCATCTTCGATCTTGGTGATCTGTGATCCCAGCCGCAGATCGACGCCGTTTTCCTTGATCTGATGGGTAAAGTCCGAAATCAGCGCCGCGTCGATAAAGTCCAGAAAGCTGTCGCGCGGCTCGATCAAAGTGACAGTAACATCAAGCGCCGAAAACATCGTGGCATATTCAACCCCGATAACACCCGCCCCCACAACAACAAGCGAGCGCGGGATCTCGGACATCTCCAGAAATTCGTCACTGTCCACAACCGTGCGGCCATTGAACGGCACATAATCAGGCCGATAGGTCTTGGTTCCCGTGGCAATCAAAAACTTGTCGCCCGTGATGCGGCTGGTGTCGCCCGCCTCGGTCGCCACTTCAATCTCGTTTGGCCCGACAAACTTGGCCATGCCGAGAAGCGTGTCGACATGATTGCGGTTGAACTGGTGCTCCAGCACATCCACTTCATGATCGAGCGTCATATGTAGCCGCGCCTTGAGGTCGCCCGCGTCGATATTGTCTTTCACACGGTAAGAGCGCCCGTAAAAGCTGCGCTCACGATAGCCCGACAGGTTGAGCACGGTCTCGCGCAAGGTCTTTGACGGGATCGTGCCCGTGTGAACAGACACCCCGCCCAAACGGTCCTTCCGGTCCACAACAAGCACCTTGCGCTTTAGCTTGCCCGCCTGAATGGCCGCCGCGCGCCCCGCAGGGCCGGAGCCAATGATGATCAGATCATAATGCGCCATAAATAGTCCTTATGCGTAAAGTGCTTCGGCATGAAAGGCCATGTGGTCTTCCATATAGCTAGACACGAAGAAATAGGAGTGGTCATAGCCCTTCTGAAGGCGCAGCGTGGCCTCTTGGCGGCGCGCATTGGCGGCCTCGGCCAGCGCCTCGGGCTTAAGGAGGTCGATAAACTGGTCGTTTGTGCCCGTGTCCACGAGCACAGGCCCGTCAAAGCCCACCTCGCGCATCATCAACGTCGCATCGTGGCGCGCCCATGCGGCCTCGTCTTTGCCAAGATAGGCCGTCAGCTGCTTTTTGCCCCAATCGCTCGCCGTAGGGTGACAGATCGGTGAGAAGGCCGAAACAGAGCGATACTGCCCCTTGCGTCCCATCGCCAGCGTGAGCGCGCCATGCCCGCCCATGGAGTGCCCCGTGATCGCCTGACGCTCCGCATCAATCGCGAACTCTTGCGCCACAAGCGCAGGCAGCTCCTCGGCCACATACTCCCACATCTGGAAATGCGGCTTCCAGGGGTCTTGCGTGGCGTTGACATAAAAGCCCGCACCTTGGCCAAGGTCATAGCCGTCATCATCCGCTACACCCGCGCCGCGCGGCGATGTATCAGGAAACACAAGCGCAATGCCCTGCTCGGCGGCCCAGCCCTGCGCGCCGGCCTTCACCATGGCATTTTCGTGGGTGCAGGTGAGGCCCGACAGATACCAGAGCACAGGCACAGGCCCGTCGCGCGCCTCTTCGGGCAGAAACAGCCCGAAGGTCATGTCACAGCCCGTGGCTTTGGAGGCATGGGTATAGACCCCCTGAACCCCGCCAAAACACTTGTTTTCTGCTACTGTTTCCATGGGCCGTGCCTCCGCTCTTCGTCAAATTCGCCACCAGCCATAACAAGGCCAGCCTGCGGGGCCTATCCCAAAACGGTCAATCTTCGCTTAAAACAGTCATGATTTCGCTCAAAGGTTTCTTTTTCTTTGCGCTTTGGGGCACAGTCGCATCCGCCGCCGCATGGCCCACCGCGAGGATCATGATCGGCTTTTCGTGCTCGGGCCGCCCGCAAATATCGCGCAAGAAGTTCATCGGCGCAGGCGTATGCGTCAGGCACGACAGCCCCGCATGATGCAGCGCCGCAATCAGAAAGCCCGAGGCAATCCCCGTGCTTTCAGGCACATAGTAATGCTTGAAGCGGCTGCCATCCTCGCGCAGCCCATAGCGCTGCGCAAAAATCACAATCAGCCAAGGCGCGTCTTCAAGGTGCGGCTTGCTCACACCGGTGCCAATCGGCTCCAGCGCGCTGAGCCACTCGTCGCCAGCCGCGCCCGCATAAAAGCGCTCTTCCTCTTCTTCGGCGGCGCGGCGGATCTCGGCTTTGATCTTCGGATCAGAGATCGCCACAAAATGCCATGGCTGGTGGTTCGCCCCGCTCGGCGCAAGCCCGCCCGCCGCGATACAATCGTCAATCACTGCACGGGGCACAGCCGTCGTCGCAAAGTCGCGCACGGTGTGGCGGCGGCTCATCTCGGCGCGAAAGCCCTCTGCCGCAGCGCGCATTTCCGCGTCGCCCTTGCTGATATGATCAGGGATCGGGATCGGTTCGTAATCTTTGCTCATCATAGCCTCAATAGAGTGTGGTGACCCAAGCAATCACAGCCGAAACCGTCACAATGCTCACAGCCGTAGACACAAGAATAGAAGCCGAAACCCGATGCGGCGCAACCCCGTAATGCTGGGCCAGAATATAGACATTCCCCGCCACAGGCAGCGAGGCCGCCGCAATCATGACCGCCGCAGGATAGGGATCAACAGGAAACAGAACCAGCGCCCCAAAGGCCACAAACAACGGGTGCAGCACCAGCTTGCAAAAGCTGAGCCAGCTCGGAACAATGATCCGCTCCGCCGATTTTGACGCCAGCGAAGCCCCGATGGCGAACAATGCGCCAGGTGTGGCCGCCGCGCCCAAAATGCTGACAAATTCATTGACAGGCCCCGGCAGCGGCACGCGGCTCGCCGACCACAAAAGCCCCAGCACAATCGAAACAATCATCGGGTTCTTCAATAGCCCGAGACCGACCGTCTTCAAAATTCCAAGGCTCATCCGCCCGTCGCGCGCCCCCGTGATCAGGATCACAACCAACGAGCCAAAAACAATCAGATCAATCGCCAGCAAAAGCATGATCGACTTGACTGCCTCATCCCCCATCAATAGCGCCAGCATAGGGATCCCGAGAAAGCCGACATTGCCAATCGCCGCACATTGCGCCTCGATCGCGGCCTCCTCCACACTGCGCCCGAGATAGAACGAAACCGCCATCGCAAGCCCATAGACAAACGCCGTGCCCCAGAGATAGGCCGCAATAAAACGCCCATCAACCAGCTCGGCAAAGCTCAGATTGGCCGCAAAGCGAAACAACATCGCCGAGAGCGCAAAATAAAACACAAACTTGGTGATATAAGACGTCGCCTCTTCGCTGAAAAACTGCGTCTTCCCAGCGCCATAGCCCAGCGCAATGATGGCAAAAAACGGCAGTGTTTCCAGAAAAATCTCGATCATGTCTTTTTCCTAAAGCGTTTCAAGATAAACTTAAATGCCCAGTTTCGCTAAAACACCCACACCCTTAAGCCGTTGTGCAGCGTTTCCTGATAACCCTCTTTCAGGTTCAGGCAAAAACGCTTTAGGGTCAGACGAAAGCAACATCAATCACAATTGCGCAGCTTACAAAGGCCCCCCAGATGCTCAACGCCTTTTTGCTTCACCACCGCGACACAGATAATGTCGGTGATCTGGCCTCTAGCCCCGCCAACTATTTTGAGTTCGGTCAAAGCGCTGTTGCGGCCTTTGGCGGCCCCGTTCCCGAAACAGAACGGCTCATCATGGGTGGCGGCCAAATCTGGAAATCCTGCCTTCGCACCCAGCGCCGCCACGCCCGCCGCGCCAAACATACCATCCTCTGGGGCGTCGGGATCGGCCCTCAGGCCCTACGCTCGCCCGACTACGCCGAGATGCAGGCGAGTTGCTCCCTGATAGGCACACGCTGCTCAGGCTTTGAAGACTTGGGCGCGCGCTATGTCCCCTGCGCCTCGGCCATGTCCGAGCATTTTGACACAGCTCCCGCCCCCAGCCACGATCTCGTCATGTTCGCCCACGGGCGCTACTCCGATGACATCCCCCGCCGCGCAGGCACACCCGAACTCAGCAACCTAAATATTTCGCTCAAAGACGCGATCCACTTTATCGCCAGCGGCGACACCGTGCTGACAAACTCCTATCACGGCACCTACTGGGCGCTGCTTCTGGGCCGCCGCGTGATCTGCGTTCCCTTTTCCCAAAAGGTCCGCTTCTTCCCCGACCCGCCCACTCTGGCCAAGCCCCACAACTGGCAAAAACACATAGGTAAAGCCCGCCGCGCCGAGGGCGCACTGGAGCAAGCCCGCGCCCTCAACCGCGCCTTCTATGACGATGTGATGAACCTGTCCTAGCCGCCGCCGATAATGACACCCGCCGCAAAGACAAGCGCGCCACCAAGAACAACCTGAAAGGTCGCCCGAAAGAAAGGCGTGTCCATAAAGCGGTTCTGGATCCAGACAATCGCCCATAGCTCGACAAACACCACGATGATCGCAAGCGAGGTCGCCGTCCAAAAATCGGTGATCAGATAAGGCAGCGCATGGCCCAACCCGCCCACCGTTGTCATGATCCCGCTGGCAAAGCCGCGCTTCCAAGGGCTGCCCCGCCCCGAAAGCGCGCCGTCATCCGAGGCCGCCTCGGTAAAGCCCATAGAGATGCCCGCGCCCACCGAGGCCGCAAGCCCGACCAGAAAAGTGGTCCATGTGTCCTGCGTGGCAAAGGCCGTCGCAAAGATCGGTGCAAGCGTGCTCACCGAGCCGTCCATCAGCCCCGCCAGCCCGGGTTGCACCCAAGTCAGCAAAAACTGCCGCTTGGAGCGCGCCTCTTCGCTCTCAAGGCTCGCCTCATCAAGGTGTTCGTCGCTCAGCTCGCCTGCGCGCCGCTGATGGCCCGCCTCCGCCGCCGCCAGATCGCCCAAAAGCTTGCGGGTGTCCGCATCTTGCGTGCGCTGCGCCGCGCTCAGATAAAACCGCTCCGCATCCCGCTCCATCGCTTCGGCTTCCTCGCGGATCCGCTCGATCCCGAGATTCTCGATCAGCCAGACAGGGCGGCGCGCATAATAGCCGGCCACGTGCTCGCGGCGCAAAAGCGGGATCACCTCGCCAAAGCGCTTGCGGTGCAGCTCGATCAACGCCTGCCTGTGGCCGTCTTCTTCCTTGGCCATCCCGTCAAATACCTTGGCCGTATCCGGAAACTCCGCACGCAGCTGTTGAGCATAATTGCGGTAGATTTGCGCATCGTCTTCTTCTGAGGAGATCGCAAGCGCCAGAACTTCCTGCTCCGTCAAATCCTTAAATCTGCGTCGCTGCGTCAAAAATCGCATGGTAGCCTCCAACTTAGAACCATTCTAAATTATGCCAAGCTATGCGCCAGGCTTCAAGCAAAATCCCTTGCTGCACCTAAACTGTTCCGTTTAACCTTGCGCAAGCAAAAGGCGCAGCATGACCCCTCTCACAAGCCACACCCCCGCCAAAGGGCGCAAATACGAAGACGTGCTCAGTGGCGCGCGCGAAATCTTTCTGCGCGACGGGTTTGAAGGCGCCTCCGTCGATGAAATCGCCCGCGCCGCAGGCGTCTCCAAAGCCACGCTCTACAGCTACTTTGCCGACAAGCGCGAGCTATTTCGCGAAGTGACCCGCGTTGAATGCGAGCGCATGGCCGAAACCACATTGTCCCGGATCGACTTTAACGCGCCGCCGCGCGAGGTCTTCACAGCCGCCGCCCATAGCCTGACACGCTTTGTGCTCTCGGACTTCTCGCTCCAAATGTTTCGCACCTGCGTCGCCGAATCCGCCCGCTTCCCCGAGCTGGGCCAGGCCTTCTACCAGAACGGCCCCGAAATGGGCCGCGCCCGTATGGTCGTCTATCTCAAGCTGGCCATCGCGCGGGGCCAGCTCTGTGATGTTGACCCCGACATGATCGCCGAACAATTCTCCGAGCTTTGCCGTGTGCGCCTCTGGACCCGCGCCATCTTTGGTGTCCAAACAGAGTTTTCCGAAGCCGAGGTGAACGAGGTCGCCAGCCACGCCGTCGAAACAGTCCTCGCCCGCTACGCGCTCTAGCCAACACCACATCCAAAAGGACAGCCGATGTCAAACCTCATGTCAAACCTGCTGAAAGTCGCGCCCGCAAGCGCCCCCGAAGTCGAACGCCCCGCCCCCGACAAAGTGATCTCGGGCGATCCTGTCTTCACCACATGGAACCTTGAGGAGACAGACGGGCTCTATGCGGGGATCTGGCAGTCCACTGTCGGCAAATGGCGGGTCTCTTATGACGAGTGGGAATATTTCCGCCTGCTTGAAGGCGTCTCGATCCTGACCGACGCCGAGGGCCACGAAACCCGCCTCACCGCGGGCGACAGCTTCATCATCCGCCCGGGCTTTTCAGGCACATGGGAGGTGGTGGAAACCACCCGTAAGGATTACGTGATCCGCCTTTGATCCAGAGGCAACGCACGCTCGGTTAAGTTAATTTCGCTTAAGACTTTCCCGTTTTGCCGGTGCACACATGGTGCACGGGATGTGCACGCTTATCACCCCCCTGGACTCAGCCCTGATCGGAAAGGTTAACACCTCAAAACGCAGCTCGAAAAACCGCTTTTTCTTTCCAAAAATATCCCGAGGGGGAGATTCGTAAGCCGCTAGGCTTATGAATCGGGGGAGCAGCGCTCCCCCGATGGGTCGGATTTGCAAAGCAAATCCGAAGACTTAGCCAACCACGTTGAACGCAGGCCCATAAGGATAGCCCGTGATGTTCTCGTTGCCGTCTTCTGTGATGATCAGAATATCATGCTCCCGATACCCGCCCGCGCCGGGTTCACCCTCCGCAATCGTCAACATCGGCTCCATAGAAATAACCATTCCTGGCTCCAGAACCGTGTCGATATCCTCGCGCAATTCCAGCCCCGCCTCGCGACCATAATAGTGGCTCAAGACACCAAAAGAATGGCCATAGCCAAAGGTCCGGTGCTGCAAAAGCTGGTGCTCTTCAAACAGCGCGTTGATCTTATGCGTGACTTCAGAACAGCTCGCGCCGGGCTTGAGAAGCGAGATGCCAAGCTCATGCGCCGCCACATTGGCCTCCCAGATTTTCAGGCTCGCCGCATCCACTTCGCCGACAAACATTGTCCGCTCAAGAGCGGTGTAATAACCTGAAATCATAGGAAAAGTATTGAGGCTCAGGATATCGCCGCGCTCAAGCTTGCGCGCCGTCACAGGGTTGTGCGCCCCGTCCGTATTGATGCCCGATTGGAACCAGACCCAGCTGTCACGATACTCCGCATCAGGGAAGCGTTTGGCAATTTCCATCTCCATCGCGTCCCGTCCGGCCATCGCCACATCAATCTCGCGCGCGCCTTCCTTCACAGCGTCGCGAATGGCATAGCCGCCCACATCAGCAACCGCCGCACCAGCGCGGATCATGACAAGCTCGTCGGCTGATTTATGCATCCGCTGCACCATGGTCGCGCCCGCAATATCAACAGTCTTGGCAGGCGAGAGGAAGTCACCCAGCTTGGCCATCTGCACCATGCTGATATGGTCGCCCTCATAGCCGACAACGCGGCCCGCGCCCGACACAGACAGAACCGCGCGCCAGTAATTGTCGCGCTGCCAGTCGGTGTAGGTGATGTTGTCACAAAACGAGCGCCGCCAAGGCTGTCCCGCGTCGATTCCAGCCGAAATCGTTACACATTCTGACGCCGTCACGACCAGCCCGTAAGGCCGCCCGAACGAACAGTAAGTGAAGCCCGAATAGTAAGAAACATTGTGCATAGAGGTAAAGACAGCCGCCTCAACCCCCATGTCTGTCATGATTTTGCGCAGCTTCGCGATGCGCGCTTCATATTCGCTCACCGCAAATTGTAGCGGCGCTTTTTCACCGTTGTGAAAACGGTACATTTCTGGACGTGCAGTCATAATGACCCTCCTTAGCACAAGAAAGGTCCCGGCGTTCAGGACTAAGTTATAAGTCGCTTCAAGTCAGGCGGCGCCACCGCCCTCGCGTGCTTTCTCATTGCTGATTCTGCGCAATCTGGCAAGATAAATCGAAACAGTGAAGGAGACATCCAATGCCCCAAGCCGGCCCGCTCAATCTCATTACAGATGTCGCAGGCCTACGCGTCGGCAATGCCTCTGATCTTCATGTCAAAACAGGCTGCACCGTGCTCCTCTCTGATGCGCCCTTTACCACAGGGGTGCACGTCATGGGCGGCGCCCCGGGAACCCGCGAGACAGACCTTCTCGCCGCCGACAAGACGGTTGAGCAAGTCGATGCGCTTGTCCTGTCGGGCGGCTCTGCCTTCGGACTGGACGCCGCCTCTGGCGTGGCGGATGCCCTGCGCGCTCAAGGGCGCGGCTTTACCGTTGGCGATCAGAGAGTGCCCATCGTGCCCGCCGCGATCCTGTTTGATCTGATCAATGGTGGCAACAAAGACTGGGAGGAAAACCCCTACAAGCGCCTTGGCCGCGAGGCCCTCGCCAATGCAGCTCGCAGCTTCGAGTTGGGCCGCACAGGCGCAGGCACAGGGGCCACAACAGCCACGCTGATGGGCGGGCTTGGCTCCGCCTCTGTTGTGCTGCCCTCGGGCCATACTGTCGGCGCGCTGGTCGCTGTGAATGCGCTCGGCTCTGCCACTGTCGGCACAGGCAAGCACTTCTGGGCCGCCCCCTTTGAACTTGGCGACGAATTCGGTGGGTGCGGCCTGCCAGCCGCCTTCCCCGAACCGCATATGCCAGCCACCAAACTGGCCGCTCATGCCAACACAACCATTGGCATTGTCGCAACAGATGCCACGCTCACCCAAGCCCAATGCACACGCCTTGCCACAGCGGCGCATGACGGCTACGCCCGCGCGCTTGTCCCGTCCCATACGCCCATGGACGGCGACCTGATCTTTGCCGCAGCCACGGGGGCGCGCCCTCTGGAAAATCCCATCGCCGATACGCTCTATCTGGGCCACGCGGCCGCAACCGTCATGGCCCGCGCCATCGCCCGCGCGATCTATGCCGCCACGCCTCTAACGAACGATCCCTTACCAGTCTGGCAGTCGCTCTAGCCGAGCAAACGCGCCAGCATCTCACTCTCTGCATCTGCCAATCCATCCACCACATCAAAGTGGTGCTTGCCTGCCGCCTCCACGAGGTCACAGCCCCAAGCGTCACTGAGCCAGCCCGCCTGATCCAGAAACGCGGGCCGCTCGGCCCCGCCGACCCAAACGGTCACGGGGCAGTCCACACGGTCTTCCATAAAGATCGGGCTTTCCGCCACAGCTGCGGCCTCATCCAGCTTAAAATCGGCGTTCATCGAGGTCTGCATAAGCGGGCGCAAATCGGACAGCGGCGAGATCGGCATCACATGAGAGAGCCGCGCCGCGATAGTCTCAGGCAGCATCCCGCGCGCCAGCATCCGCGCCACGAGATGGCCGCCCGCCGAGTGCCCCGTCAGAGCAATCGGCCCCGCGACAGCCTCCGCCGCAAGGCTCACAGCTTTCGCAATCTCACGGGTGATCCCCGCAATCGACGTCTCGGGGCACAGCGTATAACTCGGCATCGCCACAGCCCAACCGCGCGCCAGCGCCCCCGCCGCCAAATGCGACCAATAGCTCTTGTCAAGCATCCGCCAGAAGCCCCCATGCACAAAGATCAGCAAGCCCTGCGCCTCGCCTTGAGGGCGAAACAGATCAAGCCTCTGGCGCGGCTCTGGCCCATAGGCCAAGTCAAGCTCTGCGCCCTCAACCTTGTCGCGAAACTCGGCAGCAGCGGCCGCCCATTTTGGCGGGAAGCTCTCCCCGTCAGGAATATAAGCCGTATTGGCATAAGCGTCGTCGAGCCCCATCGCTCCCTCCAATTTGATCAAATCATCTGGACAAACCTATGCGCAAATGGTTTCCCTTGGCGAGATACAATCGCGCGGAGGCTGCTATGCTTGATACACCCACAAACCTCAAATCCTTGCTCAAAGACCCGTCACTCCTGAGAACACAGGCCTATGTGAACGGCGCATGGATCGACGGCGAGGGCACATTTGATGTGGTTAATCCCGCCCGTGGCGATGTGATCGCGCAGGTCACAGACCTGACACGCGCACAAGTCGCCGAGGCCATTACCGCCGCCGAAGTTGCGCAAAAAGACTGGGCCAAATGGACCGGCAAAGAGCGCGCCGCCGTGCTGCGCCGCTGGTTTGATCTGATGGTCGAAAACACAGATGACCTCGCCACAATCCTCACTGCCGAAATGGGCAAGCCCCTCGCCGAGGCCAAAGGCGAGATCGGCTATGGCGCATCCTTCATCGAGTTCTTCGCCGAAGAGGCCAAGCGCATCTATGGCGAAACAATTCCGGGGCACCAACGCGACAAGCGCATCACCGTGATCAAACAGCCCATCGGCGTGGCGGCCTCGATCACGCCTTGGAACTTCCCCAACGCCATGATCACCCGCAAGGCCGCGCCCGCGCTCGCCGCTGGCTGCGCCATGGTCGCCCGCCCCGCCGAGCTGACGCCGCTGTCTGCCCTCGCCCTTGGCGTTCTGGCCGAGCGCGCAGGTATCCCCGCTGGCGTGCTCAACATCGTGACAACATCTGACGCCTCCTCAACAGGCATGGAGTTCTGCGAAAACCCGACGGTGCGCAAACTCACGTTCACAGGCTCCACAGCCGTAGGCCGTATTCTCCTGCGCCAAGCCGCCGATCAAGTGATGAAATGCTCCATGGAACTCGGTGGTAACGCTCCGTTCATTGTTTTTGACGATGCTGATCTTGACGCGGCTGTTGACGGCGCAATCATGTGCAAGTTCCGCAATAACGGCCAGACCTGCGTCTGCGCCAACCGCATCTATGTTCAGGCAGGTGTCTATGACGCCTTTGCCGAAAAGCTCGCGGCCAAACTGGCCGATATGAAAGTTGGCGACGGCATGGAAGACGGCACGGTCTTTGGCCCGCTGATCAACGAAAAGGCCGTCACCAAAGTGCGCAGCCATATCGAAGACGCCCTCTCCAAAGGCGCAAAAGTCGCCTTTGGCGGCTCACAGCACAACCTCGGCGGCACGTTCTTCCAGCCGACAATCATGACAGGCGTCACCCAAGAGATGCAGGTGGCCCAAGACGAAACCTTCGGCCCCATGGCCCCGCTCTTCAAATTTGAAGACGAAGACGAAGTGATCGCCATGGCCAATGACACAATCTTCGGCCTCGCAAGCTACTTCTACGCCAAAGACCTGAGCCGCGTTTACAAAGTCGCCGAAGCCCTTGAATACGGGATCGTCGGCGTGAACACTGGCATTATTTCAACCGAGATGGCCCCCTTCGGCGGCGTCAAACAGTCAGGCCTTGGCCGCGAAGGCAGCCACCACGGCATCGAAGACTACCTCGAAATGAAATACATCTGCATGGCGGTCTAAGCGGCCTCCTACCTTAAAAAAAGGGCGCTGGAATTTAAGCCAGCGCCCTTTTCTCTATTCAAAGCAATCAGTTTACAGCTTTCGCATCGACGACATCTGCCGCGCTGGCGGGGGCTGAGGCGATCATGATACGCCTTGGCTTCAGCGCTTCGGGCACTTCCTGCACAAGATCAATATGGAGCATCCCGTCCGCATGGCTCGCGCCTGTCACGCGCACGTGTTGCGCAAGCTGGAAGCGTCGCTCAAAGGCGCGCGTTGCAATGCCACGGTGCAAAAACGTCCGCTCGCTCTCGTCTTCGGCCTTATTGGCCGACACAACAAGCGCGCTCTCCTTCACTTCCACAGACAGGTCAGCCTCCGAAAATCCGGCCACAGCGATAGAAATTCTGTAGCCATCATCAGCTGTTTTTTCGATGTTATAGGGCGGGTAGCTCGCCTGCCCCATATCCTTTGCCATAGCGCGGTCCATAAGGTCGGCGATCTGGTCAAAGCCGACAGTGGCGCGGTAAAGCGGGGTCAAATCAAAGTTACGCATGGGTCATCCTCCATTGAGCGATTCCAAAGGTGCAGCCTTCCAAACTGGACAGGCCGTAAGGTCGCAAGACCCATCATTGGCATCTTGCATCTCTCATAATGGGAATAGAAATTTAGGGTTTCAAGAGGGCGCTCACCCAGCTTAGTTCTTGATAAACTTCGCGCCCGTGTCGCGTGACTGGCCCACGGTGATACGGTTCATCCTCGGGCCTTTGTCCTGAAAGACACCGCCCCCCGCCGCAAGCTCGGCGCGCAAAAGTGCTAAGGGCGTCTCAAGCTGCGTGCCAAGCGAAACAGGCAGCCCCTCGACTTCGGCCTTGGCCGACACAACAGAGACAATCCGCGGCGTGCCATCTCGAAAGCTGAAGATCGGCGCGCCAGACGAGCCGAAATCAACTGTGCAGGAGGTCACAAGAACACCCTGTTGGCGCGCCAGAACCCCGCAAACCTCTTGCAAGCTCGGCGCTTCGGCACGGTCCAGCGCATAGGACACAACGCCGATTTTGTCGCCCTTAGCGGGGCGCTCGTCTGTGGCAAACGGGATGATCGTGGTGTTTCGAATGGGGTGATGCAGCTCCAAAAGCGCCACATCGTTGCGCACGCGCTCCGCCGTGGCCTTGCTCGCATAATCATACTCAGGATGCACCACAGCCCGCTTCACCATACGATATGCCGAGGCGCGCCCGTTGCGCCAGCCCGCGAGAAATTCGATCTGCCCATGATCAATGCGCTTTTTGGTGCCTGCGCTGTAAAGACAATGCGCCGCCGTCAGAACCAGATTGGGCGCAATCAGAGCGCCCGTGCAAAAGCCTTTGCCGTCGATATTGAGCCGCCCGACAGCTTCCCAGCCACGGCTGTCATCCCCCGTATCAAGCCGCTTCAGAGTGGCAGATTGCGCATTTGGAGGGCTTGCCGCCAGCACAAGCAACACAGAAAAAAATAGAGCGCGCAGAAGCATAAGGTCTGAAGCCTTTTTCAATCCAGAGGGCCGAGCTATCGAAAACTTATGGCAAAATTAGGGCATCCGCCCTCAACGCGTCAGCGCACGCGGCTTTGGCCCACCAGTCGCCCAGTCCAGAAGTTCCACCGTATGCACAACAGGAACACCAGTGCCCCCGCCGATTTGCATCATACAGCCAATATTGCCCGCGGCAATCACATCGGGCTGTTTTGCTTCAAGCGTATCCACTTTGCGGCGCTTCAGCTCTTTGGAAATTTCGGGCTGCATGAGATTATAGGTCCCCGCCGAGCCACAACAAAGGTGGCTGTCCGCAGGCTCGACAACCTCAAATCCGACCCGCTTCAGCAAGTCTTTCGGGAAGGTCTTAATCTGCTGGCCGTGCTGCAAGCTACAGGCCGCATGATAGGCCACACGAATGCCCTTGGCCGCGCCTTCGGGCAAGTCGAGCTGCATCAAAAGCTCGCTCACATCCTGCGCCAGATCCGCCACCTGCGCGGCCTCTTCGGCCTTACCACTCTCGCGGAACATATGACCGTAGTCTTTCACAGTCGTGCCACAGCCCGAGGTGTTGATCACAATACTGTCAAGCCCGCCCCCATTGGCCTCGGCCACCCATGCATCAATGTTCTTTTCCGCCGTCGCGTGGCTCTCTTTGGTCTTGCCCATGTGATGCGTCAGCGCCCCGCAACAGCCCGCGCCCTCGGCGATCACAACTTCACAGCCAAAGCGGCGCAACAGGCGGATGGTCGCATCGTTGATATCGGTGTTGAGCGCCTTCTGCGCACAGCCCGTCATCAGCGCGACACGCATCTTCTTTTCGCCCTTGGGCTGAAATGTCTGCGGGTCGTCATTGCGGCTCACAGGGGGGATGTCTTTCGGCGCCATCTCAAGCATCGCGCGCAAGCGTGCATCAGGCACAAGCGCCTTGAACGGCTTCGCAATCTTTGCCCCCAACAGCGCCAAACGGAAGCGCATCGGATAAGGCAAAATCTGCGCCAGAACCCAACGCAAGGCGCGCTCTGTGATCGGGCGTTTGTAAGTGTTCTCGATATACTCGCGCGCATGGTCGACAAGGTGCATATAATGCACCCCGCTGGGGCAGGTCGTCATACAGGCCAGACAGCTCAGGCAGCGGTCAATGTGCATGACCGTCTTCTTGTCGGGCACACGCTCGTTCTCGATCATATCCTTTATCTGGTAGATCCGCCCACGCGGGCTGTCGAGCTCGTCACCAAGGATCTGATAGGTCGGGCAAGTCGCCGTGCAAAATCCGCAATGCACACAGTTTCGCAAAATCTCATTGGCGCGCGCCGTGCCAGAGTCCTTGAGCTGCTCGGGAGTAAAATTCGTTTGCATCAGCCAGTCATCCAATCTGCCGCCGCCAGCCCGATCCATGGGATCACAGAGGCCATAGCGCCTATCGCTTTTGTCAGGGCCAAGCCCCGTGTTGTGTTCACCCGTCGCATCACGACACGAACGCAAAGCGCCACGGTCCCGACCCAGGCAAGCCAAAGCATCGCCAATGTCTCAAGCCCCGGCGTGCGCGTCACAAACAGAGCCGCCGCCAGCAAAGCCGCAACAACAGCCACCCCTAAAACAAAGCTCGTTTGCGTGGCGGCCTTCTGGGTCAAAAAGAGCACAAGCAGCGGCCCGCCCAAAAAGACTGTGAAATATGCCGTGCCATAACTCATCCCCGCGCCATCAGCTGAGGATTAAACAGCCCTTTCGGATCAAACCGCTGCCGCAAGCCCGCGCTCAAGCGCGCAACCCCTGCCGCTTCAGGCTGAAAAGCACAGGCCTCAAACGATCCTTTGATGCGTGTGGCGTGACCGCCATGTGCCGCACAATAGCTCTGCGCAAAATCGGCAAGGCTTTCTTTGTCAGAAGCCAGCCAAGCCAGCCCGCCACCCCAGTCAAGCTGTGTCTCAAAGTGGTGCTCGGCCTGAGCCGCCGCTAAAAAGGCGGGCATATCCGTGGGCCGCAACGAAACCCGCGTCACAACAGCATGGCCTGCAAAAGCACGCAGATCGCGCAGATCCTGCCAAAGCGTTGCCGAGGCTTCGGCGTCCAGCCGCTCCACCGCGCCAAAGCGGGCAAGCACTGCCTCCAGCGCATCCAAACGATATGCCACCGAAGGCACAAAGCCCTCAATGCGCAAATAGACAGGCCCGTTTTGAGCCGCGCCCGTCACCTCATAGGGCGAGCCAAGCGCCGCCGACATCGCCTCAACAGCCGCCGCCGCATCTGTGACATGAACAGCCAGCGTCGCTT
The DNA here is from genome assembly GCF_965657785.1 of Lentibacter sp. GTDB lineage: Bacteria > Pseudomonadota > Alphaproteobacteria > Rhodobacterales > Rhodobacteraceae > Lentibacter. Next base: position 141,327 of record NZ_CBFHPP010000005.1, read on the forward strand.
CCGTTTCAGGGCATGGCATCACCTTGAGGCTCACTTCGCTCATCGCCCCCAGCGTGCCCCAAGACCCCGCCATAAGCTTCACAAGGTCATAGCCCGTCACGTTTTTCATAACGCGGCCACCGTTCTTCAAGGCGCGGCCCGTCCCGTCAACAAAGCGCACCCCAAGCGCAAAGTCGCGGCACGCGCCCACAGAAATACGCCGTGGTCCGCTTACATTTGCCGCCACGGCCCCGCCAATCGTGGGCGCGCCCTGCGTGCCCAAAAGCACGCGGTGATCCATAGGCTCAAACGAAAGCCGTTGCTTCTCTGCCGCCAAAAGCGCCTCGATCTCTGCCATCGGCGTCCCCGCCTTGGCCACAAGCGTCAGCGCGCCCGGCTCATACTCTACAACCCCCCTGATCCCGCTCATGTCGAGAACATCTTGCGCCGTCGTATGCCCAATCGCGCGCGTGCCGCCGCCTTGGACTTTCACAGGCGCCTGCAGCCCAGCCACAATCTCGGCCAGCTCGGCCTCAGTCTTGGGGGTAAATTTCATATCCCTACTCCGCCGCAATCCGTCGCGCCTCACTTGAGGCCAGCGGGAAAACTTTAGCAGGGTTCAAAAGCCATTTGGGGTCAAACACATCCTTCACAGCCATCTGCATATCCAGATCATCTGGCGCAAACTGATCGAGCATCAAATCGCGCTTCTCGATACCAACACCGTGCTCGCCCGTCAGACAGCCGCCCACTTCAACACAAAGCTTGAGCACCTCCGCGCCAAAGGCCTCGCAAATCTCAAGATCGCCAGGCTTGTTCGCATCATACAAAATCAGCGGATGCATATTGCCGTCGCCCGCATGAAAGACATTGCCCACAGCAAGGCCGTATGACTTGCTCATCTCGCCAATCCGCTTCAAAACATAAGGCAACTGGCTCACAGGAATCGTGCCATCAAGGCACATATAATCGCTCACCTTGCCAATCGCCGAGAAGGCCGCCTTGCGCCCCGCCCAGATGCGCCCCGCCTCGTCCGCACTTGTCGCTTTGCGAAATTCGACAGGGTTATGGCGCTTGGCAATCTCGTGAATGAGACCCAGCTGATGCTCGATCTCGGCCTCGCTGCCCTCCACCTCCACAATCAGAAGCGCCTCGCAGTCAGGATATCCCGCACAGGCATAATCTTCACAAACCGCAATCAGCATACGGTCCATAAACTCGATCGCCACAGGCAGAATGCCCGCCTTGATAATGTCAGAGACACAGGCCCCCGCCACTTCGTTGCTGTCAAATCCAATGAGCACAGGCCGCGCGCCCTCCGGCTTGTGCAAAATCCGCAGCGTGGCTTCGGTAACAACGCCAAGCTGCCCCTCGCTGCCACAAATCAGGCCGAGCAAATCAAGCCCGCCGGCATCCAGATACGCCCCGCCAATTTCGACAATCTCGCCATCCATCATCACCATGGTCACGCCCATGAGGTTGTTGGTTGTCACCCCGTATTTGAGACAATGCGCCCCGCCCGAGTTCATCGCGATATTGCCCGCAATCGCACAGGCCAGCTGGCTTGACGGATCAGGCGCATAGAAAAAGCCCGCGCCCTCCACAGCCCCAGTGACAGAGAGGTTCGTGCGCCCCGTTTGCACACGAATAACGCGGCTGGCAAAATCCGTCTCCAGAACAGCATTCATACGGCTCACGCCCAAAATCACACTGTCCGCCGTCGGCATCGCCCCGCCCGCAAGCGAGGTCCCCGAGCCGCGTGGCACAACAGGCACATCCATCTCGTGACAAATCTTGAGCGCTGCCGCCACCTCCTCGGTCGTGCGCGGCAAAATCGCAAGCATCGGCGGGCAGCGATACGCGGCAAGCGCATCACACTCATAGGCCTTGAGCGCAATATCTTCGGCAATCACCCCCGCTTTGCCCAAAGCCGCGGTCAATCGCTCCACCAGTCTGGCTTTTTTGGCAAGGATCACGGGGTTTGGCTGAGGCATCTGCATAAGGCATCTCCATAATTGGTAAAAGAATATTACCAACCGCCCCGCAGCTCAACTCATTTCCGCAAGAAACAACCGTCTCTCACAGTTTCACACAGAAAAGTGTCGTGAACTCCCTCCCATGGAGTGCTATCTCACGCCAATGCAAAAATCTTTCGCCCTTCTGGCCCTGTTGCTCTCAGGCTCGATCGCCACCGCAGATGCCCCGACGATCACCAAGGTCGAGGCCTCACGCGCGGGCATGGGCTGGCGCTTTGATGTGACCTTGGCGCACCCCGACACAGGCTGGGACCATTTCGCAGACGGCTGGGAACTCCTCGATGACGCCAGCAACAGGATCGCCTATCGCGCGTTGATGCACCCCCATGTCGAAGAACAACCCTTCACCCGCTCTTTGCGCAATGTGATGCTGCCCGACGGTATGCGCAAAATCTGGGTCCGCGCCCATTGCTCAAAATCGGGTTGGAGCGCGCCAGCCGTCGAAGTCTCCCTTCCCCACTAGCCCCGCGCCAAGGCGTCCTGTCTCAAAGCCGCCTTGGCTTTTTCTTTCCAGAAATATCCTGGGGGGTCTGGGGGGCAAAGCCCCCCAGCATGGGTCGGATTTCGCAAAGCGAAATTCGAACCCCCTCACATCCCAAGCTCTGCCAAAATCTCCGCGCCATCCGCCCCGCGCAGAGGCGGCAGCTGTGGCGTCCAGTCTTCGTCTCCCGCAAACCGTGGCGCAGGGGCCGCTTGCAACACCCCGTCGACCTCCCGCCAAGCCTTCCGGGACGCGTTCATCTCATGTCCCACAGCCTCATCTGGCGATAAGACAGGCGCCACGCAAGCATCCGATCCCAGAAACAGCTTGGCCCAGTGGTCGCGCTCTTTGGTCTTGAAAACGCTCGCCAACCGCGTTGTCAAATCAGGCCAAAGCGCTTTGTCGTATTGACTTTGAAAGGCATCCTCCTCCGCAAGCCCCATAAGGTCGAGAAACACAGCATAAAACTGCGGTTCAAGGCTCTGTATTGAAATATACCCACCACACGCGCATTCATAAGTGCGGCTCCAATGCGGCCCGTCCAGAAGCCCTGTGCCGCGCGCCTCGGGCATTCCCCCGCTCTGGCGCAGCGCCATCAACAGGTTCATCATATGCGCCGAGCCGTCATAAATCGCCGCGTCAACGACCGTGCCCTGACCTGACATCTTAGCCTGCAAAAGCCCTGCCAACACGCCGCTCACAAGATACATCGCGCCGCCCCCGATATCTCCGACAAGCGTCGCAGGTGTCATAGGAGCCTGTTTTGGCGCGCTGCCATACCAAAGCGCGCCCGACATAGCGATATAATTGAGATCATGCCCTGCCGCATGGGCCAAAACTCCGCTCTGCCCCCACCCCGTCATCCGCCCGAATACAAGTGTCGGGTTCACTGCGTGGCAAGCCTCAGGCCCAAGCCCGAGCCGCTCCATGACACCGGGGCGAAACCCCTCAATCAGCGCATCTGCCCGCGCAACCAGCTTCATAAACACAGCTGTATCCGCCGCATTTTTCAGGTTCAGCTCAATCGAGCGCTTGCCACGATCAAGCAAGGAGCGCTCGGGCATTCCAGGTGCTGGCTTGCCACCCTTGCGATGCACCACAATGACATCCGCGCCCATATCCGCCAGAAGCATTCCCGCAAATGGCGCAGGGCCTAGCCCTTCAACTTCAACAATCCGCACACCCGCCAATACGCCCATCACAAGCCTCCGTTACCCTGTCACAAGTCTAGCGCCTGCCGCGCAAAAGAAAACCGCCGCCTCATCTCTGGGGCGGCGGTTTGCAAGTGTGTGCACTGATCAGAAATTCAGCGAGATATCACGATGGACCGAGCTGCAAGATGACATGAACAGAGCCGCCTCACGGCTCAGCCCGTCCTGACTGCGCAAGCCAAGCGTGCTGCGAATGCTTTCAAGATAGGCTTCAAGCTCTGGTTTCAGGCTCTCGGCATTCGCCCGCCAGATTTTTTGAGCCTCAAACTCGGCCACAGCATCGTCAAACTCCGAAAGTGCTTTCTCACGGTCAAACCGCTTAATCGCAAGGGCGCGGCGCGCCTTACCAAGAGCTGATTTCACATCGCCTGCGCCGTCCACATCAGAGAACTTGTCTTCCAAGGCCTTCACAGTGTCTTCGCCAGCCTCATCCGTTTCAGCAACCGTCTCGATAAAGCCACGCAGGGCGCGCAACTCATCTTCAAGTGCGCCAAAAGCCGCGTTCGCTTTCAATGTTGCCAAGGCTTCGCTCGCGGTTTCCCAAGCGTTGTCTGCGTTGCGCTGATAGGTCGAGCGCGCCCGCTGCTCCGTGGTTGTGAGCTTGGCAAACTCGTCGTGCACAGGCTCCCATGTGTCGGGAATTTCGCCCTTAAGCACCTCGACCTCCGCAAGCATTTCCTCTCGCTTGGCCTCAAGCCGTGCGCGGCGCTTGGCCTGATCTTCGCTCTTCATGCGTCCTGTTGTGACACGAATATCTTCCGCTTCTTCTTCAAGCTTTCGGATTTCCTTTTCAACCTTACGCACCAAAATCTGCTTTGGCCGATACACCACAGCCGCCTCGTCGATCAGCACTTCTGTGTCAAAAGCGGTCTGCAATTGCACAAAGGCTTCAGGCGCCGAGGCAAAGCCAGCCGCGAGATCTTTGGCCAAGCTCTTCGGAAGAGCGGAAAGGTCAATGCCTTGCGCACGTGCAATGGCTTGATCAAGGGCTGCACCATTGGCCGCCACTTGCTCGCCGACATATTCCTCAAGGCAATACTGCATCTTCGGATTGCGCGGGGGCGGTGCGTTGTCTGAAAGAAAGGACACGCGGTTCGGCAAGTAGTTTACCAGCGGCGGATAAAGCCCCACCACGCCAAGCGCCAAGAGCTGCAGGCTGATGAACGCAATGACGCCCTTATACATCTGCATTGTTTTGACAGTGGCAGGCGCAACCCCGCGCAAATAAAACAGCGCAAATCCGAACGGCGGGGTGAGGAAGCTGGTCTGGATGTTCAGCCCGATCATAACGCCAAGCCATACAGCCGTGATATTCGCGCTCGGATCAGCCAACAGGATCGGCGCCACAATCGGCACAACGACAACGGCAATCTCGATAAAGTCGAGGAAGAAACCGAGGATGAAAATCACCAACATCACGATGAGGAATTGCGTCCAGAACCCGCCAGGCAGCGAGTTGAGGAACTCACGCACAAGCTCTTCCCCGCCAAAGGCGCGGAACGCAGAGGTCAGCATCGCCGCCCCAAGCAGAATGATGAAGACAAGCGAGGTGGTCTTCGCCGTTTCCATCATCACGCCGTCAAGCGTGCCATCCGTGCGAAACACCCGCCAGCCGCTCCATGCGACAGCGACGACCATCATCAGCGACGCAATAATCCCGAGCGTGATACCAAGCTGGTCTTGCGCCGTATCAATCGACTTGATGTTCATCTCGTAGTTGCCAAGCACATAGGCCAGCATAAACAAAGCCACCAAGCCAAGGATCGCCGGGACAAACGTCAGCTTCTTGTTGTCCCCCTCATAGAGGCGATACCCGGCCATAACCATGGCACCCGCCGCGCCAATCGCGCCCGCTTGGTTCACGGTGGCAACCCCTGTGATGATCGAGCCAAGCACAAGGAAAATCAACGTCAGAGGCGGAATAAGCGTCAAAGCAACAGTGCCCCAGAAGGCACGGTCAAACGAGCCTTCCACCTTGACCGCAGGGGCCGCAGAGGGCTTCAGAAACGCATAGACCAGAATATAGACCATATAGATCAAAACAAGCAGGATACCCGGCACAAACGCCCCAAGGAACATCTCGCCCGCCGAAGTCGAGGAGACATCAAAATTGGATGGCATCGAGAGTTCGCCTGTGGAAGCCTTGTGAAGTGCTTTACGCGCTGTGCTCGCTTGGTCAGTTGCGCTCGCAAGCTGGTCTGCAAGAATGATCAAAACAATCGAGGGCGGAATGATCTGCCCCAATGTGCCAGAGGCCGCAATCGTGCCTGTGGCAAGCGAAGGAGAATAGTTGTTGCGCAACATCGCAGGCAAGCTGATCAGGCCCATAGCCACAACCGTCGCGCCCACAATACCCGTTGTCGCCGCCAGAAGCGCGCCCACGAAAACAACCGAAATGCCAAGGCCGCCCGGCACAGGGCCGAAAAGCTGCGCCATAGTCACAAGCAAGTCTTCCGCAATCTTTGAGCGCTGAAGCATAATGCCCATAAAGATAAACAGCGGAATCGCAATCAGCGTATCTCGCTCAACCTCCCAGAAAACACCCCTGAGGTTTGTCACCCCCGCTGAGAGCCACTGCTGCGGCCCGCCGGTGTGGAAATAGGCAGTCGCATCACCCGAAAACACCAGCCCCGCAAGGCCTGCAAGAGAGATGGTGATGATGGCTGAGCCGGGCAGCGCGAAAGCAACAGGAAACCCCGAGCCAAGCGCGGCAGCCATCGTGATCAGCAATACGGCGAGAAAGAATAATTCCATGGTGTCGCTCCTCAGTGGCCGGTGGGTGTGACGAGGCGGTGCCCCGGCTCGTCGCGCTTGTCAGCCACGGATTCAAGAAAATAGCTCACAAACTGGATGAGCATTGTAATGGCGAAAATGCCCAGAAAGGCCGCCATCTGATATTTGATATACATACCCGTCGGGCCGGACTGCGTGATCTCAAGGTTCATCACAGGCGAGTTGATAATCGAGGTCTTGCTGCCAAGACCAATGATGATAATCACCCACGCCGTCGACATCCCCAAAATGATCGAGCCCCAAGCGTTTACAAAACCTTTCTTGGTCTTGCCAAAGCCCGCATAGAGCACGTCGACACGCACGTGCCCGTCTTCAAACAGGGTGTAAGCACTGGCAAAGAGGAAAAGTCCCGCATACCAGTAGCGCACAAGGTCGCCCATCAAGGCTTGCTCGTAAGAAAATACAAATCGCGAAATCACGATGCCGAGCATCGCCGCCACGATCAAAAGCGCCAACCAGTGAAAGCCGACGCCGCGATGCCAAAAGGCAATCAGCGCACCAACGATCATAAGTGGAACGTGAACCATTGGCCCAAGGAACTGCGAGCGGCCCATATTGATGACCATTTCGTCACTCAAAATGCCATTGAAGAACCCTTCAACCCGCGCAATCCCGATTCCTGCGTCGGCAAAGCCCGTCAGAACGATAATCCAGAAACAAGCCCGAATGACATAGGCGTTGAACCCGTGGATTTTCATAGCGTCCCAGCGCAGCGCCGTGTCAGGCGAGCGCAGCACATAGCCAATGCCTGCGCCAACGCCAAGAAGCGTAATCAGAAGCGGGATCCACATCAATGGCCCCGCGCTTCCGTCAAATACATCTGCAAGATTGGGGAACCCCCAGCCAATATTAAGGATGTTGATCACAAGGAAGGCCGCCAAAAAGCCAAGCATCCCCCAAGCAAAGGAGCGCGGAAGAAGCGCTGGTGCTCCCCCAGTGCGCGATAAATCTGCTGCAAAAGCCATAAGGTTGTCTGCCTCCCCAAAACGGTGCCTGCCTCAAGAGCTTTCTGCCCGAAGCACGGCGAGCCGTGAATACTGTGGTGCTAGTATGCAGAGCGGGGCCAAAAGGCCCCGCTCCAGTGTCGCTTGCGCTGACTTAGATGATGTCCAGAACGCGGTTGCGCTGGTTGATGAACGTGCCTTCGAAGTTGGCCATAAACGTGCCATACTCCACCAGCTTGGCTTGGAAGCTGTCATCAATACGGGCCGCAAGATCAGAGTGCGCGCGCGTGTCCGCAAACACTTCCGCAGCCGCTTCGCCCATTGCATCCCAGATGTCGTCGTTGAACGCACGGACTTGCACGCCGTGGTCGTTGACGAGCTTGGACAGGAACTCACCGTTTTTCGCGATGGCTTCTTCGTGTGAGGCCGCGTGCTCTTCGTTACACGCCGCTTCGATAACAGCTTGCTCATACTCGCTGAGACCGTCCCAGAAGTCTTTGTTCATGCCGAACGCAAGACCGCCGCCTGGCTCGTGCATACCGCCAGTGTAGTAATACTTGGCGGCTTCATAGAACTTCATGAAGTAATCGTTGTATGGACCAACCCACTCTGTCGCTTCGATTGAACCTGATACGAGGTTTTCATAGATCTGGCTGCCCGGAAGCGAAACAGTCGATGAGCCCATTTTGGTCAGAACCTGCCCGCCAAGACCTGGCATACGCATTTTCAGACCTTTAAAGTCGTCTGGGCTTTCCATCTCTTTGTTGAACCAACCGCCAGCTTGCGTGCCTGTTGAACCACAAGCAAGCGCTTTCAAGCCGTAGCTGCCTGACAACTCGTCCCAAAGCTCTTGGCCGCCACCGAATTTGATCCAGGCATTCCACTCAGGTGTGCTCATGCCAAACGGAACAGACGTGAAATAAGCGAAGCCAGGGTGCTTGCCTGTCCAGTAATAGTCCGCACCGATGTAGGCTTGGCTGTTACCTGAAGAGACTTCGTCAAATGAGTCAAACGCGCCAACGCGCTCGCCAGCGGCAAAATATTCAACGTTGAATGCGCCGTCGCCAAGCTCGGCAATGCGCGCAGCAAGACGCTGGGCAGACGTGCCCAAACCCGGGAAGTCCCGCGGCCATGTTGATACGATTGTAAGCTGCTTGCCACCTTGGGCAATAGCTGGCGCGGCCAGAGCCGTTGCTCCGGCGCCAATAGCAGCACCTTTCAGAAATTTACGACGATCCATATTCATCCTCCACGTTCGATATGGTTATGTTTGTTGAACAGTACCGATCTGAGCCGGTTCCCCTCCATACGCAATTACTAAGCAAGTCAGCCTAGATTACAACGAAAATTTCATCTGATTGGTAACATTAGTTTACCAAAATGTCGCGCCCCAAGCCGAAAGCTTCTAATTAAAGGGCCATCGCGTCACAATTGGTAAAGCTATGTGTTAAAGGCACTTTTTGACGCTGCGGAACCCGCACAACCCCATAGCGAATCACTTTGCTGCTGGGGTGACAGACACTGTCACAGTGGCCCAAGCGAGCTGTTCCGCCGTTTCCACAGCGCAGGGCCGCACCGCGCGCAAGCGCTTGAGCGCCATATCTGGAGCCTCACCCGCCTCGATCATCAGCCTCAGCGCCGCCATGCCAGAACGACCGCAGCCGCCCTTGCAATGCACAATAACACGGCCACCCCCCCTCAGTGCCGCCCGCGCCATTTCGCTCACCTCTCCCCAACGGGAAAGCGCCTCAGCCGCAGGGGTGCCATAATCCACCACAGGCAAATGCGCCCAACGACAGCCCAGCGCCTGCACCTCAAAGCCGAACTGCCCCGCGCCAATATCTTCAAGCTCGGCCTCCGTCACCATGGTCAAAACAAGGCTGGGCTTGAACTCCCCAAACAGGGCCAAATCCCCCTTCAGATCGCCTCCGCGTCCGGGCAGTGAGGCAATCGCCAAAGTCCCCTCGCCGACAGAAAGGGCCGCAATTTCTAAATCTGCCATGTCAGGACCACACCGCGCCACGGCTTGCGCGGCCTCGACAACGCCTGTCTTTTGCGTCGCGTCTTTTCCGCTTCTGCCAAAATCGCATTCCAAAGCCCCCAACGCGTCCTGCTCAATACAGACTGACGCATTTGCGCCGCCCTGCCAAGCTTCGCCTTCCGTTGCCTCGATTTCCAAGACAAACGCTAGACCTTACGCCCCCGCGCCGCTACCTTGGCCCAGCTTCTTATCTGACAAGGCACACCATGAGCGATACTCCACAGACAGGCTATCAGGTTCTCGCACGCAAATACCGCCCCGAGACGTTTGTTGATCTCGTCGGCCAAGAGGCCATGGTGCGCACGCTCAAAAACGCTTTTGCCGCGGATCGCATCGCACAGGCCTTCATCATGACAGGCATCCGCGGAACAGGCAAAACCACAACCGCCCGCATCATCGCCAAAGGCATGAACTGCATCGGCCCCGACGGCACAGGCACGCCCACAACCGAGCCTTGCGGCGTCTGCGAGCATTGCACCGCCATCATGGAAGGCCGCCATGTCGACGTAATGGAAATGGACGCCGCCTCCCGCACAGGCGTCAATGACATACGCGAAATCATCGACTCTGTCGCCTATCGCGCCGCCTCTGCGCGCTACAAGATTTATATCATTGACGAGGTGCATATGCTCAGCACCTCAGCCTTCAACGCGCTCCTGAAGACGCTGGAAGAGCCGCCCGCCCATGTGAAATTCATCTTCGCCACAACCGAAATCCGCAAAGTCCCCGTGACCGTGCTCTCGCGCTGCCAGCGCTTTGATCTGCGTCGGATCGAGCCGGAAGATATGATCGCAATGCTGCGTCGTATCGCCGACAGCGAACAAGCCGCCATTGCCGATGACGCCCTCGCCCTGATCACCCGCGCCGCCGAAGGCTCGGCGCGCGATGCCACCTCCCTTCTCGATCAGGCCATCAGCCACGGCGCAGGCGAAACAACCGCCGATCAGGTCCGCGCCATGCTTGGCCTTGCAGATCGGGGTCGCGTCATGGACCTGTTCGAGATGGTCATGAAAGGCGACGCAGCAGGCGCTTTGACAGAGCTTTCCGCACAATATGCCGATGGCGCCGATCCACTCGCTGTTCTGCGCGACCTCGCCGAGCTGACCCATTGGGTCAGTGTGGTCAAAATCACGCCAGACGCCGCCAATGATCCGACAATCGGCCCCGACGAGCGCGCGCGTGGCCAAGGCTACGCCGAGGGCCTCTCGCTGCGCGTCCTTGCCCGTATGTGGCAAATGTTGCTCAAGTCGCTCGAAGAGGTCGCCCACGCGCCCAACACAATGATGGCCGCCGAAATGGCGATCATCCGCATGACCCATGTGGCCGATCTGCCCACGCCCGACGAGCTGGTCAAAAAGCTCGCCGATAGCACACCGCCCCCCAGCAGCCCTTCAAGCGGCCCGCCCACAGGCGGCGGCGGTGGTGGCGGTGGCGGTGCTGGCCTCAGCCAGGGCGCGCAAGCCGTGGCGCGCGCAAGCGCGGGCGGCACAAGCTCCGCTGGCGGCGCAACGGCTCTGGCGCAAGACCCGCTCGAAGCCCTGTCGCGCTATCCGACGTTTGACCACGTCGTCGAGCTGATCCGCGCCAACCGCGACGGCAAACTCTTGATGGATGTCGAAGCAGGCGTGCGCCTCGTCGCCTATCAGCCTGGCCGGATCACATTCGAGCCAAGCCCCAAAGCGCCGTCCGATCTAGCCAACCGCCTCGGCCAACGCCTGCAAGGCTGGACAGGCAACCGCTGGGCCATCACGCTGGTGAACGAAGACGGCGCCGAAACCATTGAAGAGCGCCGCACCGCAGGCGAACGCGCCCGCGAAGCCGAAGCCCGCGCCCACCCACTCGTATCGGCCGTGTTTGACGCCTTTCCAACAGCCAAAATCCTGAGCATCCGCAGCGAAGCCGATATCGCCGCCGAAGCCCAAAGCGAAGCCCTGCCAGAAGTGGAAGACGAATGGGACCCTTTCGAAGAAGACTGAGCCTCACGCTCCTCATGACCTTCATGGCCGCCAGCCCCGCGCTGGCCGACGTTTGCGTCAAGGAACGCCCCGATTGGGACGGCGTCCCTGCCACGATCGAAAGCGAAGCGCTCGCGCTCTTCCTGTCGCCCGTCGGACTGTTTCTGCTCGGCGCACTCGCCGTCGCCGTGCTCTTCCGCCACGCCATGGGCACAGCCCTCGTCGCATTGCTCTGGTCGTTCTTTATCTCCTTCATCGTCTGGCCCGACCCGACAGGCCTGCGCAGCGCACGCCTCTCGGAAGGCTGCGAAGCCCCGCCCACGCTCTTTATCGTCGCCTCCGCCGCGCTCTGCCTTGCGGCTGTCCTCTATGCCCACCGTGGCGAAAAAAGGCTCTGATCCATGCAAACGTCTCCACTTCACCCTGACTTCGGCCTAACCGTTCACGATGTCGATCTGCGCGACGTCACAGCCGACCACCTCTTCCCCGAGATCCGCCACGCCTTTGAAGAGCACTCCGCCCTGCTCTTCCCCGCCCAAAAGATGGATGACGCAACCCATATCCGCCTCGCCAAGCTTTTCGGCCCGCTGGAAAACCGCGAAGCCATGGCCGCAGGCCGCGATGTCGCCTTTGAGGTCTCCGCCGTCTCAAACGAAACCGCCTCAGGCGTCACAGATGCACTGGATCTGCACACGCTCAACCTGCAAGCCAATATGCTCTGGCATACAGATAGCACATTCCTGCCCACGCCTGCGCTCATCAACATTCTCACAGCCCGCGTGCTGCCCCCCTCTGGCGGCGGCAACACCGAGCTTGCCAGCACGCGCACAGGCTGGGCTTCCATGCCCGCCGCACTCAAGGCAAAGCTGCAAGACTCGGTGATCTGGCATCGCCTCTCCCACTCCCGCGCGCGCATCTCGCCAGAGCTGGCCCGCCTCCCCGAAATGAACAAATGGCCCGACCGCCCCTGGCGCGCAATCTGGCCCAATCCCGTAACAGGCGAAGAGAGCCTCTTCATCGCCTCCCACAGCTTTGCGATCGAAGGCCTCGGCCTTGCCGAGGGCCAAGAGGTGATCGACGCCGCCATTGCCCATTGCACCCGCCCCGAAGCGGTCTATTCCCATTCATGGGCCGTCGGCGATGTCCTCCTCTGGGACGAACGCGCCGTGCTTCACCGTGGCCAGCCATGGGACTATTCCGAGCCGCGCACCCTCAAATCGATCTGCTGTTCCGTGACAGAAGCCGACGGCCTCGCAAGTGTCCGCCTTGTCTGAGACACGCGACCAGTTCTTCGTCGAAGCCCACCTCGTGCTCGCGCGCGAGGGCAAGCTCCTCATGCTCCTGCGCCAGAATACAGGCTATATGGATGGCCACTGGGGCCTCGTCGCGGGCCACGTCGACGCTGGCGAAACCTTCCGCGAAGCCATGGCGCGTGAAGCCTTTGAAGAGGCCGGCCTCCGCCTCGCGCCAGATCAGCTTCACCTCGCCCATATCATGCACCGCAACTCCGACAGCGAGCGCGTCTCGCTCTTCTTCACAACCGATGCCGCCACAGGCGCGCCCCAAAACAGGGAGCCCGACAAATGCGCCGCCCTGCTCTGGCAGCCGCGCACCGCCCTCCCCGAAACCACAATCCCCTACATCCGCGCCGCCCTTGGCTACATCGCCGAGGGCCGCCACTATTCAGAATTCGGCTGGTAGCTTGCCCCGCCGCGCAATGCCGCCTATCTAAAGACAACAGTGACCCTCAAGGAGACAGAGATGCTTAAAGGACTTGGCCAGCTCGGCGATATGGCGGGCATGATGAAAAAAGCGCAATCCATGCAAAAACAGATGGAAGAGCTGCAAGACGACCTCCACAACCTCATGGTCACAGGCCAGAGCGGTGCAGGCCTCGTCACAGCGACCTGCTCGGCCAAAGGCGAGCTCAAGGGCCTCGATATCGACCCGTCGATTTTCAACCCTGAGGAAAAAGAAGTCGTCGAAGACCTGATCCTCGCCGCCATCAAAGACGCGCAAGCCAAAGCCAGCGAAAAAGCGCAGCAAGAAATGGCCCGCATCACAGAAAGCCTCGGCCTGCCCAAAGACATGAAACTGCCGTTCTAAATCCGCCGCGCCCTTCCTCTTTCCAGAAATATCCCGGGGGGTGCGGGGGGCTGGCCCCCCGCCGCTCCGCCGGCCAAAGAAAGCCCCAATGAGCAACGCCACCAAAGACATCGACGCGCTCATCGAGCTGATGGCAAAGCTGCCTGGCCTTGGCCCGCGCTCTGCCCGCCGCGCCGTGCTTCATCTTATCCGCAAGCGGGCGCTTCTGCTCATGCCACTGGCCGATATGATGCACGCCGTGGCCGTCACCGCCCGCGAATGTCTGCGCTGCGGCAATATCGGCACCACCGACATCTGTGACATCTGCACCGCGCCAAAACGCGCCACAGGCGAAATTTGCGTGGTCGAAGATGTGGCCGATCTCTGGGCCATGGAGCGCTCGGGCGTCTTCAAGGGCCGCTATCATGTGCTCGGCGGCACGCTCTCCGCACTCGACAGTGTCGGCCCCGAAGACCTGCGCATCCCCCAGCTCGTCACACGGCTTGAGAGCGAAAACATCACAGAGGTGATCCTCGCCGTCGGCGCAACGATTGATGGCCAGACCACAGCCCATTACATCGCCGATCAGCTTCAGGGCCGCGTGCGCCTTACCTCCCTCGCCCAAGGCGTGCCCATCGGCGGCGAGCTGGACTACCTCGACGACGGCACAATCACAGCCGCCCTCAACGCGCGCAAGGAAATGTAATCTCGGGTCAGCGCGCCGCCTGCCCCACCCCGTCAGCTGGGCCGCAACAAGCGGCTTTCGTGCGCTTTGAGGCAGAGGCGCGCCGTCTCGCCATAATGGCCCTCATGGCTGCGCAATTCTGGAAAGAGCGTAAAAAGTTCCTCTCGGCCCCTGCTCTCCACAGCGTCAAGCTCGGCGCGTCGGGGCACAAAGCTCTCGCTCGCCGCACCCTCCGCATAGACAATCTCATGCTGGTCAAACAGGATATGAACATAGGTCACCAATCCACCATGCGCCTCGGTGACAGAGGTGCCGTTGACAAGATGTTTGGCCGTGGCCAGGACTTCACTTTCCCCAAACAAGATGGAAGACGCAAACCCCTGCATCAAGACCCGATGCTGCGGCGACACATAGAGCGGACGCGCGTTTCCGATAGCATTCGTCTCAAATCTGATCGGCGCCAAGGCGCCCCACGCAGGCACGGTGCGTTTGCCAGTCCAGCGCACAGGCTGCAAACCATGGTCGCGTGTCACGACCAAATCTCCAACCTCCAGATCCTCAATCGCGCGCGCGCCCCGCGGCGTCGCGATCCGCGTGCCCGCCCCAAAACAAACAACCACCTTTTCGCTCTCGCGACGGCTTGTAACTGCGCCACCATCAGAAGGCACCTCGTCCAGAGACGTTGATCCCGCGTCAAATTCCCAAAGAGAGAGATGGTCCATATGCGAGATCTGCTCCAAAACATCCGATTCCGTTTGGGCAGCCTATAGGGCGAAGACGTCACTGTTTTGGACAGATCAGGTCATTTTTGAGACGCTTCAATCTCTGTCAGGAGCTGAAAAACAATTTGTTTCCAAAGTGTCGACAGAGGTCAAATCTGTGCCAGAAAAGGCACCACAGGAGGCAAAATGCCAAAAAGCAACGCGCTACACCGAGGCTTTCGGCATGGGCCACGCTGAAACGCGGCCAAATCAAGGCAAATTGATAGAATTGAAGGTGGGAGGGACGCCGCGTCACAACCCGCACCCGCCCTGTTCGGGCAGGTGCGGATTTCAGCTTAGGACTGGTCGTCTTCGTCGTCGCCGTCATCATCAGGCAGGTTGAAGAAACTGTCCGCATCGCGCGTGCTGTCGTGCTTGTCTTCTTCCTCATCGTCATGTCCACCAAGCGTGAAGGTCTCAAGACCTTCAATCGCTGTGGGCATTCTCGGTTCTGCATCCATTCCAAGGCTCTGCTCGGTGCTCACAAGCTTGCGGCGCTCGTCATCAGACATAACTTCACCGCTCGCCGCCTTCTTGGCCGCGGCTTTTTGCACAGCGGCGTCCAGCTCGGATTGCTTGCACAAGCCCAGCGCCACAGGATCGATCGGATCAATATTGGCAATATTCCAATGCGTGCGCTCGCGGATCGCCTGAATGGTCGGCTTGGTTGTGCCGACAAGCTTTGACACCTGACCATCGGTCAGCTCGGGGTGAAACTTCACCAACCACAGAATCGAGGCAGGACGGTCCTGACGCTTGGACAGCGGCGTATAGCGTGGCCCACGGCGTTTTTCTTCGCCCACGGCAGAGGCGTAAAACTTGAGCTTGAGCTTATGTGTGACGCTCTCTTGCGCTTTGTCGATCTCTTCTTGTGTCAGCTGGTTGTTGGTAATCGGGTCAAAGCCCTTCACACCAGCGGCCACATCACCATCCGCAATGCCCTGCACTTCAAGTTCGTGCATCCCTACAAAATCAGCAATCTGCTTGAAGCTGATTGTTGTGTTGTCCACCAGCCAGACGGCTGTGGCTTTTGCCATAATCGGTTTGTCAGACATAGTTGCCTCCATCAATAAACACGCGTCCCATACAACTTTCCCGTGCCCTTGAAGGGGCGAGCCTTTGGAGGGGCTCAGGTTACCGTTGTCGGGGAACTTGATCGTTCTATACTGGCCCATGAAACATAAGGAAAGAGTGAATGTTGTTGCGTGCTTTTGTCGGTTTTGTCCTGTTCGTGATCGTTGCCAGCATTGCTGCGGCCAAAGGCGAACGCACGGGGGAGTTTGACTATTACGTCATGGCGCTGTCATGGTCGCCCAATTGGTGCGCCCTTGAAGGCACGGCCAAAGGCTCGCCTCAATGCGACGACGACCAAGACCACGGCTGGGTGCTGCACGGCCTATGGCCACAATATCACCAAGGCTGGCCGTCCTTTTGCCCGACAGCCGAACCACAGCCCCAACGCAGTCTGACCAACACCATGGCCGATATCATGGGCACATCAGGGCTTGCGTGGTATCAATGGAAAAAACACGGTGTCTGCTCGGGCCTCTCGGCGCGCGCCTATTACGAACTGTCACGCAACGCTTACGCAAGCGTTGTGCGCCCGCCTGTCTTTCGCAAGCTGGACAAGACCGTCAGGCTCCCCGCCTCAGTGGTCGAAGACGCATTTCTTAAAGCCAACCCGCAGCTGTCGCGCGATATGATCACCATCACCTGCCGCAGAGGCCATATTCAGGAAGCGCGGATTTGCCTTGGCAAAGACCTCTCCCCCGTGCCCTGCGGGCGGGATGTGTCGCGGGAGTGCGCGTTGAAGGATGCGGTGTTTGAACCTGTGGAGTGAAAAGGGATTGCGTCGCGGCTTCGCCGCGCCGCCCCGCTGGGGGCTTTGCCCCCAGACCCCCAGGATATTTCTGGCAAAAAGAAAGGGCTAGGAGACTTTCAGGACGATTTTGCCGATATGGGTGCTGCCTTCCATACGGGCATGGGCCTTGGCGGCGTCTTCAAGCGCGAACTCCTGATCCATCACGGGCGCAATGCGGCCCGCATCAAGCAAGGGCCAGACCTGCTGACGCAGCTCTTCGGCGATCCGCGCTTTTGCGATGTCAGATTGCGGACGCAATGTGCTGCCTGTGACTGTCAGGCGGCGTGCCATGATCTGGGCGAAGTTCAGCTCGACTTTCGGCCCTGTCAGAAACGCAATCTGCACCAAGCGGCCGTCATCGGCCAGCGCGCGTATGTTGCGCGGGATATAGTCTCCGCCCACCATATCGAGAATGAGGTTTGCGCCGCCCTCGGCCTTGAGCACCTCGACAAAATCTTCCTCGCGATAGTTCATCACCCGCTCGGCGCCCAATGCGCGGCAGGCGGCAGCCTTGGCGTCATTGCCCACGGTGGTAAAGACCCGCGCGCCAAAAGCCTTCGCCAGCTGGATCGCTGTCGTCCCGATCCCCGAGGAGCCGCCATGCACGAGAAAGCGCTCGCCCGCCACAAGGCCGCCGCGCTGGAACACATTGGTCCAGACCGTAAAGAACGTCTCAGGCAGACAGGCCGCTTCGCGAAGGCTCATGCCCTTCGGCACAGGCAAGGCATGCGTGGCGGGCGTTGTGACATACTCGGCATAGCCCCCGCCCGGAAGCAGCGCGCAGACCTTGTCGCCCACCGCCCAGTCGCTCACGCCTGCGCCAACTGCGACGACCTCACCGCTCGCCTCAAGCCCTGGCAGATCGCTCGCGCCCTTGGGCGGCGCATAGGCCCCTGCCCGCTGGAGCGCATCAGGGCGATTGACCCCTGCATAAGCCACCTTGATCAGGAGTTCGCCATGGCGCGGCGCAGGGCGCTCACGCTCGGCCAGCTTCAGAACCTCGGGCGCACCCGCCTCGGTTATCTCAATCACACGCATCGTCTTGATCCTTATTTCTTTGCCGCACCCGGCATATCCGACAGTGGCTCTGGCGCGCGCACAGCGTCTGTAATCCGCCCCAGAATATCGCCAAAAAGCTTGTTCTGCCCCAGCGCGTGTTTGACCTTCTCGATCTTCATCACATCCTCAATGCGCCGCTCCAAAAACGCCCATGTCGCCGCGTGGCCCTCACTCGTATCGCCGAGCCAGTATAGCACCGCAGAGGAATAGACCCCCGACAGGGTCGCGCGCTTGGTATACCAGTTCAGGTCTTCTGACGTGTCGCCAAGCGCCTCCCAGATGGCGTCACAAGTCTCCCAAATCAGCCGCGCACCCTCCGGCGCAAAACGCGGCAACGCAAACAGCGTCATACCACGGCGCACAAGCTCTTTGTCTTCGACCGCTTCAAGGCGGTAACGCACCGCAGCAGTCACGCGCGCAGAATAGCGCATCTCGCCCAAATCAGTCTGCGCCAGCCGCGCAAGCATCCGCGCATCGCCGCGCTTGTGATAGGCCACAGCCAGATCGACCGCGCCTCGCGGGCAAAGCCCATGGGCCAACGCAGGCTCCAGCCCCGCGTCCGCAACGGCGGCCTCAAAGCTCGCTGCACTCCAGCCGTCAAACGGCACATGATCGAGCGCTGCGTCGAGCAATCTGTCTTTCAAATCCGCCATAGTTGCCTCCTCTGCGTCGTCTGGCCACCAGTCTAGACAAAACAAAAGGGCTTTGCTATACGCCACCTTCCTGCAAATCCTTGCAACTTCAAACTAGAAAGGTGGTGAAAACCACATGCAGGTTAGTGTTCGCGACAATAACGTCGATCAGGCGCTTCGTGCCCTGAAGAAAAAGCTACAGCGTGAGGGTGTTTTTCGCGAGATGAAGCTCAAGCAACATTTCGAGAAACCGTCCGAGAAAAAAGCACGCGAGACTGCTGAAGCGATCCGCCGTCAGCGCAAGCTGGCGCGCAAGAAGCTACAGCGCGAGAACGGGATGTAACCACCCCCTCGATCTCAGAGCATCTCTGACACGAAAAAGACAATTGCCCCCGTAGCTTGCGCTGCGGGGGTTCTTTTTAGGCTTGCCCCGCAAGGCGGCGCATCGGCGCGACAGTGGCCTTCACAGCTTTGCCCAAGACATCAACAGTCAGGCCCTCCGCCCCAAGGCCCCGCTCTACAAAAGCCAGCGCAATATTGGCGCCGACACGGTGGCCCCATGCGCCCGTGGTGACTGTCCCAACAACGCGGCCGCCTTGCATAACAGACGCGCCGCCATGGGCAGGGGCCTCCTCGCTCTCAAGGGTCAGGCTCACAAGCTCAGCCTTTGGCTCATGCGCCGCCAATGCCTCTTTGCCGATAAAGGCCTTGTCCATCTTCACAAAGCGCTCAAGCCCCGTCTCATAAGGGCTAAACTCGGTGATAAGTTCTGATTTCCAGTGCAAAAAGCCCATCTCAAGGCGCATCGCCTCGACAGCACGGCTGCCAAAGAAGCTCATGCCATGCGCTTTGCCCGCTGCGCGCAACGCCGTGTAAGCCGCCATCAGGCTTTGGTTTGGCACATGGATTTCATAGGCCAGCTCGCCCGAAAAGCTCACCCGCATCACAACAGCAGGCGCGATCCCGATATGCGCCTCGCGCACCGCAAGCCACTTAAAGCCCTCGTCTGACCAGTCGCCGCGCGCCGCGCTCGCAAGCACATCGCGCGCTTTTGGCCCCGCGATCACAAGAATGGTCATATCGTTGGTCAACGAGCGGATCTGCACATCCTCCTCCGCCCCTATATGCTGCGTGAGCCAGTCCATATCGTGGTATTCTGCCGCCGCCGCCGAGCCATACCAGATCCGCCCACCGCTCAAGTTGGCAATCGTGGCCTCGCCCTTCACCATGCCTTGATGGTTGAGCAAATAGCTCAGCCCCACACGCCCCTCGCGGCGCTGAAGCCGGCCACAGGTCATCCGATCCAGAAAATCATGCGCATCAGAGCCAGTGATCTCAAAGCGGTTGAACCCGCTCACTTCACACAGCCCAACGCCGCTCTGCACCGCGCGCACCTCAGACCCAATCACCTCTTCCGCATTGGTAAAGCGGAAGCTGTGCTCTTCCTCAAACGCGGGGGTTGGCTTGATATATTCGAGCCGCTCCCAGCCGTTTACAAGGCCAAAGTGCCCGCCCTCCGCCGCCAGAACAGGCGTCAAAGGCGTGGTTTTCAGTGGCCGCCCCGCGGGCCTGTGCTCATGTGGATAATGAAAGCGGAATTCGTTCTGGTAATCCTCAATCGCCTTCAGCGCGGTCAGCTCGACAGTCGCGTGCCCCGTAAAGCGGCGCGGATCAATGCACCACGTGTCATAGCAGGCCTCGCCATGTGCGATCATCTGCGCCAAAAGCCAGCCATGCCCGCCGCCCTCGCCAAGCCCCGCACGCAGACCCGTGATACAAAACGCGTTGCGCTTGTTCGGGATCGGCCCGACAAGCGGCGCGCCATCAATCGTATAGGTGATCGGCCCGTTGACGATGGTGTGAATGCCAACCTCGCCAATCGCTGGCATCCGCGCCATCGCGCCCTCAAATGTCTCAATCACCCGCTCGGGGTCATCAGGGCAAAGCGCATTGGTAAAGTTGGGGTCAATCCCGTCCATGCCCCATGTCTTGCAATCCTGCTCATAAAATCCGATCAGCAAGCCGTTCTTTTCCTGACGCGAGTAATAGTCGCTGATCGGGCAGCGAATAAGCGGCATACGGTGGCCCGCCTCCTCAATCGCCTTGATCGGCTCGGTCAGAAAATACTGATGCTCCATGCTCGCAACGGGCAAAATCGCCCCCATCATCGCGCCAATCTCGTTGCAACGGTAACCGCCCGCATTGACGATGATTTCAGCCTCGATATCCCCCGCCTCGGTGTGCACAATCCAGCTGTCATCTGCGCGTTGCGTCAGCCCCGTCACAGCGCGGTGGCGGATCACACGCGCCCCCGCGGTCCGCGCCCGCCGCGCCAGCGCCTGACAGAGCTGGGCAGGGTCAATGTCGCCATCCAGCGGGTCCCAAAGCCCGCCCACAAGCCCATCTGTCTCCAAAAGCGGATGCCGCCGCGCACATTCCGCCGCATCAATCACCTCGAAATGAACACCCATCCCCCGCGCCATCGAGGCAAAGTGGCGATAGGCCTCCATCTGCGCCTCGGTCTCCGCCAGCCTGATGCCGCCGTCCGCATGGTGGTAGTTGATCGGATACTCGGGGTCCTCAGACAACTCTTTATAAAGCGCGATAGAGTGCGACTTGAGGCCCACCATGGTCTGGTTCATGCCAAAGTTCGTCACCTGTGCCGCCGAATGCCACGTAGTCCCGCTCGTCAGCTCGTCGCGCTCCAGCAAGATCACATCCGTGATGCCTTCCTCGGTAAGGTGATAGACTGTGGAACAGCCCGCAATCCCGCCGCCAATCACAACAACTTTTGCCCGCTCGCCCATCTGTGATCTCCTCTCGACACGTCCCAAGACAACACAGAGAGCCCCCTTTCGCGCAATGGGGCATTTCCTGTTTTTCCAAAACGCGTTCCCCCGTTTCAGCTTTTTTGAAAAGCGCCCCTGCGTCACTGCACAGCCGCCCTGCGCTTTTGGCCCTGTTCTCCCGCGCATTTTGCACTACCTTCCCTACAAGCAACCCGAAAGGCACATCACATGAGCGACACATACACCCCCCCCAAAGTCTGGACATGGGAAAAGGAAAGCGGCGGAACCTTCGCCGCCATCAACCGCCCGATCGCAGGCGCAACCCATGACAAAGAGCTGCCCGTCGGCAAACACCCGCTTCAGCTCTACTCCTTGGCCACGCCCAATGGCGTCAAAGTCACAGTGCTTCTGGAAGAGCTGCTCGCCGCAGGCCACACAGAGGCCGAATATGACGCATGGCTGATCAACATCGGCGAAGGCGACCAGTTCGGCTCAGGCTTTGTCGAGATCAATCCCAATTCCAAAATCCCCGCCCTGATGGACCACTCCGTCACCCCTCCGCGCCGTATGTTTGAAAGCGCCAGCATCATGCTGCAACTGGCCGAAAAGTTTGACGCCTTCATCCCCAAAGACGCCACAGCGCGCGGCGAAATGCTCAA
This sequence comes from Lentibacter sp., assembly GCF_965657785.1. Classification (GTDB taxonomy): domain Bacteria; phylum Pseudomonadota; class Alphaproteobacteria; order Rhodobacterales; family Rhodobacteraceae; genus Lentibacter. The sequence goes on from NZ_CBFHPP010000005.1 coordinate 163,298, forward strand.
CTGGCTGTTCTGGCAAATGGGCAGCGCGCCCTACCTCGGCGGCGGCTTTGGGCACTTCTACGCCTATGCGCCCGAAAAATGGGAGTACCCGATCAACCGCTTCGCCATGGAAGTCAAACGCCAGCTCGACGTGCTCGATCGTCGCCTCGCCGAAAACGAATTCCTCTCGGGCGCGGACTACACCATCGCCGATATGGCCAACTGGGCGTGGTATGGCCAGCTCGTCTTGGGCCGCCAGTATAACGCCGCCGAGTTCCTCGATGTGGCAAGTTACAAAAACGTCCTGCGCTGGGCCGAAGCGATTGATGCCCGCGTGCCCGTCCAGCGCGGCCGTATGGTCAACCGCGCCATGGGCGAGCTCTCAAGCCAGCTGCGCGAGCGCCACGACGCTTCCGATTTTGACACCAAAACCCAGGACAAGATCGAAGCGGCACAAAGCTAAATGAAAAGGGGCGCGTAAAACTCACCCGCCCCTTTCTTTTTGCCCCAAATATCCCGGGGGTAGGATTCAAAAGCTCTATAGCTTTTGAATCTAGGGGGCTGGCCCCCAGCGGGTCGGATTGCCCGCAGGGCAATTCGACCCCTCACCCGCCCAGCATCATATCCGCCACCTTCTCGGCAATCATGATGGTCGGCGCATTGGTGTTCCCGCTCACAATCTTCGGCATCACACTCGCGTCCACAACCCGCAGGTTGCCCACAGCCTTCATACGGCACGCCCCGTCCAAAGGCGCAGCCTCCTCCTGCCCCATCCTGACCGTAGAGGTCGGGTGGAAAATTGTCGTGCCGATCTCCCCCGCCGCCGTCACAAGCTCGCCCTCGGTGCTCAAATGCGCGCCCGGTTTCATTTCCTCAGGCGCGTAGCGCGCCATCGCAGGCTTGGCCATAATCTCGCGCACTTGGCGGATCGCCGCCACCGCCACCGCGCGGTCGCCCTCCGTGCTCAGATACTTCGGCGCAATCCGCGGCGCATCCCTCGCATCTCTGCTCGCAATCTCAACACACCCGCGGCTTTCGGGGCGCAAGTTGCACACACTCGCCGTCATCGCGGGAAAATCATGCAAAGGCTCGCCAAACGCGCCAAGGCTCAAAGGTTGCACATGATACTCCAGATCCGCGCTCGCAAGGTCAGGGCGGCTCTTGGAAAACGCACCAAGCTGGCTCGGCGCCATACTCATCGGCCCCGACCGTTTCAAAGCATACTCCAGCCCGATTTTGGCCTTGCCCCAAAGCGAGTTCGCCAGCGTGTTGAGCGTTTTGGCGCCCGTCAGCTTCCATGCACATCTCAATTGCAAATGGTCCTGCAAATGCGCGCCCACACCCGCCACATCCGCGCGCACCTCGACGCCATGGCGCCGCAACAGCCCCGCAGGCCCAAGCCCTGAAAGCTGCAAAATCTTCGGACTGCCAATCGCGCCCGCACTCAGCACAACTTCGCCCTCGCAGCGGGCCACGCAGATCTCGCCCCCGCGCGCATACTCAACCCCGACACAGCGCCCCTGCTCCACAAGAAGCCTGTGCACGTCCGCCCCCGTCACCGTTTCGATCATCCCCTTGGGCGCGCCGCGCAAAAAGCTCTTCGCCGTATTGACCCGCCAGCCGCCACGCTGGTTCACACGGAAATATCCGACGCCCTCATTGTCGCCACGGTTGAAGTCCTCCACAGCAGGCAAGCCCGCGCTCACCGCCGCGTCGCGCCAATGGTCAAGCACATCCCAGCGCAGGCGCTGTTCCTCCACACGCCAAGGCCCGCCCACGCCGTGCATCTCGTCAGCCCCCGCGTAATAATCCTCCGAGCGCTTGAAATAGGGCAAAACATCGTCCCAGCCCCAGCCCGTCAGCCCCATCTGCCGCCAGCCGTCATAATCCGCCGCCTGCCCGCGCAGATAGAGCATCCCGTTGATCGAAGAACAGCCGCCCAAAACCTTGCCGCGCGGATATAAAAGCGAGCGCCCGTTCAGCCCCGCCTCTTCCTCGGTGCGAAAGCACCAGTCGGTGCGCGGATTGCCAATGCAGTAAAGATAGCCCATCGGGATATGCACCCAATGGTAATTGTCCGTGCCGCCGGCTTCGAGCAGCAAGACCTTGCGCCCGCCATCCGCCAACCGCCGCGCCACAACACAGCCCGCACTGCCCGCTCCGATAACGATATTGTCAAAGCCCATCTTCTGCTCCTGCCTTCTGATTGCGGCAGACGCTAGACTGTTAGATCAGCCTTGGCAAACCAGCGGGTGCCTCAGGCAAATAGCTCAGCAAAGCCGCCGCCTCGCTGTAACCGAGCCGCAATCGACGGCGCTCAGACGCGCCCCTGTGAAGCCCGTCCGCCTCACAGGCGGCGCCCTCCGCAAAGATCATCGCCTCCACGGTCAGGATCAGCCGCAGATAACTGATATGTTTACAAGGCCTCAGCGCAATATCGGTCCCGTTGACCAAAACCAAAGCCGGCACATAAAGCTCGCTCTGGCCCTGATAGCTGTGCCCCTCTGGCAGTCGGATCAAAACAGGCTGGCTCTGGCGCACACGCAACGGCATCTGGTTGCCCAGAACACCGGGGCTAAAAACAACAGGCGCATTCGCTCTCAGGCCCTCGCCCTGCCAGACATCAAAGCGCACAACCGTCTCATGGCCCATCTCGCTCAAAAGCCTGTCGCCGGGCCAAAGCCCGTCCACCCGCAGATCGCCCATCTCGGTCGCAACGCGCGTGCTCGCCTCCAGCCATGACGCAACATCCGACACAGGCGTTTGCGCCGCCGAAGGCGTCCCCGCCAAAGCCCGCCCTTGGGCCGTTTGCCATTGCTCTTGTTGCCTCTGCTCTTGGGGCTGTCGCATCTGCTCGCTTTCAAAACCGTCGCGCCAGACTAGGCTTTCGAAAGCTAAAGCAAGGTAAAGCGCTGCGCGCCCCTTGCCCTCAATTTAGCTAAACTTTTGACAACAGCTCCCAAGCGCTCAGACAGGCAGCGCCGTGGTCTTAAACACGGTGCGCAGCGCGAAACTGCTCTGCATCTGCGCCACACCGGGCAAGCGCGCGAGATGCTGACGGTGAATACGCGCAAAGTCGTCGGTGTTTTCGGCCACCACCTTAAGCAGATAATCCGCCGACCCCGCCATCAAATGACACTCGAGCACATCAGGGATCCGCCCGACCGCCTTTTCAAACGCATCCAGAACTTCATCCGCCTGCGCCTGCAAAGTGATCTCGACAAAAACGGTCGTTGGAACGCCCATCTTGCGCGCATTGAGCAGCGCCACATAGTCCCGAATATAGCCCTCTTTCTCAAGCCGCTGCACCCGCCTGTGGCAGGCGCTGGCGCTCAGATTGGCCGCTTCGCTCAGATCGGCATTGCTGATCCGCCCCTGCCGCTGCAAGACTTTCAAAATACGGCGATCCGTCTCATCAATGGCCATTTGCGCACACCTCTTCGAATATTTTGCTCTTTATGCGAAGATTCTCCCAAATAGTCCACATCACACGCCTCATTTCTCAAAACACTTGCATTTGACCTGCGACATTCTGGCACAAATCACCTCATGGCTCAGGGAGACAAGCTCATGAAAATCGGTTGCCCAACAGAAATCAAACCTCAAGAGTTCCGTGTCGGCATGACACCAAACGCTGCGGGCGAAGCCGTGGCGCGCGGGCATCAGGCCCTCGTGCAAAAAGGCGCAGGCCTTGGCGCGGGCTTCTCTGATGAAGACTACACAGCCGCAGGCGCACAGATCATCGACACAGCAGAAGAAATATTCGCAACCGCCGACATGATCGTCAAAGTGAAAGAGCCGCAATCTGGCGAGCGCAAAATGCTGCGCGAAGGCCAGCTTCTCTTCACCTACCTTCACCTCGCGCCAGACCCCGAGCAAACCCATGATCTGCTCGCCTCAGGCTGCACAGCCATCGCTTATGAAACCGTCACAGATGATCGCGGCGGTCTGCCGCTCCTCGCGCCCATGTCCGAAGTGGCAGGCCGCCTCGCGCCCCAAGTGGGCGCTTGGACATTGCAAAAGGCCAATGGCGGCCGCGGCGTCCTGATGGGCGGTGTGCCGGGTGTTGGTCCGGCCAAAGTTGTCGTTATGGGCGGCGGCGTTGTCGGAACCCACGCCGCCAAGATCGCCGCTGGCATGGGCGCGGATGTGACAGTGCTTGACCGCTCCCTGCCGCGCCTCAAATATCTTGATGATGTCTTCGGCGGCACCTTCAAGAACCAGTATTCAACCGCAGGTGCCACAGCCGAGCTGATCCGCGATGCCGATATGGTCATCGGCGCAGTGCTTATCCCCGGCGCCGCCGCGCCCAAGCTCATCAGCCGCGCACAGCTTGGCGATATGAAGCCCGGCGCCGTGCTCGTCGATGTGGCAATCGACCAAGGCGGTTGCTTTGAAACCTCAAAGGCCACAACCCACGCCGACCCGATCTATGACGTCGACGGTATCATGCACTATTGCGTGGCCAATATGCCGGGTGCCGTCGCGCGCACCTCGACAATCGCCCTTGGCAACGCGACCATGCCCTTCATGCTCGCCCTCGCCGACAAAGGCTGGAAGCAAGCCTGCGCCGATGATGCCCACCTGCTCGCAGGCCTCAATGTCCACGCGGGCAAGCTGACATATTTCGCCGTTGGCGAAGCCCTCGGCCTTGATGTGATGTCGCCTCAACTCGCGATCAAATAAGAACCGACTGAAAGGCGGGCGCGCGCCGTATCAGCCCTGATAACAACAGGACAGATACAATGCTCTCCCGCCTCTCTCCCTACTGGCTCTGGCTCCTCCTCGCCCTTCCCGCCTTCGCCATCCTCACCGAAGTGCTCACTTCAACAGACCCAAAAGCGCTCAAACACGCTCTGCACCCGTCAGGCGAATTTGCCGCGCGCTTTATGATTGTCTCGATGATGGCCACACCCCTCGCAATGCTATTCAAAGGCAGAAGTTTCCCCATCTGGCTCAAGAAAAACCGCCGCACCTTTGGCGTCGCTGCTTTCGCTTATTCTGCCTTACACCTCGGGTTTTATCTCGTCTCGCGTGGCAGCCTTGAGAAAGTCCTCGGTCAAGCCAAAGACTTTGACATTCTCACAGGTTGGCTCGCCTTCCTGATCTTCCTGCCCCTCGCGGCCACATCTTTTGACGCCGCCGTGCGCGCGCTCGGCCCCCGCTGGAAAAGCGTGCAACGCTGGGTCTATGCCGCCGCCGTGCTCACGCTTTTGCACTGGGCCGCAAAAGACGGCTGGGAGGGCTTGCCGCCCGCCCTCGTAAATTTCACGCCCCTTATTCTGCTGGAAGGCTACCGCATCTGGTATTGGTATATCCGCCCCAAACCAGCCCGCAGCGCTTGAGCCAAACAAAAAGCCCCGCGCAATCGCACGGGGCTTTTTATATCTGGTTTGTGGTAGCGTGAGGTGGACTTGAACCACCGACCCCAGCATTATGAGTGCTGTGCTCTAACCAACTGAGCTATCACGCCATTCACAACCGATGAGGGCGAATTAGCGGGGGCGAAAGGCGGAGTCAAACACAAAACTCGATGCAAGCCGCCTTCGGTGTTATTTTCCCGACACAGCCGCCCAAAACCGCAAAAGGCCCGCCCCTTTCTCAGGGCAGGCCCAGCAAACGCCTGACAGGCGTCTTACTTCTTCGCAAGCGCGTCGCGGATCTCGGCCAGAAGGTCAAGCTCGGTTGGCCCTGCTGGTGCGGCCTCAGCCACTTCTTCTTCCTTCATGGCGGCGTCCTTGGCTTTGTTCACAAAGCGCACCAGCATGAACACCACAAAAGCAATGATCAGGAAGTTGATGACCGCCATGATAAAGCTACCATAGGCGAACACAGCCGCGCCACTCTCGCGCGCCGCCTCAAGCGTTGCGCCTTCGGCAACTGTGCCCGACAGCACAGCATAGAGATTGGTAAAGTCCACACCGCCCATGGCGAGGCCAATGATCGGGTTGATCAAATCAGCCACCAAAGAGCTGACAATCGCCGTAAAGGCCGCGCCGATGATAATCCCGACGGCCATATCCATCACATTGCCCTTGGCAATGAAGTCTTTAAATTCGCTTAGCATTGGTTCACTCGTCCCTGTAAATACTGTTTTACCGCCTGTTCGGCTGCGGGCACAGTATCACATCCGCCCAATAAAGCAGCAAGTGTTTCACGGGGAATTAACCCGCGTTCGGCCCCTTAGCGCGGCAGCGTGCCCTCAAGCACATAGCGCAAGATCTGCGCCACCTCTTCAGGTGCGCGCGCCACAGCCAGCGCCGCCGCATCCACCTCTTTCAAAGCATGGTCATGCTCAGGCTCTTGCAAAATGATCAGGCTCTTGCCCAGCGCGCTCGCATAGCCCGCATCAAAGGCCGCGTTCCACTGTTTGTATTGCGCACCAAACCGCACCACAACAACATCCGCCTTGCCAATCTCGCCGCGCGTGCGGATCGCGTTGACCATGGCGCCCTTGCGGTCATGCCAGAACTTATCGGGTTCTTCCCCCAAGATCGCCACACCGCAGTCGTCAGAAGCGGCGTGGTCTGTCACAGGCGCGCTAAAGCGCACATCCAGCCCCGCACAAGCCCCAATAATCTGCTCGCGCCAGTCGGTGTGAATTTCTCCCGAAAGATAAACCTGCATCTTCGTCTCCCTCAAATCTTACGCGCCACAACATAGCGCGAAATCGCAGGAAAATTCCCTGCCTCCAATACTTCAAATCCAGCATTTGCAATCAAACGGTCCACATCGGCAATCTGCCACAAGCCAACATCAGGCGCTTTCCCGATCCGCTTCAAAACCGGCAGCATCCCCGCCACCAAAAAGCGCTTCCAGCCAAAGGCTTTGTCGACCAAACAAGGCGTCTTGCTGATCATAAGCCCCCCAGGCTTGAGCCTCTTGTAAATGTCACCCAGCACAGCGTCCGCATCGGGCACAAGGTGAAAGAGATTAAACCCCATCACCACATCAAACCCCTCCTCAAGCTGCGCGCTCTCCGCCGCGCCCAGCACCCGAAACTCAAGGTTGCCATGCGCCTCCGCGGCCGCCTTCTCGCGCGCAATACGGATCATCTCGCTCGACTGGTCTGTGCCCACAAAGGCTTTCACACTCGGCGCAAGCCTGAGCGCGGTTGTGCCCGTGCCACAGCCCATCTCAAGCACGCGCATCTCAGGCGTCAGATAGCTGAGGGTGCGGCCCAGCGTGTGTTCATAGTCCTCCACACTGCGCATCTGGCTTTGGGCATATTTGGGCGCCATCTTGTCCCAAAACGTCTTGCTGTCGACCATCTCACACCCCCTAAAAGCTTACCCGCGCAGGCTCCCGCCTGTGGCTTTCATGACTTTCTCGACAATCTTGGCCGCAACCGCCTCGATGTCTTCGTCCTTCAGCGTCTTGTCTTGCGGCTGCATCCGCACCGTGATGGCAAGGCTCTTCTTGCCCTCGCCAAGCGAGCCTCCAATAAACTCGTCAAAGACGCGCACATCTTCGATCAAAGCCTTGTCCGCCCCCGCCGCCGCATTGAGCAGCGTCAGCGCCTCAACCTGCGCATCCACCACAAAGGCAAAGTCCCGCTCCACAGCCTGCAAATCGCTGGCCTTCAAGGCAGGCCGCGTCGCACTCTTCTTGCGCGCTTCAGGCACCTCTTCTGGCCAGACGGTAAAGGCCACAGCTGGCCCCTTCACGCCCATCTCCTTAAGCACTTTGGGGTGCAGCTCGCCAAAGATCGCCAAGACTTTCTTCGGCCCCAGACAGATCTTGCCGTGCCGCCCGGGGTGCCACCAGCTCGGCCCACCGCGCATCACCTGCACCTTGGCAGGCGCACCAATCGCGGCCAAAACAGCCTCGGCATCAGCCTTCGCATCAAACACATCCACAGAACGGCTCTCGCCCAAAATATCCTTCGGACCCGTCTTGCCGACCAAAAGCCCGGAGACTTGCAAAGCCTGCTCCCCCGGCTCTCCGCCGCTGAAAACTGGCCCGACTTCAAACAATGCAAGGTCTGCAAACCCGCGCGCTTGGTTGCGCGCCGCCGCCTGCAACAGCCCGACAAGCAGATCAGGCCGCATATGGCTCATCTCGCTTGAAATCGGGTTCGCCAACATGGTGGCATCACTGCCGCCATCAAACAGAGCCGCACTCTTCTGATCGACAAAAGAGTAGGTCACACATTCGTTATAGCCAAGGCCCGCCGCCGTGCGCCGCGCTGCCTGTTCGCGCTTCTGAAGCGGCAGCAAAATCTGCTTTGGCACACCCGCGCTCGCCCGCGTCAGAGGCTTGCCAACAAGCTTGGTCAGGCTCGCAATCCGCGCAACCTCCTCGACCAAATCCGCCTCGCCCAGAACATCAGGCCGCCAGCTCGGAACCTGCGCCATATTGCCCTCAAGCTTGAAGCCCAGCGCCGTCAGCGTCTGGCGCTGTTCCGTTTCGGGGATGTCCATGCCGACAAGGCTCTGCACCCGCTTCGCATCAAGCTTATAAGCGCGGCTCACATCAGGCACCTTGCCCGCCACAGTCACATTGCTCGGCTCGCCGCCGCACAGCTCCATGATCATAGCGGTCGCATCCTCCATCGCCTGCATATTGTAAGCAGGGTCAATGCCGCGCTCGTTGCGATAGCGCGCATCCGAGTTAATCTTGAGCGCCCGCCCCGTCATGGCGATCTGGATATGGTCCCAATAGGCCGCCTCAAGAAACACATCTGTTGTCTCCTCGGTGCAGCCCGTGCTGAGGCCCCCCATAACGCCCGCAATGCTCTCGATCCCCGTGTCATCAGAGATCACAACCTGACCGCCAGAGAAGGTATATTCCTTCTCATCCAAACCAACAATCTTGTCACCCGCCGTGGCGCGGTGAATGCGCAGATTGCCGTTGACCTTGCCCGCATCAAAGACGTGCAAAGGGCGGTTGCGATCATAGGTAAAGAAGTTGGTAATATCGACAAGCGCCGAAATGGGCCTGAGGCCAACCGCTTTGAGGCGCTGCTGAAGCCACGCGGGGCTTGGCCCGTTTGTCACACCGCGAATAAGACGGCCCGCAAACACAAAGCAGCCGTCTTCCTTGGCGTCATCCTCAATGGTGACAGTGATCGGGCAGGGAAACTGCCCGTCATGGCTTGGCGTCGCCACAGGCTTGAGCGTGCCCAACCCCCGCGCCGCCAAATCACGCGCAATCCCGCGCACGCCCAGCGCATCAGGGCGGTTCGGCGTAATGGCAATCTCGATCACAGGGTCGACCTTCTCAGGCGCATTCTTTGCCAGCCAGTCAATGAACTTGTCGCCCACCTCGCCCGAGGGCAGCTCGATAATCCCGTCATGCTCGTCCGATAGCTCAAGCTCACGCTCGGACGCCATC